>JANLYX010000085.1:0-49798 GCA_031365865.1 Hyphomicrobium sp. | reverse complement strand
TTCGTGACAATTTTGCGGGATTACAATCCGCGCGGGTTCGCGGCACTCGAAAAGTGGATCGCCGACGCCGGCATAGAGCCCGGCACGCCATTTTGCCGGGGCCTTACGCCTGGGGGCAATCTTACGCCCCATCGTTTGACCCACGACGGTTTCAACATCGCGATTAAGGCTGCGATCGTCCGCTACTACCGGAGCCATAATACCGATCTCGAGACGGCTAAAAAGCTCGCGGCCGGATTCAGCGGCCACAGCGGTCGCGTCGGTTTGGTTGTCGCCGCAAAGGAAGCCGGGGTTTCGGATTCGGCAATCGCCGCGACGACCCGCCATAAAACGCTGAGCATGATTCAACGGTACGGTCGGCAGGCTGATCGCAAAATCATGGCCGGGCATTTAGCAAAGGTAGGCTTGAAGTGAGTGCCCCAAATAAGACTAGCGTGCCGCACCGCCGGCCTTCAGAGTCTCGCTGCGTTACGGCGTGTTGGTTCACGAAGTTGCCGGCTGACTACATCAAGATCGGTATCAGCCGCGGGACGCCGAGAGGTATTGCGTCAGGCTATCGGGTCTATCGAAAGCTCGCTCCAGGACCCTGGTTCAAGTCGGTATCGGCCGACGAATATCGAATTCGGTATTTTGACGAGATCCTTGGCAAGCTCGACCCTGGGGCCATTGTCGCCGAATTGCTCGACCTAGGGGCCGGAAAGACTCCTGCGCTTTGCTGCTTCGAGGCGTCTGACGATACTGACTGGTGTCATCGCGGACACGTGTCCGCCTGGTTTTCAGATTCGCTCGGCTTCGATGTCCCGGAGTTCGGCAGAGAATCGTGCGGGTGTGGTTGGTATCATCCAAAGTTGCCGCCATCGCAGCGCAAAACACTGCCCTTTTAAGTCGTCAACGTTTGCAATGTTGCTGCGCCGGTGAGCACCAGCTCCTTTTATAGGTTCGGCATTGTTCGGTGTTCGGGGAAATATGCCATCAGTGCGTTAGACGCGCGACGAAGTCTGATCGCCGCCGAAATCGACAAAATTGGGATTTAATCACAACGCATCAGCGGGCAATTTGCGGCGCTTGATTTAATAGCCTTTAAATGACGCCAAGCGGTTCTCTCTGAGATATCAAAACGTTTAACGATACCTTGAATTAGCTGCTTGGCCGAAATTGCATCTGCACTGCCACCACCCATATCAGGTAATAGCCCCATATCGTTTAATCTGGTGGGATCCAAATCGCAGATAAAATTCCTTATCTCCTCCTTCGTATTTTTGCAGCATATAGACCGCGCCCTGGCCGCTAAAGCCGACCGATGGGCCTGAATGGCGCCGAACCGTTCAGCAGTGAAGTGTTTCCAAGTCCATTGGGCCACAGACTTAGCAATGGAGCGACATTCGGCGAAGCTGAGCGGGGGACTAAACTCCCGATTGACGAGGAGAGCCTTGTTATAAACATTCGTCAGAAATTCAGAATATGGCGCACCAAGCGTTTTTGACCGCCTCACCTCATGAGAGGCATGATTGCTAAGGATCTCAAAGAGTTCGCTATTTCGGCCGGTTTCAGGCTCGCTTTGATTCCGGGGAAGTGCGCGCATGTCACGATATGTCAGATACGATTCGAGATCATTCAGCTCGTATCCGCTCGCAGCAAGCCAGCGTGTACGCCACCGTGAGCTCAATGGATTTTTGACAATGAGTCCGGCATAGCCTGGATCGGCACCGAGTCTGCGAGTCATTCCGCGTTCAACGGCCATCGCGTACCGCGTTGGATGCTCCGGGCTATTTGCCCCGAGATATACGGGACACTTCAATAAATAGGCGCAATGGGCATGATAGTTGGAACTATTCTGGGCCACAAAACTTGGCGCTGGAAGGTTGGCATCCTCCCAAGCGAACGCGGCATCCTCTCGGTCGATGTCAAAAACCAGCCACTGAAGATAGTGGGGGTGATTGACCTGGATATGGCTATATTTGAGCGCGGTCTCCCGCGGTCTTATGAATAGGCCTTCTCTCGGTTCATTGCTGCAGTAAGGTTTTTCCGGAATCAGACGAGCAAAAGCCCGCCAAACCGGCATACCGGTCAGCTCAGTCATCTCATGTCCTTTTTGTTTTGAGGTCAAGTTCAGTCTGTGCCGCGCTCGGGTGGCGCCGGCAGCCAAGGAGCACTGGCTGGATTATGGGATTTCAGAAATATTGGGTCGACACGAGAAGGGCTATCTGAAGAAAGCCGGTATTTGGAGCTTCGACGGCCGCGCACGCCGCTGCGCCGCGGGGCGTTAGGATTTTCGACGTCGAGATCGAATATCTCGCCAATTTGGGGATCCCAACGTGTGGAGGCGAGAGGCATCAGGATAAAAAAAAACATGCAGCCTGTGGCGCACGGTTCTTTCAAGTGTACCGGTTTTTGACCGCAAAGTAGCCAAAGCGTCAACCACCTATTTCAGGTTATCCACCTGCGGTATTTGGCAAGTGAGACGCCTTCTCGGTTTCTGAGCATCGCAGTCCCATTGAAGTAGGAGCGGCTTTGGTTCCGGAGCCTCGCTCCGGGCCGAGGTCCCTCTCTGCCGGCTTTTGTTTCAGCTTCGAGCCGGTTGACCAGATCGACGACGTTGAAGAAGCGCGCCTTGCGGCCCTTGCGGATGACGCTGCGGGCATTGCCGATGGCGATATGGTTTTTCCGGTGCCAGTTCCGCCGACGAGAACGACGTTGCGCTACGTATCGAGGAAGTCGCCGGAACTGAGCTGTTCGATCAGGCCGCCGTTGATCGGCGATCCGTCGAATGCGAGTTCGCTCAACTCCTTGATGAGCGGCAGCTCTCCGGCATGCGGGCCGCTTACGACGACATCGTCACCGCAGGCGTCAAGCGCAGCCACGGGATCGAGCGTGTCATCGCTCAACTGCTGCAGGCCGAGATCGCCGCCAAGCAGGCGCGCTCGATCAACTATCAGATGACGCTGGCCAAGATGTCGTATTCGCAAGGGCCGCCCTAAGGCTCGTTGCGGCGTGTTGTCAACGCCACATTGAATCTGACCCTGGTTTGTTGCTGTCGCCAACTTGGAACTGACCCGCCCGCGATTTGAGATCGCCATACCTTCCGCGCGCGGAAGGTATGGCGCTTAAACCTTTTCTTCTTTTGCCGATTTACCTTTGGCAGCTTGCGTTGGCGCTGCCGTCACAGCTTGATGGGGCCGCGCCAGGATGCCAGCGCGGCGCTTGTCCTTGAGCCGGTAGCTTTCGCCCGCGATCTGAACCACGGTCGCGTGATGCAGTATGCGGTCGAGCATGCTGGTATGCTCTCCCCGTGTTTCTTCAAAACAAGCAATTCCATCTGTTCCTCCGGTGTCAGCATCGGCCCCTCCACATCGGAGAAACCACCTAACGCCGTGGGTCAGATTCAAAGCGGCGACTGGGTCAGTTTTGCACTGGCGATGACATCGCAGTTGCACGTGGGAATCGTTGCGGCTGTTGCAGTCTTTTTTCCGTCGTCATGTCCGTTACTCCTACCGTAACGGATGCTTACACTCGCGCACTGATTAGCGCTCGGCCGCCTTTGCCCGGCGCCTTCGAATAGGCACGCCACCGCGCGGTATTGGCGGCATATCCTCAGTGTTGGGGTTCGCTGACTCGAGACTTCGGCAATCGCGCTCGGCATCGCGAGCCGCGATCCAAGCGGCCACTTCGTCCGACCAGTATGCAATGCGCGCCTCAGTGAGCCGCACCGGCTTTGGGAACTTGCCCGCCGCGTGCATGCGCCGGATTTGCGGCGCGCTAATCGTCGTCAGTCGCACCACGTCACGCGGCTTTAAGAGCACGCGGGCAGGAGGGGCCGGAAAAGCGGAATTGTCGGAACTGCGGTTTTGGCGCGCCATCTACGAAGCCTTCAAGCGTTAGCAGTCCGCCGCGACCATTCGCGGCTGATTTGCTCGTGTTGCTCGTCTGCTCAGTAGGATCGTGCGCGGCCCGCTTCTGTCGTGCGCTAGCGGTTGCTCTTCGCAAGCGCGGCGATCCGCACGGACTACATGGCCTTGGTTTTCCGAATGGTCAAGGAAGTCACCCCGCGCGCTTGTGGAAAACCGAAACAATGACTTCGAAAATGACTTAAGGCTCGTTTTTGCGCAGGCAACTTTTCGCCTAAGTCATTGAAAATTATGGTCGGGGCGACAGGATTTGAACCCACGACCCTCTGCTCCCAAAGCAGATGCTCTACCAGGCTGAGCTACGCCCCGACACTTATGAGAAGGCATTTGCAGGTTTCATAGCCACTGGTCAAGGACCATGCGGTCACGCCGCCTCAATAAGCTGGCGCAACCGGCTGAGACGGGGCGCCCGGCGCGCCGAAAACCCCATGGCGGACGCGGTCTCCGGCCTTGATCCCGAGCTTCTCCGCAGCACCGCCCGGCAATTCCAACACCGCCGCAATCGGTCCGCCCGACGAAATCACACGGTCGGATAACGGCTCGGCCTTGACCTCGATGCGGTGAATGACGCCGTCGGCGCGGATAAACAGCATGTCGAGCGGAATGTAGGTGTTGTGCATCCACATCGAAATCTCGCGCTCGGGCCCGTAGAAAAACAGCATACCTTCGCCGTCGCCAAGCTTGGTGCGGAACATGAGGCCCAAAGCTTTTTCCTGCTCGGAGTCCGCGACTTCGATTTCAAACGTCCGTGTCTGTCCGCCCGCAGCCGGCTCGATCTGGAGCTGGTCGATGCGCATCTTGGCTGGCGCCTGACGCGATAGGGTGACGGACAAGGTCATCGCGACACAGCATACAAAAAGAAAAAGGGCCGCACGATGGGCAGCCCTTTTTAGAATTCGATCGAACACCACCTTGATCCTTCGCCGCTGGTGTCGCGCGCAATCAATTTTTAGTTGGCAAACCGCTCGGCACGCCGTCGGGTCTAAGCTCAGCGGCCATACAGCCTTTGCAGCCCATGCCCCACCGCACTTGAACGATCTGCCCGGGCCTCAGCTCTGTGAAGCCGAACCGGCGCAACGTTTCCATGTGACAGAAGATATCGGCGGTTCCTTCGCCCCGTGTCAAGAAGCCAAAGCCCCTGACGCGGTTGAACCACTTGACGTACGCCCGTTCCCAATCGCTTTCGGGTATGACGATGACGTGCGTGCGCTGTGGCAACTGAGACGGATGGATGGCCGTGCTTTCGTCCATTGCCAGGATGCGGAAAGCCTGCATGCCCTTGGGACGTTTGAGAACTTCGCAGTGGATACGGGCACCCTCGTAGGCGGTTTGGAAACCACCTGCCCGGAGGCACGTAACATGCAGTAGAATGTCGGGTAAACCGTTGTCAGGAACGATGAACCCATAACCTTTGGAAGCATCGAACCACTTTATCGTGCCGGCAATCTCGAAGACCTCGAGACCAGCTTCATCCAATCCTTCCGATCCGCCAACTAGCGGCTGATCGAAATCCGGAAAGTCCGGACTTTTGGAATCCCCCATATGCAGTACCCCGCTTACTTTCAGTCCTTGAAATTATCTCATTGCCGCGGTCCCCCGAACCTATCTCCACGAACTCTGAAGAGCCCTCTTCAGTCCAACGGAGAATCGATGCGATCAACACGATGCAAAACTACAATAACATCCGAAGCGCCATCGGCTAGAGAGAATTTTAACCAACACCATTGCGGGTGGCGTGTAAGCACGACAATCCACATTGAAGGGCGTCTCTAAATATATGAAAAGCCGGAATTATAAGCCTCTAAAATCTATCCCCAGATAAGCGCGCGAAGATTTTGCATGCGGAGTTTCTCGCACCCCGAGCAAACACAATTCAGCCCGCGGACGACATAAAATTAGCGAATCATCTTAGTCATTGATTCGCGGGGCTTTCCCCAGGCGAACGACAAAATCGCGCAGCCGGGTTATCCAAAGGCTGTCCACCGGATCTTCACCACACGGCACGGCAGCTTGTCGCAGCGATGACGATTTTGCATCACATGTAAACCTTGCATGTGGCAAAAAAATCTGCCGCTACGCTTGCCTCGCGCCCTGATGGCTCTTAGCAGACGTGCCAGAAGACTCGTCAAGATCAGGAAAAGGACCGTCATGCGCTACCTACACACCATGGTTCGCATCAGCGACATCGATAAGAGCCTAGATTTCTACTGCAACAAGCTCGGCCTCAAGGTCATCCGTCGTGTCGAAAACGACAAAGGCCGCTTCACGCTGATATTTTTGGCGGCGCCGGAAGACGAGACCCGGGCCCACGCCGAAAAAGCCCCCATGCTGGAACTGACCTACAATTGGGACCCTGAAAATTATGGCTCGGCGCGCAACTTTGGGCATTTGGCCTTTGTGGTCGACGACATCTACGCCGTTTGCGAGCGTCTGCACAAAGCTGGCGTCACCATCAACCGGCCGCCGCGCGACGGCTACATGGCGTTTGTACGATCGCCCGACCTCGTCTCCATCGAGCTTCTGCAAAAGGCCAATGCGCTGCCACCAAAGGAACCGTGGACCTCAATGCCCAATACGGGATCGTGGTGAGCGATTGGGCTGCCGTCCCACTGCATGAGGGCCTCAAGCCGCTTGCACCCGGCACCCGGCGCGACGTCGCCATTCTCGGAGCTGGCCCATCGGCATTGATCGCCGCCGAGGTCTTGGCCATGATCGGCCATCGCGTCACCATCTACGAACGCATGCCCTCCCCCGCGCGCAAGTTTTTGCTCGCCGGTCGCGGCGGCTTGAACCTGACGCATTCAGAACCGCTCGATGTTTTTCTTTCGCGCTACGGCCAAGGCGCCGATGCGATTCGCAAGATGGTGACAGCCTTTCCACCGGCGGCACTCATCGGCTGGGCGGAAGGGCTCGGGCAGGAAACATTCACGGGCTCGAGCGGGCGGGTCTTTCCCAAGCCGATGAAGGCATCGCCGTTGTTGCGGGCTTGGCTCAAGCGCCTCGAAGGGCTTGGTGTCCAGTTGATGACGCGTCATACGTTTATCGGGTTCGCGCCCGAGGGTGGCATCTTGATGGAAAACCCACTCGGGCAGCGCATTACGCTCAAACCCGACGCGACGCTGTTGGCGTTGGGTGGTGCGAGCTGGCCGAAGCTCGGATCTGACGGGCGGTGGCAAACACCGTTGATAGAGGCCGGCGTCGCCGTTGCACCCTTGAGCGCCGCCAACGCCGCAGTGCTCGTTGCCTGGTCCGAGATCTTTATAAAAAAATTTGAAGGTCATCCTTTGAAAAGGATAGCGGTCAGCGTTGGCGGTTCGCGCGTGCGCGGTGAAGCTGTCATCACAAGAATCGGTCTAGAGGGCGGCGCTGTCTACGCGCTGTCGCGCGCCATTCGTCAGCAACTCACGAGCGGTACATGCGAGATCGCAATCGATCTGACACCCGATATTTCCGAGGCCGAGCTGGCAACACGCCTTGGTGCCGGCAAACAGAAAGACACGCTGTCAAATTTGGTGCGCAAAGCCGCAGGTTTATCGCCGGCCGCAGTTGGACTGCTTCGCGAACAAGACCAGACGTTGAGCCGGGATCCCGGCGACTTGGCGCGTCGTATTAAATCCTTGCGCCTTGCAATAATTGGGATCGCGGGTCTGGAACGGGCCATCTCAAGTGCTGGCGGTGTCAAGCTTGACGAACTCGACGGCCACAACATGCTCAAATCCCGCCCCGGCGTGTTCGTGGCCGGCGAAATGCTCGATTGGGAAGCTCCAACCGGCGGATATTTGTTACAAGCGTGCTTCGCAAGCGGCGTGTTGGCGGGGCGGGGGATTGCGCATTGGTTGAAACCCTGAGATCGCGGTTGCCAGCATAGTTCGAAGCTCTGAAAATCATTCCGTATAACTTAAAATTGTAGTATATTGTTCCTGTTTGAAGTACAATCAGGAACTGTGTTCTATATATATTTGTCGCATCCCCTTCTAAGTGGAATGCTTTTCTATTATGTTGCGTCGCGAGCGGAGGAACCCATGACTTTAATCGACGTAAGGCCCAAGGCGGCTGGCAAGGAAGACATTGCGAGCCCCGAAGCAGCAGTTGCGCGTGCCCTGTCAGCGCGCCTCGACACCCAGCTTGGCGAGATTCCAACGCTCGAAGATCGCATTCGCCTGATCGCGCGGGAAATCCCTGGCCGCGTGACGTTTTCGACCAGCCTCGGCCTTGAAGATCAGGCCGTCACCCATGCCATTGCTCAGGCCGCCAGCAAGATCGATGTCTTCACCCTCGATACCGGACGCCATTTTCAAGAAACATTAGATACGCTGTTTGAGACCGAGGGCCGCTACGGGCTGAAGATCCGCGTTATGTTTCCAGACGCCAAAGACGTCGAAGAGCTTGTCGATCGCGACGGAATCTATGGCTTTCGCTATGCGGTCGAAAACCGCGTTGCCTGCTGCGACGTTCGAAAGGTCAGGCCTCTGAATCGCGCGCTGGCCGGGGCTTCCGGCTGGATCACGGGTTTGCGGCGCGAGCAATCGCAGGGCCGTGCCCATGTCCCGTTCGCGGTTTACGATGCGGCTCAAAAACTCATCAAGCTCAATCCAATCGCCGATTGGAGACTGCACCAGCTCGAGGCCTACATCGCCACCCATAACATTCCCATTAACGCCCTGCACGCCAAAGGCTTTCCCTCAATCGGATGCCAACCCTGCACGCGCGCCATCGAGCCCGGCGAAGATATTCGCGCCGGGCGCTGGTGGTGGGAGAACGAAAATGGCAAAGAGTGCGGACTGCACAATGGTCCGGCAAGTCCAGGGACAACCACATGAACGCGTCACCCTCGCATCTCGACTTGCTCGAGGCCGAAAGCATCCATATTTTCCGCGAGGCGGCGGCTCAGTTTCGCAAGCCGGTGTTGATGTACTCGATCGGCAAGGATTCGACCGTCCTCCTCCACCTCGCCCGCAAAGCCTTCTGGCCGCAAAAATTGCCTTTTCCCTTGCTCCACGTCGACACGACCTGGAAGTTCAAGGATATGATTGCGTTTCGCGACAAGACGGTAAAAAATTTCGGCCTTGATCTTATCGTCCACACCAACGCCGATGGCTTGGTGAAGAACATCAATCCGATCGACTATGCACCATCGATCTACACAGACGTCATGAAAACGGTGGCGTTGAAACAAGCGCTCGACAAGCACGCGTTCGACGCGGCGTTCGGCGGCGCAAGGCGCGATGAGGAAGCCAGCCGCGCCAAAGAGCGTGTATTCTCGTTTCGCGCCAGCGGCCATCGTTGGGATCCGCGCAAACAGCGTCCGGAACTTTGGAACTTGCTGAACGGCCGCCTGGGCACAGGTGAGACCGTCCGCGTTTTCCCGCTCTCCAATTGGACCGAGCGCGATGTCTGGCGCTACATCATCCGCGAAAAGCTCGACGTTGTTCCGCTCTATCTCGCGGCCGAACGGCCAACGATCCTGCGCAACGGCCAATTGCTGATGGTCGATGATGAACGGCTGAAACCAAAGCCTGGCGAAGAGATTAAAATGCGCTCGATCCGTTTCCGCACGCTCGGTTGCTATCCTCTGACGGCTGCCGTTGAATCGACCGCCCGCGATATCGACAGCGTGGTCGCCGAAACCTTGTCCGCCCGCACCTCGGAACGCCAGGGCCGGCTTATCGATCACGATCAGTCGGGTGCCATGGAAAAGAAAAAACAAGAAGGTTATTTCTGATGACCGCTGCAGGCGCACTGAAACCGAAGACTGAAAGCCAGATCCAGCCCGACGTCCGCCTTGGGTCGTCGACCGCAGTCGCGCGCGACCTCGATGGTATCGTGCATATTCTCACGTGCGGATCTGTGGACGACGGCAAGTCAACCTTAATCGGCCGCCTGCTCTGGGATGCGTCCGACCTATACGACGATCAACGCGCCACCATTGAAAAGTCCGACCGCCGCGCCGGCGGCACGGACCAACCGGATTTTTCGTTGCTGGTAGACGGCTTGGTGGCTGAGCGCGAACAAGGCATCACGATCGATATCGCCTGGCGTTTTTTCGACACCGAGAAACGGCGCATCGTCATCATCGATAGCCCCGGCCACGAGCAATACACCCGCAACATGGCGTCGGGCGCCTCGCACGCCGATATCGCCATCATGCTTGTCGATGCCCGCTCTGGGATCAAGAAGCAGACGCGCCGGCACGCTGCCATTCTCGATCTTGTCGGCGTCAAACGCGTCATATTGGCCGTCAATAAGATGGACCTCGTCAATTGGTCGGAAGAGAAATTCCGCAAGATCGAAGCCGACTTCAGAACGCTGTCGTGGAAGTTTGGATTCTGGGAAGCACTGGTGATCCCGGTTTCGGCCGTAACCGGCGATAACGTCGCCACCCGGTCCACGACGATGCCGTGGTACACGGGCGACTATCTGCTTGAGCATCTCGAAAAATTGCCAAGCCGCGGCTCGCTTTCGGGCGGCGCTTTCCGTTTGCCCGTCCAATCGGTGCTTCGCGATGGCCGCGACTTCCGCGGAATTGCCGGATCGATTTCGTCCGGCGGCGTCAAGGTCGGCGATCTCGTCGTCGACGCGTTGAGCGGCAAAAGCGCAAAAGTTGAGCGCATATCCACCATGGATGGCGATCTACCCTTTGCGACTTCGGGGCAAGCCGTCGCATTGCAGCTTGATGCCGACATCGATGTCGCGCGCGGCGCCGTGCTGTCGTCGTCGGAATCGCGTCCCGTCGCCGCTCACAGCATCGAAGCCCGCATGGTCTGGTTGTCGGAAACGCCGTATGATTCCCGTGCCGGCTATTTGCTGCGCACGGCGACGGACTTGGCCCCTATCTCCGCGCTCGAGATCAAGGCGCTGTTGGAACTTGAAAGTCTGACAGCGCGGCCCTCACAAATTTGTCAGGTCAACGATATCGCGGTCGCTCACATCGCGCTTGGCCGGGCCGTTGCCGTCGATCTCTTTTCCGATCTTGCAGGGACCGGCAATTTCCTGGTGGTCGATGCCATTACGGGCGCGTCACTCGCGGCCGGCGTCGTCACGGCGGTCAATTCCAAACCCGAGGCCCGCGAAACCCACCAGTTTGTCCTGACGCGCGAAACGCTCGCTCGCGGCCTATGCAGGGATCTTGGCTCCAGCGGTGCCGAGCGCGAAGAGTTTTTGCGCCGCGCCAACGAGGCGGCGTTGCTTCTGCGCGCGGCCGGCGTTTCGGTCAAAATCGAGGCCATCCCGCCGCCCGAAGACGACCTTGATCCTGGACTCTAATCTCGCGCGAACAGGATATCGAATAAATGTGGGAAGACTTTCTACTTTACGTGGCCGTAGGCTTTGCCGCGCAAATGGTCGACGGCGCCATTGGTATGGCCTACGGCATTACGTCGACGTCGGTACTTCTAAGTTTTGGCGTGTCTCCCGCAACGGCTAGTGCCTGCGTGCATGCCGCCGAAAGCTTTACGACTTTTGCTTCCGGCACCTCTCATTGGAAGCTCGGCAATATCGATAAGAATTTGGTTTGGCGTCTCGCGATTCCCGGCATGATCGGCGGCGCTCTCGGCGCCTATGTCCTCTCAATTATCGATGGCTCCATCATCAAGCCATTCATCTCGGGGTATTTGTTGCTCATGGGCCTGTTTATTCTCTGGCAGGCTTTTCGAAAAACCACCGATGACCGTGAGCCACCGAAAAACGTTGCGCCACTCGGTCTTGTGGGGGGCTTCATGGATTCCATCGGCGGCGGCGGATGGGGGCCTATCGTCACGACCACCCTCATTGGTCAGGGCACCAAACCGCGTTACGCGATCGGATCGGTCAATCTCGCTGAGTTTTTCGTGACTATTACAATTTCTGCGACATTCCTGCTGACGATCGGTCTCGAGCTTTGGCCCATTATCTCAGGCCTGATTTTAGGTGGCGTCGTCGCAGCTCCCTTCGCCGCAATGGCCACCAAGAGAATACCCGACAAAGCTCTTATGATTATCGTTGGCTGCGTCGTTATGGTGCTAAGCCTCAGGACGCTTCTCGTTGCGATGCACTAAGTAAACCGTTTGCGTGTCGCGTCAAAGTCGCCTACCCAAGTTCGCCAAGCCAAGAGAAACCCGCATTAGCCACATGTTCGATACATCAATTCTTGACGTGTGGCCCTTGATCGTGGCTGGCGGCTTTGCCGTCGGTTTCCTGGTGGGCATGACTGGCGTTGGCGCCGGCTCGCTCATGACGCCTTTTCTGATCCGCTGGGTGGGCGTGGCGCCCGTTCTCGCCGTCGGGACCGACCTGTTGTTTGCATCCGTTACCAAGGCCTCCGCCGTCTATCCGCATCACAATTTCGGCAACGTCAATTGGCGCATGGTGCGCTGGATGGCCATTGGCAGCGTGCCGGGTTCCATCGCCATGCTGGCGATGCTCAAGCTCATCGATCCGGATGTGGCGGCGCTCTCCCGGCTGATCAAAGAAGCTTTGGTCGGGGCCTTGATCTTGAGTTCGATGGCCATCCTTCTTTATCCCCTCGTAACTCGCAATCGCAATACCGTCCTTGATGGCAGCGAAGATGTTGTTCGGCCAGTGCCGACCATGTTGCTCGGGCTCGTGCTGGGCTCAATTGTCACCCTGACGTCGGTTGGAGCTGGTGCGATCGGCGTTGTCGTTCTGACGATGCTTTATCCCCGTCTCGTCACGCGGCGCTTGATCGGCACCGATATCGTCCATGCCGTGCCCTTGACGCTGGTGTCGGGTCTTGGTCACATGAGCATGGGGAACGTGAATTTCACGCTGCTCGGGCTGCTGCTCGCAGGCTCGTTGCCGGGCATCGCCATCGGCTCCAGACTAACGGGCCGCCTTCCGGATTGGCTGCTGCGCGGCTTTCTTGCCGTGATTTTATGCTTCGCCGCCTATCAGCTGGCGCAAAAAATCTGAGCCCCCGGCAGCGCGCTCTCAGCAATCAGATTTCCACGACGACCCGGCCACGAATCTTCCCAGCGAGAATGTCTTGAGCCAGTTGCGGCACCTCAGCCAATTGATGCTTGGTCGTGACTGCTGCGAGCTTAGCGAGATCGAGATCCAGGGCTAACCGGCCCCACGCCCGTTCGCGCTTGTGCATCGGCGCCATGACACTGTCGACGCCCGCAAGCGTGACGGCGCGCACGATGAAGGGAATGACGCTGCCGGGCAGGTCCGAGCCTTGCGCTAAACCTGTTGCGGCGACACAGCCGCCGTAGTTCGTGCCAGCCAGCAAATTTGCCAACGTCGTCGAGCCCGCAACATCGACGGCGCCTGCCCAGCGTTCTTTGTCGATACCTTTGGCCGGACCCGACAACTCCTTACGATCCATAATCTCCGAAGCACCTAAGGATTTGAGATAACCTTCCTCTTCGTGACGGCCGGTCGAAGCAATGACGCGGTAGCCAAGCTTCGAGAGCACCGACACGGCAATCGATCCAACGCCGCCGGCTGCGCCCGAAACCACCACCGGACCCTTGTCTGGCGTTAGGCCATGATCCTCAAGCGCCAGCACGCACAACATGGCCGTGTAACCGGCGGTCCCGATCGCCATCGTCTCCGCACGCGAAAATGCCTGCGGGCGCTTGACCAGCCATTCACCTGGAACACGCGCCTTCTCCGCGTAGCCGCCATGATGGCGTTCCGAAGCGCCGTAGCCGTTGAGAATGACATCGTCGCCGGCTTTAAACTTCGGATTGGTCGAGGCCGTCACCGTGCCCGCGAAGTCGATGCCGGGAATGAGCGGATAGCGCCGGATCGGGATTTTGCGCTGAATAACAAGACCGTCTTTAAAATTCACGGTCGAGTGCGTGACGCGAACATCAACATCGCCCGCCATCAAGTCTGCGTCGGTCAACTGCGCTTGCGAAAGGTTGTGACCTTGTTCGGTCTTGGTGAGCAAAAGGCCTCGAAAACTGTCCATATTGGCTCTCGCTTTTTGTTCCAGCTGTTGACAAAAATATTTTTGTTGTGCGGCGCAATTCGATGAACAGCACTGTGGCAACAGAGCCGCGTGTTTGTCCAGTTCCGTTCTATGGTTCCAAATTTCTCAATTGTTCCGGTCTTCTCATCCGCAATCCTCGCAAAGCCTCTGACTTAGCAAACTGAGCAACACTCTGTGGCCGTCGTGATGACGACAGTCGTGTTGCATCAACCATGTCCGTGCACTTTGGCAACGCAAAAACTTTTTTGCTTGGCTTTGGACCTTGGTCGCATCTACGGTCCCTGTCGCTGGGTTCGCCCGGTGCATCCCCTGAAGCCATACGCCTCACCGATGGAGACGTTGATGGAACTGCAAATGAGACTGAACGTGCTTGCGGCGCTGATGTCTTTTGGTTTCGTAACGGCAATCGTTTTAGGAATTGTCTGATCTCAGGACCGCAAGACCAAGATCATTGGGCCACGGCCGAAGCCGGACCCAGTCGGGAATGATCCAGATTTAATTTAGCACAATGAGAGGCGCGGAGCGGCTGGCTTTGCGCCTCTCTTTCTTTTTTTCGCATTTGATCGGAAGATAAACGCTCAACGCCGGATCAGATAACCCAAAATCGCACCCGCTAAAACGAGGCCACGGTTAGACAGCGTGCCGCCGGGAAGGCTCGGTACATACTGGGGCGCGAAGGTCAGCAAAGCCGCCGCTAAGAGCGCGAGGATCAAGGCCGACGTCAATGTCGACCCCGACGGCATCCCGACATCGCGAAGAACTTGAGCGCCGAGCACACCGGCCAGATAGACGACGATCGCAAACACGATGGCATAGAGGAAGAGATCGTAAGTTCCGCCGGTTGGAATTTGCGCCCGGATGATAGGCCCAAGGAACCAAGCCGCGGCGATCTGCACCAAAATCAAAATGAGTTTTCCAAGCATGTGCCGTCCTCGTTTGCCGCCGCGACCGCGAGTTATTCGCAACCCGCGCAAAATAGCAAGACCAGGGGCTAAAATCGACCGCGAGAATTTAAGCCGCCGCCTCTTCGCGCTTTGAAACGGGATCGTAGTTCAGCACCGGCGCCAGCCAGCGCTCGCTCTCAGCAACGGTCCAGCCCTTGCGCTTGGCATAATCTTCGACCTGATCGCGCTCGACTTTGCCGACGCCGAAATAATGACTATCGGGGTGCGCGAAATACAGCCCCGAGACCGCGGAGCCCGGCCACATGGCATAGCTTTCCGTCAGTATGATTGCGGCCGTGTTATCGACGTCCATGAGCTGCCATAGAGTCGCTTTCTCGGTGTGATCGGGCTGCGCGGGGTAGCCGGGTGCTGGCCGGATACCCTGATATTTTTCGAGGATGAGATCATCGGCTGCGAGTTTCTCTTGCTTGGCGTAGCCCCACAGCTCTTTGCGGACCTTCTCATGCATGGCTTCCGCGAAGGCTTCGGCGAGGCGGTCGCACAAAGCCTTGGTCATGATGCGATTGTAATCGTCGGTCTTGGAGATGTGCTTTTCAATGGCCTCATCTTCGCCGATGCCGGTTGTTACCGCAAAACCGCCGATGTAGTCGGCAATGCCGGACTGTTTCGGCGCGATGAAGTCGGCAAGTGCTGTGTGGGCCCGGGTGCGCGAGGGATCGCGGGCAATTTGCTGACGCAATGTGTGCAGCGTCGTCAGTTTGGAATGGCGCGGCTCACCCGTATAAACCTCGATATCATCGCCAACACTGTTGGCCGGCCAGAAGCCGACAACGCCGTTCGCCGTCACCCACTTTTCAGCGACGATGCGCTTCAACAGCGCTTGCGCGTCGTCGAAGAGTTTCTTGGCTTCGGTGCCCACTTTATTATCGGTCAGAATTTGCGGATAGCGTCCGGACAGTTCCCAGGTCTGGAAGAACGGCGTCCAATCGATGTAGGGCACCAGAGTTGCGAGATTGAAATTCTTGAAGGCCTTGGGCCCAAGAAAGCTTGGCTTGACCGGTTTGCAGTCCGACCAATTGATCTTGAACGGATTGCTGCGCGCCTGCACGAGTGTGATGCGGTTTTTCTTCGCTTCATTGGCAATGTGAACGTCGCGGACCTTGGCGTACTCGGCTTTGATGCCGTCGAGATACGGCTGCTTCTCGGTCTCGGACAGTAAGTTGGAGACCACGCCGACGGCCCGGCTGGCATCGAGCACGTACACAGCCTGGCCACGGTGATAGTTGGGATTGATTTTGACGGCGGTGTGAACCTTGCTCGTCGTCGCCCCGCCGATCAGCAGCGGACACGCAAAGCCTTCGCGTTCCATTTCGGCGGCGACGTAACACATCTCGTCGAGCGATGGTGTTATCAGGCCCGACAAACCGATGATGTCGACCTTCTCGCGTTTCGCGGTTTCCAAGATCTTGGCGGACGGAACCATGACGCCGAGATCGATGACCTCGTAATTGTTGCACTGGAGCACGACACCAACGATATTCTTGCCGATGTCGTGAACGTCGCCCTTGACGGTCGCCATCAAGATTTTGCCTTTTGGCGGCATCTCGGTCAGACCCGAAGCGCGCTTTTCAGCTTCCAGATAGGGTTGCAGGTACGCGACCGCCTGCTTCATGACGCGCGCCGACTTGACGACTTGGGGTAAGAACATTTTGCCCGCGCCAAACAAATCTCCGACAACGTTCATGCCAGCCATCAACGGCCCTTCGATAACGTGCAAGGGCTTTGGCAGCTTCTGGCGGGCTTCTTCCGTGTCGGCTTCGATATATTCGGTGATGCCGTGGACAAGCGCGTGGCTCAAGCGGTCTTCGACCGTGGCTTCCCGCCACGTGAGGTCTTTCTCCTTCGCCTTCATGGCGCCGTCGCCTTTGTATTTGGCGGCGGCGTCGAGCAGGCGGTCGGTGGCGTCGGCGCGGCAATTGAGGACGACGTCCTCGCAGAGTTCGCGAAGCTCAACCGGAATGTCGTCGTAGAGCGCCAGCTGGCCGGCGTTGACGATGCCCATGTTCATGCCGGCCTTAATGGCGTGGTAGAGGAACACCGAATGCATAGCCTCGCGCACCGGCTCGTTGCCGCGAAACGCGAACGACAAGTTCGACACGCCACCAGAGATATGCACGAGCGGCATTTTTTCTTTGATCTGGCGCGTCGCTTCGATAAAGGCAATGCCGTAGCCGTTGTGTTCTTCGATGCCGGTTGCGACCGCGAAGATGTTGGGATCGAAGATAATGTCTTCCGGCGGAAAGCCAACTTTCTCCGTCAGCAATTTATAAGCGCGCTCGCAAATCGAGACCTTGCGCTCGATGGTGTCGGCCTGACCCTGCTCGTCGAAGGCCATGACGACAACGGCGGCGCCGTAACGCAGCACCTTGCGCGCGTGCTCAAGGAACTGGCCTTCGCCTTCCTTCATCGAAATCGAATTGACGATGGCCTTGCCTTGCACGCATTTAAGACCGCTCTCGATGACGCTCCACTTCGATGAATCGATCATCACCGGCACCCGGCTGATATCGGGTTCCGATGCGATCAGGTTGAGGAACGTGCTCATCGCCTTTTCAGAATCGAGCAAGCCCTCGTCCATATTGACGTCGATGATCTGCGCCCCGGCCTCGACCTGCTGGCGCGCGACAACAAGTGCACCTAAATAATCGTTCTGCTCGATGAGTTTTCGAAACTTCGCCGAGCCCGTGACGTTGGTGCGCTCGCCGACGTTGATGAAAGATTGTGCTGCGTTGCCGGGGGGCGAAGCGTCTGCGGAACCAGGCGACGACGCGTCTTCGGCGTTGTTGATGGTCATTTATATTGTCTCTCAGTGGTCGAGATCTTTTCCTTCTCCCTTGGGGAGAAGGTGGTCCGAAGGACCGGATGAGGGGCTTAGCCGAAGTGTGGCGGCGGCGATTATTCCGTCAAGAACACCGGGCATATTCGTTTTAATATCTGAATTCCAAACTCGGAAGACGTCGTATCCCAAGGCTTTGAGTCGCTGCGTTCTGGCAGTGTCGGCCAGCGCGTTGGCCGGTTCCCCATGCTGCGACCCATCGAGTTCTACAATCAGCATCGCTTCTTCACACAAAAAATCCGCCACGAGAGGCCCGCAAGGTGCCTGCCTGCGAAACTTCAATCCATTGAGCCTCCGGTCGCGCAGTCGCGCCCACAGTTTTCGCTCCTCCGGCGTTTGCCGCTTTCGCAACCCGCGTGCGGCCTTGATCAAGCGGTCCGTCATTTCACTCACACATTCCGCCAGGTCGAAGCCCCTCACCTGTCCCTTCATCGCGGAGCGATACTCCGCATCGACGGGACATCCTCTCCCCAAGGGAGAGGCAAGTCTCCCGTCGCATCTCCTCCTCGGCGAAAAGGACCTCCCTTCCTTCTCCCTACGGAAGGACCAGATGAGGGGCTGAACCGCAATCGCATATCATTTCATTTGACACATCGCGCCCAGTCGAAGCCCCCCACCTGTCCCTTCATCGCGGAGCGATACTCCGCATCGACGGGACATCCTCTCCCCAAGGAGAGGAAAGTCTCCGCTTCCTTCTCCCTTGGGGAGAAGGTGGTCCGAAGGACCGGATGAGGGGCTTAGTCGCAATCGCATATCATCTCATTCACACATCGCGCCCGGTCGAAGTCCACTCACCTGTCCCTTCGTCGCGGAGCGATACTCCGCTTCGACGGGACATCCTCTCCCAAAGGAGAGGAAAGTTGTCGTACACCAGATCGACACAAATCGTAGACAGCTCTTCGCGGTCGGCGTCTTCCAATAGTGCAAAGTCACTTTCGATCCGACGCTTGGTGGCGAGCAAAGCTGAGAGATGTTGGAAAGTTGGTAACTCCATCTCCCTACCCCGCCACGAACGGCTCTAGCCCTGAAAGCCGCATCTTGGGTTCGAATTTTGGCACGACGCGCGGCTTGTGGGCTTTGGCGTGTTCGGCGATGTGGGCGATGTGATCGGGCGTCGAGCCACAGCAGCCGCCAATGATGTTGATCAAGCCGTCGACAAACCACGGCTCGACCTTGCAGGCCATCTCATCACCGGTTTCATCATACTCACCCATGGCATTCGGCAGGCCGGCATTGGGATAGGCCGAGATGCGCACATCCGCCACGTGCGCCAACTCGGCGATATAGGGCCGCATCAATTCCGCACCCAGCGCGCAGTTGAGGCCGATGGAGAATGGCCGCAGATGGCGCATCGAATACCAGAAGGCCTCGGCGGTCTGGCCCGACAAAGTCCGTCCCGAGCGATCGGTGATGGTGCCGGAAATCATGATCGGCAACTCGAGGTTTTTTTCCTCGAAGACTTCGAGCGTCGCGAAGCCTGCGGCCTTGGCATTCAAGGTGTCGAATATGGTCTCGATGATGATGATGTCGCAGCCGCCGTCGATCAGGCCGCGCACCTGCTCTTTGTAAGCGTCGCGCAACTCGTCAAAATTGACGTTGCGAAAACCGGGATCGGCGACGCTCGGCGAGATTGACGCAGTGCGGTTGGTCGGGCCGACGGCGCCCGCGACGAAGCGCGGTTTCTCCGGTGTCTTTTTGGTCCAGGCGTCAGCGGCTTGTTTGGCGAGCTTGGCGCTTTCGACGTTCATCTCGTAGCCGAGCGCCTCCATGCCGTAATCGGCCTGCGATATTTTTTGCGCACCAAAGGTGTTGGTTTCGGCGATGTCGGCGCCGGCGGCAAAATATTGATCGTGAATGTCGTGAATGATCTCAGGCTGCGTCAGCGACAACAGTTCGTTGTTGCCTTTGACGTCGCGTTGCCAATCCTTGAAGCGCTTGCCCCGGTAGGTTTCCTCTGTCGGCTTATGGCGCTGGATCATCGTGCCCATGGCGCCATCGATGACGAGGATGCGATGGTTGGCGGCTCGTTCCAATGCGGCGTAACTCGGTTTCGTTTTCATATCGATCTCACTTGTAGGTTGGGTTATCGCGGCCTGTGTATTCCAGCTTATGAGCGGTCTCTCGTCCGCGCGTAACCCAACAACTTTGTTCAACGTCGGTGGACTCGATTGTTGGGTTACGGTCGCAAGTGCAGTGCGCCCTAACCCAACCTACAGTTCCCGTTTTGGCTACGACGCAATCCGTCTCGCTTCCAAAGGCGCGGCTTTTAATGGCCGGAGCCCAAGCAGGTGACAGATCGCATAAACAAGATCGGCGCGGTTCAAGGTGTAGAAGTGGAACGACTTGATGCCCTCGTCCACGAGATCCATCGCCTGCTCCGTCGCCACCGCCGCCGCAACCAGATGCGTGGTCGCGGCGTCGTCTTCGAGGCCTTCGAAACGGCGCGCCATCCAAGCCGGCACACTGGCGCCTGCCTTGATCGCGAAGCCCGCGACCTGGCGGAAATTGTGCATCGGCACGATCCCCGGAATGATCGGCACCCAAATGCCGGCCGCCCGCGCGCGTTCGAGGAAGCGCAAGTAATAGGTATTGTCGAACCCGAATTGCGTGATGATGCGATCGGCACCGGCGTCGACCTTGGCTTTCAAATTTTCGATGTCGGCCGCAAGCGTCGTGCTCTCGGGGTGCTTTTCCGGATAGCCGGCGACGGAAACTTCAAAGCCCGCGATCTTCTTCAAACCCGCAACCAATTCCGCGGCGTTGGCATAGCCTCCGGGGTGGGGCTTGTAACAGGTGCCGACGCCCTCGGGTGGATCGCCGCGTAGCGCCACGATGTGGCGCACGCCCGCCGCCCAATAGGCGCGCGCCACCTCGTTGACTTCGTCCTTGCTGGCGTTGACGCACGTCAAATGCGCGGCGGGGCGCATCGCGGTTTCGTTGACAATGCGGGTGACGGTTGTGTGCGTGCGTTCGCGCGTCGATCCGCCCGCTCCGTAAGTCACCGATACGAATTCCGGCGCCAACGGCGCCAGCCGCTTGATCGCCGACCACAGCTGCTCTTCCATCTTGTCGGACTTGGGCGGAAAAAATTCAAACGACACGCCGATTTCGCCAGCGCCCAGGAGACGGCTCTTGCGTTCTTTGCTCTCAGCCATCAGCGGGCCTCCTCAAACGATTTCGATGAATGGGTGGCCACCACGGAACGCGGCGCGCTCGCCCGCTCCGCCAGCCAAAGCGATACCGTCAACTTGCCGGCCTCACTCTGATCCTTCTTCGGCAATAGATCGCGAACACTTTTGGTCTGCAATCCAGACTCGACCAGCCATTGCTCAACGCTCGCATGCGTAAATCCCAGACGTTCATGGGCTTGCGTCTCTCTGAGATACTCAAGATCATGAGGCGCGAAATCCACGATCAGTAATTTGCCGCCCGGGGCCAGGGCGCGCGCGGCTTCACGAACCGCCAACGCCGGATCGGACAGGAAGTGGAGAATCTGATGCATGACGATGGCGTCGGCCTGGCGGTCGGCGATAGACAGGGCGTATATATCGCCGTGGCGAACTTGTGCCGCCGTGCAACCGGCTTTGGCGAGGCGGGCCCGCGCATAGGTCAACATGGCGTGGTTGACGTCGATACCAAGGCCACGAGCGTAGCGGCCGTTAAAGAGTTCAAGCGTGCGGCCGGTCCCGGTTCCAAGATCCAGCAGGAACTTGAATGGTCCGGGGCCAAGCGCATCACGCATAGCCGTCTCGACGTCGGTTTCCGAGATATGGAGCGCGCGGATATGGTCCCATTCGGCCGCGTGCGATTCAAAATAGCCTTGCGAGGCTGTCTCGCGTTCTCGTTTGAGGGCGTCGGCGCGCTCGCGGTCGCGCATAACGGCGGCATCGTCGGCATTTAATGTCGCCAACAGTTTTAATGCCAAGCGCCCGCCGGCCGAGCGGTCCGAAATATGAAAATAGACCCAGCTGCCTTCCCGGAAGCGCTCAATGAGTTGAGCTTCCACCAGCAGTTTGAGATGCCGGCTGATGCGGGGTTGGCTTTGGCCCAGCACAACCGTCAAATCCTTGACGTTCAATTCGCCGGCCGAGAGCAGCAGCAAAATCCGCAAACGCGTCGGTTCGGCCGCCGCTTTCAGCGCCGCAACCAATCCTTCGGTCGAAAGTTCCTTGCCCAGGTCCATTGCTCGTATCATATAAAGATATGTTTATGTGTCAAGCTGCCAATTGCAGGTTTTCACCGGAAATCCCGCCCGTTGAGGCCTTTGGTCTGGAGCGATCCAGCCCTTAACCAGCCATTATCCATGCTGCCCTAGTCTCGCGGCCAGTATTGGATGACCTGGCAACGGATGTGAGCATGCGGCCTGAGGCTTTTGAATGTGTCGACGTGACGAGTGGTATCGACGGTCTGCCGTTGCTCTCCCAGCAAAGTTCATCAAAGTCCGCCGGAATCCTGCATTTGGGTTTTCTCACCGGCCTCGCGGCGGCTGTCGTGCTGCCGCAGTTGTATTGGGCCGTTCAGGCTGTTTCACAGGCGGAAACACGAGCTCTTATCATAGCCCGGCCTTTGCTCGCCTTTGAACTCGGCCTAGCGGTCTGCTTTTGGATTGCGCTCTTTGGCTGGCCGTTGAAGCGCTTAGCCGGGAACTTGAACTGGCGCCGCGATGTTGTGATCACACACGAACGCGTCGCCGTAAGGGATGAGAAAACCTTCAGCCAACGCGTTTGGACGGCACCGCTGCGCGATTATATAGGCATTGCCCACCACATTCGAACGTCTCTTGGCACTACACGTCACGAACTCATACTTGTTCATCCAGATGGCGACCGTTCCGTGCTTTTGATGGTTGCTGAGCATATCGCGGAGGCCGATGTTGCGCGTTTTACACGACTCTTAGGTCTGCCGGAAGTGCGGGCGGGCGAGCTCTACAGGCTTCGCCGGGCAGTTCCACCTGCAGCCGTCACGGCGGTCGAGCCCGAAATTTTGGCAGCCGCGGCCTAAAATAACGGCTTTGTTTTGCCTGGATTTGGGTGCCACTTGCGAGCAGGCATCTGAGCGTGCAGAAAGTAGAATTGTTGCAGTTCAATCGGACTGCCACTGGCGAGAAATAGGAGTCGTTGTCGTCATGACAGTTGTTGCCCGTGCAGAGTTGAAGTTCCGCTCGATGAGCCACGTCCTGAAGCTTTTTCCGGCCATCGTGATGGCCCTATTGATGGTCTCTGCCGGCGGGGCCCGTGCGGAAACACCCGCCGGTTACATGCAGCGCGTGGCCAACGAGTTGATCGCGGCGCAGAGAACCGGCTCGGTCTCGGCCTATGCCACCGTCCTGCGCAAACATATGGATGTGCCCTCTATCGGACTCACCGCCCTTGGCCAGCACGCCAGCACCCTGCCGAAATCAGATCGCCCGGCGTACTTCAACGGTATGATCAATTTCATCTCGAAATATGCCGCCAAGGAAGGCCCTAAGTATCCGGTCGCCAAAGCTGTCGTCACCGGCCAGGGCGAAGAAACCAGAGGCGGCGCAACCGTCGACACGACCATTACGCTGCGCACCGGCGAAACCTATGACATCCGTTGGAAGCTCGTTCGCGCTGGACAGAATTTCAAAGTCCGCGACGCTCAAGTCGTTGGATTCTGGATGACCTCGTTCCTCGACAATTTGTTCCAGAATTACATTTCCGAAAACGGCAACAATCCGCGCGCGCTCGTGATGGCGCTCAATCACTGATCTCGACGCATTGCGAGACCCAAAAGAGCCGTCGCTGAGAAGCGGCGGTCTTTTTGCGCCGCATTTGTAAAACTCACGCTGGACCCTGAAGGCACATCTGCAACGCTACGTGTGGCGCATGCGGAACAACCGGTGCTCGGTCGCGCTTTTCAAGGGCTTCTACCCACCCAGAGTTGCGGCATTTGGCGTAGAAATAGTCGCGCCTTCGTGATGACGCGAACCTCATTGACATCACCGTTGATCGACAAACTCGACGATGGGCGATCTGGATTCGAAATCATTCCGATTTGGAAAGAGCACGCTCAACGTTCCCGAAAGGAGTTCAAGTCATGGACATTTTGAAAATTGTCAGGCTTGCCGGCGCAGTCTCGATTTTGGCTGCGTTACCGGCCGGCCTCGCCATTGTGGTGCATGCGGAATCAACGTCTCCATCCACGCCGCAGCCTCGCGCCGCGACCCCGCCTGCAGCGTCTTCGGCCGCCGCTCAAAAAGCGGCTCCAGACGCTGCTGCCAAATCAAAGCCGTCCGACTCAAACATGGGCGCCGCCACGATTTCGAACGTCACCATCGGCACAGCGGTGTTCGGCGCTGATGGCAAGCAGGTTGGCGAAGTCGCAGGCGTCAAGTCCGAAGCCAGCGGCACCGTCAACGAGATCCACGTCAAGACCAGTGCCCTCGTGGGCCTTGGCGGCAAGATTGTGGTCATCCCCGGCAGCAAAATTACCAAAGGCGGACAAACGGTTCAGCTCGCCTTGAAATCCGATGAAGTTGGCAAGCTCCCGATCCTCGCAGAAGGGAACCGCGGCTAATTAGAAACGTTGCTTCTCAATCGTTCTCGACGACGGGCCGCACACAGCCCGGTGCGGCCCGTCTCTTGTTTTCGAGTCACGCTGCTATTTTCAAATTCTTCGCGCTTCGCGCGCATTACAACTACAACTGCGATTATGTGCAGCGTTATCAGTTTCGCCGCAGCCGCACAGACCGCAGAACAAGCGCCGCCCGCCGTTGAACCTGCTGCTCCTGCCGTGACACCCGCTAAACCGGTCGTTGCTCCCGCTAAGCCCGCCTTGGCGGAGCCGGGCAAGGCCACCGCGGCGGAGCCCGGTAAGTCCACTGCGGCGGAGCCAAGTAAGTCGCCCGCGGCGGAGCCGTCAAATGTCAAGAGCGTTGCTCCGCCAAGCGTCTCGATCAAGAGCTCCGACATATCAATCGGCGCACAAGTCGTTGGCACCGATGGCAGCAAGATCGGCGTCATCAATCGCGTTTCGTCGGACGCGTCCGGCAAAGTGACTGCGATCGAGGTTGCGCCGGGTGGCGTGGCGGGACTTGGCGTTCCGGTCATCGCAATTCCCGGCACTGAAATCACCAGCACAGGCCCGAACGTCAAATTGTCCGTTACGGCCGACGAAGCCAAGAAACTGCAAGTTCAAGACGGCAAAAACGGCTAGCTCAAACGCAGTGTTCTTTTCGTCTTCAGGGCTGCTCATCCTAGCGAGGGGCAGCCCTTTGGTTTTGAGCTTACCGCTTTAACTGCCGTAGCACCGCTGAGCCGGGCTTATACTCGTGTTGCCATCAGTCTTGCAGCGCGGCGCCGCTTCTTATCTCCGACCGTTGCCGCGCGTGACTTCAACTTGCCCTCGACGATGACGCCGAGCGGCTTGTCTGGGGATTTCTTCCACTTGCCTTTTTGGAGGCGCGCCTTCGTGATTGTGGACAGGGCTACGTCAGCCCTCTCTTCAGACAGTCCCGTCAACAGCTGCGTCTGGACGTTGGCGTTGTGCCGGACCTTACGATGTGACAGCGCTTTCGAAAGCGGAATATTCTTGCGCGAACTCTTCGCGTTTTCGCCATAACTATTGCGCCGGTCTTTCAGCAGGGAAAGACGTTTTTTTTCCTGCGGCGATTTGGGCGTCTTGGCCATCGCGCGATATTATCATCGCAATAGCCGCAATTTCAACTCTCAGTCCCACTTTTGTCACCGAGCGCCTTCGCCCATATCCGCCACATCGCTTGCCTCACCTTTCAAATCTCTTGAACTTGATGCGGTGCGGTTCGACGGCCTGATCGCCCAAGCGCTTTTTCTTGTCTTCCTCATACTCGGCGAAGTTGCCTTCGAACCACTCGACGTGGCTGTCGCCTTCGAAAGCCAGAATGTGCGTCGCCAAGCGGTCGAGGAAGAAGCGGTCATGCGAAATGACCACGGCGCAGCCCGGAAAATCTTCGAGTGCCGCTTCGAGCGCGCCCAGCGTTTCGGTGTCGAGGTCGTTAGTCGGCTCGTCAAGTAGCAGCAAGTTGCCGCCTTCTTTCAAAAGCTTCGCCAAATGGACGCGGTTGCGCTCGCCGCCTGACAGCAGCCCAACTTTCTTCTGTTGATCCGCGCCTTTGAAATTGAACCAACCGCAATAGGCGCGGCTTGGCATCTCCTTTTTGCCCCCAAGCAGCATTTGATCGAGGCCGCCGGAGATTTCCTCCCACACCGTTTTCTTGTCGTCCAAATGCGACCGGCTCTGATCGACGTAAGAGACTTTGACGGTGTCGCCAAGGCGGATCGTCCCCTTGTCGGGTTTCTCGACGCCGGTGATCATTTTGAAGAGCGTGGTCTTACCGGCGCCGTTGGGACCAATGACGCCGACGATGCCGCCGGGCGGCAGCTTAAATGACAGATCGTCGACAAGCAGCCGGTCGCCATAAGCTTTCGAGAGGCCGCTGACTTCGACGACGATGCCGCCGAGGCGCGGACCGGTCGCAATTTGCATCGTCGCGCGGCCGGCTTCCTCGCGCCCCGCGTCTTCCGCCAGTTTTTCGTAGTTCGTGATACGGGCTTTCGATTTGGCTTGCCGGGCCTTGGGAGACGAGCGGATCCACTCAAGCTCGCGCGACAAGGCTTTCTGCTTGCTCTCTTCTTGGGCCTTTTCGGTAGCTTCGCGTTTGGCGCGCTGTTCAAGCCAGCTCGAATAGTTGCCCTTCCACGGGACGCCTTGGCCGCGATCGAGTTCTAATGTCCACTCTGTGATGTTGTCGAGGAAGTAGCGGTCATGGGTCACGAGAATGACGCAACCGGTATATTCCTTGAGATAGCGCTCGAGCCAGGCGACGCTTTCCGCATCTAAATGGTTGGTCGGTTCGTCGAGCAGCAGAATGTCCGGCTTGGAGAGAAGCAAACGGGTCAGCGCGACGCGGCGCTTTTCTCCGCCCGACAACTTGCCGACGTCGGCATCGCCCGGCGGCGAGCGCAAGGCATCCAGCGCCTGCTCGACCTGGGCATCGAGATCCCACAAGTTCTGAGCGTCGATCTGGTCTTGCAGCGCTGTCATCTCGTCAGCGGTTTCTTCGGTGTAGTTGGATGCAATCTCGTTGTAGCGATCGAGAATGGCCTTCTTCTCGGCGACGCCTTCCATGGCATTGCCGAGCACGTCTTTGGTCGGATCGAGGTCCGGCTCTTGCGGCAGGTAGCCGACTTTGATTCCATAGGCCGCACGCGCTTCGCCGATGAAATCGTCAACCGTGCCGGCCATGATTTTCAACAGCGTCGATTTACCCGAGCCGTTCAAGCCGACAACGCCGATCTTGGCGCCGGGCAGAAACGACAGCGAAATGTCTTTGAGAACCTGCTTGCCCCCGGGGTAGGCCTTGGAGAGCTTGTGCATGTGGTAAACGTATTGATGTACGGCCATTGGCGAGGGCGCCTTTCAATTTCGTGTCCTGGGGATTTTTGCTGCTTCTAACGGATTGCCGAGGGCCGCTCAATGTCGCTTTGTGACCAAAAGTTGAACGATTGCCCCTCGCAATATTGACAGCAATGCTAGCAATGACTACATTGCCTCATGGCTGTCTTGACGATCCGCAACTTACCCGATGAGATCCGCACGCGCCTGCGTGTGCGCGCTTCGAGGAATGGCCGCAGCATGGAGGCAGAGGCCCGTGCCATTATTGCAGGTGCCGTCAATGCGCCCTCGCCGGTCGACTTGGCCGGCACCGTTGCCCGGCTGCAAGATTTGATCGCGCAAAGTGGCAAGAAACTGAGGGCAAAGCCGAAAGGCCCATCCCGGATAGATTCCGTTGATTCATTTCTGCGCGATCGGCGGCGCGATGCAATCCGCGAGGCCATCGAAGACGGGCGGAACCCGCGAGAGATTTTTCGCGGCGACTATGCGCGCATCGCCGCTGAGGCAGGTTGGACGCTGGCGCATATCGACCAACTCGTCAAACAGAACCGGTCGTGATCGTCATCGACGCCTCCGCACTACTCGCGCTCCTGCTAAAAGAGCCGGGACACGAGAAAGTGGCTGAGCGGCTCAGCGGCTCACTCATGTCAACGGTAAATCTCAGTGAAGTTTTGGCGAGGCTGGTCCGGCACGGAATATTTCCGGAAGAGTCGCATCCCAAGATCGGCGAACTTGGAATTACCGCTGTGAGCTTCGATCTCGATCAGGCCATAATCGCGGCAAGCATCCGAGATACGACACGCACCTCCGGTTTGAGCCTCGCCGATTGTTGCTGCCTAGCACTCGCACTTCGCGATCAGTTGCCGGTACTGACGGCCGACAAAGTTTGGCAATCGCTCGGCTTAGCACTTGAAATCGAACTCATTCGCTGACAGCGTCGACCCCTACCCCGCTACCGGCGTCTGCGGAAATGCCAGCTGCGCGCGGGCCTTCCAGTCGTTGGTGACGTAATTAATGACCAGCGACTTGCGCACGCCTTCGATTTTGCGCCCTTCAAAACCGTGATAGGTATTGTTGGAGGGTACGAAAATCATCGCCGAATTCGACTTGAACGGCGAGCGGGCCACCCATTTCTTGTCATTGTCGTAGATATCAGTGCCAAGATCCTGGTGGCTTGGGACCTTGGACGTGTACAGCAGGAACGTGAACATCTTGACGCCGAGGTCGGTGTGAGGCTCGAGCCAGAAGCCATCGATGTCCTGCGCAACTTCGATGCGGACGTAGGAACCTTTCAGCTTGGTGCCGAATGTCGTCTCGATCGTACTGACGGTTTCGGGCGACTGGAAGGCCTGACAGATGCCGTCGACGAATGGAAACTTAGCCCGGTTCTCGGCGTCGAAATACCGCCGCGTCGCGTTGTGCAACTCGCGCTTGCCGGAGACGCCGCCAAGAGCGGGAGCTGGAAACGGCAGATCCAGAACTTGATCGACGAGGTGGGCCGGCAAGCAATTATCGACGAACCAATGGCGATAAGGTGCCGGACTTTCGCGGCCTGCTGCGAAGCTCGCGCGCAACGATGCAACGGTTTGGTCTTTGCTAGCCTGCATTGCCGATTGTCTCCAAAGGCCGACGATTCTTGGAGCCTATCTAGCAGCAGCAGCCCCCAATGGGCAAACAACGGCCTGCCGCATCGGAAAAACCTGGGAAAAGCCCAAAAAGGCCGACTAAGAGCGTCCGGATCATCTGATCGAGGCCCTCAATTCCCACTCAGCGAGCCAACGCACCGCGATTTGGGCGGCGATGGTCTCGGCAGAGTTCAACGGTTGATAAGTCCAAGGCTCGATTGTGCTCAACCCTGCCGGCAGCGACCGCGTCGCACCGGTCGCCTCGAGCGCGGCGTGGAAGCGGCGGAATTTGGCCGAACCGCCGTCGGGATAAAATACATACACCGGCTTGGCCGTCGCACACGGCTCGCTCGTCATGTTGACGCTGTCGGCGGGCGCGATGAAGGCGTCGGCGTGAGCCAGAAAGTCACTGTAAGGGTTGTCGCCACGCATATCCCACAACAAACGCGGCACGCCCTCGGTCGCGTCCCGGACGCAGTCGACAATTGCGGCTTCGGTTCGCCGCGACGGCGTGATCATCAAACCGGCGCCTCTCGCGGCAAGCGAACGCAGCGACGCACCCAGCCGTTCGCACGCGGCTTTGCTATAAACGTAATCGCCATTCGAGCCGCCAAGCAAAACGGCGACGCGCGGACGCGGCAGGGCGGCAATCGCAGCCGGAATAGAGCGCCGTAGTTCGGCGAGCCTGCGATCCGTAAAACTGTGCGGCGCCGTCAGCGTGGTGATGACATTGGACCCGCGCAAAGTATCGTGCTCGGGAACCCAAAATAGATCCGCGGTCTTGAGACTGACTTTCGGGTCTTGCAGAATAACCGTGAACGTCTTCGCGCCAGCACGGCGTTTCAACTCGCGGATGTAGGGGGTTGTGGTTCGGCCAATGGAAATCGCAACGTCCGGCCACGGCGGCTCGAACAGACTTCCCACATCGCCAAATCGTTCGCGACCCGCCACCCCAAGCCACGGCGATAGCGCCTTATACAATCCCTGCGGCGCGACATGCTTGATGGTGACGGCAACGCCCAGCGCATCGAACACGCCGCGCGATTGCACATCATTGCCGGCCTTACCGTCGCTGATGATCCAACCCTGCCGCCCTGTTAGCGGCGCTGGCACCTTTGCCATTGTGGTCTTGCGCTTTCTAGATGTTTTGCATACGAGAAATAAAGTTGCTTAGACGGCCGGCTATTGGCCGATTTCCAACCCCAAGCCGCCACAGCGAGAGCCGCATGCGCCCAAATCTCGATAGCACCGACTGGCGGATCCTTAAAGAGCTGCAGAGCGATGGGCGGATGACCAACATTGCGCTCAGCCAAAAGATCGGTTTGTCGGCGCCGCCGTGCCTGAGGCGCGTGCGGGCCCTTGAAGAGCAAGGCTTGATCTCGGGCTATGCGGCCCTTGTCGACGAAGAGGCGCTTGGCTACGCGCTGACAGCCTTCGCCATGGTGCGCCTTCACAATCAGGCCGAAGCCGATCTCAGAGCCTTCGAGAACCGGCTCCTTGGCTGGCCGATCGTCCGCGAGGCCCATATGCTGTCGGGCGAAAGCGACTACATGCTGCGCTGCGTGGCCCGCGATTTAACGAGTTTCCAAGATTTTATTCTCGATGAATTGACGGCAGCGGCCAATGTCGCCAGCGTCAAGACGTTCCTGACGATCCGGCGCGCCAAACGCGAACCAGGCGTGCCGATCACCGCCACCGAAGCCGACGAACGCAGCTGACAGCTTCTGCCGGCACTTTGAAAAGGAAAAGCCATGCAGACTGTGAAAACGTCAATTCTGGCTTTGCTGGCGTGCGTGGCGACGCCCGCCGCCGCCGGTACGGCCAGCCCGTTCGACAGCTACTTCGGCAAAGCCCAAGACGGTCCGGTCTGCTTTGGGCGCACCTATGGTCCCGCGCATCTGCAAAATCACCCCGCGCAAAAGGTCGAGATCATCGAAATCGACATGACCACGGAAAGCGCCAGCGGCAAACCCAACACGCCTGAATCTTTCGAACTCGGGTTCGCCTTGAAGGTGAAAGGCCGCACCGATTGGTACGGTCAGGCTGCTATTTGCAAAACCGACGGCAATGCCTTCAGTTGTTTCTTGGAAGCCGATGGCGGCCTGTTCCGCCTGACGCCCGAAGGCGACCAGGGTCTCAAGTTGGAAACCGGCGATTACGGCATCTCGATCGAAGGCGGCGCGGACTTCGTCAGCCTTGACGGTAAGTCCGGCGACGACAAAGTCTTTAGTCTCGCGAAGTCGCATGCCGAATGCGACGCCGCCAGCGCCTTTTTCAAGGCCGGTGGCGAAGAATAGCATCCGTTCCGGGTCCTGCCGCTTGCGTTCCCGGACGACGCGGCAGCGCAATCGCAGATCCGGGATCACGTCCAAGATCGCGCCTACGAACTGAAGACATCGATTCCGCGATTTGTTGCGAATTCAGCACACGGACCTAAAAACTGAGGGTCGCCAGCGGGTTAACGGTGACAGCAGCGCCAGGCGAATGTTAGCTCTGGCGGAGTCAACGTCGTATCTCGTATTGGGAGTTTTGGTTATGCGTATTGCAAAATGGACTGCGGGCTTGCTCGCGGTCGTTGGGTTTGCAGGCACTGCCCAGCAGGCCGAAGCAGCAAATCTGTTCCAGCGGACTTTCGTGCAGTCGGCCGGCGGGCCGAACTGCTATTTACGGGCCTATGACAATCAGTTTTTGAAGAAACATCCAAAGCTGACGGTCCGCCAGATGGCGATTGGGCTCAGCCCATCCGGGCCTTCCGACGGTGTCGCAAACAAGGCCAATAACTTCGCGCTTCAGCTTGCCGTTCAAGTGAAGAAGAACTCGACCAATTACTCGGCGCTTGCCTTCTGCAAGACCAAGGGATCCGGTTTCTCATGCCAGATTGAATCCGATGGCGGGTCCTTCCGCATAACGACTGTAGGCCGCGACGTGAGAATAACCAGCAAGGGCATTTCAATTGAAGGCGACGGCTTCGGGAACAATGACCTGAGCCTCACCGCACCTGCGGGGCAAACCCGATCGTTTCTGTTGAAGCGCGCCAACACAACCAAGTGCAACGAAGCGTACGATTGAAGGCGAAACTTGCATTCCTAGCCGGACAACGATGCGGCACGCGTAATTGCGCAGAGCTGGGATCACGGCCAAAGACGCGGCCCTACTTCCACTCGACCTTCAAAACCTGAAACGAGCGCGAGCCATTGGGCGTCCTCACCTCGACGTTGTCGCCTTTGCTCACGTCCTTGCCAGCCAAGGCGTGGCTTACGCAAACTGTTGGCCGATTGCGACACCGGTTTTGCAGTCTCAAACAGAGCGTCCTGATTATGCTCCTTGGCGTTACAAAGCGTAACCATACCAACAGAAATCAAGGGTTCTTGATCGGTTCGCACAATCGATCCTCGTAAAACAGACGAATACATCGTATTATTTAGATCAGCAACACTAAGGACGATCTTGATGGCCACGATCTTTGGAACTGACAAAAAGAATATTCTGACCGGTACCGACGGGGTGGACACTATTTTTGGACTGGGCGAGGACGATACACTCTTCGGCCTCAAAGGCAGCGACACGCTCTATGGTGGCGCCGGCAACGATACACTCGATGGCGGCAACGGCAGCGACACGCTCTATGGCGGCGCCGGCAACGATACACTCTATGGCGGCAACGGCAGCGATCTGCTATTCGGCGGCGGCGGGCGCGACACGCTATCTGGTGGCAACGGAGACGACATACTCGCAGGTGGAGCCGGCGACGACATCCTGATTGGCGGCGCTGGTTTCGACATCTATCGCGGTGGTGCCGGCGTTGACACTGCGGATTTTTCCGCTGCTGGTGGCATCGGCACTACAATTGTATTGGGCGATAGCGGCGTTGGCCGCGCTTTGATATTTAGCGCGCCGGGGGCGGCAGCAGATGTTGGAACCTTGACAGGCATTGAGATCGTCATTGGCGGAGCAGGACAGGACACAATCGCCGGAAGCAACAATGTCGCGGTTGATGAGACTTTTATCGGCGGCGGCGGATCGGATATCCTGCTTGGCGGCGCTGGCCGTGACGCATTGTACGGCGGTGCGGATCACGACATTCTCGAAGGCGGCACCGGCAACGACACTGTCGATGGTGGAGACGGAGACGATTATCTCACGGGCGGAAATGGCAAAGATACCCTTGTGGGCGGCAGCGGATCAGATTGGATATTTTATAATGGGTCCACTGGTGTAACGGTTGATCTAGGAAATTCCCTCAATAATGCGGGCGCGGAGGCTGTTGGCGACACGTTCAGCGGCATCGAAAATGTTTATGGCACGGGCGGCAATGACACGCTTAGGGGTGATGGCGCAAACAATATTCTGAACGGCAACCGAGGCAGCGACACGCTGACCGGTGGCGCAGGGGCCGACACCTTCCAATTTACTGCCGCAGCACAAACCGCGCCCGGCGCGGCTGACTTGATAACGGACTTCGTACAAGGCACCGACAAAATCGACATCAGCCTTTTGGCGGGACCACAATTTGTTTTTCTCAACGGCGGCAATGCGGCATTCACCCTCGCAGCCCCCGAGATCACCTTCGGTTTTGCGGTAGAGAACGGCCAGCAGCTGACCGTTGTTCGAGGCGACATCAACGGCGACGCTGCGGCGGAATTTGAAATTAAACTCAATGGATTTATTTCGCTGACGGCCGGCGATTTTGTTCTTTGATCTTACCTGCCCGGAGGTCTTGAACGGTGGCGCAGACTTTGAGCCGTCTCCGCCCTACTTCCACTCGACCTTCAAAACCTGAAACGAGCGCGAGCCCTTGGGCGTCGTCACCTCGACGTTGTCGCCTTTGACCTTGCCGATGAGGGCGCGGGCAATCGGCGAGGAAATCGAAATCTTGCCGTCGCGCAAATTGGCTTCTAGGTCGCCGACGATAGTATACTTGACCTTATCGCCGGTATCGTCGTCTTCAAGATGCACAGTCGCACCAAATTTGATGGTGTCGCCCGACATCGCAGCGGTATCGATGACTTCGGCGCGCGACAGCTTGTCTTCCAGTTCGGCAACGCGGGCTTCGTTGAGACCCTGCTGTTCCTTGGCTGCGTGATACTCGGCATTCTCCGAAAGGTCGCCGTGGGCGCGCGCTTCCGAAATCGCCGCGATGATGCGTGGCCGCTCGACAGCCTTCAACCGCTGCAATTCCTCTTCCAGGCTCTTGTGCCCGAAAATAGTCATTGGCACCCGTTCCATCGTCATCTCCAACGGCTCCTTCTCTCCACACTTTCGTGCGGCCGATACTTCGAGTTGCTCGTCGCTTCGGGAAAATACTGAACTTACCGGCGGCAGACGCCGGCAAACTCATGGGAAAAGCATTTGTGCCGAACCCTAGCGGTGCGTAAACGCCTGCAATGGCGCAACCTGAAGCGTGTCCGACTTCAAGGCCTTTATTGCCCGCGTCACAGCTACCGCCCCCGCCAAGGTTGTATAATAGGGGATGTGGTGAAGCAAGGCCGAGCGCCGGATGTCCTTACTATCGGACAGGGCTTTTGTACCCTCGGTTGTATTGAAAACAAGGTGAATATCGCCGTTTTTGATAGCATCGACGACGTGCGGGCGGCCTTCCAGAACCTTGTTGATGGTTTCGCAAGTAATCCCGTTGGCTTCCAGGTGACGCTTGGTACCGCGCGTGGCGATGATGGAAAAGCCCATTGCCGCCAGCTCTTTGACAGGCGCCACGATTTTGGCCTTGTCGTTTTCCTTGACCGAGACGAAGACCGTGCCGCTTGCAGGCAGCTTCTGCCCCGCGCCGATCTGGCTCTTGCCGAAGGCCATCGCAAAATCACGGTCGATGCCCATGACCTCGCCGGTCGAGCGCATCTCGGGCCCAAGGATCGGATCGACGCCGAGGAAGCGGGCGAACGGAAACACCGCCTCCTTGACGGCGATGTGATCGAACTGCGGGGTCTTCAAATTAAATGACGCTAAGGGTTTGCCGCCCATGATCTGGGCCGCGATTGCCGCCACCGGCAGGCCGATGACCTTGGCGACGAACGGTACGGTGCGCGAGGCCCGCGGGTTGACTTCAAGAATGTAAACCTGGCCGTCCTTGATGGCGAATTGCACGTTCATCAGGCCGACGACGTTCAATGCCAAGGCCAGTTCGCGCGATTGGCGTTCTAATTCGGCGATGACGGGTTTGGTCAGCGAGTACGGCGGCAGCGAACAGGCGCTATCGCCCGAATGAATGCCGGCTTCCTCGATGTGTTCCATGATGCCGGCAACAAACGTATCGGTGCCGTCGCTCAAGCAATCGACGTCGACCTCGACGGCGTCGGTCAAATAACGGTCGATGAGCAAAGGCCGCTTGGCCGAAACGACAAGCTCCGACGGATTGTCGAGCGTTGCCGACAGCCGCTTGATGTAACGATCGATCTCGAAGCCATCATGAATGATTTCCATGGCCCGTCCGCCGAGCACGTAAGACGGGCGAATGACAACCGGATAGCCGATTTTGTCGGCGACCGCGCGGGCTTCGCTCGGATTGCGGGCGATGCCGCTTTCAGGCTGCGAGAGCTGCAGCTTTTCGATCAGCGCTTTGAAGCGGTCGCGATCTTCGGCAAGATCGATGGCGTCCGGCGAGGTGCCAAGAATGACAATGCCGGCTTCTTCGAGCGCGCTCGCCAATTTGAGCGGCGTCTGGCCGCCAAACTGAACGATCACGCCTTTGACTTTGCCGTTGACGCTTTCAGCCTTGATGATCTCGATGACGTCTTCCGCCGTCAGCGGCTCGAAGTACAACCGGTCGGAAGTGTCGTAATCGGTCGACACGGTTTCCGGGTTGCAATTGATCATGATGGTTTCATAGCCAGCCTTCGTCAGCGCGAAGCAGGCGTGGCAGCAGCAGTAGTCGAATTCGATGCCCTGGCCGATGCGGTTGGGACCGCCACCTAGGATGACGATTTTTTCTTTGGCCGTCGGCTTGGATTCGCACACCGGGTTATCGAACAAGCCCGTCTCATAGGTCGAATACATATACGCGGTCGGGGCCGCGAATTCAGCGGCGCAGGTATCGATGCGCTTATAGACCGGCGTCACATGCAAGCTGCGGCGGTGCTTGGTCACTTCGGCTTCGCTCATCTTTGCAAGCTGGGCGAGCCGCACATCCGAAAAACCCATGGCCTTGAGGTTTCGCATTTGAGCAGCCGTTTTCGGCAGGCCGTGCTCGATGACGCGGGCTTCGGTGTCGACGATATTTTTGATCTGCGACAAGAACCACGTATCGATTTTCGAAAACTGATGAACCTGCTCGATATCGAAGCCGTGGCGGAATGCCTGTGCGACCTTGAGCACACGGTCGAAGGTCGGGCGCGAAACGGCGGCGCGCACAACGTTCTTGTCGTCGCCCTGCCCTAAGCCTTCGAGCGCGATATCGTCGAAGCCGGACAAGCCCGTCTCCATCGAGCGCAGGGCTTTTTGCAGACTTTCGGCAAACGTCCGCCCGATGGCCATAGCTTCGCCAACAGACTTCATCGAAGTCGTCAGGGTCGTATCGGCACCGGCAAATTTCTCGAATGCAAACCGCGGGATCTTGGTGACGACATAGTCGATGGTCGGCTCGAACGACGCCGGCGTCGCGCCTTGCGTAATGTCGTTTTGCAATTCATCGAGCGTGTAACCGACCGCCAGCTTGGCCGCGACCTTGGCAATCGGAAAGCCGGTTGCTTTGGATGCCAGCGCGGACGAGCGCGATACGCGCGGGTTCATTTCAATGACAACCAGACGCCCATCGGCCGGATTGACGGCGAACTGCACGTTCGAGCCGCCGGTCTCGACACCGATCTCGCGCAAGACAGCTAACGAAGCGTCGCGCATCATCTGGTATTCTTTGTCGGTCAGCGTCAGCGCCGGCGCAACGGTGATGCTGTCGCCCGTGTGTACGCCCATCGGATCGAGGTTTTCAATCGAGCAGATGATGATGCAGTTGTCCGCCTTATCGCGCACAACTTCCATCTCGAACTCTTTCCAGCCCAAGACGCTTTCTTCGACCAGCAATTGCTTGGTCGGCGACGCATCGAGACCGCGTTCGACGATTTCGAAGAACTCTTCCTTGTTGTAGGCGATGCCGCCGCCAGTGCCGCCCATGGTGAACGACGGGCGGATGTTGGCCGGCTGTCCGATAGCATCGAGCGCTTCGCCGGCTTCGTTGCGATTATGCGCCATGCGCGAGCGCGGCGTTTCGAGGCCGATTTTTGTCATCGCCTCGCGGAACATTTGCCGGTCTTCGGCTTTATCGATCGCCTCGGCTCGGGCGCCGATCATCTCGACATCGTAAGTCTTGAGTACGCCCAGCTTCTCGAGCGCCAGCGCCGTATTCAAAGCCGTCTGCCCGCCCATGGTCGGCAGCAGCACAAGTTTGTCGCCCGGACGCTCGGTGCGCTCCTTGGCGATGATTTTGGTGACCACATCTGGCGTAATCGGCTCGATGTAGGTGGCGTCCGCCAAATCCGGATCCGTCATAATGGTCGCTGGGTTCGAGTTGACCAAAATAATCCGGTAGCCCTCGGCTTTGAGAGCCTTGCAGGCTTGGGTGCCCGAATAATCGAACTCGCACGCCTGGCCGATGACGATCGGACCGGCGCCAATGATGAGGATGGATTTGATGTCTGTGCGTTTTGGCATGGTGAGGCCGTGTTCTATTGCAGCGCAAAGGCTTTGGCTATAGGCGCGCACCAAAAGCCTTTGGAAGGCCGGATTGCGGATCGGGCCTTCCCTCTAACTACTTGACGCAGCATTTGAAAACAGCAGATCGCCGCAGCCCTCAACCCGGCGGCATTTCGTGGTGATGGGGGATATTCGGATTGTCGGCGTCCCACGCGGGCCGGCGCTTGTTGTAAACGACGAACTGCGGATCCAAGCCACTCGAATCATCGAGCGTACCGGCGCGGATCAGCGTCAGCCCATCGAGCGCCGGGGTCAGCATAATGACGGACGATCCGCAATTGGGGCAGAACTTGTTCGTCACCGGGCGCCCGCCGTCGGAGGTGTAGGTGAAGCTCTTGGTCTCGCCCGTTACCTTGACATCTTCCGAGGCATAGACGGCGGCGGTCATGGCGCTTGCGCCGGTCGACTTCTGGCACATCTGACAGTGGCACTTGGCGGCGGTTTTCATATCGCGCGGAACTTCGTAGCGGACTTTGCCGCACATGCATCCACCCGTCCTAACATTCTCGGCCATGTTTCATCTCCCGGTTATTGCATCAGAGGAAATCTAAGCGCGGCAGCGACACTCGCAACCCAGTCTTACGGCTTAGGCGCTTCTGTTTTCGGGGTTTCGGCCTTGGCTGGTTCTGGCTCGGCCACTATGTCTTTCGGCGGCTCGATCTTGAGGTCGAGCGGGAACGAGTAGCTGGTCTTGAAAAACGGCTTGTCCTCGCGCCCGATCGTCAGCAGCACGTTACTAACCGGAAGCCCGGTGGTCGCATCGACATAAAACATCCGAAAGGCCTCGTTTTTCGGGCCTTCCGCGCCCTTGGCTGGCTCGTCCTCGAGCTTGTAACCCATGACATCGCGGCCATCGAACTTTGTGCGGCCCTTGCACGAATAATTGCCGACGTCTTGCTGCTGCTCGACGACGTTCTCGGCCATTTGCGCGGCGACCTGCTGAGCGACGGTTTCTGGCAAGGCGCGCCAGCCGCTGCCCTCATTGCCCCAGGCCTGCTTACCGACCAGAATAATTTCTGTGGTTTGCTTGGTGGCGACGACCGTCACTTTCTGGTGCATGCGATCGGGCAAGACGTACTCAACCGACATATCCGTTGGACCGTTTTCGGTCAGCATGTTGCTGTCCATGCGGAACCACGACGATTTGCGCAGCTTTTGCAGCGCGACCGAGACTTCCTCGCGGCACGGATTGGCGTTTTGCTTGGCGCCCGGTTCACCCGGCGTTTCGGCGGCGAAGGCCGTTCCGGATGCGGCAGCAAGGGCCAGGAAGCTTGCGAACATGAGACGGCGCATGATCAGTCCTTTGAGGCTCGAGACGTAAAACGAAACAAAACCGGCTTTATTTGGTTTTTTGGACCGGTGCGCCTTCGGGCGCTTCGATAACGATGTCTGCCGGATAAGAATAGACGGCTTTCATCACCGGCGCTTCACCGGCTTTGGCGGGCGTCACCACATTGTACGCTGGAAGGCCGGAAGCCGGATCGACGTAGACGATCCGCGACAACGAGGCTTCGCCGGCCTTGGCATCGGCTGCCGGCTTGGTGCGGTAGCCAACAAGATCTTTGCCGTCAAAGCTGACTTTGCCGAGGCACTCGAAATCGCCGAGATTTTCGGGCGTCTGGCCAAGCGCGGTTTTAACCTCGGCCACTATTGATTGGGTGTACTGCGGAAGGAGTTCTTCATAGGCCCCGCTAGTGCCAGCAAAGGCGCGGTCGCCGACCAGCATGGTTTGCTGTTCGCCCGGCATATTGCCGCCGGTGACGGTTTGCAGCATCTTGGCGGGCGGCACGTAATCGACGCGGACGTTAACGGGTCCCTCGGCCGTCGGCTGCGCCATCTCGACCCGGAACGCAGGCGACTTGCGCTGCTTCATGAAGGCCGCGATCACTTCGTCCTGGCAGGCGGCATAACTGGCGGTTGGGGCGGCGGTGAGCAGAAGAACAGTTGCAGCAAAAACGCGACGCATGAGGGTCCTCCGACAAGGGTCTTTTCCGGAGGGTTATACGCGGAACCGGCCCGACTTCGATCTTAAAATTGAGAAAGGTTGAATGGCGGGTTGGGGGGTGCAGCTGCCTCACGGACCTAACCAACCTTCAGCGCCCCGAGGCTGACGGTCAGCGCGGGCAGCGCCAGCGGCGCCAGGGTTTCGCTTGGCGCCACGCTCGCAACTTTTCCGTAGCCTTGCGCGCCCGGCTCAAGATGCACCATCGTCTCGAGCGTCTTGGCGTCGACGACCCAGTATTCGCGCACGCCGAGCCCGGCATAGATCTTGGCCTTGAGCTCTAAATCAAAGCTCAAGCTCGACACGGCAATTTCGATGATCAGCAGGATGTCGGGGCCCGATAAATTCTCCAGCCCAATTTGAGCCGGAAAAATCACGATGTCCGGTTCAAAGTAGTTGTTCGGATCGGCGCGCCAACCTGGTTCAAAATAAATCTTGATGTCTTTTGGAAGATGATCGGAGATCCATCTGCCGAGTTCGCCGCGCACCACTTCATGCCGGTTGCCTTTGGGCGACATCGGAACGAACTCCCCGCCGATCAGTTCGACCCGGTCGTCTTCTGTAAAAAATCCGTGCTCGGCGAGGGCGTCGAATTCTTCGACTGTCCACTTCAGGCGCGGCAAACCGTCCGCCGTTTGTGTGGTGGCTCGCTGCCGGGGAACTGGGCCTGGGCGCATCTCGTTCATTTGGCCACTGTAGCGCGAAATCGCGCGCTGGCGAAACCGGGATAAATACAGCAGCCTTACTTCTTCTCCATGCCCTTACACGGGTCATCGCGGCTCGCACGCGGCGTGAAGATGATGTAATCGGCGGCCGGTTTACCATCCGGGTCTTTCGGCACGTAGTCGGCGGCGTCGGTTTTGCCGTCTTCGACCTCGACCAGCACGATCGACAGTATTAGCTTGCCCGGTGCGCGCTGGCGCAAATACCACGGCACGCCGCGATCGGTGCGCAGATGGCCATTGCCGGCGAATAGGACCGCGGCGTGCTGCTTGTCCTCGGCCTTGATGATCGCATCCGCCATGAAGGCATCGCGGTAACGCTGGGCAAACGCCATATTCGGAACGGCGGTCTTGGGGATCATCCCGCAATGGCTGTCTTCAATGTCTTTTGCCGAATCTGCATCGAGTTTTTCACCCAGCGCGACATCCAGCTTCAAGCGCTGACGCTCGTCGAGGGGCACCACATCCGCGCCCTCTTTGGCGATTTTTTTGATCGTATCGCGACCGGGATCGCCAGCATAAAGCGCACTCCGCCCAAGCAGCACGGCGCGCAAAAGGGGATCGTACTTGTATTGTTGCCAGCCCGACTTCTCCCAGTTAACCGCGCTCTTGAATTCGTCCAGCGACTTGTCGTTGAGCTTGGTGGCGTTAGCTGTCAGATACGCGTCCGCCGCCGGCATTTGCTCAGCGGAAATCTGCTCCATAATGGCGGCCGGAAAATTGCTCATGCCGGCGCGCGATCTCAAGTCGTGATGCGACGGATTATCGTGAACCTCGCCGAACAACACCGCGCCGCCGCCGACGATGGTCGCGCGCATGTCGTCCTTGAGGCTCAACCAGGTTTCGGCGTCGCAGGGTTTAGCGCTTTTCTTGACCCGTGCCGCGTCGGCGGCAACCACCTGCCCGCATAGCGCGTGACCGCAGGTCTTACGCCAGTCTTCAAGCAGCCTCAGAAACGGTCCATGAACGTAGTCGCAGGTCTTGCTCTCGGGTTTGCCATCAGGCTTGCCTTGAGACTGCGGCGGCGGTTGCGTTGGATCCGGAGTTTGCTTCTGTGCCTGCGCCGGCGACTGTGCCTGCGGATCGGCAACGGCTTGAACCACTGGCCACATAAGAATTAGTCCGGCCAACACAACGCCCACAAACCGCATATAGCCGAACTCCTGAACTGATTTGAGACTTAGCGTTCGCGCCGCGGCCCTTCACCCTTCTGCTCCCGCATCATGTTGGTGAAGCGGGTGAAGAGATAATGGCTATCTTGCGGACCCGGGCTCGCCTCGGGATGATGCTGAACCGAGAACACCGGCTTGCCATCGAGCGCGATGCCACAGTTTGTGCCATCGAACAATGAGACGTGAGTCTCGACCACGCCCTTGGGCAAGCTCTCCCGATCGACCGTGAAGCCGTGGTTCATCGACACGATCTCGACCTTGTTGGTGGTGAAATCCTTGACCGGGTGATTGGCGCCGTGGTGACCCTGATGCATCTTCTTGGTGGTACCGCCAAGCGCTAAGCCCAGCATCTGGTGGCCGAGGCAAATGCCAAAAACCGGCTTGCCGCTGGCCACCAATTTCTGAATTTCGGGCACGGCATATTTTCCGGTCGCCGCCGGATCGCCTGGGCCGTTCGACAGAAACACGCCGTCAGGCTTGCGGGCCAGCACGTCCTCGGCTTTGGCCGTCGCCGGCAGAACCGTGACCTTGCAGCCGGCCGAGACCAGGCAGCGCAGAATGTTGCGCTTCAAGCCGTAGTCGATGGCGACGACATGAAACTCAGGGTTCTCGTTGCGCTTATAGCCCTCGTTCCAAACCCAGCGCGCTTCGTCCCAGCTGTAACTTTGCCCCGTCGTCACATCGGGTACCAGATCAAGGCCAAGCAACCCTGGCCAAGCCTTGGCTTCCTTCTTAAGAGCCTCGAGATCGAACTTGCCGGACGGCTCGTGCGCGATGACGGCATTCGGCATGCCCTTGTCGCGGATGCGCGCCGTCAGGGCCCGGGTATCGACGCCGGTGATCCCGATAATGCCACGGCTCTTCAGCCACGCATCGAGATGATCGGTGGCGCGATAGTTCGACGGATTGGTGATATCGGCGCGCAGCACGCAACCTCGCACGCCCGAGCGGGCCGCTAGGTTGGAGGTCTCGGTATCCTCCTTGTTAGCGCCGACGTTGCCAATATGAGGAAACGTAAAGGTGATGATCTGGCCTGCGTAACTCGGATCGGTCAGAATTTCCTGATATCCGGTAATGGCAGTGTTGAAGCAGACCTCTCCAACCGCCGACCCGGCAGCGCCGATGCCGGTTCCTGAAACGACCGTGCCATCATCCAAAACAAGCCGTGCGGTCAAAGGCGCATCGGTCCAAGCAGGCGTGCTCATCGGGCGGTCCACGGTCAAACGTCGCTTGCCGCGTCTTTGCCCCTCGCTGAGTAACGAGGGTCTGTGGCGTGCGGGTCGGCGGGTTGCAAATTTCGCCGGACCCTAGGGGAACGGCTTGTCGCGGTCAATTATGATGGGTCGCGGTGATCTTTCAACGGGGCGGGGTTTGCGAACTAGCTTGAAAGGCGAAGCAACCGCGCCTAAACCTCGGCTTTGAGCTTCCTAAGGACAACTCCCCATGCGGACCCGCATTTCCGAAGACATCAAGGGCGCGATGAAAGGCGGCGGCAAGGTCCGCGTCGGCACCCTGCGTCTGATCAACGCGGCGATCCAAACCGCCGAGATCGAAGCCAAGAAATCGATCGACGACGCCGGCATCATCGCCGTCATGACCAAGATGGTCAAACAGCGCCGCGATTCGATTGCGCAGTACACCTCGGGCGGTCGTGCGGAGCTTGCCGCGATTGAACAAGCCGAGATCGACATCATCGAAGCCTATCTGCCAAAGCAGATGGACGAGGCGGCGGCCGCTGCCGCCATCGCCGCCGCCATCAAAGAAGCGGGAGCGACTGGCGCCAAGGACATGGGCAAGGTCATGACCGTGCTCAAGACCAAATACGCTGGCAAGATGGATTTTCAAAAAGCCAGCGCGGCGGTCAAAGCCGCGTTGACCTGAGCGACGACGCGGTTAACCGAACGTAAACGGTCGAGGGCTAGGCTTTCAATCTTTGAAGGCCAACGCCGATGATCCGCGTCCTCAAATATGTGCTGGCGATGGTGACGCCCTGGGGCCGGCTTTCCCAGCTGCACTATGGCGCGTTGGCCCTGGTGATCATTGCAGCCCAAGTCGCCGTCGCCTTTTATGTGTCGGCGCACGCGGAAGACCTGCCCGCTTACAACATCTTCGCGATAACGGAACTTGGCCTGCTGTGGGTGATGTTCTGCCTGATGAGCCGGCGCTTTCATGATTCCGGCGACCCGGCGATTTTCTTGTTTCCGCTCCTGATCTGCACCATTGCGGCCTACCTTGTGGCCCTCGATCACGCCAAGCTGTCGGCGAGCGTTTTCGAAGAAGACCGCGAGTCGGCACTTATGTACGAGCATTTGAAGTCCATGTTTCAAGCCGGCGGCCTTGCATTGGCGCTGTTTGCAATGAAAAATCCTGGCGATCGTCACGCCAACGCCTTCGGGCCGGAGTTCACGACAGATGGCTCGGCACATCGCAGCCGGTTCGTCGAAGCTTTGAAACCGGCCGATCCAGCCTGGAAAAAATCCGCGCGGGAACAAGCTAACTTGCCGGCTTCTCAACCCGCCGCGCCAAGAACGCCCGGCTTCGGCGATGATCGCCGCCCCGCTAAGCCCAAAGAGTTCCGCCGCCGCTCGACCGACCGGTGAGTAGCGCTGCCCTGCGCCTCCCCCCTTGTGGGGGAGGTCGGGAGGGGGGGGTAATCCGTGACGATCGAATTTGATTGTTCACCAGAACCCCAACTCTCCGGGATTCCCCCCACCCCGGCCCTCCCCACAGGGGGGAGGGAGTAGACAGCGACCCTGTGGATAGCGGGTAGAGACCGGCTGCGGAACGCGACGGGCCAAGGGATCACGCAGCGAATCACTTAAGGGTTCTGAACGGCGAAATGATTCGGGGGACAACTCTGGTCAGGCTGCCCGAGGAGACCCATGCGCTTCAACCCGAGCTTTCTGGACGAGATTCGCGCCCGCCTTCCTGTCAGTCAGGTCGCCGGCCGCAAAGTCGCGCTCAAAAAAGCCGGCCGCGAATACAAGGGCCTGTCGCCGTTCAAGGTCGAGAAGTCGCCGTCGTTTTTCGTCAACGACCAAAAAGGCTTTTACCACTGCTTCGCCAGCGGCGAGCATGGCGACATCTTCTCGTTTGTGATGAAAACCGAGGGCCTGGAATTTCCCGAGGCCGTCGAGCGTCTGGCGGGCGAAGCCGGTATCGCCATGCCCAAGACCATCGAACGCAGCCAGGAACAAGAGAACGAGCGCGACCGGCTCTACCGGCTGCTCGAGACATCAGCGCGATTTTTCGAGACCGCTCTGCGATCGGGCGCTGGCAGCGAGGCGCGGCGCTATCTGGAACAGCGCGGCCTCAAGCGCGAGACCATCTCGTCGTTCCGCCTCGGCTTCGCGCCAAATTCGCGCACCGCCCTCAAAGATCACCTCAAAGCCGAGGGCTTCTCCGTCTCCGACATGGCGACGGCGGGCATGGAGATTTCAGGCTCCGATATTCCCGAGCCGTATGACCGGTTCCGCAATCGCGTCATGTTTCCGATCACCGATCTCAAAGGCCGCGTCATCGCCTTTGGCGGACGTGCGCTGGATCCCGACGCACCAGCCAAGTATCTCAATTCGCCCGAGACGCCGCTGTTTCACAAGGGCCACGTTCTGTACAACGCCCAGTCGGCGCGCGCACTGGCCCACGATCGCGGGCGGATCGTTGCCGTTGAGGGTTACATGGACGTCGTTGCCCTGTGCGAGGCCGGCTTCGGCGAAGCCGTCGCCCCGCTCGGTACAGCTCTGACAGAAGACCAGCTCAAATTGCTGTGGCGGATGTCGGAGGAGCCGATCTTATGCTTCGACGGCGACAGCGCTGGCAAGAAGGCCGCCTTCCGCGCCATCGATACCGCCCTGCCGCACTTGAAGCCTGGCCATAGCATCCGCTTCGCCTTCCTGCCCGACGGCCTCGATCCCGACGATCTAGTCCGCCAGCAGGGCGTCGACGCCATGGCTCAGGTCCTGAACCAAACCCGCCCCCTAATCGATATGCTGTGGGAGCGCGAAGAGGCGGCGGGACCATTAACCACACCCGAGCAGCGCGCCGCGCTCGAAGCCCGCCTCAAGACGCTGGTCGCCGGCATTGCCGAGCCGCTGGTCCGCGGCCATTACGACCGCGAGCTCCGGGACCGGCTTTATGCTCTTGGGCGCTCGCTGAGGCCGATCCCGTTTCAGGCCGGACCACGCACCCCCGCTCAAGCCTCTAAGGGGCCGCTCAGCGGCTCGCGCTACGTCGCCACGCCCGATTGGCGCCTGCGCGAGCGCGCCCGCCTAGACCCCCGCCCAGAGCGTCGATGGGGCCCACGTTGGGGCCGTCAGCCGCCACCCATCCCGCAAGGGGCCAGCGCCGAGTTATCGACGATGTCGCACACCATTCCGCCGCGCGAGGCTCTGCTGGTCAAAACCCTGCTCAACCATCCTTGGTTAATCGAGGAACATTCCGAGATCCTGGCCGAACTGCCGTTCGCCGCCAACGCCCTCGCGGCGCTGCGCGACCAAATACTGGCCGTGCACGCCATAACGAATTCACTTGACAGAGTGACTCTGCGCTCCCAATTGAGCAAAACTGGGGTGTCCAAGGTGGTGGACCTCGCCGAGCGAACGATTACGCACAGCAGCGACCGTTTTGCCGAGCCAGAGGCGTCTGCTACCGAGGTCGAAGCCGGCTTCCGTCATATCCTCGCGCTCCACCAGCGCCAGGATAGCCTTGAGCGTATGCTAAAGGCTGCGGAGGAAGCATGGTACCGCGACTGCACGGAAGAGGCTTGGGCAAGGCTATCCGAAATCAAGCACCAGATCGTGCAACTTGGCGCCATTGATCATTTCGACGACGCGGGGCCCATGCATCCGGAAACCCCCGCGACCTACGATGGCGGTACGATGTCTGGCGTCACAAGTGCGGGCCTCACGAGTGCTGGCGTCACAAAGACTGGAAGCACAAGATAATAGGGATTTCGGCCTAAGCCCACGAGCAGGGAAATAAGGCGGACCAAATTTGAAATCGGCGCGGCCTCGATCCGCTGCCCAAAAAAGTTACGAAGGACCTAGATGGCACGCCAACCGCAGACCGCCAAGAAGACCGAAGAACCAACCGCCGCTTCCGATACCCCGGAACGTGACAGCCCGCTGCTCGATCTTTCCGATCAAGCGGTAAAAAAGTTTCTGAAAACCGCGAAGGCCAAGGGATACTTTACCCTCGATCAGCTCAATGCTGTCTTGCCGCCGGAAGAAAACCAGCCCGACCAGATCGAAGACATTCTGGCGATGCTGTCCGACATGGGCATCAATCTCGCCGAGAACGAGGAAGAAGACGCCGCCGAAGCCGAAGAGCCGGCCGCCGCGGACGAAGAAGAGGGCCGTGCGCTCGTTCCCCAAAACGCGGTCGCCAAATCCGAAACCAAGTCTGAGCCATCGGAACGCACCGACGATCCCGTTCGCATGTACCTGCGCGAAATGGGCTCGGTCGAACTGCTGTCGCGCGAAGGCGAAATCGCCATCGCCAAGCGCATCGAGGCCGGCCGCGAGGCCATGATCGCCGGCTTGTGCGAAAGCCCGTTGACCTTCCAGGCCATCATCATCTGGCGCGATGAGTTGAACGACGGCAAGATCTTGCTGCGCGACATCATCGATCTTGAAGCAACGTATGAAGGCCCCGAGGGCAAAGTCCCGCCCGTTCCTGGCGTCGACGGTATTCCGATCCCAGGCCTTCCCGAGCCGGCCGTGCCGGGTGCTCCCGCCGCCGAAGGCGAGATGAGCGACGACGACGACGAGTTCGAGAACGCCATGTCGCTCGCCGCCATGGAAGCGGAATTAAAACCGAAAGTCCTCGAGACATTCGACAAGATCGCCGGCACCTACAAAAAACTCCGTAAGCAGCAGGACAAGAAACTCGAGCAGCAGGTCGCGGGAGAGCAAGGCACGCGTCAGCAGCAGAAAGCCTACGACAAGCTGCGCGAAGAAATCGTCAGCGACGTCAAATCCCTGTCGCTCAACAACAACCGTATCGAAAGCCTGGTCGAGCAGCTCTACGCCATCAACAAGCGCCTCATCGGTCTTGAAGGCCGCCTGATGCGCTTGGCCGACAGCTACGGCGTCGCGCGCCAGCACTTCATCGACGAATACTTCGGCAACGAGCTCAACCAGACCTGGCTCGACCGGATGTCGACCAACGGCAAGAAGTGGACGCAGTTCGTCAAGCACGAGAAGCCGCAGATCGTCACCATTCGCGGCGACATCCATCAGCTCGCGACCGACACCGGCCTCGAAATCCCCGAGTTCCGCCGCATCGTCAAAGCCGTGCAGAAGGGCGAGCGCGAGGCCCGTCAGGCCAAGAAGGAAATGGTCGAAGCCAACTTGCGGCTCGTCATTTCGATTGCGAAAAAATACACCAACCGCGGTCTGCAGTTCCTCGATCTCATCCAGGAAGGCAACATCGGTCTGATGAAGGCCGTCGACAAATTCGAATACCGGCGCGGCTATAAGTTCTCGACCTACGCGACGTGGTGGATCCGTCAGGCTATCACGCGCTCGATCGCGGATCAGGCCCGCACTATCCGCATTCCCGTCCACATGATCGAGACCATCAACAAGATCGTTAGAACCTCGCGGCAGATGCTGCACGAGATCGGCCGCGAGCCGACGCCGGAAGAGCTGGCTGAAAAGCTTGCGATGCCGCTTGAAAAAGTCCGCAAGGTTCTGAAGATCGCCAAGGAGCCGATCTCGCTTGAGACGCCGATTGGCGACGAGGAAGATTCGCATCTCGGCGATTTCATCGAAGACCGCAACGCCATTTTGCCGATCGAAGCCGCCATTCAATCCAACCTGCGCGAAACCACGACGCGCGTTTTGGCGAGTTTAACGCCGCGCGAAGAGCGCGTGCTGCGCATGCGTTTCGGCATCGGCATGAACACCGACCACACCCTCGAAGAAGTCGGCCAGCAGTTTAGCGTCACCCGCGAACGCATCCGCCAGATCGAAGCGAAAGCGCTGCGGAAATTGAAGCATCCGTCGAGGTCAAGGAAGCTGCGGAGCTTCTTGGATAACTAGCGCAATTTTCAACTCACTGAATCGCAGCGGGCGGCCTTCTCCCTCCATGCGACGCATGGCTGCGCCATGACGGGCGAGGAAAGTCCTGAAGCCGATGCCGTATGAACGGATTCTGCTCTAAGCGAAATAAAAAAGGGCCGCGAGAGAGGCCCTTTTTGTCTCGCTGCTATGACTTCACGACGCGTAGCCGTGAAATCTCGGTGGTGAAGGATGTCAAAAGCTCGCGGCCCTCTTCGGGCGGCAAAAGAGCGGTCAACTCCGGGAAGAACTTTTCCCAGTGCGCTGTATCGGCGGGCCCCCAAGGCATCCCTTCGGCGTTACGCACCAGGCGCAAAACGCGATGCAAGTGCTTCCGGATAAAATCCAAGTCGGGGGGCGTGCGCTCCGCAGCAGGGCGCGGCGGATCGAACAGGCTCGGATGTATGGCCTTGTGGCGTGCTGACATCGGCCAACTATTTCCGATTCGCGCGCGTTTGGCATCAACGCCGTGCACTTTCCACAAGCAACCGCTCGTCTGGGCTCAGGTTGTAGAGTTCGTACAGCCGCTCGTTCATTGCGCGCTCTTCGGTATCGATTGCGCGGCATTCGGTTGCAAGCGCTGAAACCCTCTCCAGAAACTGTGCCGCAGCTTGGCTGCCGGTATCGGCCGGAATGCGGCACAACTCGGCAGCGAACGACTTGGCGTCACGCCAGGACTGGCGCAGAAGCAAAAAGCGCCAATACGCCTCGGCGAGCCGGCCATGCCGATCTTCGAAAAATAGCCGTGCGACAACGCGTATGCCACCAGCGTTGAGGCTGAGTTCGCCGCCTGAGAACTGCGCTTCGAGTTTGCCGCCACCGTTCAACATGGCCTGCAACGATGCGAGACGGCCGGCTTCCAGGTCTTTGAGATAGTTGTCCGCCCATTGGCGGCGATCGGCAGGGCTTTTGAATGTCGCGGGGGCCGCGGCTACAGCGGCGTCGAGTGTAGGCAGCTCCGGCCAGATCCGGCGCTTGTCCTCAGGCATGCGCGGCAGCACAGAGAGCCGGTCGGCGGCGGCTTTGATGAGATCGCGGCGCTTGGTCCAGCGCGTTTGCAGCGTTTGCGCCGTCTTTGCAATTTCCGCCTGTTGCCTCGGCGTTACGCGCGGGATCGGAAGGGGTGCGATAAATTGCTTGTTGGCTTCGAAGAAATCTCCCGACTTCACTCTGCCTATTCGGCGGAACACGAAGTCTGCTACGTGTCCATTCAGGACTCCGAGAAGATACATCATGTTTACATCAGGTGAACTGACAATTCCATCAACACGGCCCCCCGTGAGGAAGAACTCGCCCGAAGCGTCGGCTGAGATTTGAAGATGCTGTACTGTCCCAGCAACAATGGTAATCCCCCCTCCAACTAACGGGATTTGAAGGTAGAATTTTCTCGGCCCCGAGGCACGAGGAGATTGAGATGAGGAAGAGCCGGTTCAGCGAGACCCAGATCATGGGGATTTTGCGCCAGGCGGAGGGCGGATTGGCG
>JANLYX010000078.1:0-28228 GCA_031365865.1 Hyphomicrobium sp. | reverse complement strand
GAAACAGTTGTTGTAAAAAATATCCGCGAAATCCGGGGCGATGACGCAGCGGATGCCGAAATCCAACAAAGCCCACGGCGCATGCTCGCGCGACGAGCCGCAGCCGAAATTATCGCCGGTCACCAGAATTTCGGCCTTGCGGTATTGCGGCTTGTTGAGCACGAAATCCGCGACCTCCTTGCCCGTCGTATTGTCGTAGCGCATTTCGTAAAACAGCGATTTGCCGAGGCCGGTACGCTTGATGGTTTTCAAGAACTGCTTGGGGATGATCATGTCGGTGTCGATGTTGCGCAACGGCAGGGGTGCTGCGATACCGGTCAGGGTCGTGAACTTGTCCATAGAAAATCGGGTCCTTGATGTTCGCCGGACTTTTCCTCTCCCTTCATGGCGAAGCCATGCTTCGCATGGAGGGAGAGGATGCCCGTCGGAGCGAAGCATCGCTTCGCGATGAAGGGCAGGTGAGGGGCTTGGGCTTGGCCTGATGTGGCCAGGAAACGAAGCCCCCTCATCCGGTCCTTCGGACCACCTTCTCCCATCATGGCATAGCCATGCTACGCATGGAGGGAGAAGGGCGCCCGTCGCGATTCGATGAGTTGGGAAGTTACTTTAGCCGAATATATCCTACGATCGGATTCTGCTCTAGGTAAAGATCAGGCTCGGAGCGCGTCGGCAAGGGCCCGGAAAAAACCTTCCGCCGACGCCAGCCTCGCGGCCTGGGCAAAAGGTTTCTCGGCGGCCAGCACGGCGTCGAGCTCGAAAGGCTGCAAACTTTCAAGCCGCCTTTTAACGCCAGCCAGCTTTCGGCCGTCAAGATGGTGTTCGAGCGCGCCGACGATGGTCTCGAGATAGCCGGTGATCCGCCCAAGCTCGCGGACCGTCGCCAGAATGCGTTGTTTGTCAGCCGGTTGGGCGTCCATGCCGGCGAGTGCGATGGAGGCGCGGGCGAGCGTCGCGGCGATTTCCTCGGCATAGAGGGCGACTTTTTCTTTTGCCTGGCCGTTGAGACCCGACAACGCGCCGAGCCAAAGGTAGAGCGTTTCGGCGAGGGCAAGGAAGCGTTTGGCAAAATCCGCGAGAGGCATGAGGCTAAGTCCCGGTTATGACCGGGCAAGAGTGTACGCGCGTCTCAAGGCACGGGGATAACTTTGCCCCCTCCGCAGGTCCGCGCGGAGGGGGTAAGAGAGTTAATGGCGTCAGGCGTTAGAGGACGAAGTCGCCGTTTACCAAAGTGATCGAGTGCGTGGCGTCTTGGATCTTGATCGAGAAGTCGGCGACGCCGTCGCCGTTGACGTCGCCTTCGACGATTTGGCCGGTGGCGGTCCAGAAGGCGCGGAGTTGGCCGGCACTGTTGGTGAAATTGACGTTGGTGCCGATGAAGGTGAAGTCTTGGTCGCCCGTGGCGGCGGCGGTCGTGTTGGCATCGATCTTCGACAGGTCGATCTTGTCAAGATCTAGTTGGGTGAAATCTTGAATGACGTCGCGGGTCGCGGCCGTGGCGCCGCTATCGGACGTGGCCAGGAAAAAGAACGTATCTGCGCCAGCGCCGCCGGTCAGCGTATCCTTGCCGGCGCCGCCGATGAGTGCGTCGGAACCGGTTCCGCCATAGAGAACGTCGTTGCCGGCAAAGCCGTACAAGTGATCGATGCCGTCGTTGCCGAAAAGCTGGTTGGCGGCGGCAGATCCGAAGATCACGTCGTCTGCTGTGGAACCCTGAGCCATTTCGAAATTCGTGATCGTATCTTTCGGCGGCGTGCCAACGCCGTGCGGAGCGCCGACGACATCATCGCCGTAGGCTTCGTTAGCGCCGAGCGTGATCGTGCCGATACCCGTTGTTTCGGTGTGCGACACGGTATCGAGGTTGATGACAACTGTGTGTGAGGCAAGTTGCGCGTCGTAGACGTCGAGAGCGCCGGCCCCGCCGTTGATGATGTCGGTGCCGTCAAGGCCGGGGCCCGCTCCAATCGCGAAATAGGTGTCGTTGCCGCCGCCAAGATTGATATTGTCCGCGCCGTCGCCGTCTTTGACGGTTTCCGCGTTAGCGCCACCCACAAAGGTGTCGGCGCCAGCGCCGAGGTCGATTGTGGCCCCAACGGTGCCGTTGGTGGTGACAAGCGTCACGGCATCCGTGCTGAAATCCGTAAACACATCGTTGCCGCCACCGAGTAGGACACCGCCAGAAATCGTTCCGGAGTTCTTGATGGTATCGTTGCTGGCTCCACCCTGGACGCTGATGCCGGCGTTTTCAGTCCCGATGCTGCCGGAATTGGTCAGCGTGTTGAAACCGTCACCGAGGTTCACAGATGCAATGAACCTGTTTGTGTTGGTGACGTTATCGACGTTGGCACCGCCAGTATAGCTAAGGCGCAACCCGCCGCCGCCGACCACGCCGGAGTTGGTCAGAGTGTTGGCGCCGTCGCCGAGCGTGATGCCGCGGGATAAAGTGCCCGAGTTGGTAATGGTGTCCGAGCCGCCGGAAGTGCCGCCAAAGACACTGTAATCGCCTCCAACATCACCGATAGACCCGGAGTTATTGAGTATGTTGATGCCTTCGCCCAAGCCGACAATGCCGGAGATGGTCTTGGTGTTCGTGACCTTGTCGTCTCCGAGGCCGAGTTCGACGTTGGCGGAAATGATCCCTGAGTTATTGACGATGTCGTTGCCGTCGCCTCCGGCGACACTGAGCTGGCCGCCGTCAGTGCCGATCTTGCCGGAGTTGACGACCTTGTTGGCGCCAGCGCCTAAATCGACCCAGCCGTCAAGTGTGCCGGAGTTCGTCACCGTGTCGGCGTCAGCGCCGCCGAGATAACTGTAAGAGGTTATAGGCGCTGCGCCAATGGTGCCGGAATTGGTCAGCGAGTTTGCGCCTTCGGAACCAAGAACGGCTCCAAAGAGGATTTTGGTGTTGGTAACGGTATCGGCTCCAAGGCCGCCGAAATAGCTACTGCCACCTGTTGCACCGACCATGCCGGAATTGCTGAATAAATTCGTGCCGCTCCCTAGGTCGACGAACGTGCCGATGGTGCCGCTATTAGTAACCGTATCCTTGCCGTCCGTGCCGTCTACTCCGGAGCTCACGTTACCGGAGTTCGTGAAGGAATTAATGCCGGAGCCGAGACTAACTAAGTTGACTTCGCCGGAATTGATGAAGGTATCGTTTCTGGTGCCGCCCAAAAGGTCTCCAAATATGGAGCCAGAATTTGTGACGGTGTTGTTGCCGCCTGCAACGTTGACGCTGCCCACGATGATGCCGGAGTTCGTGACCGTGTCGTTGCTGCTGCCGCCAAAATCCAGAATTGCGACACCGCCCTGACCGCTAAGAACCCCCGTCGCAGTATTCGTGATGGTGTTCGCAACAATGCCGCCATCCAGCAAAATGGCGTTGAGGGTACCGACAATCTCGCCGTTGTTTATGACATTGACCGCGCTATGGGCCGCGATGCCGTGGCCGTTCGTACCTTGAACACTGCCGTCAAGCCCGACGGTGATGGTCGAGGTTGCTGCATTGCCCGTCGCAAGATCAATGCCGGTCGCGCCGGTCACCGAACCATTGATGGTAACCGTCCAAGCGCCCAGGTTGCCAAGAACCGCACCGGCATTCGTCAGGCTATCGGCGAACAGAAACGCGCTCGGATCGACGATCAGGGTATCTGGCCCGACATTGTCCGACGAAAACGGAACAATGGTCGTGGAAATGATGCTGTCGATCGGCTTGATCTTGAATATGGCCACGGGCGTTACTCCTCAGAAATCCGTTGGGACTTTGATTGTTAAGTAAGGCCGCAGGATGCAAGGCCCGGGCCGGTCAGCAGAGGGCGGACTATAGCTAGTGATAAACTTCGGCGATACAGACCATTGGGCCGCCCGAGCGCTAAAACTTCCACGTCCGGCACTTATCCCTCGGCCGTTAAGTCTCCGACTTAACCTCGTGACGCCTATAAGGTCCCGATGCATGAGCAGACCCTCAAGCTTGCTTTGCCTCCGCCCGCATGTTCCAGGCAATCAGGGCCACCAGGATCGCCAGCAGCACGGCGGATGAACCAATCGTGCCAAAGCCAAGGCCGCCTTGCTCCGGCGTCTTGGTCAGAAGGTCGCCCATGGTCGCGCCGAACGGCCGCGTCAAGACGAACGCCGCCCAGAACAGCACGGTGCGCGAGATCGAGGTGAAATAATACGCGGCGGCGATGGCGGCCAAGGCGGCGGTGATCAGCAAATTGCTGCCCGCAAATCCGAGCCCCGACGTGTCAGCCAGATAATCGCCGACCGAAGTGCCGAGCGTGTTCGAGGTCAAAATGGCGGCCCAGTAAAAGCCCTCGTTGACAGGGTCGGAAATGTGGTTGACCGAAATGGTGCCGGTGGTGCGTTTCCAGATAATGAGGATGGCGACGAGTATCGAGATCAGTATTGCCGAGCCCGTCGTGTACCCGAGCCCGAAGGTGCGATTCATCAGGTCCGACATTGTCGTGCCGGCCGTGCTCGTGGCCAGCACGACGCCCCAGAATAAGAACGGGTGAAAGGTTTTGGAGCGCATTTGCGCGTATAAAAAAACCAGAAAAAATCCGATCAGGATGATCGAACTTAGCGCGTAGCCGACATCCATGGTCATCGACAGCAAATCGCCGCCGGTTTCGCCAACCGTGGTGGCGCAGATTTTCATGATCCAGTAGGCCAGCGTGACGGCTGCCACCTTGTTGGCGGGGATGGTCAAGGTAAAATCTCCTTCGGCCTCGCTTGGCGTAATGCGCCCACATATTAGCCAGCTATCGAATATTGGGGTCCGCGTAACATTTGCGCATGTATTCGCAGCGGTGCGAGCCTGAAAAATGCATGTTGTCGCCCTTGGCCGGCGAGATAAAACTGCAAATATCCTCGACGCCCTCGGGCGATAGCCAGCCTTGGCGGCGGCCGCGCTGGACGGCGAAACAATCGGCGGTTTCTTCGTCTGGACCGCGGAACTGGTGGCCGCATTCGTGCGCGAAAATCCATTGCTTGACGTTGGTCGAGACCTTGTCGAGCAGCTTCGGGTTCATGATTAGAAAGCCGGGATAAGCGGCGCCGTAATCGTCGAGGGTGCTGTCGATGACGGTCGGCCGCTGTCCGCACAACTGCTTGCGGCCGTCGAGCTTGAATTCGCCGGGCGGTAAAACGTGAGTCTCGCCGCCGACATGGCTGACGTATTCCTCTGGCGTCGGCGTCGTGTCCTCGCTGAACGCCGGACTGAAGGCTGGCGCCAAGCCCGCCAACACCACGGCAAGCCCAAACAGAATACGAGAGCAAAAAGTTCGCATCATCCATTGCCGAGGTTGCTTGGGGGAGCCGAGGGCTTGCCGTCCGTCTTTGTGTGACAATGCCGTGAATTCCGCTTTTGGACAAGCTGCCGGAGAGATCATTGAGGTGCAAATCAGGCAAGGCGGGTGATAGGTCGCGTCATGCCGTGGCTTCGGCCTCGACGTCTTCCATATCGTCATCGGAAAAGCCGAAATGATGGCCGATTTCATGGACCAGGACATGCGCAATTAAATGGCCGAGTTCTTCGTCGCCACTGATCCATTCGTCCAGGATTGCGCGGCGGTAGAGAAACACCATGTCCGGGTCGCGTGGTATATCCGACACACTTCTTTGATCGAGGCTGACGCCTTGATAGAGGCCGGTGAGTTCGAAGGGATCCTCGATGCCAAGTTCGTCGAGCACTTCATCGGTCGCAAATTCTTCGATCCGTATGACGAGGTCGCCGGCCATCTGCCTGAAGGTCGCCGGTAATTTCTCCCACGCCGACGCAGCCAGCACTTCAAAGTCGTGAAGGCTCGGCGGTTGCGCGGTTTGCCAGTTATTCGCGTTGCTCATGAGGTCCTCGCGCTGTGATCAAGAGAAATAGAGGCTGAGGCGCGCAATGGGAAGCCTCATCGGTTGTGAAGCGCGAGGCCCGCGCCCGCCTTAATGTGCGACGGACGTACTGTGCCAAAAGCGCACGCTTCATGATGGTGGTTCAGGCTAAGTGCTTGATCGCATACGAAAGGTTGCCATCGGATCAATTTACGATGTTGCGGCAAATTAGGGACGAGCGCGCCAATTCCCCGCTATGACCATTATCTTGGTTGATCTGACGGTCCGGGCACGCCCTCACTTGCCTTAGATTTCAACACTGAAGGATGTATCGCGTGATAGGGAATGTAAACTTTGCGCCACCGGTCGTGCTGGACTCGCACGATGGCAACGCCAAAAAGAATTTTCCCATCTCGTTGCGGATATTTTCCAACCTCACAGACCGCCAAGACATCTACGCCTTGCGATACCGGGCGTACTCTGAAGCTAACCTCATCGACAAGCAGGAGGTTGCGGCTTTTTCAGACCGCTTCGACGCCTTGCCGTCGTCCTACACCATCGGCGCCTACGACAAAGGTGCGTGCATCGGCTCGCTGCGGCTGGCCTTTGGCGACAGCAAAGCGCGTAAGGCCACGATGCCGTGCCAAACGGTTTTTGGAGACATCGACGGCCTCGGCAGTCCCCGTCCCGGCAAGCTGGTCGAGTTCACGCGCATGGTCGTTGCGCCGGAAATCACCAACGCGTCGTTCCGGGCCACGCTCTATGGCACGCTGGTGCGGACTGCCTGCATCTTGACCAAGGCCGGCGGCGCCGGCTTTGCTTTGATCGCCGTCGATCCGAAGATGATGCAATTTTATTCCATGATGTGCGGATTCAAATACATCGCCGGACCACGTCCCTATCCCGGCGTGACGTTCCAGACCAATTTGATGGGCCGCGACTTCAGCAAGCTTGAAGAGCGCCGCACCCTCCGCAACGCCTTCTTTGCGTTCTCGGACGCGGACGTCGAGGCTGCGCGGTCGGTATTCGAACCCGCTGACGCGGCGCGCGTTGCCGCCGAATAGTCCTACTGGCTCACCGGCGCGAGCATGTAGTTGTCGAGCAGGTAGATCAAACTGCGCTCCCAGCTCTCGTCGGTGTTGCCACGAATATCGACGCTGTGAATAAACGTCATTTTGTTGGTCTTCACGTCGGCCATATAGACGTTCATGTTCAGAATTAAGTTTGAGACCTTCTGGACCGTCAGCCAAGCGATCTGCTGACCGCCGAGCTGTTTGCCGAATTCGACTTCGCAGCCGTTGCATTCACCGATGTTCTGACCTTTTTCGATTCTGTCTTTGACGTCTGGTGGGGTTGGCACGAACTTAAACCGGCCAGAGGCCTCCAGCTTGCTCTTGAAAATGTCTTCGAGCTTTTTCAAGCGCGCGCGCTCGGCATCCGTGGTCGGCTCGAGGCCTTCATTGTCGTTTTGAAGCCGACCCCCAAGAAACGCCACCGGCGCCGGCGGTGATGCCGCAGTATTTTCGGCCGCGTAGGATGGTGGAGCGGGCGCAAACATCAGCCCTAAAAGGGCGATCAGCGTCAACGCGCGCGTCAGCAGGCTTCCACCCAGATCGCGGATCTTTCCGCGATTGGCCACAGATTGACGAAGATTGCTCATAGCGGATTTCTCTCGATAGAAAATGATAATGCGTTCGTCGCCATTAGGCATAAACGGCGCTCTAAGCATCAAGCTCCGGCGGATGCTGGACTATGAGAGCGTGTAGCAGCGGTTTCGTGTGCGTAGCAATCACAAATCAGTGACTTAAGCTTTGCCGCCATCCACGACCGCGTGCGCCTCTTCGGCGCGCTCGAAAATGTGCGGGGCGAGGCCGCGTCTATGCAAGGCCTCCTGCATCTTCATGCGCATGAAGGCGCTGGTGGTGTAGCGCGCCGTGGTCAGGTAGTGATTTTCAGACATGTAATGCACCATCTCGGCGTAGTCGTCGTACAGATCCTCGGCAATGCGGCAGCCATCGTGATTGACGACCGAGTTGACGCGCCGGCCAGCGGCGATACGCGCGTCGACGAGCGCTTTGCGCAGATCGTCGATGTCGCTTTTCTTGCGCACGCTCCAGCCTTCGAGATTGACGAACAGGATGTTGCGATCGCTGTCGTAGCTGACGCGCTCGCTGAGTTTGAGGTTCAACAATTCCGACATCAATTCCATCGGCTCGTCGAGGAAGATGCGGCGGTCCATGGGGATCGGCTTGTTGATGATCGGTTTGAAATCCATGTGGGCGAGAATATGCTTGTCGATATCGATGCCGGGCGCCACCTCGATCAGTTCCAATCCGCCCTCAGTCAATTGGAACACGCAGCGCTCGGTGACGTAAATCACGGGCTGTGATTTCTTGGCGGCGTAGCTGCCCGAAAAGGTGATCTGCTCGACGGCCTTCACGAACTTGCGGGCTTTGCCTTCCTTGACAATCCGAAGCTTGCCGTAAGCAATCTCGATTTCGAGCCCGCCAACCGTGAAGGTGCCGGCAAAAACGACGGCGCGGGAATTCTGCGAAATATCGATAAAACCGCCGCAACCGTTGAGGCGGCCGCCAAAGCGGCTGGTGTTGACGTTGCCGTGCTCGTCGCACTCGGCCATGCCGAGGCAGGTCAGATCCAGTCCGCCGCCGTGGTAGAAATCGAACATCTCGTTTTGGTCGATGATCGAATGAGCGTTGGCGGAAGACCCGAAGCTCGAGCCGCCGGCTAGAACGCCGCCGATGGCGCCGGCTTCGGTGGTCATCGTCAGGTACTGAGTGACCTTTTCTTCAGAGGCGATCGCCGCGACGCCGTCGGGAGCGCCGACGCCAAGGTTGATGACGCCGTTCAGCGGCAGCTCAAAGGCGGCACGGCGGGCAATGATTTTGCGCTCGTTGAATTCCATTTTGGCCATGTTTTCGACCGGCACGCGGACTTCGCCCGACAGCGCTGGGTCATACATGACGCCGTAATTCATACGGTGCATCTCGGGCTCGCCGGCGACGACCACGCAATCGACGAGGATGCCCGGCACCTTGACGTCCTTAGGTTTGATCGAACCTTGCTCGACGATACGTTCGACCTGGGCGATGACGACGCCGCCGTTGTTGTGCGCGGCCATGGCCTGGGCCAAGCAATCGAGGGTCAGCGCTTCTTTTTCCATGCTGAGATTGCCGGATGGGTCGGCGCTGGTGGCGCGGATCAACGCGACGTCGATCGGCGTCGCCTTGTAGAACAGCCATTCGCGGCCATCGATCACTTCGAGTTTGACGATGTCTTCGGTCGTGACGGTATTGACCTTGCCGCCGCCAAGGCGCGGATCGACATAGGTCTGCAGACCAACTTTTGAAAACAACCCGGGCTGGCCAGAAGCGCACGACCGATAAAGTTTCGAGATAATGCCCTGAGGAAGGTTATAGCCCTGGATCTTGTTGTCCTGGGCGGCTTGGGCAACTTTCGGCATACGGCCGAAGTTGGCGGCGATGACGCGTTTCAAAAGTCCTTCGTGATGCAGCCGGCCGGTGCCCAATCCCTTGCTGTCGCCCGCGCCCGCGCACATGATCAAGGTCAGATCGCGCGGGGCGGCGGATTGTACAAAGCGCTTTTCGAGCGCGGCATGAAGGGCTTCGGGAATACAGCTCTGCACAAACCCTGTGGTGCAAACCACATCGCCGTCGCTGATGAGCGCGATCGCTTCATCGGCAGAGATGACTTTGTTCTTCATGGATCAGCGTTTCCCGGGATAGCTCCGCTTTTCATGCGGCGCTTGCACGGGCGCAACCCCGCTCGCGCCGTCACGGCGGAACATTTTACTTATTAGTCCTTCGAAGGCTATTGAGAGACCGGGAAATTCGCAAGCAATGCAGCTCACGCGAAGTGTCCCACTCCGGCGGGTAAGGCAGCCCTATCCAGGAGGAGGTGGGCGTAAAAAAAGCGGCGCTGAATACGCGTCCAGCGCCGCAATATTTCGAGTTTTCTGCGGTGGATTACGGCAGCTTGTAAGCGAACAGCTTACCTTCCACCATTTGCGGCACGTACATGATTTTGGTCTCGGGATCATATCCGAGGTCGGCGTTGCCTTTGCCGAGGTTGATGATCGGCTCGGTCTTGCCACCTGCGGAGAACTTGAAAATCGTGCCGGCCATCCAATCGGAAACGATATAGTTGCCGCCGCCGAGGGACGCGAAGCCGTCAAGGTTGCCCACCGGTTTGCCGCCGTCGAGCTCGGTGATCTTCTTGTCGGCAAGCGAAATGGAGACAATGCGGCCGAGCGAGCTCGTCTCGAAGCCATTGCCGGTCAAGACGCCCCAGGTGTTGACGATCAAATTATCGCCTTCAACCAGCAGGCCATTGGCACCGGCCAGCACTTTGTCGTCCGCCCACTTTTCGATTTTGCCGCCGGAGAGTTTGTAAACCCCGCCGCCGCCTGTATCGGACACATAGATGTTGCCTTTAGCGTCGGCGGCAACGTCGTTGAGCAGACCAGCCTTGTCGGCTTTGTGCTTGGCGACGATCTTGCCATCCGCGAGATTGATTTCGACGAGTTCATCGACGTCGCCGACGAACATATGGCCGTTCGAGACCGCCATGCCCTTGGGCGCCTTCAGGCCATCGACCCACTTTTCGACCTTCTTGCCGTCAATCGAAACTTTGGCGATGTAGCCCTTGGCGTCCTTGCCCATCGGGTCGCCATTGACGTTTGAAACGTAGATGACCCCCGCCTTTGCGTCCGGATAAGCGCATTCCGGACCAGCTAACCCAGTGACTTCCCAAACCTTCGAGACTTCGCCGGGCTTTGTGCCACCCATTGCGATGGCGGGTGCACCGATTGCAACAGCGGATACAACCGACAGCATACGTACTACGAATTTCGTCATTTTCGCCTCGCTGATCGTTTTTTGACTGCCACTTGAGACCCAACCGTCAAGGATCGGGATCATCGTGCCGTAAGTAGTCGTCCTTTCGGGCTTTTTCCAGTGTCTCAAGATACGGTGAGCGTTCCGCGCATTCGTGTCGCAGGACCGAAGTACAGGTTGCTGGCGCGCTCCCGCGTCTCATCGATCTTCCAACCGAGGCCTAGACTGCCTTCGCCGCAGAGTGCGATGATCAATGCGCAGCTGTTGGGGAGGACACGCCATGAAATATAAGCTTGGATCTCTATTGGCGTTGGCGCTGTCCGCACTACCCGGACAAGCATTGGCCGATACGCTCCCTCTCCCCGAATGGCCCTATCCGATTAGCACCCAGGCAACGCCCCCGCCTGAAGACGGCAAGGAGTTCACCCTGCCCGCGAGTGCCGCCAAGTTCACACGAACACAGCTGCGCAACTTCTTCTCTCCGCCCGATTGGTATCCCGAAGACCACACGCAGATGCCGGAGCTCGTCGGCATTGGAGCCAAGCCAGATTCGTTTGCTTGCGGGTTCTGTCATTTGCCGTCGGGCAGGGGCCGTCCGGAAAATGCACCACTGGCGGGATTGCCGGCGTCCTACATCGTCAGGCAGGTCGAAGAGATGGCGAGCGGCGCGCGCAAATCTGCGCTGCCCGAGCGCTATCCGCAGGCGCTGATGACAAAGGTTGCCGTCCAGGCAGCCAAGGATCCGCGACTATTAGAGGCTGCACAATATTTCGCATCCTTGAAGTTCGTCAGCCACGTCAAGGTCGTGGAAGCCGATACAATACCAAAAATCGAAAATACACACTGGATCTGGAAAAAATCGGATAGCGATGCAACCGAACCTCTTGGGCAGCGCCTCATCGAGGTGCCGGACGACTTTAGCCGCTTTCTCCTGCGAGACGGCCATCTGAGTTATACGGCATACGTACCCATGGGAAGCATTTCGCGCGGCGAAAAAATTGTGACCACGGGCGCGGATGGAAAGACCGTCGCATGCGGGATCTGCCACGGTGGAGATCTAAAGGGCCTAGGGTTCGTGCCGCCGATCGCGGGCCGCTCGCCGAGTTACATTGCGCGCCAGCTTTTCGATATGCGCTCGGGAGCGCGCGGCGGCGAAGGGGCGGCTCTCATGAAGGCTGTCGTCGGGGGCCTCACGAACGAGGATATTGTCGCGATCACGGCCTACGTGTCCTCCCGCGAGCCCTGAGTGACTGTGGCCGAAATGGTTGTCCCCGCCGGCAATTGCCTTGCCGGGAAAGGCCGTTAAAGTCATCGGTGCTTGCGCCTGTTGACACGGTGGCAGGCGCCGGCACACCTATGAAAGACGAAAAATAATGGATTGGGACAAACTGCGCATTTTTCATGCGGCTGCGGAGGCTGGCAGCTTTACGCATGCCGGCGAACAACTGCACATGAGCCAGTCGGCCGTCAGCCGCCAGATCTCAGGTCTTGAAGCGGATTTGAAAGTTTCGCTGTTTCATCGCCATGCCCGCGGCCTGGTGCTGACGGAGCAGGGCGAGCTTCTCAATCGCACCGTCATCGAAGTTTTCGCCAAGCTGCAGACTGCGGAAACCTTGCTCTCCGATTCAACCTCCAAACCTTCCGGCGATTTGCGGATCACCGCGCCGATGGGATTTGGCACCATCTGGCTGACGCAGCGATTACGCGAATTCATCGACCTCTATCCCGACATCCGCATCGAGCTTATTCTCAACGACGAGCAGGTCGACATCGGCATGCGCGCCGCCGACGTCGCGATCTGGACGAGCGAGCCCGAGCAGGCAGACCTCATCCGCCGGCCGCTTCTTGAAAGCCGGGTTCGGGCTTTCGCCTCGCCGCAGTATGTCCGCCAATTCGGCGTACCGCGTGCACCCGCCGATCTCGACAACCACCGCATCATCACGTATTCGGGTCAACCCGCCCAACATCTGACGGCGATGAGTTGGATCGAAAACGTTGGCCGCGACGGCCGTGGACCCCGTCCAGCCGCGCTCAAAGTCAACAGCGTGGTCGCTGTCAAACACGCCATTGAAGCCTCGGTCGGCATTGGCATGATCCCCGATTATATGACGGAAGCCGATAGCGATCTGGTGCCGGTCATGACCGAGATCGAACAACCCAATATGCCAATCTTGTTCGTCTACCCGGAAGAGCTGAAGACGTCCAAAAAAGTCCAGCTCCTGCGCGATTTCCTGGTTTCGATGTCGAAGACTCGCAAATAGCCGATAAGAAAATATTTTTACAAATTTCAAAACCAATCGGTGGGCCTGCCGTATCTACGCCTATGAAAGGGGATGTGGCTGGTCGTTTTGCCACCACCAGCCGTGTACTCTTCTAGGCCGATATTCGTGCCTTCTAGGCGCCGGGCTGCCTCACCGCAGTCCGGCGTTTTTTTCGGTTCAAGATATCGCCGCGATCTGCACCAGGTTCGGGCGTTCCGGCAACACGTCAGGCGTCTTGAGATTGCTCGCGAGGCCTGCGCGTTCCAAACCGAGTAGCACCCACCAGCCCGGATCGGTTTCGCCGTCGTAGAGGCCAAGCCGCGCGGAGGCAGGGAAGGCGTGATGATTGTTATGCCAGGCTTCGCCAAACGTGATGAGTCCAGCCGATGGCACGTTGTAGCCTTGCACTCCGGCGCCCGCGACGTGCCAGTTGCGCGGCCCGCTGTTGTGGGCGAAATAACCGACAAGCCAGTGCCCGGTAACGGATATCGAGACGCGGGCGGCAATGCCCCACACCACCCAAGGCACGCCGCCAAGCCAGTAAAACAGCAGCGCCCACGGGATTTGCTGCGCCATCCAGTAACGTTCGATCACCTGATAGAATTTGTCGTTGGCAACCTGCGGCTCCATTTCGAGCACTGGCGGGTAATCGAGGCGCAGTTCACAGTGCAGCTGCCAGAGACCGTCTTTCCACATCGGGTTGCGATGCGCGAGGAAGGGATGGCACGCTGACTTTCGCTGGGCCCAATCGCGGATGTCGTGCTGGCGGATGATGCCGAACGGCCCCGCCAGCCCAACGACCGTGCCGAGATACACAAACAGCCGCTCGACCCAGAGTGGACAATCATACGAGCGATGCACGAGGCGGCGATGCATGCCGAGCGAATGGCCAAGGCAAACGGTCGTGGCGGTCGTGACAATGAACAGAACAAAGGCGCTCCAGCTAAAATACAACGGTCCGCCGATGAGCGCCGTCAACGTCATCGCCGAGATCCAGAGCGACTTCTTCGGATGCCAATGCACGGTGCCTGCGACGGCGTTGGTGCCATCGTCCTCGAACATACGCGGCGAGCGGAACATGCCTTCGGAATTTGCCAGCGCCGCTTCGACCGCCTGGGCCCGCGTTGGTTGTTGCCCCTGTTCGGACATCACGCCCCTCCCGGCACTAAATTCCGGGCCCTCTGACCCAAACTCAGCACGGACATTCATCCGTGCCCCGCTTGATGCATAAACCTGTTAGTTAATTAGTCAATGAAAGAATTTGATAATGGTTTCCAAGGTATGCTATCCCTGGTCGTGGACGAGGAGACCGCATGGCAGCTGATAAAATTTTCGAAGCCCTTTCATCGGCGCCGCGGCGGCGGATTTTGGCGTATTTGTCAAAGACCGACATGACGGCTGGCGATATTTCAGACCGCTTCAAGGACATGATGTCGGCGCCGGCGGTTTCGAAGCACTTGTCGATCCTGGAAAACGCAGGGCTCGTCTGGCGTGAAAAGCGGGGCCAGAATGTCCACTATGGGCTGAAGGAAGACGCGTTGGCTGCAACCCTCGTGCACTTTCTGGGCGAGGTCTGCCCCCGGTCCAGGCCGCTGCGTAAGGAAAGTGCCGCCACTGCCCGTAAGAAGGCAACCGAGCCCGGCCGGTCATAAATCCAGCTGCGCGCGCGCGCCGCATTGAGCCGATTTGCGCTTGCGCGCAAGCGGGGCTATCTAACAAGCCAACTCCGCATTCCATCTGCGCAAAGGGCACAAGGCGATATGGCAAAGACCCTATACGACAAGATTTTCGACGACCACATCGTGGACCGCCAGGCCGACGGCACTTGCCTGCTGTATATTGATCGCCACCTTGTCCACGAAGTGACGAGTCCGCAAGCGTTCGAGGGTCTCAGAATGGCGGGCCGCAAGGTGCGGGCGCCGGAAAAGACTCTGGCCGTCGTCGATCATAACGTGCCGACAACGGATCGCTCGAAGGGCATCGCCGACGAGCAGAGCCGCGTCCAGGTCGAGACGCTGGCCCAGAATGCCCGCGATTTTGGCGTCGAGTATTTCCACGAGCGCGACAAGCGTCAGGGCATCGTCCATGTTGTTGGCCCCGAGCAAGGCTTCACGCTGCCGGGCACGACGATCGTGTGCGGCGACAGTCATACTTCGACCCACGGCGCGTTTGGCGCGTTGGCGCACGGCATCGGCACCTCCGAGGTCGAGCATGTGCTGGCGACGCAAACGCTGATCCAGCAAAAAGCCAAGAACATGCTGGTTGAAGTCGATGGCGTGGCGCCCAAGGGCGTCGGCGCCAAGGATATCATCCTCGCCATCATCGGCGAGATCGGCACAGCCGGCGGCACCGGCTCGGTCATCGAGTATGCGGGCGAGGCCATCCGCGCCTTGTCGATGGAAGGCCGCATGACGGTCTGCAACATGTCGATCGAGGGTGGCGCGCGCGCCGGAATGATCGCGCCGGATGAAAAAACCTATGCCTTCATCAACGGCCGGCCCAAAGCGCCCAAGGGCAGCGCCTGGGACATGGCGATGACGTATTGGGAGACGCTGCACACCGACGAGGGCGCGCATTTCGATCGCGTCGTCAAATTGGATGCGTCGAAACTGCCGCCGATCGTGTCGTGGGGTACCTCGCCCGAGGACGTGGTGTCGATAGCGGGGAAAGTACCGGATCCGGCGAAGGTGACGGACGAGAACAAACGCGCTTCGATGGTGCGTGCGCTTGATTACATGGGCCTCGCCCCCGGCACCAAGATCACCGACATTCCGCTCGACGTGGTGTGGATCGGCTCGTGCACCAACGGCCGCATCGAGGACTTGCGCGCGGTCGCCAAGGTCGTCGATGGCAAGAAGATTTCGTCGCGCCTCGCGTATGCGATGATCGTGCCGGGCTCCGGCCTCGTCAAGGAGCAGGCGGAAGCTGAAGGCCTCGACAAAATCTTCCTGGCTTCAGGTTTCGAATGGCGCGAACCCGGCTGCTCGATGTGTCTCGGCATGAACCCAGATCAATTGAAGCCCGGCCAGCGCTGCGCCTCGACCTCCAACCGCAATTTCGAAGGCCGCCAAGGCTACAAAGGCCGCACGCATTTGGTCTCGCCGATCATGGCCGCCGCCGCCGCGCTTGAGGGGCATTTCGTGGATGTGCGGGAGTTGGAATAATTGGAGTTGGGGCGATGCCGACCATTCTTCGTTGGAACGGCTATCGCTTTTACTTCTTCAGCAACGAAGGTCATGAACCGCCACACGTTCACATCGACAAAGCTGGCCGTTCCTGCAAATTTTGGCTTGCTCCGATCTCGCTTGCTGTTAACCGCGGTTATGCAAGTCACGAGATCACCGAAATTCGTGCTAAAGTAACTGAACAGCAGGCCGCATTTTTGGACGCTTGGCATGGGCATATTAGAAATTAAGGCCGACAGCAGAGTTGCCAACGTTTCGTTCACGGCGAGCAGCCTGGACGTGCGCCTGAAAGACGGCCGGCAAATTTCTGCGCCTCTCGACTGGTTTCCGCGCCTGAAGTCTGCTTCGCCCTCCGAGCGCGCAGAATGGGAACCTTGCGCCGCCGGGCACGGCATCCACTGGCCAAAGATCGACGAAGATTTGAGTGTTGATGGATTGTTGCGCGTCACGAGCGGAGATCGGAACTGACCGTGGCTACGGGCGGGCCGTTCGTGGATGTGGCGGCTTGGGGCAGGGGGTGGACCCGATCAATTGACCGGGTCCATTTTAAACTATGCAGCGTAACGACTCGACCACTGCTTCATGATCAACGCCGCAACTTCTGGCTTGAGATTTTGCCAAGCCGCATCATTGTTTGACGCATCGAAGACAATGATTGAGTCATCTTGATCCAAAACACGAACCAAACGATCCCGAGCCGTCGATGCGGTCAACGAACTGTTGACGTACCAAACCGAGCCGTGAACGTGAGCCCAAGAACCCAAAGTTTTAATGAGCTCAATAAGACTAGAGTAATTACGATTGGGCTGAGACAGATCGTACGATAACATCAGATTATTCCCCATTTTTTGCCTCCATTGGCTGGGGATGAATCCGAGGCCGCCTTGACTACAACCGTAAAATCGATTCGAATGAATCGCCGCACTACGGTAGTTCCGCACGACCTCGATTGATGGCGGACTATCTGGCAAGCCCGGGCCACTAACCCGGGCTTTTTCTTTGCCAGATTTCAAGCAGGGTGACGATATGTGATTCTGCTACTGGCCCGCTCGCCGCTTCGATTGCTTATGCACAGTCCGACCATGCATTCACACATCACACACAGCGTTTTCAACAGCTCGAGATCACGTTAAGGCGCGGAAATTTATCAGGTAAACCGCAGGTCTTATTTGGCTGTTTTTCCATTGTGGATATTCATCCACAAAGGACGCTTGGCGCCGTCGCACCGCCCCGCCGCCAGATGGATCCTAGGCACAAGGCCTAGGATGACAAGTTGTGAAAGTTCGCTTCATTGCGACTAGTAGCGTGCCGCGGAACACGAAGGCGCTCAACGAGCGATCTTGCGGGCGTTGGCATTGCGAGGTGGCCTGAGAATTAAAAACGCCCACCGCTGTCATCCTAGGCCTTGTGCCTAGGATCCATTTTGCCGCTTGGTTTGGCGGGTGGGAATTGGCCATCTGTTAAGCCGGGAAACAAATCGTCCCAGCGTGGATTTTCGTGCTCGATGAGGTTGATCTTCCAATCGCGTGGCCAGCGCTTCAGAGATTTCTCGCGTTGAATGGCGATGCGGATGTCTTGAAAGACCTCAAAGTGCACGAGCCGCTTGACGCCGTAGCGCTTGGTGAAACCCTCGATAAGTTCATCGCGATGTTGAATGCCGCGGCCAATCAGCTGGCGCGTGACGCCGATGTAGCGCGCGCCATAGGGCTTGCTCGCGAGAATATAAACGAAGTACCATCGTTCCGACATAGCCACTCTCGCGGGTTTGAGATTGCTGCGCGATGGATCCTAGGCACAAGGCCTAGGATGACAATGGGGAAGTCCGCAACCCTGCCTACGCCGCCGCCGCCACATCGGCTTCGGTGCGGCCGTGCTACTTGTCCGTCCGATGCTTGCAGCCAGGCCAGCAGCAAGGGCGGCGTTTTCCTTCGAGGAGATCAGCGCGAATTCTCTCGATCTTACGGTTTCGCGTTTCCTGCTTTTTCGCGGACAGGATCCAACAAATCCATTCGTTGCGTGCCAGAGGCGTGAGGCCGGCCCACGCCGCCAAGACCTCCGCGTTGGCGCAGAGAACTGCCCGCAAATCTTTCGGGACCCGATGGACGACGCCCGCTGGAATGGATTTCCGCATATGAGCCTAGCCCAAACTCCGTTTTATCGTGCGCAGCAATCGATTGGGCGAGGATCGCGCCGCGAACCCTACTCCGCCGCCGCGACACCGGCCTCGGCGCGGCCGTGCTCGGCCAAATAACGCTCGGCTTCAAGGGCCGCCATGCAGCCCATGCCGGCTGCGGTAACCGCTTGCCGGAATATTTCGTCCTTGACGTCGCCGGCCGCGTAAACGCCCGAAATAGCGGTCGCGGTCGAATCCGGTTTGGTGACGAGGTAGCCCGACGGCGTCATATCCAGCTGGCCTTTGAACAGTTCGGTCGCGGGCGCATGGCCAATGGCGATGAAGACGCCGTCGACGGCGCGCTCGCTGATCTTGCCGGTCTTGACGTTCTTTAAGCGCAGACCTGTGACAGACTTGGGCGCAGCGCTGCCGGTGATCTCTTCGATCGCGGTATCCCACACAACTTCGATCTTCGGGTTCTTGAACAAGCGGTCCTGCAAAATCTTCTCGGCGCGGAAGCTATCGCGGCGGTGGATGATCGTCACGCGGCTGGCAAAATTAGTCAGAAACAACGCTTCTTCGACCGCCGTGTTGCCGCCACCGATCACCGCCACCTCTTTGCCTTTGTAGAAAAAGCCGTCGCAGGTCGCGCACGCCGACACGCCGTGGCCTTTGAAGGCTTCTTCCGACGGCATGCCGAGCCAGCGCGCTTGCGCGCCGGTGCAGATGATGAGGGTGTCGGCGGTGTAGTGATCGCCGCTGTCGCCTTCGAGCCGGATCGGGCGGGACTTGAGATCGACCTTGCTAATGTGGTCCATGACGACCTCGGTGCCGACATGCTCGGCCTGAGCCTGCATCTGCTCCATCAGCCAGGGGCCCTGGATGACATCGGCAAAGCCGGGGTAGTTCTCGACATCGGTCGTAATGGTCAGCTGCCCGCCCGGCTGCGAGCCCTGGATCATCAGGGGCTTGAGCATGGCGCGGGCCGCGTAAACGGCGGCGGTATAGCCGGCTGGACCCGAGCCGAGGATAATCACCTTGGCATGGCGAGGTTTGCTGGTCATGAGAGTTCCTGGGGTTTGAGCCGGGCAATCGCGCCGCAGCATGAAATGGCAGGCGTAATTAGGGGACACGTGGCCAAAACGTCAATCCGCAGTCGCTGGAATGTGAAGCTGGCCGGATGGCGGAGCCCCAAATTTGGGCGCGCAAGCGCCTAGGCCGTGATCTTGTTGCAACGCTTACCTCAAAGACCGTTGGCGGATGGCGCGGCAACCGACGATTTTAGTAACGGCCGGGCCCTTAATTCCGTAGAATTTGGCTAGAGGGACATTTGGGCCGGTGTTTATCACCGGTTGAAAAGGGGTTGCGTGGCTAACCGACTGAAATCGATGGGCAACGGCGCTATTGTGGCGGTTGCATTGGCATTGTCGGCGAGTGCGTCACCGGTCGCGCAAGCCGACGGCTTCAGCTTTTCCGACCTCGAATTCCAGGCTGGTGCGGCTGCGTTTGTCTCGCCGAAGTACGAAGGCGGCAAAACTTACGAAGTCAACGCGATTCCGTTCGTCATCCCCGGCGGCAAAGGTGGCGACGACGATCTGACATTCAACGACATCGACAGTGTCCAATACCGCTTCGTCAAGTCCGGGCCGTTCGAGGCTGGCGTACTAGGCGGCCTCTGGTTAGGCCGCGGCAACCACGACAGCGATCGCCTGCTCGGTTTTGGCCATATCGATGCCGGCCTCGTGCTCGGCGGCTTCGGCGCCTACAACGTTGGTCCGGTCAAATTCACAGCCTCGTATCATCGCCAAGTCACGGATGATGTCGGTGGCTTGATCCGCTTGCGCGCCGATACAATTTTGCCCATTTCCAACAGCGTCAAATTCCTGGCCGGCATCGGTACCAACTATGCCGATGACGAGTACATGCGCGTGCACTTCGGCGTTGACGCGGCGCAGTCCGCTGTCTCGGTCGCGCGTCTCGGCGTCTATGATGCCAACGCCGGATTCAAGAACGTCTTCGTCGGCGCGGGCTTGGAATACGAGTTCAGCGAGCGCTGGACTGCCAAGCTGTATGGCGAATACTCGCGCCTCATCGGAGATGCCGCCGATAGCCCCGTGATCGAGACCAAGGATCAGTTCTCTGGGCTATTCACGATCACCTATCAGTTCGGTCCGTCCGGCACCGCGACAGCCAGCACCGATTGGGCACCGCTGAAGTAAGCAAGGGCACCCCAGTCATTTTCAGGATTTGATACGCCCTCTTGCGATGCTGCATTTCTCCGCTGGCACCGGGCCGGGGCATCGTACGTGTGCGGTGTTGGTCAAACAATCTTCTGCCCGGTCTTTTTCCAGTCGCTCAAGAAAATCTCGATGCCTTTGTCGGTCAGCGGATGCTTGACGAGTGCGCGCAAAATCGCCGGCGGCACGGTCGCGACGTCGGCGCCGATCATGGCCGCGTCCTTGACATGGCCGACGGTGCGGATGGATGCCGCCAGAATATCGGTCGTGAGATCGGGATAGTTGTCGTAGATGACGCGGATTTCCTTGATCAGATCCATGCCGTTCAAGCCGATGTCGTCCAAGCGGCCGATGAAGGGCGACACGAACGTCGCGCCCGCCTTCGCCGCCAGCAAAGCCTGCGTCGCGGAAAAACACAACGTCACGTTGACCATCGTGCCTTCGGTCGTCAGCGCCTTGCAGGCCTTGAGCCCGTCCATCGTCAGCGGCACTTTCACCGTCACGTTGCTTGCGATCTTGGCGAGCGCCCGGCCTTCCTTCAGCATACCCTCGTAATCGGTCGCGGCCACTTCGGCGGATACCGGCCCCTGCACGATCGCGCAAATTTCCCTGATGATGTCCTTGAAGTCGCGCCCGGCCTTGGCGACCAGCGACGGGTTGGTCGTCACCCCGTCGAGCAGGCCGGTGGCGGCCAGGTCCTTGATTTCGGCCACGTCCGCTGTGTCGACGAAGAATTTCATTTCGGCTGTCCCTTTGCCACCTGGTAAGTCGGGCCGCTGCCCTTAGCTCGCCTCATCGGTCCGCCTAGGGTATCACCCTGATTCTTGTGCCCCAAGCTTCTAGTCTGGTCACCGCCCCTTTGGATAGTCTTCTCGACAAAATGGAAAACGCCGCCGGGCGTACTTCGGACGGGCAATTGGTGCCCGTGCTGATGCCGGTCGCGCTCGACCAGACTTACGACTATCTGGTGCCCAAGGACTTTGACTTGCAACCGGGAAGTTTCGTGCTGGTGCCGTTTGGGCCGCAGAACCGCATCGGCATCGTCTGGGACGAGCCGAGGGGCGAACAAAAGAAACTCGATCCCAAGAAACTGAAAGCCATCACCACCCGGCTCGATGTGCCGCCGCTACCTATCATGTCGCTGCGCTTCGCCGAATGGATCGCCAAGTATACTCTGGCCCCCCTCGGCATGGTGGCGCGCATGATGATGAGCGCGCAAACGGCGTTCGAGCCTTCGAAGCCGCGCTTTGGCGTTTGCCTCGTCGACGGCGCTCCGGCTCCCTTGAAAATGACGCCGGCGCGCGCCAAGGCCTTGGAGATCGCGAGCGACGGCATGATCCGCGCCAAATCGGAACTTGCGCATCTTGCCGGCTGTTCGACGGCGGTCCTCGACGGTCTTGTCAAAACCGGCAATTTGATCGACGTCGCTATTCCGGAAAAACTTTTCCCGCGTCCCAAGCCCAGCCACCGTCAAACCGAATTCTCCGACGATCAAGCGCAAGCGGTCATGGCCTTGCGTTCGGCGGTCGCGGCCCAGAATTTCTCGGCGACGCTGCTCGACGGCGTCACCGGCTCCGGCAAGACCGAGGTTTATTTCGAGGCCGTCGCCGCCACGCTCGACGAGGGCAAACAAGCCCTGATCATGCTGCCGGAAATCGCCCTGACAAGCCAGTTCTTGGATCGCTTCGAGCGCCGCTTCGGCGTCAAGCCGGTCGAGTGGCACTCGGCGCTGAGCCCACCAGAACGCGGCCGGATCTGGAAGGGCGTGGCGCGCGGCGATGTCCGCTGCGTCGTCGGCGCCCGCTCGGCACTGTTCCTGCCGTTCCCCGAACTCGGGCTCATCATCGTCGATGAAGAACACGATCAGGGTTACAAGCAGGACGATCGTGTCCACTATCAGGGCCGCGACATGTGCGTGGTGCGCGCCAGCCTCGGCAAGTTTCCCGTCGTGCTGGCCTCAGCCACGCCCTCGATCGAGAGCCACGTCAACGCCATTACGGGGCGTTATCGCCATGTCGTCATTCCCGGTCGCTATGCCGGCGCCGAATTGCCCGAGGTCCAGGCCATCGACTTGAAGCGCGAAGGCCCTGAGCCCGGAAAATGGCTGGCGCCGCGCCTCGTTCAGGCGATGACGGAGACGCTCGCCAAAGGTCAGCAATCGCTGCTGTTCCTTAATCGGCGCGGCTACGCACCCTTGACGCTGTGCCGGGCCTGCGGTCATCGCTTTGAGTGTCCGCAATGTACGGCCTGGCTGGTCGAGCATCGTTTCAAGAAACGCTTGAACTGTCATCACTGCGGCTTCGCGCTGCATTTGCCCGAGAAGTGTCCGAAGTGCGCGACGCCCGATAGCCTCGCGGCGTGTGGTCCGGGCATCGAGCGCGTCGCGGAAGAAGTTGCCGAGCGTTTCCCGCAAGCTCGCGTCGCGCTGCTGTCGTCCGATCTCGTGCCGGGTCTGCTCGAGATGCGCGAGATGATCCACAAAATCGAAGCCAACGAAATCGACATCATCGTCGGCACCCAGATCGTCGCCAAGGGCCACCACTTCCCCAGCCTCGCGCTCGTCGGCATCGTCGATGGCGATTTGGGTTTGGCGCACGGTGCCGACCCGCGCGCCGGCGAGCGCACCTTCCAGCTTCTGCATCAGGTGACGGGCCGCGCCGGCCGGGCCTTCGCGACGGGGCGCGGTCTGGTGCAAACCCACATGCCCGAGCATCCGGTCATGCAGGCGATCGTCGCCAGCGACCGCGAAGCCTTTCTCAACTACGAGATCAAAACCCGGCAAAGCGGACTTCTGCCGCCCTATGGCCGACTCGCCGCGCTGATCATTTCCGCCCGCGATAAAGAGCTGGCCGAACGCACGGCCCGCGCTGTCGCCCGCCTCGCACCGAGTTCCGAAAAAATCTCCGTGCTCGGCCCCGCCGAAGCGCCAATATCCGTGGTGCGCGGACGCCATCGCTGGCGCATTCTGGTCAAGGCCCCGCGCGACATCGACATGCAGAGTTATCTGCGCGCATGGTCGGCATTGCTGCCGGCCATGAAAGGCGACATCCGCGTCACTCTCGATATCGACCCCTACAGCTTTTTGTAGATCGGGTTGCATTTCCCCTCGCCGGTCGAATTGCAAGCGGCTATTCCTGCCCTTCGCGGATCGCCAAACCTTCGCCACGCTCGTCGATTTTCAAAATGCGGTTTATGCTGCGGCTTGATCGCGCCCCCTGATCCCGGGCGGACTTTCGAAAGGAATTCTGCGCCATGAAAATTGGTTTTCTTGGGCTCGGAGCCATGGGCTCGGGCATGGCTTCAAATCTCCTCAAGGCCGGTCATCAGGTGACGGTGTGGAATCGCTCGCCAGAACCTGCCCAAGCGCTGGCGGCACGCGGCGCGGCGATCGCGCTTGAACCGGCCGGAGCTATGGCGGGCGACATTGCCCTTTCAATTCTCGCGAACGATGAAGCGGTCCTTTCGGTCTTCAGCGACGCCTTATTAAGCCGTGCCGCGCCCGGTCTCGTCCACGCCAATATGGCGACCGTGTCCATTGATGCCGTCAGGGCAATGAACGCGGGGCACACCAAACACGGCGTCGGCTTTGCCGGCGCTCCTGTGTTTGGCCGGCCCGATGCCGCGGCCGCCGGCAAACTCAATATCGTTGTGAGCGGCGATCCGGCATTTATCGCCAAGCTTCAACCGGCCTTCGATTGCGTGGCACAAAAAACGTGGCATTTGGGCAGCGATCCCGTCGAAGCCCACGTCGTGAAGATCGCCGGCAATTTAATGATCATGTCGGTCATCGAGATGTTAAGCGAGGCTTTGGCGCTGTGCGAGAACTGCGGTGTCGACCCGAAAAAGTTTGCCGAGATCATGACAAACTCAATTTTTTCCGCGCCGGTCTTTCGAAGCTACGCCGCGCTCATTAGCGAGAAGACATTCGAACCGGCGGCTTTCTCAATGCATCTTGGCTTGAAAGATGCCGGACTGGCATTGGCGGCGGGGCGGCAAAGCGGTACGGCGCTGCCGCTTGTCGAACTGATCCGCGCGCATTTTCTCGAAGGTATCGCTCATGGCGACGGCGACAAGGATTGGTCAGCTCTGTCTCGCGTCATCGCTCGCAAGTCGACGCTTCGGCAATAAGACAAGGGGACAATGGCTGCAAGACAAGGGGAGTATGGCTGCGGCGCTTTTCTGAATCTGCCGGCCCTTTTCTAAATTTGAAAGACCTATGCTAGACATGGCCAACGCGTGCAAAAATCAGAACCCGTCATTTGCGATACCAGACCCATGCCCCTTCGCATCGCCTGCCAAATGGACCCGATCGACCGCATCGACATTCGCGGTGATTCAACCTTCGCTATCCTGCTTGAAGCCGAGAAGCGCGGTCATGATATTTTCTATTACACGCCGCCAAATCTTTCTCTCAATGGCAGGACGCTGCTGGCGCGCGGCCACACCCTTCATGTCAAGGATGCGGATGGCGATCATTATAAGCTGTCGAACCCGCGCGTTGAAGATCTAGGCCGGCTCGACATCGTGCTGCTCCGCCAAGACCCGCCCTTCGACATGGCCTACATCACCACCACGCATCTGCTTGAGCGCATCCAGCCCAAGACGTTGGTCGTCAACGATCCCGCGCACGTCCGCAACGCACCTGAAAAACTGTTCGTGCTCGATTACCTCGATCTGATGCCGCCGACTCTGGTGACGCGCCAGCTCGAGGATGTCATCGCCTTTCGCGCCAAATACAAAGACATCATCGTCAAGCCGCTGTACGGCAACGGCGGCGCGGCGGTGTTTCGCTTGCAGCCGGACGACGGCAATGTCTCCTCGCTGGTCGAGCTTTTTCAAACCGTGTTCCGCGAGCCCTTCATGGTGCAGGAATTCCGCCCCGAGGTGAAAGACGGCGATAAACGCATCATTCTGATCGACGGCGAGATTGCCGGCGCCATCAACCGGGTGCCGCAAAAGGGCGAGACCCGCTCCAATCTGCACGTCGGCGGCACGGCGGCGGCGGTCGAACTGACCAAGCGCGATCATGAAATTTGTGAGCGGTTGAAACCGGAACTGAAGGCGCGCGGTTTACTGTTCACAGGCATCGATGTCATTGGCCCGTATTTGACCGAGATCAATGTCACCTCGCCAACCGGTATCCGCCAGGTCAAGAATTTCGGCGGCAAAGACATCGCGGCCATGATCTGGGACGCGATCGAGAAAAAGAGGGCAGCAAGCAAGGCATGACGATTTTTAAAGTTGCTCGATATTTTGCGGCGCTGTGGATTTTTGTAGCGATTTTTTTAAGTCCCGAAATTTTTACGCGTCGCGCCGCAGCTGGCGAAGCCTCACCGTTTGCAAATCTCGCGGGCCGCTGGACCGGCGAAGGCCGCTTGGGTCTCAAAGACAGCCCGCCCGAGACGGTCAAATGCCGCGCCACCTATTTCATCAGCGCCGGCAAGGATGAGTTGAAGCAAAACATCCGCTGCGCCACCGCCGGCGGCAATATCGAAGTCCAGAGCGCCATCCAGCACGCAGCCGGCGCGCTCACCGGCACCTGGAAAGAGACCACCCACAACATCGAAGGCGAACTGACGGGCCAAGTCACGCCAAACGGTTTTCGCATCACCGTCAAGGGCGCTGATCTCGCGGCCAACATGGACATCATCGTCAGGTCAGACAAACAGATCGTCGAAATCCAATTCTTCAACAGCGCTCTCCTCGGCCTGACGATCATCATGGTCAAGGGCTAAGCTCTCCCTCTCCCTCGGGAGAGGGTTGGCGTGAGGGGGCTTGAATCATCAGCGCCTCAAGCTTTGGCCGCCTGTGCCCAAGGATCGTAACTGCCGAAGGACCACAAGTGGCCCTCCGGATCGCGGGCGGCGTAGTTTCGCCCACCGTAGCTTTCGTCTTTGGGTTCGACGACAATCTCAGCGCCCGCCGCCACGGCCAGGGCATGGTGTGCGTCGACATCATCGACAATGACGTAAACGGTCTGCGTGCATCGGCCACCGGCCTTTTCGGGCATCGTCATGAAACGTTTGCCGAAGTCACCTTTGCCCTCCGGACCAATCATGATCATGCCGTTGCCAAACGAAAGTTCGGCGTGCATGACGACGCCGCTGTCGTCCTTGTAGACGGCGTGCGGAATGAAACCGAAGGCCTTGCCCAGCCAAGCGACGGCCCCGTTCGGATCGCGGTAGCTCATGCAAGAAATCATCGTCGCATTTGTCGTTTTGGGTTCATTTGGCATTTGCATGACCTCCCTCAACCTATGCCAGTCTCTGTCCGTGCGAAAAGGGGCGTGTGCTCACTTTTGTTCCCAGAAACAAACGAACAAAAAATATTGTTCCTTTTTTGTTCTTGACAGGCTCTGGCGATTGCGTATTTCACGCACCCAGATTCCGGGCGCTCGTGCTATGAGGCATGAGCAACCGAGCCGGGGGCGATGCAAGAATATAAAAAATTTGCGCCAGCAGGGGCGTTCTGGATTATCGCTTTGGCTGCTCAAATGAGCGGTTATACCGATCCCCGGATAGCCACTTGGCTGTTTATTGCGGGCACCCTGCTGCTAGCGTGGCCAGCATCCGATTTGCTGCAACGTCTTGCCGAGCATTGCGGTATTCGATTTCGCACGCCGTGGGTCAAAACAGAAGCAAAGTGGATGCTGCCGTTTGAGGCAATAGAGCGGTTTGCTCCACCCAATTTGCTGCAAGCTTGGCGTACTGATCCAGCTGCTAACCTGCATGCACAGTTGCTGTCTGGGAAGCTCATTGGACGGGGCACCCCACATTATCGCGAAGCAGGAAAACCTCCCGTTATTATCGGGCGCGGCGAGTGGCAAACTCTTAAAATTGCAGGGCAGAATTGCGAGCATGCAGTAAGCTCCACTGGGCCCGCCCACAGCTATGATAACTTAGAAATAGCAAAACTTGCCGGGAGCTAACCGATGTCACGTGGCAAATTCCTTGCTCTTGAAGAAGCCCGCCAGTCCGGCGACTTCAAGCAATTCTGCAAAGCACACGTTATTTTGGTTTTGCGGCCGACTTTTTGGCCTTGCTAACGGGTGCGGTTGCGATCTTTCGCACCGCGCGCCGGAACGTGTCTTCGTCGCTGTCAGCGCCAAGCTCACGAGCTGCATCTATGAACTTCTGGCGTTGTGTCTTGCCTGCGTCAGTGGCTTTAGCTTTTGCCATAGGGCCTCCAGTCGGACCTTTAGTGTAGGTGATTTGTGGCTGCGCCGCGAGGCGCGTCATGGTGATAAATCGGTTGGCGTCACCGGCAGCAGCTCAGACTCCTGTGCACAACCCAAGACAGTCTGTTGTGGTTCTGGCCCCGGCGGCAGATAAAGCAAAGGCGACAAGGGAGTGTAATCCCGAGTCGCCTCTGGTGAGCCCAACTACGGGCCCACGTTCAGTACTGCGTGAACCCCTCCGAACAGCCAAGTCAAAAGGAGGTCCCGAAGATGAGTACGAAATAGCCTAGCCCCGTAAGGGGAACGGCGCGCCGTGCCTGCTTGCAGATTCGGCGCGCTTATCTTCTATCACTTTCTGGAGGCCGAACCAATGTCTAGCGAATCGTTGTCAACAGCGAACTATGCAGCGGTTATTGCTGATCTTCGTTCAAAGAGAGACGAAATAAACCGAACAATAACAATACTTGAGGCCATGGCAGGCGTAGTCTCACCTGCCGTAAGGGCCGAGGAGCCAATCCTTCCGCTTTCGCAAAAAGCGGCCCATGAGCCCGTGAGTCGCAC
>JANLYX010000062.1:0-1782 GCA_031365865.1 Hyphomicrobium sp. | reverse complement strand
GATGCGCCGCTTGTAGGACAGATCGACGAAAAAAGCGACCAGCGGTTTTTCGCGCGCGGCGCGCACCTCTTCCTCGTCGTACACCTTGACGCCCGCGAGGTACACGCCGAGCAGCGACAGCAGCACCGTGAAGCCGAGGATGATCGCGAGGCTCACGTCGAACTTGACGCGGCTGACCAAGAGCGCGATTAAGCCCGACAGCGCGGCGAAACCGTAGAGCATCCAGACCGCGCGCCGCTCGCTCAAGCCGAGCGCGACAAGGCGGTGCGACGTGTGATCGCGCCCACCCTGCGAAGCCGCGCGGCCTGAGAGTTTACGCAGCACGGTGACGAACGTGGTGTCGAAGATCGGGATCAGCAGGATCAGCACCGGCACCGCGAGGACGACCATGAACGAACGTCCGCGCGCACCCGCCGCGCTCATCAGCCCCGAACTGGCGAGGAAAAAGCCGATGAACAGCGAGCCGCAGTCGCCCATAAAGATCGAGGCGGGGTTCGAGTTATAAACGAGAAAGCCGAGCAGCGCAGCGGTGAAGACGGCGAGCATCAGCCCCTCCGCCAGTTGCCCGTTGATCAGGAAACTCGCGGCGAGAAAGGCGGCGGCGATGGCCGCAATCCCGGCGGCGAGGCCGTCCATGTTGTCGAGCAGATTGAGCGCGTTCGAGATGCCGACCAGCCAGAAGATCGTGATCCCCATGTTGACCGGAGCCGAGGCCGTCCACGGCAGCGCCAGCCCGTAATAAATAACCAGCGCCGCGCCCATCACCTGTCCGATCAACTTCTGGTACGGCTTAATGTGCAACACGTCGTCCACCAAGCCGACGACGAACAGAAACGAACTCGCCAACACCACTACCCACCCGTAAGGGTGATGCGGCATCTGCCGCACAAACAAAAAGTAAGTGGCAACGACCGTCAGGAAGACCGCCGCCCCACCCAGCATCGCGGTCGGCTGACGATGCCAACGATCCGCCTTCGGCTGCGCTACCATCCCCCAATGCCGCGCCCCGCGCCGCACCAACGGCGTCAGCGCCAGCGCCAGCGCGAACGACACCAACACCGGCACGCTGTTATAAACCTCGAACGGCATACAAATCTTTACACAATTGATTTTCGGAAGTCGCGCGCAAGGCTAGACAATGCGCCACGAGAAATCAAGCAAGGGCGCATGCTGCAACCCCGTCGATCCGCGCCACTTCCGGCGGCGCGGATCGTTCCCGCACCGCCGCTCTGTCAACGCTCTTACCGTTGGTTGTGGTACGCGATCACTTGTTGCAGGATTTCGTCGAGCTTCACGTCGGGGCGGAAGCCGACGAGTTGGTCGATCTTGGTAATGTCGGGGACGCGGCGGGGCATGTCCTCGAAGCCTTCCTCGTAGGCCTCGTCGTAGGGCAGGTACACGATCTCGGAGTCCGACTTGGTGAGGCTTTTGACGCGTTGCGCGAGTTCGTTGATCGAGACTTCCTCGTTCGAGCCGATGTTGAAGACTTGGCCGACGGCTTCGGGCGCGTCCATTAGTTTGACGAGCGCGCCGACCACATCGCCGACGTAGCCGAAGCAGCGCGTCTGCTCGCCCGTGCCGTAGATGGTGATCGGACGACCTGAGAGCGCTTGTTTGACGAAGGTGGGGATGACCATGCCGTACTGCCCGGTCTGGCGCGGGCCGACGGTGTTGAAGAGACGCAACACCACGGTCGGCTACTTCTTTTCGCGCCAGTAAGCGAGGGCGAGGAATTCGTCAATCGCTTTCGAGCAGTCGTAAGACCAGCGCCCCTTGGTGGTC
>JANLYX010000025.1:0-25195 GCA_031365865.1 Hyphomicrobium sp. | reverse complement strand
CCTTATGAAACTATTGTTGTCGGTGTCGCGTATGTTGACCGAAATTGCGAGACCTTTTTCAACGCCGTAGAGTCCCTAGATCAAAAGACGAGTTTGCTGGAGAAGGCAGTCAGCGTTTCCAATAGTCAGACACAGACCATCTTGGCAATTGCTAAAACGTCAGCATTGAGCGTTGCCTATGTATCTGCCGGTTTCACGCTGGCCCAGTCTATGATCGACGAGTTCCAGAATGTCTATTTGTTTGCACCTCACGCGCCAGCCATTCGCAGAATGGTTAAGCAGGCGCGAGAGGCTGAAGCAGCCGATTACAGAACGGCCTATCGGCCACAGGCCAATGACAAGGGGCCGCGGTTGTCTCATCGTGAAGCAATGTTTGCTGTTCAGCATTATGCTCAAAACTGTACGATTTCGAACATCATGGGAATCTGGCGGCAGGCCGTTTAAAAGGCAGCCAACGAGGGGGTGAAGCCGGATACGCCAAAGCAACCGCAACTGCAGCGACAGACGAATCTAGAAGGGGGCGGAGGCTATCGCTCCAAAAGCGGTGGGGGGCTTCTCAGCGTGCAATCTTACACAGTAAAATAGAACGCAGGCGAGAGTACTCATGATTTCGGCAGTCCACTACCGTGCCCTCGTTGTCTTGTTCGTTGCTGCTTCGTGGTTATCGGCCCCAGCCGATGCCTGGTGCCAGCACAGACAAGAGACGGGCGGCCAGCCGGTCGACTTGAGCGAAGTTGCGGCGGCACATCGAGCTCGCGCATTTCATCCGGCAGCGCACCGTGCCCCTGCAATTTCTTCGCTCGTCAGCACTTTTGAATCGATCACTCTCAATGAGGACTCGTCAGATGATAATTTGGCGCTCGCGGCATCGTGCTTCCCTAGAAATCGCACGGCACCACATTGGAACAAGGTTGCAAACGCCGAAAAGCGGCGAATGATGTGCCGCCAATCGGCACGGCAACTGGTCAAAAGGTATCGAAGCCTCGGGAACAACAGCTGTTCGCTTTTGGACCCAGATTATCTTGGAATGCCCGGGAATGATGCCGCTCGTATCGACGTCTCCAGTTATTCAAGAGATTGTTTGAGGTCATGGAAACACGACAAAACCGCCAACATGACACCCGGAATCCGGGCGATCATTTCCGCGTCCGTGGGCGTCATAAGCCTTCCGGCTGACAGTACGCCTAACTGTTTCCATGGTAGAAATACGTGCGTTGGAATTCTTCTGAAAAACAAAGTTCTGACAGCACGTCACTGTATCAGCGATAGGGACCCGGATAGCCCTCTTTGGATCGTCGCGGAACAGGTAGACATGGATTTCACAGCAATTAATGGCGAGCACTATAAGCTTTATCTTGATGGTGAACTTCAAAGCGACGCTGCAAGCAGATTGCTGGATTTTTCGGAGCAGCAGCCTGACCGGGACTGGATCGTGCTCAATGCAACACCGGGCCGCGGACACTTGCCGAAAAAGGCAATTGGCTTGCGGCGCGATCTGGCTGTGCCCGGTCGTCAGATCTTAATGGTTTCGTACAATCCTTACATTCGAGCAGCGATGCTCGCACAGCTTCACACGGAACAAACCGAAATCCCAGAGATCGTGCAAGAAGCATTGACAGTGGAGCAGGATCCGACTTGTTCAGTTCTGCAAACGGATGGTCATGTTATATTTCATGCATGCCAAACAGAGCGTACGATGTCCGGAACACCGCTGCTGACCATTGATGGTGATAGCGTCGCGTTAATCGGTATTCACAATGGAAATTCAACTAGACTTGTCGAGAGACTATTTCCTGCAGAATTGGACAAGCGGTCCAAGTGCAAAGGCTTCCTCGAACAATTGTACCCAAATTATGGGATTATGCTTCCAGACGGCATCGAAAAGTATCTTAGTGCGCGCTAATGGGATTGTCAGCGGAGTCCGAATCGGGATTGAGCAGCGCAATTCAGTTTCACCCCCTACCAGCCCTCACCAAATACCCAATCCGGTCGCCTTCGCGCGCGCGGATGCGCTCGAGGTGGGCGAAGATTTCATCGCCATGCATCGGCCGTCCGGTTTCGGCGATGCATTCGCGCTCGAGCTTTTGCAGCTCGTGATAGATCGGCTCGGCTGTCTTATGAAGCATGGCGACGGCGGCAATCGTCCGGCGCCGCATGTTGATCGGCATGCGCGGGACGACGTCGGCAATCATCTCCTTGGCATCATCCGAAAGCCTGGCCGCCAAGCGGCCGAAGATCGAGACAAACCAGACCAGCCACGTTTCCTTGAAGCGATAATTGTACGCCTCCATCCATTCAAACAGCTTGTCCATTGTGAAATCTTGCAGGCGGATGTTGGAGGTCTGGCGATAATCCTGCCATTCGGCGACGAGATCGAAATCCGGTTCGACATCGATATCGCCGGGCGCAAATGTGGTGTCGGTCTTGACGCCTATGCGATTGAGGAAGTCGCGATTGCGCAATCCGATGTGGGTCGGAAACGCCGGCAGCTTGACCGTGCCATCACTCGCCAAGCCGAAAGCGCGATGCACGAGCTTGGCACAGAACAGCCGGGGCCGGTCGTCGAGCCGCATGGAGAAATCGTAGCGAATGCGGCGTGCCAGCGGTTTGCGGGAACTTTCGACAATTTCATAGATGCGTTGCGAGGCGCGTTTGGCAAGTTCTGCGTCCTTGTGCCGGTAGAGCACGGACCGCACCAAACCATGCGAGAACGCGTGCGCGAGGGTGTTGATAATCGCGCCATCCTCGATCAAGCTTTCGACCATCCAGTGACGGCCTTGATCATCGATGTGGATCATGCCGATGTGGCTGAACTGACTGTCGACGTCGCCGATGCGCGCGATGGCGGCGCTGTTGTGCGCGCGGCCGCGCATCATGACGACATCGCCGCTGCGAAACGGCAGATCGCAGCCGTTGTAGAACGGCCAATTGATCAGCGTGTTGTTTTCCTTGCCTGTGAAAACCGTCAGTTCTTTCGCGCCCGCCGGCCAGACGCCATTGCCGATGGCGATCTCGCCGAGCATGTCGGTGACGTAGCGCAACACACGCAAGCAATCGCGCAGTTGGGCGACGACCTCGAGCGTCAGCAATCCCCGCACCCGCCAATCTGGAATGCGGGCGCGCAAACCGGTGCGCAGATCAAACAGCCGGTACATCAGAACCGGCGCGGCCTTGGCAACAGCCTTGACGTCGTAAGCCGAGAAATTTGCCCGGGCGACTTTGAGATAAATCTCCGCCAGCGTTCTGCCGAGATCTTCCGCATTGAGCGGCGTTTTTACCGCCAACGCTTCAAGACGCTCGAGATCGGCTTCGAAATTCGGTTTCACATCGGGCGGCGGCACGATTGGAACTCCCCTTCACAACCGCCCGACATTGCCCCCTCTCCCCATGTCTGCACTTCATGGGGAGAGGGTTGGGGTGAGGGGCGGCAACACGTTCGAACAAGAGGCCGCCCCTCACCTAGCCCTCTCCCCGTTCGCCCGGTAGAAGGCGACAGGAGAGGGGATGGGAGGCGAAATCTTGGGACCTCTCTTTGAGGGCCGCCTGACTATAGCAATTTTTGTGTACGCGGCAGTGTAGGGATTGAACGATAGAGAGCGGGTGTGGCTACGGAAGCGCACCGCCCCCTCAATGCCCCAGGGCTTTGGCGATTTCCTCGGTCATCTTCTTGGCGTCGCCGAGCACCATGACGGTGTTGTCGCGATAAAAGACCGGGTTATCAATGCCGGCATAGCCTGATGCCAAGCTGCGTTTGTTGAAGAACACGGTCGCTGCCTTCCAGACCTGTAGCACCGGCATGCCATAGATCGGCGACGTCTTATCGTCTTCGGCGGCCGGGTTGACCACGTCGTTGGCGCCGATGACGTAGACGGCGTCGGCCTGCGCGAATTCGCTGTTGATGTCTTCCAATTCGAAGACTTCGTCGTAGGGCACGTTGGCTTCGGCCAGCAGCACGTTCATGTGGCCGGGCATGCGGCCCGCGACGGGATGGATGGCGTATTTCACTTCAACGCCGGCCTTCTTCAAATTCTCAGCCATCTCTCGCAAAGCATGCTGCGCCTGCGCGACCGCCATGCCGTAACCGGGCACGATGATGACCTTCGAAGCGTTCTTCAAAACGTAAGCCGCGTCTTCCGCCGAGCCGAGCTTGACCGGCTTTTGTTCCCCGCCTGCCGCTCCGGGGCCCGCAGTTTCGCCGCCGAAGCCACCGGCGATCACCGATAGGAACTGCCGGTTCATGGCCTTGCACATGATGTAGGAAAGTATTGCGCCTGACGAACCAACCAGCGCGCCCGTTATGATCAGCGCGATGTTGCCGAGCGTGAAACCGATACCGGCCGCCGCCCAGCCGGAATACGAGTTGAGCATCGAGACGACGACGGGCATGTCGGCACCGCCAATCGGGATGATGAGCAGAACACCGAGCAGGAGCGAGAACAAAGTGATGGCCCAGAACAGCCAGGCCGAGCCACCGGACGAACAGAAGGCGTAAATGAGATAGACGAGAAGAAGTCCGAGGCCCGCGTTGATGGCGTGGCGGGCTGGCAGCATGATCGGCTTGCCGCTCATCTTGCCCGACAGCTTGCCAAAGGCGATAACCGAGCCGGTGAAGGTAATGGCGCCGATCGCGACGCCAAGCGACATCTCGAGCAGACTGGCGGCGTTGATGTGGCCGCTCGCATCCGCGATGTTGAAGGCGCTTGGCGCATATAGCGCGCCCGCTGCCACGAATACCGCCGCCAAGCCGACGAGCGAATGAAACGCCGCCACCAGTTCGGGCATCATCGTCATCGGAATTTCGCGCGCCGTCTTGGCGCCAATGAACGCTCCTGCGCCCATGCCGAGCACGATCATGAACCACGTCCATGGGCTATGATCGCCAAGCTGCGCGAGCGTGGTTAGTACAGCGATGGCCATGCCGATCATGCCTAACATGTTGCCCTGACGCGAGGTGGCCGGGCTCGAAAGACCGCGCAACGCCTGGATGAACAAAACACCCGCGACGAGATAAAGGAGGGCGGCGACGTTAGCGGTCATGATCAACAATCCTGGGCCTAAGTTGGCATTCAATCAGCGAGCGAGAGCAGCATTGCGCGGGTCACTTTTTCGGCGGCACATCTTTTTTCTTGTACATTGCTAGCATGCGATTGGTGACGAGGAAGCCGCCAAAAATATTGACAGAAGCCATCGCAAGCGCTAGCAGCCCGAATATTTTGGCGATCGTGTAATCGGTGTCCATCAGCTTGACACCGACAGCGAGCAGCGCGCCGACGACGATCACCGAGGAGATCGCGTTGGTCACACTCATCAGCGGCGTGTGCAGCGCTGGCGTCACCGACCAAACCACGTAATAGCCGACGAACACCGCCATCACGAAAACCATGAAGCGATAGACGAACGGATCGACGGAGCCGCCGACCCCTTCGCTGGCAAACGCCACCGACGGCGTGAGCATGATCATGAGGGCTGGAACGAAAAGCGCTGTAAGAGAACGCATGGCAGAAGTCTCCGTGATCATGACTTGGAAACCAAATTGGGATGGACGATCTTGCCATCTTTGGCCACGAGCGTGCCTTTGATGAGTTCGTCGTCCCAATTGACGTTGAGGGTCTTTTCTTTCTTGTCCATCATGATGTCGATGAACGCCAGCAGGTTCTTGGCGTACAAGCTCGATGCGTTGACGGCGATGGTGCCGGCAAGATTGAGGGGACCCGAAATCTTCACGCCGTTGGCGGTCTCGATGGTCTTGCCTGCTTCGGTCAATTCGCAATTGCCACCGCGTTCGGCGGCGAGATCGACGATGACCGCGCCCGGCTTCATGCTTTCAACCATCGCCCGCGTAATGAGACGCGGTGCAGGGCGGCCGGGAATGAGCGCCGTGGTGACAACGATGTCCTGGGCTTTGATGTGGTTTGCGACCAACTCCGCTTGTTTGGCCTGATATTCCGCACTCATGGGCTTGGCATAACCAGCGGCCGTCTGGGCATGCTTGAATTCTTCGTCTTCCACCGCCACGAACTTGGCGCCGAGAGATTGCACCTGCTCTTTGGTGGCGGGACGAACGTCCGTCGCCGTCACCTGCGCGCCCATGCGCCGGGCCGTGGCAATAGCTTGCAGACCGGCAACGCCGACGCCCATGATGAAGGCCTTGGCGGCGGGCACGGTGCCGGCCGGCGTCATCATCATCGGCAGCGCCTGACCAAACATGGCGGCGGCATCGACGACGGCTTTGTAGCCGGCAAGATTGGCTTGACTCGAGAGCACGTCCATCGATTGCGCGCGCGTCGTCCTTGGCATTAATTCCATGGAAAAGATCGAGGCGCCGGTCGCCGCCATGGTGTCGAGCTCGGCGCGGTCCCCGTAGGGATCGATCATGGCGGCGACGATGGCACTCGGCTTCAAGGACTTGATTTCATCGTTTGTGGGACGGCGCACCTTTAACAGGATGTCCGCGCCCGACAACGTCTCGGCATGGCCTAGGATCTCGGCGCCGGCAGCCTTCAGAACTTCGTCGGAAAATCGCGAACCTGCACCGGCTCCAGATTCGACCCGGACCTTGGCTCCAAGGCCCAAGAGCTTCTTGATCGTATCCGGCGATACGGCGACGCGCGGCTCGCCCGCCGCTTCCCGTGTGACAGCTATCGTGACCATGACGTTTCCAAGGGTTGCAATGACGGGCGGGACGCCCTGAAACGATGCGGCCAGGGCGCCCTGACACAAAGAGGGCGGGACGCCCTGGCAAGAATGCGGGCAGGCCCAAAACGAGCCTGCCCGGCAATGACCAGCCTGAAGACCGAAAAACGTCTTAGACCAGAAAGACCTTCATGCCGATGAGCAGCAAAACCAGGAAGACGATCGCGTATTTTGTGATCTTCAAAAAACCGGCATAGGTTTGATTATGCTGCTTGTAGTCCATGGCGGAATGCCCGCGTGAAGTATCGACACTCACGTCTCCGTCCTCCTCAGAATTGGGCCCAGAATTAGGCCAGAACTGGAACCCTATTGGCAGCTTTGGTAACGCAATGGCCAGCAATCATCAAGCCGAGCCGCGAACTGACTTTGGGAGAATGACAATGTTTCGCAGCCGAGACAATTGCCGATGTCGATCCGGTTCGACATAGCGCGCCATGCCGTGAAAACGGTCATCGTCGTGATGACAGGTTTTAGAGGCGCCGATGTGCAAGCGGCTGAAGCGATCAACGGCTCGCTTGGGCCTTGCCTGGCAGCCCTCCATGCGCCAGGAAACCTGGAAATATCATGCGAATACATGGCGTTAATAATAGAGCGCTCCGATATGGTGCGTTTGACACGGGAGCCTGTTGCGGGACGCGCCATCCCGGGTGCGTGTCAAGATTGCCCGAAATCGCGTCAGCCCGGCTTTGACTGCCGCTGAGTACGATATCTCGGCGCCACCCCAGCTTGCAATCTGCGAAATCATGACCCGGAAAAGTGTCATCCCCCTGACCGCCACCTTCGCGCCTCACGTTGTCTTCAAAGCGGGCGAAACCGTCGACGCAACTCCAGGCCTCGCGAATGTCGAAGGTGTGAATTCCTATTTGGCTTGGCCGGTGGTTCAATACGTCAACCGGTCGTACGGTATCCGCCGCGATATGCTGGCAATCATCAATGCTTACCGCGCCCACATTGCTGATAGCGGCGAACCAATTTCGCGGAAACGGCCATGAGACGCGAGCGCGGCACTCGTAACTGATCAACGAATGCTTAGATAATTTACGCAGCCTCTTTACGAAGCTGGAAATTTTGAAAGTTCGACCTCGCGGCATTTCAGTCAAATGAGGAGAAGATCCATGAAAGTCAAAGATGCGATGCACAAGGGTGCAGAATGGGTGGCGCCGAATACCCCCGTCTTGGAACTGGCCAAGATGATGCAGAAGCACGACATCGGCTCAATTCCCATCGGCGAGAACGACAAGCTGATTGGCATGGTTACCGATCGCGATATCGTGTGCCGAGGCCTGGCTAATGGCAAAGATATCTCACGGCTGACGGCGCGCGATGTCATGACCCCCGACATCATCTGGTGCCATGCCGACGAAGATCTCGACGATGCCACACGCATCATGGAAAACAAGAAGATCCGCCGCCTGCCCGTGATTGACGGCAACAAGCGGATGGTCGGAATGTTGAGCCTGGGCGACGTTTCGCACGCGGGAAAGGCTAAGCTTTCGGGAGAGGTCCTTCTCGCTGTCTCCAGCCATCACAAGTAATTGGACTCATCAGCCAGTCGCGGGCTAAGCCGCAGACTGGGGATGGAACTCAGACTGCCACTTGGGTGCCGACTTCGACCACGCGATCGGTCGGGATTTGGAAGTACGTGGTCGCGTCTTCCGCACTGCTGGCAAGGGCGATGTAGAGGCGCTCTTGCCAACGTGGCAGCTCGGATTTCGACGACACCCTCAGCGATCGCCGCGATAGGAAAAACGACGTTCCGCCCATATCGATGTTGCAATCCTTGCGCCGGCTGTGCTCGAGAATTTTCGGCACGCTCGGCGTTTCCATGAAGCCATAGCGGGCGATGATACGGATGAAGTGATCGGAAATCCGCTCGACGGAAACCCGTTCATGGCGGGCGACGCGCGGCGTATCCTCGGTCTTGATGTTGAGCAGGATATTGCGCTCATGCATGACGCGGTTGTGCTTCAAGTTGTGCATCATCGAGGTTGGTGCGGCATAAGGATCGCCCGTCAGAAACACCGCCGTGCCCGGCACCCTGTGCGGCGGCTTGGCTTCGAGCTTACGCACCAGCCAATCGAGATCAGCCTCGTTGCGACGGGTCTGTTTGGCCAACACCTTGTTGCCGCGCACCCATGTCCACATGATGAGGCCGATACCGGCGGCGATCGAGAGCGGTACCCAGCCGCCTTCAAACAGCTTCAAAAGATTCGCCGAGAAAAACGCCTGCTCGACGAACAGCAGCGGCACGATCAGCAACAAGGTCTGCCAAAGTGGCCATTTCCAGTATTTCCAGATGACGAAGAACGCCATCATCGTATCGATGACCATTGCGGCTGTCACCGACACGCCGTACGCACCGGCAAGATTTGATGACGTCTTGAATACGATAACCGCTATGACGACGGCTGTGAACAAGAACCAGTTAACGCGTGGCATGTAGATCTGCCCAGCCATACTTTCTGACGTGTGGCGGATTTCAAATCGCGGTACGAGGCCAAGCTGAATGGCCTGCCGCGTCAGCGAGAAGGCGCCGGTGATGACCGCTTGGCTGGCAATGACCGTGGCAAACGTCGAAAGCACTAGCATGGGGACAAGCGCCCAGTCGGGATAGAGGCGATAGAATGGATTTTCAATCGCGGCCGCGTCGTTGATGACCAGCGCACCCTGGCCGAAATAATTGAGAAGCAGCGCCGGCATCGCAAAATACAGCCAAGCGTACTGAATGGGCCTGCGCCCGAAATGCCCCAGATCGGCATACAGCGCTTCAGCGCCCGTGCAGGCCAAAAAGACCAGTCCCATGACTGTCAAGCCGATAAGTCCGTGACGCCAAACAAAGCTAATACCGTACATCGGGTTCAATGCGTTCAAGACCCGCAGATTGTCGGCGATGTGCAAGAGCCCGCCAATAGCCAGGACGATAAACCAGACCACCATGACGGGCCCGAAAAACTTGGCGACTTTGTCGGTTCCGCGCGCTTGCATCCAAAACAGGATCGCGATTACGGCGATGGCGATGACCGGCACAACGCGGCTGTCGAGCGCGGGCGCCAGCAGTTTCAAACCTTCAACCGCCGACAAGACCGAGATCGCGGGTGTGATGACCGCGTCACCATAGAAAAACGACGCACCGGCGACGCCTAAGATGCCGAGAAGCGGGGCGCTGCGTTTGGCGACGGATTGCCCGAGCGCCATCAAGGCGAACATGCCGCCTTCGCCCTTGTTGTCAGCGCGAAGCAAGATCACGACATACTTGATCGTGACGACCAGCGTCAAACTCCACAGGATCAGCGAAAGCACGCCGAGAGTGGCTTCGCCGACCGATAGACCACGATGGACTGCCGCCGTGATCGCTTCCTTGAACGCGTAGAGCGGACTGGTACCGATGTCGCCATAGACGACCCCGATACAGCCCAGCGTCAGCGCCCAGAAATCCTTATCGCGATGACCGTCGCTGGCGCCGGGATCGGCAGCCTGGCTGGCGGCTAGCATTTGTGCCATTGAGGCACCTCGACTTTCCTAAAGCTGCATTGCAGCAAAGTGGCGCGCTTCTACTCCTCGCCCGGTCGCAAGGGAAGCGGCAAATATGCAAGGTGGTGTGGGCGTGACCACTTGACATGAGATGCGGCGATTCTGTCCCTCGGCCAACTCAACGTTTGCGGGGCGTTTTCGGTTTCGCGGGCGACTTCGGCTTGGTTGCGGCGCCCTGTCGATAACACTTTCTGCCTATGACTTGGCGAGCTTTTCAAAGGTTTCGCGGTACTCAAGCATGACATCCCGCGCAATTCGCATTGTCTTAGTCATACGCCGATCAAGCACTAGCCTTGCCCGGCCGTCCTTCAGAACGCTTGCCTCCAAAAAATCCCCAACCGCGAGGCCAAGCTGCACCATTTGCGGCTGAGTCAGCCTAATGACGTAACCATCTCGTGCTTGCTCGATTTCAAGGTTCATTTTCATTTCCTGCGGCAGATATTTCCTTAGTTTCAATAACAACTCAAAACTATCTCCTCAACTTTTTTGAGCGGCAGTCATTTCATACCACAATGAACATTGACGTTTTGCGAGAATCTAACCCGACTGAAGCTTCCTCAAGCAATCCGAGGGGTCCGTCGGCTGCCCGCCCACGACAGGGAGAGTCCACTGTGGTCGATATTTTCATTTCCTACCGACGTGCGACGGATAAGCATCCAGCTGGTCGGTTGCGGCAGGGCCTCGAAAGCGCACTTCCTCGTTCTCGAATTTTTATGGACGTCAATTCAATTCCACCAGGCCTGGATTTTCCCAATTTTATCCGTGGCCAAGTTCTCAGTTGCAAGGTTTTGTTGGCAGTCGTTGGGCCGGAATGGCTCAACATCAGGGATTTATCGGGACAGCATCGTCTTCATCGAGAAGACGATTTAGTTCGAATGGAAGTTGCGTCGGCACTTTCGCGAAATATTCCAGTCGTACCGGTACTGATAGACCAGGCACCGATGCCTCGCGTCGATCAACTCCCGTTGGATCTCGCCCCACTCATCCGGCGTCAAGCTTTTGAAATTTTGCACTCGACTTTTGACGTCGATGTTCAACGACTTTCAAAGCACCTCAAAAACTATGTTGGTCTCCGAGGCACCTTGAGAACCTTGGTGGCTAAGTTCCTAACTAATAAGCCCTTAATGCTGCGAGTTCAGCCGACGGCCATTGAACCCCTGATCAAGCAGCATAAAGAGGTAATCAATGTTTCTGGACCACCCGTCGAAAGATTTTTTTTGGACCGCATAGTGCCAGTTGTCAATGGTAGCGTTACCGCCACCCAACTCTACGAGGAATATTGCAGTTGGTGCGAATCGTTGAATTTGCAGCCTGCTCCGCTCCCTGAATTTGGGCGCGGTTTCTCCGACCTCGGAGTTCGAAAAGAGCGTATCGCTGGCCGCGTTCGATATATCGGCATCGGCATTGCAAACAATTAGACCTTCCGATCCATCGCCTCTAGCTCGTCGATCATGCCTTCGATGACTTTCAGGCCCTTGTTCCAAAATTTGGGATCGCGGGCGTCGAGACCGAAGGGGGCAAGAAGTTCGGCGTGGTGCTTGGAGCCCCCCGCTTTGAGCAGATCGAAATACTTGCCGACGAAGCCGGGATGCGCCTCCTCGTACAGCCCATAGAGCGAATTCACGAGGCAATCGCCGAAGGCATAGGCGTAGACGTAAAATGGCGAGTGGATGAAGTGCGGGATATAGGTCCAGAACACTTCGTAGCCGGGTTTGATATCGATGGCCGGGCCCAGGCTCTCGTGCTGAACTTCGAGCCAGATGGCGTTGAGCTTGTCGGACGTCAACTCGCCCTTGCGGCGTTCCTCGTGCACGCGGCGCTCAAAAGTGTAGAACGCGATTTGCCTGACGACCGTGTTGATCATGTCCTCGACTTTGGACGCCAGCAGCGCCTTGCGCTCGCGCTTGTCCTTGGTCTCGGCGAGCAGCGCCTTGAATGTCAGCATCTCGCCAAACACGGAGGCGGTCTCGGCCAGCGTCAACGGCGTCGGCGCGAGCAGTGGGCCTTGCGCACGCGCCAGCATCTGGTGGACGCCGTGACCAAGCTCGTGCGCTAGCGTCATGACATCGCGCGGCTTGCCGAGATAATTCATCATCACATACGGATGCACGCTCGGCACCGTCGAAGCTGAGAACGCGCCTGGCGCCTTACCGGGCTTGACCTCGGCATCGATCCAATTCTTGTCGAAGAATTCCTTGGCGATTTTCGCCATGTCGGGCGCGAAACCGCGATAGGCGTCGAGCACGATCTTTTCAGCTTCCGGCCACTTGATGACGCGCTCGGGCTTTTCCGGCAGCGGCGCATTGCGATCCCAATGGTTGAGCTTTTTTAAGCTCAGCCACTTGGCTTTCATGGCGTAATAGCGGTGCGACAGGCGCGGATAAGCCGCCCGCACACTCTCCACCAGCGCATCGACGACCGGCGCTTCGACCCGGTTGGCGAGGTGGCGTGAATCCGCGACGTCCTTGAAATGCCGCCACCTGTCTGAAATTTCCTTGTCCTTGGCCAGCGTGTTGGTGATCAGCGTGAACAGCGGCAGATTGGCTTTAAAGACTTTCGATAAGGCTTCCGAACCGGCCTTGCGCTTCTTCTCATCGGGATCGGAAAACAGATTGAGCGTGGGTTCAAGCGACATCGGCTCCTTGAAGCCGTCAACCTCGAATTTGAGGCTCGACATCGTCTCGTTGAACAGCCGATTCCACGCGCCGCGCCCGGTCTGGCTTTTTTCGGTGAACAGCGTTTCGAGCTTTTCATCCAGCTGATGCGGCTTTTCCTTGCGCAAGTCATCGAACCACGGCTTGTAACGGACTAAGTCTTTGTGTTTCAGCGCGGCGCTTAAAATCTTGTCGTCGATCAGATTGAGTTCAAGTTCGAAGAAAATCAAATCGGTCGACATGTTGGTCAGTTGCTCGGAAACGTCGCCGTTGAATTTGGCGCGCGCCGGATCGGCTTGATTCTGGACGTAGTAAAGACCTGCATAAGAGCCGAGTTTGCCCGCCAAATCGGACAGCTTCTCGTAGTCCCTGATTGCCACAACGAGTTTGGCCCCATCTTTTGCCAGACTAGCGAGTTTGCCCTGATACGCCGCCTTCATGCGCTTGGCTTCCGTGGCGCAAGCCTTGAGATCTCGCGCGACCTGAGCGGCATCCGGGGCCTTATAGAGATCGCTCAAATCCCATTCGGGTAGCTTTCCGAGATCGACTTTTGTACCGGCCTTCGTTGCGGCTGGCGTGCCACCGTTGCGAGCGGCGCGAACTGGATCGAAATGCATGCGATGTCCTTGTAACGTCAGAATCCATGACCGGAGGTTAGTATGGTTCCGGTCCCAATGAAAACAAGTCAAGCCGCTGCGCCAATTCGATCCAGAATTTGCTTTGGACGCAAAAAATGCTCCAATTCTCAACCTTCCATTTACCCTTGTAGGGCAGTCTTGCCGCTGTTGAGTGAGTTGCCGGTCAACGGTTGTCCGATCCTGGATCACCATGGGGCTTGTTGCCCAGGCTGGCTTTAGTAACAGTCGAGTAAAGTAGCGTCCCATGTCCAAGCGTGTTTTGATCGTCGATGACGATCCTGCCCAGCGCCGTATTCTCGAAGAAACCATCAAACGTTTCGGCTTCGAGACCAAGACGTGCGGTTCCGGCGACCAAGCCCTGCAAATCCTCGAAAGCCCCGATCAAGGCGGTATTGCACTCGTTCTTCTCGACCTTGTCATGCCCGGCATCGACGGTATGGCCGTGCTCGACCGTATCGCCAACAAGCCCGGCATGCCGCCGATCATCGTGCAGACCGCGCATGGCTCGATCGACGCCGCCATCAACGCCATGCGCGCCGGTGCCGCCGATTTCGTCGTCAAGCCAGCTTCGCCCGAACGTCTCGACGTCTCGATGAAGAGCGCGCTCAAGATCGAAGCCTTGGCTGGCGAAATCAACCGCATCAAAAAGAAAGTTGAAGGCACCTTGACCTTCAACGATCTGGTCATGCGCGGCGATCCGATGAACCGGGTCATCAACCTTGGCAAGCGGGCTGCGGCCTCCAACATTCCTGTCCTCATCGAAGGCGAGAGTGGCGTTGGCAAAGAGCTGATTGCCCGCGCCATCCAGGGCGAGAGCGAACGCGCCGGCAAGCCGTTCATCACCGTCAACTGCGGGGCAATCCCTGAAAATCTCGTCGAAAGCATTTTGTTCGGCCACGAGAAGGGCGCCTTCACCGGTGCCGTCGACCGCCGCATCGGCAAATTCCAGGAAGCCGATACCGGTACGCTGTTCCTCGACGAAATCGGCGAACTGCCGCTCGACGCTCAGGTCAAGTTGCTGCGCGCGCTGCAGGAAGGTGAGATCGATCCGGTCGGCTCCAAAAAGCCGGTCAAGGTCAACTTCCGCCTGATTTCGGCGACCAACCGCGACATGATTCAGCTGGTCAAGGACGGCAAGTTCCGCGAGGATCTCTACTACCGTCTCAACGTTTTCCCGGTCTGGGTGCCGCCCTTGCGCGAACGCCCTCAAGATATCCCCGAGCTCGCCCGCCACTTCGCGGCGCGCTTTGCGGCTGAAGAAGGCAAGCGCCTGCAGGCCATCAGCGAAAACGCCATGCGCCTCATTCAGACCTACACCTGGCCCGGCAATGTCCGTCAGCTTGAGAACGCCATGTTCCGCGCCGTCGTACTGGCTGACGGACCCGAGTTGACGGTTGCTGAATTCCCGCAAATCGCCACCCACGTCGAAGGCTTCGAAGCCGAAATCCCCGCCGCCCCGACGCTGCTGCAAAAACAGCCGGCCTATACCGGGCCGGCCCTGCTTGGCGCCGAAAATACCGTTCCGAGCGCCATCGAACTCAAAGGTGTCAGTGGCCTCGGCTCGCTTGGCATTCAGGCCGTCAACGATGACGGCGAGGTCCGCTCTCTCGAAGCCATCGAAGCCGACATGATCCGCTTGGCGCTCGGGCGTTATCGTGGCCACATGACGGAAGTCGCAAAACGGTTGAACATCGGCCGCTCGACATTGTACCGCAAAATGCAGGAGTACGGCCTCGAGCCGCGCCCCAACTAACTCGAACCGCCTTGTCCGTAAGCGTGATGCCCTTCGCGCTTCAACACGAGAAGAGGTCCTGGCCCAACGGCTGGGACCTTATCTGCTTCAGCGCCGGCCCGACCGGCGATCACACTTGTAAGCATTCGTTCCGGTTTCGACCCGCTGGGTATTGCCGGGGCATAGGCAGAGAAATGGCACATCTCCAGACTGCATCTGCCGGATAAAGCCACCGCCGCAGACTGGCTTGCCAGCCTTGGGCGTGGATGTGGCGGCGGAAACTTTGGTGATGGACGCGGTTGGCGAGCCGGCACGCGCGGTCACCGGTACCGGCTGCGGCGTAGCTTTCGTCACCGCTAGCGGCTTGACTGCAGGTTTATCGGCTTCTGCTTTTGCGACCGAAGCGGGCAATGGCGCGCAGGCGACAGTGACGCGAACCGCCATTTCCGTTTCATGGGTTTCCCGGTCGCCATAGAAATCCGGGTTCGTGCTGATCTCATCGCCCTTTGCGAGCCGATCATACGTCACCCATTTGTAGTTGAAGTGCCCCGTGACCACTCTCCAAATCAAACTCACGGTGGTCGTCGCGGTCCGGATTTCAGCGGACGATTGTCCGCCCGGCAAGCTGTTGCAAGCAGAAATGGCATTTTGGGCGACCGGGCCTACGGGATCGATCGGGAAGACGAACGCTTGCTCAATTTCGAAAGCTCGTTGCGGAACCAGACCAGTCATCGCCACGACTGCCGCGTTTCCGCTGCCAGCCTGCTTCAAGAACAGCTCAGACGTGACGATCTTGTCACCGGCACGAGCGCCCGCTGTGACGGCGCTAAGTTGTAGAGCGAGCGTCAGTTTAGAGCCCACAATGTGATCGTACCGGCCAGCCTCTGCTTCAACCTCAATTTTAGGCTGTGTTGAGGACGACACGATGGCCGACGTCTGAAGACCGCCGTCCGCCGCGCCTGCGGGGACCGCCATCGTGACAAACATCAAGGTTTGAAGGATCACAAGTTTCGCCCCATTCAACCCAGTCCGGTTCATGGCGCAGTATCTCCATTTGGCTTGTAACGGGGGGCTCGGCACGCCCACATCACATCCGTCGCCGGCTTTCGCGAAAAGGTTCAAAAGCCCCGGGGTGCCCCGTTATATGCAGTGTGGGGAAACGGCCGCACCCTTCCAAAATCCGCATGATGACGGCTTTACGACGGCCTTTGGGCAGAGATGCTTAACCAAGCTCTTGTTAGATCTAACAGGATCCCTTTCGCCGCGTTAGGCGCCATGGCAAATTGCCGGAGCAATTCTCGCAATTTGTCGTTTCGGCAGCATATTCAAGTCGTGATGCAGCAACAGTTTCGCCACAGCGGCGTGGGAAGAAACTGGCGAGGCCCGCCTTCAACAGGTAGGACTAGCGATGTCAATACCGTCGAAGCGTTGACGGCCGAACATGAAGGAAAGGTAGCGTCAGATGCGTCGTACGCTTCCAGTGGCGTTGAGCGTCTTGCTGGCAATGGGTGTTCCAGGCGCCGCTTTGGCTGCCGGATCGGACGGCCAGCCGATGACGATAGAGGATGTGCTGTCGCGCGATCTCGCCAATACCGGCGATGATCCGGACGTCAATTCCCCGGCCGCCAACCAACCAGATCTTTATAGCGACGGTCCCGAGGGCGCCATTCGCCGGGGCAACATCGGCGACGACAGGCTCGATGCCGTGCCGCCGAAGTCTACCCCGCCCGGCACGACCGCTATACGTTCGGAACCACCCAACCAGAGCAAATCCGGCTCGCCCGAGCGTCGTTTGGAACCCGCACAGTCGCTCCCAAAGACCCCCGATCGCAATGTAGTCGATCCGGTGGCGCCGGCATTGCCGTCCGCTGCTCAACCGGCTGCCACGCAGCCCATTGCCAACCCATCCGCGCCGCCTGCGGTTACGGCCACCGCAATACCCGTTCCCGGCAAATTTTATTTGCCGCTGAAACGCTATTTCGAGACCAAGGCCGTTGTCACGCTCAAAGACTTCGATCAAGCCGACCGCGAGGCCCTCGCCCTATTCTATGACCAAAGAATTGGCGAACCCGTATTTGTTGGCAAAGACGGTTTCAATGCTGCCGCCAACGGCGTGTTTGAAACCTTCAAGCATGCCGATCAATGGGGCTTGAGCGGAGACGATTTCAAAGTCCCGGCGCTCGCGAGATCGGCGGCCGGCGATTACGACGAAGACGCGCTTGCCGACGCTGAAATAAAATTGGCGCTAACCGCCATGCTGTACGCCCGCGAAGCACGCGGCGACAGGATCGATGACCCAACGACACAGCTATCATCGTATCTCGATCGCAAACCGCAGCTCATTCAGCCGTCCAAGCTGCTGGCCGCAATCGCCACCTCGGCGGATGTGGGCGGCTATTTGCAGTCGCTTCATCCCAAACACCCGCAGTTCGAGCGCCTGCGTCAAAAATTGATCGCCTTGAGAACGGCCGCCAACAAGGACGAGTTCGAGAAAATTCCTGACGGCCCCAAAATCACACCGGGAAAAACCCATTGGCAGGTCGCTCTTGTGCGCCGCCGTCTCGGTCTGCCCGCGCCCGGTATCAAACCCGACGGCACGGCGGGCGACGAAGCTTATTTCGATGATGCGCTCGCCCGCGCCGTCGAACAGTATAAGCAAAAGAACGATCTTGAGCCGGTCAATGCCACAATCACCACGGCTTTACGCAAGGCGATGAACAAAGACGAGCGGGCCGATGAGCTGGCGATACTCGCCAATATGGAACAATGGCGTTGGATGCCCGAAGACATGGGCTCAACTTACGTCAACGTCAATATTCCCGAGTTCACCGTTCGCGTCGTCAAGAACGGCGCTGTCATTCATTCCGAACGGGTCGTGACCGGTAAACACGATACCCAAACCCCGATCTTCTCCGACATGATGCGCACCGTCGTGTTTCAGCCGTCATGGAACGTGCCGGAATCGATCAAGATCCTTGAACTGTTGCCGGCTCTGCGCAGCGGCCGTAACCCAATCGAAGGCCGCGGCCTCGTCATGCAGCGCAACGGTCACGACGTGAATGTCTGGGACGTCGATTGGGAACGCCAAGACATCCGCAACTTCCACATCTATCAGCCGCCGGGCGACGCCAACGTGCTCGGCATCGTCAAGTTTTTGTTCCCGAACAAGCACTCGGTCTATCTGCACGACACACCGTCGAAAAACCTTTTCAATGAAAAGGTCCGCATGTTCAGCCACGGCTGCATGCGCGTGCGCAATCCTGTTCAACTGGCCGAAGTGATCATGGCGGAGGACAAAGGCTGGGACAAAGCCAAGGTCAACGAAATGATCACCACCGGGCCCGAGGACCACGATGTCGCCCTCGACAAACCCATTCCCGTGCACGTCACCTATTTTACCGCCTGGGTCGAAGACAACGGCGAGCTCAAAACTTTCCCCGACGTCTATGGCCACGAACAGCGTATTAAGCTTGGCTTAGAAGGCCGCTGGAGCGAGATCGTGAAGAACCGCGATCACCTTTTGCCGCCCGAAGATGCCCCTATAGCGCGCTCGCGCGACGACTGGGGCGATGACGAGGGTTCGAGCCCACCGCCGCGCCAGAGCCGCCCGGCTCGCTATACCTATCGCGATGAAGCCCCTGCTTATCGCGCGCCCCAACAGCCGGTCTACAGAAAGAAATCTGGCTTCCAGACCTTTATGAACCAGTTGTTTGGCAACTGACGATCAGGACCTGACCGCGCCAATCCTTAAGCCGGTCCGAACCCGTTCGGACCGGTTTTCTATTCTTCGAGCCATCCCGCCCTTTTATCGCCAAGAGCGCGATGCTTAATGCCGTCGTCATCGCCGGGAAGCGATGGTTACGAGGGGTTAACGGATAGGGGTTAACCCTTGAGGGAACGGTTACCGGAAATTATCCGGTCGCCCATGAAGGGATTTCGGGGGACTTGAAGGTGTCTTCACGCCTTAGCTCTGTCGTTGCCGGCTTGGCCGCGCTTATCGCAGCGATAAGCCTGTCTGCCGATTCCATTACGGCTGCCAGCAACAGCCCCGACCGCACCATATCCTTCCTTCACATCCACACCAAAGAAACCCTGACCATTACTTACAAGAAGAACGGTCAATACCTTCCCGAAGCCTTGAAACAGATCGATTGGATTATGCGCGATTGGCGCAAGAACCAATCGACGCGCATGGACCCGGAGACCATCGATCTGCTGTGGGAAATGCACACGGAGCTTGGATCTCGCGAGCCGATCAACATCATTTGCGGCTACCGCTCGCGCGACACCAACGAGATGTTGCGCAAGACCGTCGGCGGCCAAGCCAGTCAAAGTCAGCACATCACCGGTAAAGCCATCGACGTGACCTTCCCTGACGTTGCTTTGAAGCGGATTCGTTATTCCGCATTGGTGCGTGAGCGCGGTGGCGTCGGTTATTACCCAACGTCGGGCATTCCGTTCATTCATGTCGATACCGCCCGCGTGCGCGCTTGGCCACGGCTGCCGAGATTTGAACTCGCCCTGCTTTTCCCTGACGCTCACACCAAGCATCAACCGGCCGACGGAGGTTCCATAACGCGCGACGACGTCAAAGTTGCGCAGTCTAAATATCGCGACCTCGCCGTCCAGATTGCTGAATTCCACGACCAGCGTCATAACCCGAAACCGGCGGTGCTGGTGGCAGATGCCAGCCCATCGCCAAAATCCCTTGCGGCTCCTGCAGCTCCGCGTTTCGCCGTCGCCTCTCTTGACGGCGTGGCCAGTCCCAAAGCCAAGGCGCCGCCGATCGTCAAATGGGAGCCGATCCCGGACAAGGATCTCCCTAAGCCGCCGGCCGCCAACGCCAAGGTTGCAGCACTCGCGCCTGAGGCCAGCACGCCGAAATTGGTCGCAACGCCCAAACTCGTTGAAAGGACCTCGCGGTTTACGCCAGGGCCGTCGAGCACCGACCGCTCCAAGCTTGCGGCTCTAGTTGCACAAACCAACGCGCAGCCTATGCCCAAACTGATCGAAGGTCCAAAGCTCGCCGAGCGCCCGTCCAAGGCACTTGCTGCGGCAGCTTTACCCGTGGCCCCCGAAGCGCAGGCTAAGGGTGCTGTCGTGGCGGCCCTGATGCCCCAAAGATCGCCGTCGAGCGTAACCGATATGAGCCCCGACGCGCTCGGCAACGGCTGGGTGCAAGCGCCGGAATTCGATGAGGATCACCCGGAAGAATTGTCGTATCGCCCGTTCCCGCTGGCCCCATTGCTGACGGAAACGGCGTCGGCCCACGACCCGCAACTGGTCGCCGCCTTGCAGCATCCCGACGTTGCCAAAACCCTGGATTTCCTCGACGACGTCGGCGCCATTCAGCCAATGAACTTCCGCCCTGGCCAACAAGTGGCGCAGGTGATGTGGGCGCAGCAGTTTGAAGGCAAAGCGGTTCACATCGATGCTCTTGAAGAGCTTGATCGCGGCCGCTTTGTAACCGGCATCGAAAACCGGTCCGTGCGCACCAGCGCCAGTACGAAGTGACAGCGGTTTATGGCTTCGTGACCGCCGAGGCCCGCTGAAATACCTGTTGTCCAGCCGCCAGGACAATTTCTCCAAGTGCAACGAAATCATCGACGCGCGGATTTGAGCGCCGCCACGCCAAACCAATCTGGCGCGAAGGTTCGGGTTCCGCAAAACGCATTATCGAAAGATCGCGGCCCCGGCATTCGACAGCGAGTGAAATCTCCGGCAACAGCGTGACGCCGAGCCCTCCCGCCACCATTTCGGCAATCGTCGACAGGCTCGACGCGCCAAACGTGTTGACCGAACTGGAATGCTGTAAACTGCAATAGGTCAGCGCTTGATCGCGCAGACAGTGGCCTTCTTCCAGCAACAGCAGCCGTTCGTGCTCGACCATTTCCTTGGTAGCTTTGACGCGGCCAGAAATTTTCTTCGATTTTGGCATGGCCAATAAAAAGCGATCTTCAAACAAGACACGGCTGTCGATTTCGGGATCCCGAATGGGCAACGCCAGCAGCAGCACATCGAGCTTGCCGTGCAGAAGCTCCTCGGTCAGCACCGCAGTCTGGGTTTCGCGGACGTGCAGCTCAAGGGCTGGAAATTTCTCTCGGAGCAGCGGCAGCACCGGCGGCAACAGATACGGCGCAATCGAGGGAATGATGCCGAGCCGCAACGCGCCCGACAGGATGCCGCCTGAGTGCGCGGCGTAATCGACGAGGTTGCGCGCATCCGCTAAAAGCTTGCGCGCCCGCGTCGCTATCTCCTGACCTTTGGCTGTCAATCGTATCCCTGAGCGGGTGCGCTCGACCAAAATAAGACCAAGCGTCGATTCCAGCTCCTGGATCTGCATCGACAGAGCCGGTTGCGTGACCGAGCACATCTCCGCCGCGCGGCCAAAATGCTGTTCCCGCGCCAAGGCATCGAAGTAGCGAAGCTGCTTAAGTGTAATGTGGTGCATCAGGCCATCTGATCGCCGGTGATAAATTATTCCATTGGACCTTATCAGAAGCGGCGTTCACACTCCATACGTGCTGGGGGGATTTCTAATGCGATGCCGTCAGTACAGGCAAACTGAGGCAGCGCCTCACAGGCCGGCAGTGCTTGGCGATTGGCGCCGGCCAATGGCCAAGCACCGTTCGCGAGGCGGCCAGCCAGCGGCGATCCTTTTCGAACGCGTTCTACGGCGGAACTTAACGGGCTACTCGGCCGCGATCATGGCATCGGCCGACCGCTCCATGCCGGCGCGGTCATCCAGCATGCCGAGCGCATGCAGGTAGACTTCGAGCACGGTCTCTTCTTCCTGCCGCTCTTCCTGGCTTTTCTTGCGCAGACGCACGACTTGGCGCAGCACCTTGGGGTCGAAACCAACGGCCTTGGCCTCGAGATACTTGTCGCGAACATCGCTGGCGAGCGCCTTCTTCTCTTCTTCCAAGCGCTCGATCTGTTCAACCAGCTGGCGCAGCTGCTTTTGCGCGGTCGCCTGAAGTGTGGTCATGCAATCCCCCTCGAAACTTGAAGCTTGAGAAGAGGCTAACGAGACTAGCGAGAGCGGGCAACCGTTCAGAGCCCGCAATCCCAAGGGATATCTGGCAATCATCGCTTGACGGGGGAGGGGTATGCGAAAGTGAGTCGGGTGGACGAGAGCTAAGGTAGGCCGTGTCGTCGTGCCCGCCCGCACCACGGATTGCACGCGGTTCGAAGTGGCGGGATAGAGCCTGCCCCGGACCCGCTCACGAGCGGTGAGCGGAAACGATCCGGGGTGTTCGAATGCGTCAGCAGGTTGCCGTAGGGCTTGCCCCGGACCCGGCCACGCAGTGGTCGGAATCGATCCGGGGTGAAGTTTTTGACCAGGTTCGAGACCGGCTGATAGGTGATCGAGGTGGCGATGTTGACGAGCACGTCGGCGGCGGTCTTCTTGGTCTTGAGCTGAGTGATGCGGCCGGTCGTATCGCCGCGCGTGTACTGCACCTGGCGGCCCGAGGGATAGGTCATCTGCGTCACGTGATCGGCGGCGTCGTAGAGGTAAGTGACGGTGCGGGCCGTGGCGCCCGAGGCCGTGATGACGCGGGCGTCGGAGGTGAGGTTGCCGCGCGCATCGTACTGGCGGGTGATGGTGCCGCCCTCGTGGGTCATGCCGGTGAGGCGGCCCTTGCCGAAGTTGCCGGCGGGTAGAATCGCGTCGTAGGTGTAGGTGACGTTTTCGGTGGTCGCGGCCGGGAAGACTTTGGTCAGGATGCGGCCGGCGTTATAGTAGGTCATGTTGGTGACGACGGCGCGGGCGTCGGTCATTTGGGTGACCAGGCCGCGCAGGTCGCGGACATAATCGGTGATGCCGCTGTCGGGCGAGGTCCGGCGCTTGGTTTCGCCAAAGCCGTTCCGGATGTAGGTGGTTTGCAGGGTGCGCGGGTCGGCGTAGGTCGTGACATTATCGCGGCCGTCGAGGGTGTAGTTGACCTGGCTGCCGTCCTGATCTGTCTCACGGATCAAACGGTTGAGGCTGTCGTAAGCGTAGGAATAAATGCCGGAGCGCGGGTCGGTGACGGATTTGAGGTTGTCTCTTTGCTGCCTTTTGAGCCTTTGGCGCTGGTCGCAATGCCTTTGGGTACAAGTCTGGATGCTCCGCTCCGATCGGGCTCATAACCTCAGTGTACCACTAGCGATAGTTTATTTTGATAGAATCTCTGTAGACTCTCGCAGTAGACACCGCACCAAATGCTGCGAGGTAGAGAATCACACCATAAAATTTCCAATTGAGGGCAGTCATTGAACGTAATATCCCGTCGAGAATATAAAATTTTAGTGCGTATATGAATAGCCCAAATAAAAGCAGAGCCGAGAGGAAGTTGGTGTAACCAGCTGTCTGGAAATTGCATCTGATCAGATCTGATCGATGAAGCTGTGGACGCCTCCGTCCCTTTTGAGGGGGACGGAAGCGAATCACGCATCGGTGTTCCAACGACCAAGAAGGAACCCCAGATGACATCCAACGATACGACGATTGCAAGCCTGCTGGAACAGCTGATTGCCGAAGGTCCACAGGCCATGAGCCAAGTGATGACGACGCTGATGAATGTCGCCATGCGGCTCGAACGCGAGCAATTCCTCGGCGCCGGCCACTATCAACGCGGCCCGGAACGGCGCGGCTATGGCAACGGCTTCAAGCCGAAGAAAATCGATACACTGGCCGGCACTCTCCATCTCGACATACCAAAGACCGCCGGCACGCCCGAGCCGTTCTTTCCAAGTTCGCTCGAACGCGGGCGGCGCTCGTGCCGCGCGGTGATGCTGGCGGCAGCCGAGATGTACGTGACCGGTGTTTCAACGCGCGATGTCGAGAAGGTGCTCGCAGAGTTCGGCATCGAAGGCTTGTCGTCGACGCAAGTCAGCCGCGCCGCCAAACTGCTCGACGCCGATCTCGAAGCCTGGCGTAACCGCCCGCTCGGACATATCCACTACGTCTTTCTCGATGCGCGCTATGAAAAAACCCGCGAGCACGGCGTTGCCGATGATTGCGCGGTCTTAACGGCCATCGGCGTCGATCAAGACGGACGCCGCCGCGTTCTTGGCGTCTCGATTGCCGTCTCCGAAGCCGAGGTCCATTGGCGCGCCTTCCTTGAAAGCCTCGTTGCACGCGGGCTTGTTGGCGTCGCGTTCATAACGTCCGACGACCATGCTGGATTGAAAGCTGCGCGCAAAGCCGTCTTGCCTGGCGCACGCTGGCAGCGCTGCCAGTTCCACATCGCCCAGAACGCCATCCATCACGCCCCAAATCTCAGCATCAGAAACACCATTGGCGAGCAACTGCGCGCCGTCTGGAATGCGCCAACATTGGAGGCCGCCGAAGCCGAACTGAAACGGATCATTGGCAGCCATCGCGTAACAAGCCCGAAACTCGCAAGCTGGCTCGAAACCGCCGTGCCCGAAGGCTTGGCCGTGTTCAAGCTGCCGAAGGCGCACTGGCGCCGGATGCGCACCGCAAACCCCATCGAACGATCCATCCAACAGGAGTTGAAACGACGGACACAAAAAATTAGAGTCTTCGCCAACGAAGCGTCCCTCGAACGGCTGGTCTCGGCAATCTTGATCGAGATCGACGAGCAATGGGCCGCTTCAAAAATCCCATACCTCAACTGCAACAATACCGGCGCGGATTAAATCCACAGCTCAAAGTCCAGACATCAGGTTGCGTTATCCGGTTTCGGAGCCCGGAAGTGAAGCGCAAAAGGTGGCAGCGCGCGGAATAGAGTGGTGGGTGTTGTTGCCTTTCACTCTCGTGGGGCATGTCGTTGGCATCCTCGTCTCGTTGTTGTTTTGGTGCACGTTAGGCTTTTTCTTCTGGTGGTTTTTCATGCTTCGTGGCGCGATCGCTTTCGGCGCCAAAACTTTGACGAACTTGCTACTGGACCGGCCGAAACCATCGATGGATCATTTTCTTAGCTCGGTGTTGTTCTGGC
>JANLYX010000023.1:0-65528 GCA_031365865.1 Hyphomicrobium sp. | reverse complement strand
TTGAGCCGCAAACTTGTCGCGGCACGGGGCTTGCTCAGCCCACGCTTGTAGCCTTGGCGCGTGTACCGGATTGGCGTTTTGTGACAAAGTCGTTCGTCGTCAGAATATCTGAAGCTTCTCGCGCGCTTTCCGTTTTCGCCGTAGTTTGCGTGGCGCCGCCTGCGTTAGCAGAGTCCGCTCCGCAACCGGCACAAATCTACGCGCCCAATGCCGTGACGTGCGTGGCTGGCTGCCGCGATAAGGCGCCGCAACTCTCGGATACCGCGTCGCTTCTGCCGACCGATCCGTTACCCAAGCCGCACCACTACGACAACAATATGGTGCTGCGAGATGTGTGGTGCGGCGAGCAGGGAAGCTGCATCGCGCTCAACCACATCGCACCACCGCGGCTGAGGATCGCAGCGACGATTTCTATTACACGCGCAATTACATCGCTGTGTTCCAGGTTCACACTTGGTAACGACATAAAGGCCGGAAGTTCAGGGAACTTCCGGCCAATAGTTCATTTCAAATATTTTTGCCTCCGAGCAGCCTAGGCCGCCGGCTTGGCATTAGGCCGGCCCGTGCCTCTCTCGGTCTTTTGCTTCAAGAACTTCGGCGGGCTTTGGCCATCCCAGTTCTTGCCACCGGCGTTGCCGCCCTTACCAGCCTGTTCATTGCGGCCACTACGATGCGGCCCGCCTTGGCCCGGCTTGCTGTGGTGAGCATTTGGGCCGGTGCCGCGACGCGTCTTGGCTCCGCCAACGTGCGGCTTGCCGGAGCGCCCGCCTTCGGGGCCAGGGCCATCCTGGCGAGGGCCATCATGACGGGGCCCATCTTGACGCGTTTTGCCACCGTCACGCTTCCATTCTGGGCGAGGACCGCGGGCTTCCTCTGGTCCACGATCGGGACGTTCGGCGCGTTCGGGGCGTGGTCCGTCGTGGCGCGGACGTTCATGGCGTTGCGCATCAGAACGCGGACCGTCGGAACGCGGGCCACGCGCCTCGGCTGGGCGGCGCTCGGAGCGATCACCGCCGGCGCGAGGACCGTGATGGCCATCACGCCGTGCGCCCTCGTGCCGTGGTTTCTCGGCGCGTGGGGCATCGTCGCGCGGCGCGCTGATGCTGGCAGCGGGATTATATCCGCCGGCGGCAACTGGTTTGTCGCTGCGCTGTTCGTGGCGGGCACTATTGCCGCGGCCACCTTCGTAACCAGGGCGATTTGAGCGCGGTCCGTCATGGCGCGCGCGATCTGGACGATCTGGGCCCTTGCGATGAGAACCGGTGCGGCGTGGATCGACATGAGCGTGATGCGGACGCTTCTCCGGCATCGGCAGATGTTCGCCGCCGATATCGCCGATGACTTCGATCTTCTGCTTCATCAAGCGTTCGATAGCTTTGACGTCGCCCATTTCGCTCTGATCGCACAACGAAATCGCGATGCCCGATTCGCCCTTGCGAGCGGTCCGGCCAACGCGATGGATGTAGGTTTCAGGCTCCATCGGCATGTCGAAGTTGATAACGTGCGTTACGTTTGAAACGTCGATACCGCGGGCAGCAATGTCGGTCGCGACAAGAACGCGGACATGTCCGGCGGTAAAGTCGTTGAGCGCCCGCTGCCGGGCATTCTGCGCCTTGTTGCCGTGGAAGGCAGTGGCGCCGATACCGGCCATGGCGAGACGTTCGGCGACGCGGTCGGCGCCGCGTTTGGTGCGGGTGAAGACGATGACGCGTTTGCAGGCTTCGTCACTTAGAATGGTGTGCAATCGGCTCTGCTTTTCGGCCGTGCGGACGATCATGACCTTTTGATCGATGCGGTCGACAACCAAAGTCTTGGTCGAAAGATCGACGCGGAACGGATCTTTTAGGAGGTCATAGGCCAGCGCGCGGATTTCCGGTGGCATGGTTGCCGAGAACATCGCGGTGCGGCGTTTGACGGGGATCAGGCCAGCGATTTTCTTGATGTCGCGGATGAAGCCCATGTCGAACATGCGGTCGGCTTCGTCGAGAACGAGAACGTTGACGCCGGAGAGATCGCAGGTCCGCATATTGACGTGGTCGAGCAAACGGCCGGGTGTGGCGACGAGGACATGGACGCCGCGCTTCAAAGCATTGATCTGCGGGCCCTTGCTGACGCCACCAAGCACAACGGCGCGCCGGATGTTCATGTTGCGCGACAGGCTGGCGACTTCCTGGTCGATCTGGATCGCGAGTTCCCGGGTCGGCGCCAGAATGAGCGCGTAGACTTGCTTCCAGCCGAGTTCGACCGGATTTAGCGCAATCTTCTGCAGGATTGGCAGCACGAAAGTGGCGGTTTTGCCGGAGCCTGTTTCGGCGAGACCCAGCAGGTCGCGGCCTTCAAGCTGTGGCGGCAACGCCTGCACCTGAATAGGTGTCGGCGTTTCGTACCCGCACTGAGTGAGGGCACGCGCAAGAGGTTCGGCAAAGCCGAAAGCCTCAAAGTGTTGAGATGTCAAAGTGAAATTTTCCCAAGGGCTTCGAGGGCCGCTCATCAAGAGCCGGGTTTTCTCGTCCCATGGCCCACACCGGCGCTTTCGGGGTGTGGCCTAGTCTATTCGGATTGTTCTTGAATGCAGGGTCGAGCGCGTTGGCTGGCAACGCTTTGAAGTGGCACGAGGACCCGAGCGCCATAGAAGAACAATGACCGGCTTATGCGTGTGTTCGCTAATGATGTCAAGGAATTGCTGCGGCGCACGCGCGTTTGCCACGGTTCTGACAGCTAATCGCGACTACTTTGGGCAGGGGTATGAAGGTTTCAGTGCCTCCGCAATCGTGACCCGCGTCGGCTCATTCCAGCCGTCGGGGTGGGTGTTGGCCCAGCCCATGTAGACTTTCACCAAGTCATCCATGTCGTAATTGGCTGGCCGTGCAAAGCTCGACAAGTGACACCGATTCATCAGCAAACGCCACGCTGGGCACAAGCATGAGTAAGGAGACCAAAACAGGCTTTACGGAAAACATGGTTATCCTCATCATCGCATTTGAAGCGGCTCTGTAGCACGCGCGTCCGGCCATTGGAACTCAACCTCCGTCGACGGTTGGGGCTGAAATTCGGCTCGGCTTAGGCCAATTTGCAGGCGCGCAAAGGATGGGATGCCCTCATATGACCAAAACGGCCAAACCCTCTCAGAGTTTCATCGACGAAATTGCCACGCTCGTACTTCAGACGCTCGACAGCCGGACTCAGATTGCGCCGATCTCTGAAACGCACAAAGATTTTGATCTCGAAACCGCTTACGCGGTCAATGCGCGGGTCGCTGAACTGCGCACTGCGCGTGGGGAAAAAGCGGTTGGCCGCAAGCTCGGATTTACCAATCGCAACATCTGGGCCGAGTACAACGTCTATGCGCCGATCTGGAGTTACGTGTACGACACGACGGTGACGAGCATCGATCCGGAGGGTGCCAACTTTGATCTGGCGTCCGTCGTCGAACCCCGTATCGAGCCGGAAATCACTTTGAGCCTCAAACGCACTCCCCAACCCGGCATGAACGAAGACGAGATATTCGCGTGCCTCGATTGGGTGGCGCACGGATTTGAAATCGTCCAGTCGCTGTTTCCGGGCTGGAAATTTGCGCCCGCCGATACCGTCGCGGCCCTTGGATTGCATGGCCGGCTGCTGTTGGGTCCGAAGCACGTCATCAACGCCGGCAATGCTCGCGCGTGGCGTCAACACCTCGACAGTTTTGATGTCGCGCTTTATCGCAACGGTGCGGTGATCGATCGCGGTCACGCGCGTAACGTGCTCGGCGGCCCGCTTTCGGCTTTGAAGAACGTCGTCGAGGTCTTGGCTAACGACCGCATCAATTCGCCTCTAAAAGCCGGCGAGTTCATCACCACCGGCACGATCACCCGCGCCTTCCCGATGGTGCACGGCGAAACTTGGCGCAGCGAATTTTCCGGCGCCCCGTTTGATAGTTTGAAGATATGGATAGCGTGAAAAGGGCCATAACGGCCACTCAATGCTTTCCGAATTTCGCAATCGCCTCTCGCATTGCGCTCATGACACCGGCCTCGGTCATGGCGTGGCCAGCGGTCTCGATCAATTGCAGGCGCGCATCTGGCCAAGCTTGCGAAAGGGCGTAAGCGGCGTTGGGTGGGCATAATAGGTCGTAGCGCCCCTGTACTAAAGTCGCCCTGATGCCCTTCAATCGGCTTGCGGTGTCGAGGAGCTGATGAGGCGCCAGAAAAAAATCGTTGCTGATATAATGGGCTTCCAGGATTGGCGTCGGAGGCGTGCGCCCCTCCGGTGGTTTGGCCGTTGGCAGCCTCGCTGTACCCGGGGACAGTTCTGACAGTATCCGCTCATACGCGTTCCAGATATGCGCGGCAGGCACGTGGATCTTCGGGTCGGGGTTTGTGAGACGCGCGACGTAGGCTTGCAAGGGATCGGCGCGCTCGGATACGGGCAGCCAGTTCTGAAAATCTTCGTACAGGTCTGGCCGGAATATTTTGGGACCGTCGATAAAAGCCCATGCAACTTCTTCGCGTGTGCCGAGAAAAATTGCGCGCAGCACCAGGCCGCTGACGCGTTCGGGATGGGCTTGGGCATAGGCAAGTGACAGTGTCGACCCCCAAGAGCCGCCAACGACCAGCCATTTCTTAATTCCGAAATGCGAACGAATAGTTTCGATATCTTGCACGAGATGGCCGGTGGTATTGGCCACGCATGACAGATATGGATGGCTGCGGCCGGCACCGCGCTGATCGAACAGGAGCGCATGATGGCGCGCGGGATCGAACAGAGTGCGGTGCATGTGCTGCGCGCCGCTGCCGGGGCCGCCGTGCAGAAAGATCACCGGTTGCCCGCCGCGCGTGCCGACCTCTTCAACATAGATCCAATGGCCGTCGCCGACATTGAGCATGCGGGCGTCGAAGGGTCGAAGGGGGTCAGAGGTCTTTGAATCGGCGGTTGGCGGCGTCATGGCGGTCCCGGGCGGTGAGTTCGCCACCTTGGACTGATTGCCGGCGCGAGTACAAGTGGTCATGGCTTGGAGGCGAGGCCGCGTTAACGCAACTTGCCAAGTTGCGCGATAAACGCGGCGGCAGCGGCTGGATTGCGAACCTTGGCGGCGGAAATGAAATACAGAAAAACGTCGCCACCTAAAGCCCATGGTCTGGCGCGCTTTGCAAGTTTGGTCAGTTCGCTTGCCGGCAGTCCGGTCTCAAGGTCTTCACGCGACGTCATAATCCGCGCGTATGCAAACGAGGCGGTATCCTCGTCGATGGATGGAACTCCTTCGCCTTCCGCGTAGACGATGGCCACGCCGTGGCGCCGGGCAAGTTCATAGAACGCCCGCGTCTCGAAACTTGGATGGCGGACTTCCACGGCGTGCCGCAGTAGCAAGCCATCCTGCTTCTTGGGCAGCAATTCGAGAAACGCCGCGAAATCGTCAGCATCGAATTTTTTCGTGGCCATGAACTGCCAGTTGATCGGCCCGAGTTTTGGTCCAAGCTCCGTCAAGCCTTGATCTAGGAATCGTTCGATGGATGGACCGGCCTCAGCGAGGACGCGCCGGTTGGTAGCATAGCGCGAAGCCTTGACGCTGAACACGAAATCATCCGGCGTCTGGTCCCGCCAGTTCCGCCAAGTCTCCGGCTTGAAACTCGAATAGTAGGTGCCGTTGATCTCGATTGACGTTACCGCGCGTGAAGCAAATTCGAGTTCTCGAGCCTGGGTCAGGCCTTTGGGATAAAAGACGCCGCGCCATGGCGCAAACGTCCATCCGCCGATGCCGGCGCGAATTGTTCCGGCTTGGTTTTCTTGGTCAGTCGCCGAAGATTTGCGCGCCATGATGTCACCCGCAACGAAGCCGCCAACGAACTCTGGCGCGGCGATTTTGTCCTGCCGCCCTTGGCGAAGCCTATTATATACAGTGGTTGACGCGCGCGAAACTCTAGCGGCTTCTCTAGGCGTGTTTTTTCAGCGGTTCGGCTGCGGAAATTTGCGCGTACGCATCCCAGATCAAGCGCTGAATGACCTGGGCGCGATTGGGGACGTTGGGGTCGGCGCGGCGCAGATCATCGAGCTGCTTGAGGGTGCCTGCATCGAGGGGCACGGAAACAATGTGGTCCAACTTCGAAGTCCTCTCATTGATACATACTTAGGTTAGGGGGATTGGTGCGATATCCATCATCTAATCTTGGTCTCGGCGTGACGCTGTTTCGCGGGTAACAGGGTGCGGCGAGATCGTCTTGGCGGTTTTGAAGGGAACAGAGGGCTGCGCTCGATTGCGTCAGCACATAATTGCCGCCACGTAAGACAATCGCGCGGCAGGGCGACGCTATCGATATTTCAGGACAACGATGGTCAAGGCAGCGCTGGCAATCAGACCTTGTCCGGCTGCTCTTCAGCAAACTCGGCTTCAAGTTCCGTTTCCATTTTGACGAGGTCGTCCGGCAGCGGCATGCCGACGGCCTTCAGTTCGCCGAGTTTTTCCCTGAGCTGCAAATAGAGCTCGTGGCGATCCTCCGGCTCGTTCTGCATCTGCGTTAGCAGCATCGAAATTTCCATTTTGAGCTGATCGAAGGTCATGAGGTTACGCTCCCTAAGAAAACGGATGCGCGCAGTATACAATATTGAAGCGTTTTTGATCGCTCTATTGAAAGAGGAGTTCCATAAACTTTGGCAATTGCGGAAACATAGCCGCAAGGCCGGAGATCAGTGTGCCAAATGTGGCGATAGTGGCGAGGAATAGCTCCGCTTTGCGAAGCTCAATTCGTCTGATGGCGACGGATTTTCCGTGCCAAAAAAGGTTGCCACCAGCATCGACCCCAAGAGCATTCATTTCATCCAAGCCAATGGTTCGCACACCTGTTGGCCAATCCTCTGGTTGTGCCTTTCGAGGTGGGACTTCTCTTAGCTCCGCTTCACGATCGCGCTCTGACATGGTCCTCTCCATCGGCTAGTTTTCAAACGTTTGAAAAAACCAATGTCACTCCGCCGCAGCTTTATCCCCGTACCCTAACGCGGCATTCAGCTTCTCGACCAAATCCGCGGCCGCTTCGGGGATGTTGGTGCCGGGGCCGAACACGGCCTTGGCGCCCATGCGGAACAGTTCGTCGTAGTCGGCTGGCGGGATGACGCCGCCGACCACGATCATGATGTCGCCGCGGCCCTCTTTGTCCAATGCGGCTTTCAATTCCGGCACCAGGGTCAAATGGCCGGCGGTGAGCGACGAGACACCGACGACGTGGACGTCGTTCTCGACAGCTTGCCGGGCGGCTTCATCGGCCGTTGCAAACAGCGGACCGATATCAACGTCAAATCCTAAATCCGCGAACGCCGAGGCGATTACTTTCTGCCCGCGATCGTGCCCGTCCTGGCCGAGCTTGGCGATCAGGATGCGCGGGCGGCGGCCGTCGTTCTTGTCGAAGGCTTCGACCAGTTTGCGGACCTTTTCGACGTTGGTGTTCATCGCCGCCTCTTTTTTATAGACGCCCGAGATGGCGCGGATCTCGGCCTTGTGGCGCGTGAAAACTTTCTCGAGCGCAAACGAAATCTCGCCAACCGTCGCCATTTTGCGCGCCGCCTTGACGGCGAGATCGAGCAGGTTGGCTTTGCCTTTCGCACCCTCGGTCAAGGCGTCGAGCGCGGCTTGCACGTCGGCTTCGCTGCGTTCAGCGCGCAGCCTGGCCAGCTTGGCGAGTTGCTGCTCGCGCACGCTTTTGTTGTCGACCTTGAGGAAGTTGACTTCACGGTCGCCCTTGATCTGAAACTTATTGACGCCGGTGATGGTCTGGCGGCCGCTATCGATGCGGGCTTGCGTGCGCGCTGCCGCTTCCTCGATCCGCATTTTAGGGATTCCGAGCGCGATGGCTTTGGCCATGCCGCCTTGCTCCTCGACCTCGGCAATGCGGATCATCGCCGCTTGCGCAAGGTCATAGGTCAGGCGCTCGACATAATGACTGCCGCCCCACGGATCGATGGTGCGGGTGGTGCCGCTCTCCTGTTGAAGCAATAGCTGCGTGTTGCGGGCGATGCGGGCAGAGAAGTCGGTCGGCATGGCGATGGCTTCGTCCAAGCCATTGGTGTGCAGCGATTGCGTATGACCCTGCGTCGCCGCCATCGCTTCAAGACATGTGCGCGTTGCGTTGTTGAAGATGTCCTGGGCCGTCAACGACCAGCCCGAGGTCTGCGAATGCGTGCGCAAGGACAGCGAGCGCGCGTCCTTGGGGTTGAACTCGTCCTTGATCAACTTCGCCCACAGCAGGCGCGCGGCCCGCATCTTGGCGATCTCCATGAAGTAGTTCATGCCGATGGCCCAGAAGAACGACAGCCGCGGCGCGAACGTATCGATGTCCATGCCGGACGCAACGCCCGCGCGCACATACTCGATGCCGTCGGCGATGGTGTAGCCAAGCTCGAGGTCGGCGGTCGCGCCCGCTTCCTGCATGTGATAGCCGGAAATCGAGATCGAGTTGAACTTCGGCATGTGGGCGGCGGTGTAGGCAAAAATATCCGAGACGATGCGCATCGAAGGCGCGGGCGGATAGATGTAGGTGTTGCGCACCATGAATTCTTTGAGAATGTCGTTCTGAATGGTGCCGGCCAGTTTTTCCGCCGGTACGCCTTGCTCCTCGCCCGCCACGATAAAGAGTGCGAGGATCGGCAACACCGCGCCGTTCATGGTCATCGACACCGTCATGTCGGCGAGCGGAATGCCGTCGAACAGCGTGCGCATGTCGTAGATTGAATCGATCGCGACGCCCGCCATGCCAACGTCGCCTTTGACGCGCGGGTGATCGCTGTCGTAGCCCCGATGGGTCGCCAAATCGAAGGCGATGGAGAGGCCCTTTTGACCGGCGGCGATGTTGCGGCGATAGAAAGCGTTGCTGTCTTCCGCCGTCGAAAAACCGGCGTACTGGCGGATAGTCCAGGGCTGCAGCGCGTACATCGCCGGATAGGGCCCGCGCACGTAAGGCGCGATGCCCGGCAAGCCGTCTAGGAAGTCGAGACCGGCCGTGTCGGCGCCGGTATAGACCGGCTTGACCGCGATGCCCTCGGGCGTTTCCCAGAGCGCGGAAGGCGGCGTCTGACCCGGCCTGCCGGAGGCGGGCGAGATAGGCGTCTCGAGCTCAACTTTCGTGAAATCGGGGATACGGCTCATGCGTTCGTTCCGTCCGGTGTCCTGTGGAATTGAACAGCTTTCGTACCACGCCCGATTGTAGTTGGCGATGCGGCGAACGCGGCGGGGTTAGACGAGGTGTGTGCCCTGGTAAATTTCAGAAACGTGAAATTCAGCACCAATGCTTTCGAGCCGCACAGTTCGGCCTAGTTCGGAAACTACCCCGCCCAACGGCCACGCGCCGGCACCTGTCGCGCCGGTAGACTTCGACGCGGGCCGATGCACTCTCGACGACGGCAATCTCGTGCAACGCGGGAATCGTGGCGCAGGCGTAGATCGCTTCCCAAGTCTCTTTTTGATTACGCGGCGACATGATCTCGATGATCAGCACAGGATCGGGAAACGTCTTCGTGTCCTTGTCTGGCAAGCTGGTCACCGCCAGATCGGGCGCACGCACGTTGTCATTGGCGTGGAGTTGAGGCTGCACAGGGGCCTCGGTGCCAACCCGGCAAGGCAGTTTTTTGGTTCGAATTTGATTCCAAATCAATCCGGCAAGATTTGCCTGGATGAGTGCATGCGTTCCACTCGCGGGAGACATGGCGCGGACCTCGCCATTTACCAATTCGAGTTTGCCGATCAATCCGCCGCCGTCCCAGTTCAGGAACTCATCAGCGGTCATCAATGGCTTATCAATGGGTTCGGCACCGACCATTTCCGTCTCCAAAATCGACGTCAGCCAAATAGGTAGCACGCGCCCGTCATTTTGGCGATGCGGGGAGGCTCCAATGAAAAATGACCGGCTCATCGAGCCGGCCAAGGTGGGGGAGGGGAGGCGCGTGAGAAAAGGGGAGAGGCGAAGCGGCGCTAATCCTTGGCGGCGGTGGCGAGCAAGGTCAGCATGGCGAGGGCTGGAACTGCAAAAATGATGGCAATGGAGGTCACCGCATATTCGCGGCTGGTCTCAAACACGGGCGCGATGGCCTGCGAAAGCTCTGGAAAGGTGGCGATCATCGCGGTCGCGACGGTGGTAAGGGCGGCGGCGGTGCTTGCGATTACGATGCCTGACATGGTGTTTCTCCTCTCGTGGTCGGCGTTCGAGACCGTTCATCGGGTCTGTCGCCATGACGAGGACAATGGTTCAAACGCCGCCTCTGCGCTGTTCCCGGCGAGACAGTGCGCGATCGATAAGTTTGCAGGGCAACTTCACTGCCCCTTTTGCCTCTTGGTACTGTGACGCAGCCAATTGGCTACAGGCCGTGACTTGCTGAACGCTTTCTGCCAAAGTACATGAAGCCGGACCCAAGCAGGCCTTGCGAAGTCGAGGCGCTCGCGTCACATGATGCGGGACGTGTCGCGTCTTAGGACGCTGGACGCGAACGTGAAGACACATATTCCCAGGAGATTTGACGACATGGCGGTTGACAAGGCTGAGGTGCTGAAAGCTTTGCACCGGATCAAGGGGCCTGACCTCGAAGGCAATATCGTCGATCTCGGCATGGTCTCCGAAATCCTCATCAAGGACGATCGCGTTTATTTCTCGATCACGGTGCCAGCATCGCGCGCAGAAGAACTCGAAGACTTGCGAAAGGCGGCTGAGAAGGTCGTGACCGACGTCAAGGGTGTTGCCGGCGTCACTGCCGTTTTGACGGCCGAGGCAACGCCGGGTGCGCCGCGTCCGCAACCCCGCGCCGTGCCGCAGCACTCGGCCGATGTCACCGACATCAAGGAGCACAAACGCGTTCAGGACGCTCGCAGCAAAGGCGCGACCGGCGATGGCGCGGGCCTACGTCAAGCGGCGGCACAGGCTGCAGCTCCGGCCAAGCCTGCGATCCAAGGCGTTCCTGGCGTCAAGCATGTCATTGCGGTCGCGTCCGGCAAGGGCGGCGTCGGCAAATCGACCGTCACCGTCAATCTTGCGCTCGCCTTGCAATCAATCGGACTCAAAGTCGGCATCGTCGACGCCGATATTTATGGGCCGTCGCAGCCGCGCCTGTTGGGCCTGTCCGGCCAGCCGCAAGTTTCGCACGGCAAGGTCATCAAGCCGCTTGAGGGTTACGGTCTCAAGGTCATGTCGATGGGCTTTCTTGTCGATGAAGGCACGCCGGTCGTTTGGCGCGGTCCGATGGTGGTCTCGGCGCTCGGGCAAATGCTGCGCGAGACCGATTGGGCCGGCACGACCGGCGATCTCGACGTGCTGGTCGTCGATATGCCGCCGGGCACCGGCGACATTCAATTGACGATCTCGCAAAACGTGCCCCTTTCCGGTGCCGTCATCGTCTCGACGCCGCAGGACTTAGCCCTGATCGATGCGCGCAAAGGCATTGCCATGTTCAAGCGCGTCGAAGTCCCCATTCTCGGCATCATCGAGAACATGAGCTATTACCTCTGTCCAAGCTGCGGCACCCGTTCCGACATCTTCGGTCACGGCGGCGCCCGCGACGAAGCCTTGAAACTCGGCGTGCCGTTTCTCGGCGAAGTGCCGCTCCACATGGACATCCGCGCCAAGTCCGACACCGGCAAGCCGGTGACCGCGACGATGCCCGATAGCCAGCACGCCCAGACCTTCCGCGAAATCGCCGCCAAAGTTTGGACCGAGGTGGAACGCGCCAAGGGCACGCTGACGCCGCCGCCCGTCATCGACATCACCGATAGCGGACGCAATCTAAAATGCGCGTTTCCCGATGGCCGGACCTTCGATCTCTCGGCCGAAATGCTGCGCGTCATGAGCCCCTCGGCAGAAGTTCAGGGTCATTCCGCCGATCAGCGCGTGACGGTGCCGCGCAAGAAGAACGTCAAAATCGTCGATCTGAAACCTGTCGGCAATTACGCGACCCGCATTGGCTTCGATGATGGCCACAACACCGGCCTCTTCACCTGGGGCTATTTGCATCTGTTGGGTCGCGAAAAGGACCAGCGTTGGGGCGGCTATCTCGAAGAACTTGCCAAGAAGGGCTTGGCACGGGAATAAGTTTAGCTAAGAAAACGCGCAGGCGTAGCCGCGCAAAGTAAAAGGTGGCTCCGGGCGCGGGAACGATCCGGAACCACCTTCCATTTTACCGGCACGTTTTGCGGGGAACGGTCCGGCGACAGGAGCTTTGCGCCGGTACGGCTAACGAAATCTAAACGCGAAAAATAAAGCGAGAAGCGCGGAATAACCCGCTATCTCGCGCGTTATAACTTGTCGTCACTTTGCAAACACGTCCTTGGTGAAGGCATCGTACCAGGCCGCGCTCTCGTTGAACGTTTGGAGCCGCATCTGCGCGTTTTCGCCGGCTTTGGAAACGAACGGCTCCTTGACCTCGAGGAAGCCTTTGCCGTCTTTCTTGCCCGGCACGTAGTCGCCGCCGATCTTGGCGCTGTTGTCGGGAGCAATCATCGACCAGCAGATGTTGCGATATTTTCCGGGCGCACGGTCCTTGCCAGCAATATCCGCCAGAATATCAGCCGCGACGACGCCGGCCTGATTAGCGGCGGCGAACGCCGACTTTGGCATATCGGCCGCGATGGCGGCGTCACCGAGAATGTAGACATCCTTGGCCTTCATCGACGAGAAATTATCCGGGTTGACCGGCGCCCAATCGCCTTCCGTCAAACCGGCCTTGGCGGCAATGGCGCCGGCGCGTTGCGGAGGAATGATATTGGCAAGCGCCGCGATTTCCTTCCGTCCGGCTTTGGTAGTAACTTCGCCCGTCTTCGCGTCGACCTTTGAGACCGCGAAATCATCGATCTCGTTGGTGAGGTTGAGTTCGACGACATCTTTGTAAATGCCCTTAAAGGCTTCTTCGAACACCGGCTGTTTCGAGAACGTCTTCTTGGCATCGAAAATAATCAGCTTCGATTTCGGCTTATGCTGCTTCAAAAAATGCGCGATCATGCAGGCGCGCTCGTAGGGTCCCGGCGGGCAGCGGTACGGATTGGTGGGAACAGACATAATGACGTTGCCGCCATCGGTCAGGGCCAACAGCTTTTCTTTCAGCAGCCACGTCTGCTGTCCGCCTTGCCAAGCGTGCGGCATGATTTCGGCCGCTTCCGCCGAATAGCCCTCGATCGCCTCAAACTTCAGATCGATACCCGGCGCCACGATCAAGCGATCATAGGGCAATGTCACCGCGGCTTTTTCCAGCGTCACGGTCTTGGCAGCCGTATCGACGGCCGAGGCGGTGTCGGTCAAAACCTTGATGCCGCGCTTCTTCAAGCCGTCGTAGGTGTGGTTGAGGGAATTGAACGTCCGGAAGCCGCCAAGAAAAAGGTTCGAATAAAAACAGGTTGTGTACGTCTCTTTGGGCTCGATCAAAGTGATGTCGAGCTGCGGATTGGCGGCCATCAGCCGGTTAGCGGCGGTTGCGCCACCCGGTCCGCCGCCGATGATGACGATCTTGGCGGCTCCAGCAGCGAGTGCGGGTCGCGCTAGCCAGCCTGTCGCGACTGACAACACGGCGCCCGAGGCGGCCAAATGAAAGCTCCGCCGTGAAATCTTGCTCATGGATGTTTTCCGCCTTGTTCGCTTCCGCCCGGTTTTTTTCGTATCCGCGGCCTTTTAGGGTTATCCGCCGCCTTAGCCTGTATTCTGTCAGGAAATGAATCCTTTGTAACTAGATCCCTCGCAAACAAAGATCGTATACACTGGGGACTTCTGAAAACGCTGGAATGTTCGCATGCGCGAGATCATGACCCTGTCGCTCCTCGACCGCCGGACCTTCCTGGTTGCCGGCGCCGGGGCTATGGCTGCCTTTCGAGCTTCGTTCGCCGCGGCTGAGGACATGGCATCATCCCAGTTTGAGCGCTCGCGGCTGTTCAATGAGGCCTATGCCGCCTTGACCAAAGGCGCCAAGCCCGCTGAGGGCTTGATCGTGCTCGATCTGCCTGAAATTGCAGAGAACGGCAATTTCGTGCCCGTCACCATTTCAGTCGACAGCCCTATGACCGAGCAAGAGCACGTCACCGAGATTCACCTGCTGTCGACAGCCAATCCGCTCGCCAAGGTCGCAACCTTCAAGCTTTCACCCGTCAATGGCGTCGCCCGTGTGCAAAGCCGCATGCGGCTGGCGAAAACCCAAGACGTGGTCGTGCTTGCACAAATGTCGACCGGCGCCTTGGCGATGGCGTCGCAAACTGTCAAAGTCACCATTGGCGGATGCCAAAGTTGAAAGCGGAAGTTTGATCCACATGGCTACGCGACCGCGCATCAAGGTTCCCGAGACCGCCAAGACCGGCGAGACCATCGAGGTCAAGACGTTGATTACCCACGTCATGGAAACCGGTAACCGCAAGACCCCAGAAGGTCAGCCGATCCCGCGCAACATCATCAATACGTTTGTCGCAAAATACGCAGACAAGGAAGTCTTCCGCGCCGAGCTTGGCCCGGGCATTTCGGCCAACCCATTCATCTCGTTCCAACTCAAAGTTCCCGGCCCAGGCACCTTTGCGTTTTCCTGGACCGATGACGACGGCATTGTCACCGTCGAGACCTTGGCGCTTAATGTCGTTTAGAGACTTCGTTTAACAGCAACGACGAGGGCGGGCACCCTTTGGCACTCGACCCTCGCCGCCGAGCCCGCGTCACTGGCTGACAAGCAGATCCTTCAACGCGCGCATCATAAGTTACAACGCAACTCGAGCGGGATTTATTCCGCTCGTCTCGATAAACAAATACGGCTGTGGCTTCACAGCGCCCAATCTCATAACGTTCAGCTATGCATCATGCTGCTAGGTCCCGGATTTGAGGTGCCGCATGACGATTGAGCACGTCGTCGCGTTGGGGTTCGCGGGTTTGATCGGCGGCGCCGTGCTGGTGCCGTTGATCGTCTTCATCGGCATCAAGCTGAACTTGAAAAACCTGCGAACCCTCTACGCCCACATCACGCAGGATCGCCGCTTCTATCGCGGCTGGGCGGCCTTTGGCGGGGCACTCGGCGCGGCCTGGATGATGGCCATGCCGGTTATCGAAGCCTATGGCATCAAGGACCCGTGGTACGGCTTGATCATGATTGCGATCGCGCTGGGGTTTTTCGTGCCGCTCATCGGTTTCTTGAAACGGCTTCAAAAATCCAAAAGCTAAGAGCTGAATTCAAACGATCCAGCGCGGCGTGGACGCGAGGTAGTCTGCATATTCAGGTCCAAAAGCTGTCAACAGATCTCGCTCTTCCTTGCGGATGACGGTCAGGTTCATGGCCAGAATATAAAGCCCGGTCGCGGCAATAGCGGCCGACAGCGAGACGATCGCGATCGAGGCCAGGGGCAAGAAAAACGCGACATAGATCGGATTGCGCGAGTACCGAAACACTCCCGTCTGCACCAACTGGCGGGGCGATCCGAAGGTATTTGCCAGTAGCGACATGCGCATGTGCCGCTGAATTAAAAGTACTGCAACGAGGAACGCCGCGAAGGACGCAATCATCACCAGAGCGGCGAAGTTGTTGACCAGCGCATCGTCCGTTGCGGCCGACGTCTGAGACAGGATAACTCCGGACCCGAATGACAGTCCACTCAACCACGCCGAGAGGTCGATACGGTTGGCGCGGCCTTTGAGTTCGAACAGCGGTTCGGCAAGAGCCATCTGGATGTGCAAGGGCCGGCCTCGTGACTGTGTTAACTTTTAGCGGCAGCGCATTTTTGAGACGCCCCGCCAGGCTTGTCCGGAGCTTTGCAAGTGCGGGGCCAAATGAATGTCAGTCTGCCGGGTCATTTTTGACCGGCCCTTGTCGAGAGCCACCGCTGCCTATTGACCCAAGACTTCCAACCTGACCGGCGATACCCCGGCGCTGGTCATACCCAACGTTTCGGCGGCCTTCTCGGAGAGGTCGATAATGCGGCCGGGCTTGTACGGTCCGCGGTCGTTAATACGCACCACGACGCTATTGCCGGTGTCGACGCGGGTGACCTTAACGCGGGTTCCAAACGGCAAGGTCTTATGGGCCGCCGTCATGGCGCGCTTATTGAAGTGCTCGCCCGTCGCCGTCATCTGGTCTTCCCAATAATAAGATGCTTGCCCCGTCAGCGCGTGACCCTTGCCGGTCAGGCGTGGTCCAGGCAGCTCCTGCCGCGACGGCGCCCGTCCGAGTGATCCAGTCGTAATGTATTCGGGCGCTGCCGCAATCGTTGCTGTCCAGGCCGGATCTGCCACCACAGCCCGCAATGATGCCGGTTCCCGCGTGACCGTCGTGACCCAAGCCCCGGCCGGCGCGGCGCGTTGCGGGTTGAACAGAGCGGCCAACAAGCCATCGGCGCAAGCTGGCGCGAGAGCCGCGTAGCCCAAACCAACACCCAAGGCCAAAAGCCAAAAAACGCAGCGCCGTCCCAACTTTAGTTTCCCCCGCCGGAGCAATCCTCCGATTGCCCGGACAAGGACGGGCTAGACTGATTCGCACGTCTGAAAAAGCAAGGGCGGCGGAACAAGTGTTCCACCGCCCTTCAATTCGAACTCTGTCAGTCCAACGAGATCAGCCTTTGCCGAGAATGGCGATCTTGACCGGAGCGACGCCAGCGCCCTGCATGCTGATGGCGTGAGCAGCCGCCTTCGACAAATCGATGACGCGGCCCCCGACGTAGGGACCACGATCGTTGATGACGACCACGACGGATTCGCCGTTATGCTGATTGGTAACGCGCACGCGGGTGCCGAACGGCAATGTCTTGTGAGCGGCCGTGAAGGCGTTCGGATTAAAGCGGCCACCCGAGGCCAGAGCTTGCGGCTCCCAATAATACGATGCCATGCCCGACTGATACGACGATCCGCCGCCTTCATCGTCATCGCTACGGGATTTTTTGGACTTCTTCGACTTGACCGGAGCGTCGTCATCGTCGTTGCTCTTGGCGTACGACTTCTTTTTGGCTTTGACAGGTTTGTCATCGCTCGACAGCGACGCCGTTTCATACGACTTGGACTTCTTAGCCTTGGAATAGCCGACCTTGCCGGATGTCTCTGCTTTGCTACCTTTTGCGGAACTGCCGCCGCACGCGACTTCCGGACCCGAGCATTCCCAACTCGCGCTGGCTGGCATAGCGGACGCGAGCATTGCAGCCATTGCGATGGCGGTGTAACCGATGATTGTACGCATCAAACTCTCCTTTTGTGCTTCATCGGACGGCAGCGTCAGCAGGTCGAACGAATAGTCTCCCCCGCCCAACGCCAATTCAAATCCGGCGCTGGGACAACCGCTCAGAGGCGGCACGACTGTCAATTGTTGGGAGAGATGCTTCTTCTATGAGGACCCGTAAACTGAACACCAGAACTCTAGTTCAACTCTGCCGCCATGGATTTGGGGCAACCCCCGTCCTGGCGCGGCGACCGGAGCACCTGACGTTTGGAGCGTCAACCCCGAGCTCTGATCTCAATTTAATCACATTTCACAATGTGCTGAAATCGCGCGTGTATTTTGGCAACGCCTGCTCGGTGCGCGACGGCAGGCCGCAGAACAAAACGTCAAAATACAAGGGCGTCATGCCGCGTATCTCGCGACACGATTTCAAATTGACGGCCAACATCCGAAAAACGCGGACAGCGAGGGCAACGTGACTGAGATGTCGACTGAAGCGGCCGCGCCGAATCCGAGCTTTGGCGAAGCGCTCGCAGTGTGGGCTAAAATCGGCGTCACGTCGTTTGGCGGCCCGGCTGGTCAGATCGCGATGATGCACCGGATTTTGGTCGACGAAAAGCGTTGGCTGGACGAGCGAACGTATTTGACGGCGCTCAGTTTTTGCACGTTGCTGCCAGGGCCCGAGGCGATGCAATTGGCAACGTATGCCGGTTGGCGGCTGCACGGAACTGCGGGGGGCTTGGCGGCGGGATTGTTGTTCGTCGTGCCCGGCGCACTTGTGATCCTGGCATTGTCGGTGTTGTACGCTTTTTACGGCGCGCAACCGGTCGTCGCCGCGCTGTTCGTTGGCGTCAAAGCTGCCGTCTTGGCAATTGTCGTTGAAGCCTTACTGCGCATTTCCAAACGTTCTCTCAAAGATCAGACCGAGTGGCTGATTGCGGCGGCGGCATTTGCCGCGATTTTTGTCTTCAAAGTGCCGTTTCCGGTCATCGTGCTAGCAGCCGGCGCGATTGGGTTTTGGCGCGGCACATCGCGCGTCACGGCATCGGACACGTCGCCAGCGCCCGCTGCTATTCCTCTGTCGCGGACACTCACGACGATCGCGCTTTGGCTGGCGATATGGATCTTGCCGCTGCTCGCGATCGGATGGGCATTCGGACCCGATCACGTCCTTTCCAAACTTGCCTGGTTTTTTTCCAAACTGGCGGTCGTGACCTTTGGCGGTGCTTATGCCGTGCTCGCCTACATGGCGCAAGATGTCGTTGAACAGTTTCATTGGTTGTCGGCTGGCGAGATGCTGGACGGGCTTGGTCTCGCGGAGACAACACCGGGACCGCTTATTTTGGTCACCGAATTCGTCGGCTTTCTAGCCGCCTACCGCAACGGCGGCGGCACGCCGCTCGTCATGGGCGTGCTGGGCGCTGTCGTCACGCTGTGGGCGACATTTGCCCCGTGCTTTTTGTGGATCTTCGCGGGCGCGCCCTACGTTGCCCGCATCGCCGCAATGCCGCGCTTGAAGTCGGCGCTCTCGGCCATTACCGCCGCGGTTGTCGGCGTCATTCTGAATTTAACGGTCTGGTTCGCCCTGCATGTGATTTTCAAATCCGTTACCGAACGCGATGCCGGTATCCTGCATTTGACCGTCCCGCAGTTGGGAAGCGTCGATGTGACGGCGCTCGGACTCGCAGCCTTTGCAGCTTGGCTGCTGTTCCGCATGCACGCCGGCATCATGACCGTGCTGGGCGTATGCGGCGCCATCGGCATCCTGCTCAACCGGCTACTTTGATCTCTACAGCCAGCCCTTGCGGCGGAAATAGATAAACGGGATCAAGGCTGAAATAAACATCAGCGCAAGCGCAAACGGATACCCGAGACGCCAATCGAGTTCAGGCATCAATTTGAAGTTCATACCATAGACAGACGCTACAAGCGTCGGCGGCATCAGCATGACGCTCATCACCGAGAACAGCTTGATGATCTGGTTCTGCTCGTTTGCAATCATGCCAAGGGTTGCGTCCAGCAGAAAATTGGTGCGGCCAGACATGGATCGCAGGCTGTCACCCAGCGAATTGATGTCGCGGGAAATCACCTCGATGCGGCTGATGAGGCGCGGGTCTTCGTTGCGTTCGCGCGCAGCGTCGGCAAAATAGTGCAGCGTGCGGTGTAGGGATGTCGAGGATTCCTGTGCTCTCGAGACGATGTCGCCCTCTTTGCCAATGGTCTTCAGCACGCTTTCGAGACGGCGTCCCCGGCCCATTGACTTCAAATCGAAAATTTGCGGCGCCAAGCTCTCGACTTCGTCCTGGACCTTTTCGATCAGGTCGGCTTGGCGCTGGACGATGACTTCCAGAAGTCCGGTCATGATGTGCGGACCGGTTGCGCAAGGCAGATCGCCCTTGCAGGCTTTTTCGGCGAACAATGGAAACGCCTTGGGTTCGCCGTAGCGGACGGTGACGAGCCGCTGGCCGCTCAAAATAAACGTCACGTTCGAGGTGGTCGCCGTGTCGGCATCCTTGGCGTAGATCACGAACGAGGTCATAAAATGCGCGCCGTTTTCTTGGTAGAAACGGTTCGACGCCTCGATTTCGCGCATTTCAGCCCGCGTCGGCACGTCGAGTTTGAGCGCGGTTTCGACAGCGACTTCTTCAGCCGGGGTTGGATCGAGAAGATCGATCCACACCGTTTCCGGGCGGATCTCAGTCGAGTCGGCGCGCTGCGTTAGACAATTACCAGTAGCATCGTAAACAGTGATCATCGGCGAGGCTCTCCGTCATGGGCGCGCGGCTTATTGGACTTCCTATAGCAAATCGCCTGCCGCTGCCCAGAGCTAAAAGGCCACCCGGCCAGGCGTTGATTTCTGCTAAGCTGGCACACAGATAAGACAACAGAGGCAGTCCCTTCAGCAGCCGGATTCCCCGGCCAACACGCTGACAAAGGAGTTCCCCCATGGTTCGATACCGAGAAGCCGGCGCGGCCAGCCTTGCACTAGTCGCCGTCGCGTTAAGCCCGTCTGCCGAGGCTGGCGGCATCCAATGCCGCGATGGCAATCAACTTGTCGCGGGAAGTTACATTTCAACTCCGTACTGCCGCGACGAGCTTCTGGCGACCGTCGCTCGCGAGTACGGCATGAGGGCACCGGCTGAAAAAATACGCTACAACCCAAATTTCAAGCGCGAAGTTTGCCGGTTCGTGGGGCAGGATATCCGTGTGCAGGACAACTGCCTCAACGAAGGGCCGGGTATTCGCGTACCCAGGCACTAGCGCAAGAGGGGCCGGCAACCAGGGGCAGGGGACTTCGTGAGCCAGGACATGCCAACTTCGCCCGGCGTGCTTGACGCGCGCTGGGGCCGGTCGGGCGCCATTCGATTTGAGGAGCGTTTCGGCGGCTCAGTTGCTCTTCTGACGACAGTGCACGGAACGGCCGTCGTGGCGCTACAAGGCGCGCAAGTGTTGTCGTTTGTGCCCGCCGGTGGCGACGAAGTTTTGTGGCTGTCACCCGTCGCAAAACTCGGCACTGGCAAGGCAGTTCGCGGTGGCGTTCCCGTTTGCTGGCCGTGGTTCGGACCTAACGCCGACGATCCGAAAAAGCCAGCACATGGATTTGTCCGGGCCGCCATGTGGGACGTCACCGGCACAGAGGTTACTCGCGACGGCGCGAGCATCCGGTTGCAATTCGACGCCACCAAAATCGATCCAACACTTTGGTCCCGCGCTGCGGTGGCGACGATCCAAGTCACGCTGTCCCACTGTCTTGAGATTTCCCTGACGACCGAAAACAGCGGTTCTGCTCCGTTATCTGTAACGCAAGCGCTCCATACTTACCTGGCTGTTAGCGATGTTTCTGAAATAACGATCGACGGACTAGCCGGACGCCCCTACATCGATCAACTCGCGCCGGGGACACGTCCGATTCAGCGAGGGATCATCAAAATTTCGGGCGAGTTTGATCGCATCTACCAACAAACGCCGGACACGGTCATTGTCCATGACAGCCATCTCAAGCGCCGTCTTCGCGTCACGAAAACGGGGAGTGCTTCGACCGTCGTATGGAATCCAGGTTCTGAAAAAGCCGCCCGGCTTGGCGATATGGGCACAGACGGCTATCGCGGCATGGTTTGCATCGAGACCGCCAACGCGGGCGACGACGTGGTGACGCTCGCACCTGGCGGGCGTCACCTGCTTACAACGCGAATAGCCGTCGAGACGGCCTAGCGCTCACTCACGTCAGGTCGGGCGTGACTTCGCTCATGTCTTTGGCGCGCCGCACGCTTCCGTCGAACTGCGCACCCTCGGCGATGGCCAAGGTCTGCTTGACGATATCGCCATCGACGCGCGAGGTCGCATGCAAGATGACCTGCGAACCCTTGAGAGCGCCGCGGGTTTCGCCTTGGATGCTAATGGTACGGGCGGTAATTGTACCCGTGACGCTGCCACCTTCGCCGACGGTGACGCTCTCGCCATGGACATCGCCCTGGATGTGACCGGCGATAAGCAGCGATCCTTTGGTCTTCAACACAAGCTGTTGACCGCTGATGGTGATGTCGGCACCCAGCACGGACGTTGGTGCATCAACCTGCCTCATCGGCTGCATCGGGCTCTGATTTTGCTGCGGTTGTTGCGCAAACGGTGGCGGCGAAGATTTCAGTGGCTGGATTGAAGCTGGCCCAGTTGGGCGCATCGGCTGTTGTGGATCTGACGGCGAAGCACGGTTGAACATATCTACCCCCAATTACGCAGGACGTTTCCCTTCGATACGCCACAACCACAGCATGTGTCTATGGACAGATTGTGTCGAACTTCTCCCTGGGATCGTCAATCGCAACAAAAAGAATGCCGGCTTGGCCGGGAATAAAATTGTGGGCGGAGGTTGCCTCCGCTCACACAATCAGCGGGGCAGCCATAGATTGACGAACGGGGCTCGGATGTGGCGGCCATGGCGGTCAACCGAGACGTGGGCAAAGGGCGCATCAACGACCACGCGATCACCGGTTTCGACATAGGTGAATGGCGCTTCGACGTAGTGTTGGCGGCCAGTCCGGCCATGAATTCGGCCGTGATGGCGGCCGCGCTGCCAACGGCCATCTTCGTCACCCCACTGGCCGTGGACCTTGAGGACAGCCGGATGAGGCGTGTGAGCTGGGGAGACAGCCGGACGCGCGGTTGCGGCCTGAGCGGTCGCAGCCGAGGCGGCGCCGGCAACTACGAGGAGCAAAATTCTTTTACATGAAACCGACATAGCAACAGACCTCCATAAATCCATAATTCCGTGCATACTTTAGGCTTTGGCATTGGGCCTTAGCAACCTGTTCGGGCGGATCTTGAGCAATTGGCTACAGGCTGAAAACGGGCCGCGCGACTGTTTCATTGCAACGCAAAGCTGCAAGGACTTGGTCGATGTGAATTTTTTTGCAAACTTGAGCGCGACCAAAGGGGCGCGTGATGATACATTTCCGTATTGCGAATCATATTGCGGAGGCATGGATGCAGGCGATTTCGAAGGCGCTGGCTGTTGGCGCGTTAGCGCTTGCTGCAGGGCTGCCCTCAACGGCTTTTGCGGCGGCGGCAGGGTGCGCAAACCCTAACGCCCTCGGCGTTTCCCGGACTATCGAAATCGATACCACCGGTGGACCCGGTTTTGGTTTTGAGCACTACAAAGCTTACGATTTCCTGCAGGCCAAAGAAGTCGTGCTGACCTTCGACGACGGCCCCCAGAAATTCTCGACAGAGATGGTTCTCGCCGCCCTGGCCGAACAATGCACCAAAGCCATTTTCTTCTCGATTGGGAAAATGGCGCTGGGTTACCCCGAAATCATTCGCGAAGTCGCCAAGGCTGGTCACACCATCGGCTCCCACACCTGGAGCCACCTGTCCATGCGCAAAGCCAAAACTTTCGAAGAAGGCCGTGACGAGATCGAACGCGGATCGAGCGGCGTCAAACGCGCGCTCGGCGGCAGCGGCTTATCGCCGTTCTTCCGCTTTCCGGCGCTAGAAGATACACCTGAAACCATTAAGCACTTGTCTGGCCGCAACATTGCGATGTGGTCAACCGATATCGACAGTTTCGACTTCAAACCGCAACCGCCCGAGCACATTATTAAATCGGTGATGGCCAAGCTCGAGAAGCGCGGCAAGGGCATCATTTTGTTGCATGACATTCATAAGACCACAGCCAAAGCGGTGCCGGGTTTGCTCGCGGAATTGAAGGCCAAGGGTTACAAGATCGTTCACGTCAAGGCCAAGGGCGATATGCAAACCTTGCCCGAATATGATGCCATGATTGAGAAGGACACCAAGGGCTTGCCGGCGGCGGGCGCGGAACGTCCTCAGAATAGTGTCATTCGCACTATCGAGGGTAATGCGCCGCCTGAGGAGGTTGGCAAGCCAGCCGAGGCCTCGAAGGCGACCACTCCGGCAGCGCCGGTAGCCACCCCGCCAACCCCGGCTCCGGCGGCCGCGCCGTCCCCGCCCGCAAAAGCTTCGGCGGCGGAACCAGACAAGGCTACGACGCCGGCCATTGCCAACACGGCTCCGACTTCGCCGGTCACGACCCTGTCGACATCGACGACGACAACCGCGTCCGTGAAAGTTTCTGACGATCCCCCGCCTGCTCCGGCGTCGTCGTCGGCGGCAGAAAGCAAGCCAATGGCCCCTGCCGGACCGCAAAAGTCGATATCGGAACGCGCCAAAGAGCTTTGGGAATTGTGGTTTGGCAAGTAACGCCGAAAAACCGCAAACGCTTCGCTCGGGCCGAAATTTAGCCGTCGCAACGATCGCGACCCGAGATTAGGTGTGCTGAAACAGAGAACGGGTGGTCTTGTAAGACCACCCGTTCAACTGGGGTACCCAGAGGCCCCCGGGCCCGCCGCAATCCATCATTGTGGCCATCCAGCAACTATCGCCGAATGGCTAAATTATGGGGCACCCACATTCACGTTCGGCCCAAGTCCAAACGCAGTGTTGCGGCTCACATTGCCAGATAAATCAATCCCCCGATCGATTTGTCCCGCAACTCTGAGACTAGACATATGCTCTGGACTTTTCCACACGAATCGGAGTCGCGGATGACTCTTCCGCCACCTGTGTGGCTTTCAGGTGACGATGCAACTTCGGGCCCGTTCTTCCAATCGCCGTCGCTTACCAGAGCGATCGGGCGTTTTTGGGCGCCCGTTTCGTGATAGATTTTCGGAATGAACGAGATCTTGCCCCAACGCATGACGGTCGACGAATTCCTGGTGTGGTCATCGCGCCAGGACAGTGGGCGCTATGAGCTGCAGGATGGGCGAGTGATCATGCAGCAAGCGCAAAATTGGGCTCATCTAAAATTCAAAGGCCGCTTTTACACGCTACTTGTGGCAGCAATCGAAAAAGAAAATGTTGCGTTCTATGCAGCGCCAGATGGCGCGACGGTACGTATTGCCCCGCGCACTGCCTATGAGCCTGACGCACTCGTCGCGCCTTTACCGATGCCGGATGACACCGCGCTTGAAATTCCAAATCCCGTGATCGTGGTCGAGGTGCTTTCTCCCGGCAGCGTCAAGCGCGATCTGGCCGACAAGGTCGTTGGCTATTTCAAAGTCGTGAGTGTCGCCCACTATCTGGTGCTCGATCCGGTGGAGAAGGAAATCATCTGGCACCGGCGGGGAAAAGGCGGCGGGCTGGCAACGCCCGAAGTCTTAAGCGAAGGAACCATTCGCCTCGATCCGCCCGGCATCGAGATTTCCGTTCAGGACATTTTCGGGCCGCGATAAACAAATCAAAAGGGCCGCTTCATGTGAAGCGGCCCCCGTGAGAATCGGTTGCGATATTTGGCGGATGATGTGGTCCCCCGGCAGTTCGCTGAATTCTAGACCGTCACCAGAAGGCAAACCGGCGATAAACTCAGCGACCGCGACATCGCAGCCTCAAGAATCCCACTCGACATCGGATCACCTCCTTTCAATTGTTGCAGACGGCGCAGAAGTTGCCACGGATTTGCGGCGAAGAAAAGTTACGATTGTGCAAGGGATATTTCTTTCACAAAAAAACCGCCGGCAAACCCGAAGGCTTGCGAGCGGTCCAGCACCGTCGCCGGCGCCTGACGTATGCGGGTGCATGCGTCTGTGGCTATAACGGAAAACGCCGGCGTTTGGTTCCGCTGTGGACTTCGCCCCCCGAGTCCCTATGTAGTTGAGCCATGACACCGATCATCAGCGTCAAACAGCTTTCAAAGATTTACAAATCCGGCTTTCGAGCCCTCAAATCCGTCGATCTCGACATTGTCGACGGCGAGATTTTTGCTTTGCTCGGTCCCAACGGCGCCGGCAAAACGACGCTCATCAGCATCATTTGCGGCATCGTCACGCCGAGCCAAGGTTCGGTTACGGTCGCCGGCATGGATATCGCCGCCGACTATCGCGCCGTTCGCTCCATGATCGGACTGGTGCCGCAGGAACTTACCGGCGACGCTTTCGAAACGGTCTGGAACACAGTATCGTTCAGCCGCGGATTGTTCGGTCGTGCCCCCAATCCGGCGCATATCGAAAAGGTCTTGACGGATCTTTCCCTGTTTGACCGCAAGGACAGCAAGGTTATGACGCTGTCAGGCGGCATGAAGCGGCGCTTGCTCATCGCCAAGGCTCTATCGCACGAACCGCGAATTCTGTTCCTTGACGAACCGACGGCCGGTGTCGACGTAGCGCTGCGGCGGGATATGTGGGACGTCGTCAGAACCCTGCGCGAGTCTGGCGTCACGATCATTTTGACCACGCACTATATCGAGGAAGCCGAAGAAATGGCCGACCGGGTCGGCGTTATAAATGGCGGGGAAATAATTCTGGTTGAGAAAAAGGCCGAGCTGATGCGCAAGCTCGGCAAGAAACAGCTGGTGTTGCAACTCGCCGCTCCTATGACGCGGCTTCCAGAAGCGCTCGGCGGCCATCATCTCGATTTATCGCCGTCCGGATCGGAGCTGACCTTTACGTACGACACAAAGGCCGGCCGCACCGGCATAACCGCGCTTTTGAAAGATCTGTCGAATGAAGGCGTCACGTTTACCGATTTCACGACCACGCAGAGTTCACTTGAAGATATTTTCGTTGATCTGGTGAAGCAGCGCCAATGAACATTCACGCCGTCAAAGCCATCTATACCTTTGAAATGGCGCGGGCCTGGCGGACCGTCATGCAAAGCGTCGTTTCTCCCGTGCTCTCGACATCGCTGTATTTCGTAGTGTTCGGCGCCGCCATCGGCAGCCGTATCGCCGAGATCGACGGCGTTGGCTTTGGGGCCTTCATCGTGCCCGGCCTCGTCATGCTGTCTATTCTGACGCAAAGTATTTCCAACGCATCTTTCGGCATTTACTTCCCGCGTTTCGCGGGCACCATTTACGAGCTTTTGTCGGCGCCAATTTCGCCATTTGAGATCGTGCTTGGCTATGTCGGTGCAGCGGCGACCAAGTCGGCACTGCTCGGTTTGATTATCCTCGCGACATCGGCGCTGTTCGTGCCGGTGCATATCGCGCATCCCTTATGGATGGTGACCTTCCTGGTTCTGACCGCCCTGACATTCAGTCTGTTCGGTTTCCTGATCGGCATTTGGGCGGACGGGTTTGAAAAGCTGCAAGTCATTCCGTTGCTCGTCATCACGCCGCTGACGTTTCTCGGCGGAACGTTTTATTCGATCAAGATGTTGCCGCCGTTTTGGCAGTCGGTATCGCTGCTCAATCCGGTTGTTTATCTGATCAGCGGCTTCCGCTGGAGCTTCTATGAGATATCGGACGTCAACGTCTCGCTCAGCATCGCCATGACGCTGGTCTTTCTCGCCCTCTGCCTCGCCGCCGTCACCTGGATATTCAAAACCGGCTATAAGCTGAAGGCTTGATCGCCTCGCTCACCGCTGTCATCCTCGGCTTGCCTCGTGCACCGCAGGGCTAGCACCGGCGAGGCAAATAGTAGAGGCTTCTTCGTAGATGATGGGAGTGTCTATGGACGACGAACTGGACGACGAATTTTATGATCGCGCGGATGCCCACATCAATCTTTCCAACGCACAATTGGAAAATGCACGGCGGGGTATTGTTAGTGCTTCGATGATGTACGCTGCCGCGCGCTTTAACGCCTGGGTAAGCGCCACAGGATTCCAATCCAGCGGGGATATGGCAAATCGCCGTGATCAGACACTTGAATATTTTACGAGTGAATATCGCAAAATGCTCGCTGACAACCTCGACGACTACATTGCGCGGTTTGATGAGCGCATAAAGCCTACCGCGACATCATAGGGTTGCGGCAGCTATCTCCGCCCCGCGAATCCTACGCTCGACGGCGTGATCAGCGCTTGGCAGACGTAGGAAGATTAAAACCACTCGATAGCCTTGTTGCTTCCAGGTCTTGACTTTTTCGACATAGGTCAGCGCCGATAACGTCGTTTCAACAACGAAGTCTTGGCCTGCGAATGCCAGTTTTTCCATGCGCCTCAGCATGAGGCGCGCGCTTCTATATCGCGCCGCATTTGCGAGCTAACCGCTTTGGGTAACTCACGCGCTATTTCATCGGCGTTGACGAAAAGGCGGGCTTGTCAGGCCGGGCCAAAAACTGCCCGGCAAAGCTTGTTTTACTCGCGCCATTCGGTCCGGAACTACCCCAACGCCTTGTTGGCCTTTTTCACCTTCTCGGCATCCAGATACAACTGCCCGCCCATTTCCTTGAAGCGGGCGCTCATTTGATCCATGCCCTCGACGCGGGCGGCCTCGTCCATGCCGGCCTGAGGGTCGATAGCGCCGACCTCCTCCTGGATTTCCGCAATGGCTTCACCGAGGCGCGCGTTCTGCTTGGCCGCATAATCGCGGACGTCCTGCGTGATTTTCATAGAGCAGAACTTCGGTCCGCACATCGAGCAGAAGTGCGCCACCTTGTGCGCGTCCTTCGGCAGGGTCTCGTCGTGGTATGACCGCGCGGTGTCGGGATCGAGCCCGAGGTTAAACTGATCCTCCCAGCGGAAATCGAAGCGCGCGCGGCTCAAAGCATCGTCACGCAATTGCGCCGCCGGGTGGCCTTTCGCCAAGTCCGCCGCGTGGGCCGCGATTTTGTAGGTGATGACGCCGACCTTGACGTCGTCGCGGTTTGGCAGTCCCAAGTGCTCCTTGGGCGTGACGTAGCACAGCATGGCGCAGCCGAACCAGCCGATCATGGCCGCGCCGATGCCACTTGTAATATGATCGTAGCCCGGCGCGATGTCGGTCGTCAGCGGGCCTAACGTATAAAACGGCGCCTCGCCGCACTCTTTCAACTGCTTGTCCATGTTGATCTTGATCTTGTGCATCGGTACATGGCCGGGGCCTTCGATCATGACCTGACAGCCCTTGTCCCACGCGATCTTGGTCAATTCGCCAAGAGTTTCCAACTCGGCAAATTGCGCGCGGTCGTTGGCGTCGGCGATCGAGCCCGGCCGCAAGCCGTCGCCAAGCGAGAACGACACGTCGTACTTGCGCATCAAATCGCAGATCTCGTCGAACTTTTCGTAGAGGAAGCTTTCCTTGTGATGCGCCAGGCACCACTTGGCCATGATCGAGCCGCCGCGCGAGACGATGCCGGTAACGCGGTTCGCTGTCAGCGGCACGTACGGCAAGCGCACACCGGCGTGAATGGTGAAATAATCGACGCCCTGTTCGCATTGCTCGATCAGCGTGTCTTTGTACATTTCCCAGGTCAGCTTCACCGGATCCCCGCCAGCCTTTTCCAGCGCCTGATAAATCGGCACGGTGCCGATGGGGACGGGCGAATTGCGCAAGATCCATTCTCGCGTGGTGTGAATGTTGCGGCCCGTCGACAAGTCCATGACCGTGTCCGCGCCCCAGCGGATGGCCCAGACCATTTTCTCGACTTCCTCTTCAATCGAGGACGACACGGCAGAGTTGCCGATGTTGGCGTTGATCTTCACCAAAAAGTTGCGACCGATGATCATCGGCTCAAGTTCGGCGTGATTGATGTTCGCCGGAATAATGGCGCGGCCGAGCGCGATTTCCGAGCGCACGAATTCCGGTGTGATGTGTTCGGGCAAGCTGGCGCCGAAGCTTTCGCCATCGGCGAGCGCCGCCTTGGCGCGTTCGAGCACGGCGGTGCGGCCAAGATTTTCGCGGTGCGCGACGTAGATCATCTCCTTGGTGATGATGCCGGCGCGCGCAAATTCGAATTGGGTGACGGGGGCGCCGCCAATGACCCGCATCGGCTGTGGCTTGTTCGGAAAATCTCGCGCCGCATGAGCACCCGAGACATTGCCGTTATCTTCAGGGCGAACATCGCGGCCCTTGTAAGTCTCGATGCCGCCACGCGCCTTGATCCAAGCCTCGCGAATGCGTGGCATGCCAATCTCGACGTCGATCTTGGCATTAGGGTCGGTGTAGGGACCGGACGGATCGTACACGCGAAAAGTTTTTTCAGCCGGATCGGTTAGCGCGATCTCGCGGAAAGGCACGCGGATGTCGCTGTGACCCTCGGGGCTGTCATAGATTTTGGATGAGCCCTGGATCGGCCCCATCGTCACTTTCGGAACCATAAGGTCGGCGGTGCGTGTGATCTTGTTCATTGTCTCTCCCTCTCCCCATTTCCCTGCCCTTGAAATGGGGAGAGGGTCGGGGTGAGGGGCAGCCGCTTGTACTGCCCTTCACCCTAACCCTCTCGCCCTAGAAGCACGGGAAGAGGGGATGCGCGCGGCACACGCCACGGCATTTCTGTTAATGGATCACGCGGATTGAGGAACGGCGCGGTTTAACCGCATACAGGTCCGTCCCTCGCGCCGGCATGACCCGGATCAGGTTCTAAGGGTGTTCGCGTTAGTGTTCGACGCGATCTCAGCCGGTCAAACCGGCACCCCTCGGATGGGGGTGAATGTGGACCAGCCGCAGCGCTCTTTCAAGCGCTACTACGGCAGGGGGCCCAGGCCCGGCCGTGTCAGGAATAAGCTTTATAGGACAGAAAGGCTCCCACGAGGCACAACACGGCCGCTGGAATGGTCAAGAGAACAGGGTTTGGTGATAGCCCCGCTGCAAGCTCGGCCATCTGGCGCGGCAAGACAATTCTCATCAGTCCGCCAATGACCAACAGCCAACCGAGGATCGTGACGACAACCGGCCAGCCGCTCCAAATCGGGTGCGTTCGAACGATGGCCAATCCGGCGACAAGCGCCAGTACGCCAGAGATAACGATGAGCGGGAAATTGTTTTGGATTTGCTGAAGCATGGCGGGGAATATTTCGCCGTTGATCAGCATCGAACCGCCAAGCGCCAATGCAACTGGCCCGACAAGTCCGGCTATGAATTTTGAATGTTCCATGATCGGTTACTCATTGATGGCAAGGCTGCGATCGGGACGGCGACCGCGGCTCAAGTCGCTCCCGCACTTCCTATCGTATAAAATGGAAATTCAATGGCTCGTTCGCAAGGGATGGCGGCGGGCGCCCGGCCAATATATTTGCCGCCGCCTCACGTCACCATTTTCCTGGCCATGGCGATGGTGGACTCGGGGTCGAGGCGTTCCGGCACCGCGATACCGCGCCGACAGGCAGGCCTCGCTTCCATGACGTCGATCCAGCGCTTCAAGTTGGGCAAATCATCGATATCGACACCGGCCCAATTGTGCACCCGCACCCACGGCCAGGTCGCAATGTCGGCGATGCTGAATTCGTCAGCCAGATACTCATGGTCCTTGAGGCGGGTGTCGAGCACCGTATAGAGCCGCTTGGTTTCCTTTTGGTAGCGCTCGATGACTGCCGGAATCTTGTCCGGAAAATAGCGATAGAATACGTGCGCCTGGCCTTGCATCGGCCCGACTCCGCCCATCTGGAACATCAGCCATTGCAGAACTTCCGAGCGCGGCTTAGCGCTCTTGGGTAGCAGCTTGCCCGTCTTCTCGGCCAGATAAATCAGAATCGCGCCGGATTCGAAAACGGCGAAGTTACTGGCATCCCGGTCGACGATGGTTGGAATGCGGCCGTTGGGATTGATCTTGAGATACTCGGGCTGTTTCTGGTCGAGTTCGCCAAGCTTCAGCGCGTGAAGCGTGTACGGCAGGGCCAGCTCTTCCAGCGCGATCGAGGCTTTGTAGCCGTTGGGTGTTGCCGAGGAATAAAGATCGATCATGCGTATTGCCTTTCATTACGTGTCATCCCTGCCGGAGGGATTAGCGAAGCATGATCCTGCAGAACCGGGACCCAGCCACCTTCAAAACGGTTGGAATAGCGCACGCGCAATTTCTCTGGCCAGGATGACAAACGGTGGGACACTCAGACACTCAGCCCCGCCGCCGGGCGGGCCGAGACTTGCGCGTGCCAGCGCGCCATGTTTGGACAGTCGGCGGGGATTTCCATGCCGGCAAATCTGGCGAAGTCGGTGGCGCATAGCGTCGTGATATCAGCCATCGAAAAGCGATTGCCCGCCATGAACGGGTTGTCGCGCAGTTGAGCATCGAACTTTTTGTAATAACGCCTAACGCGGCCCTGGCCGCGTTCGATCAACGCGGGGATTTGCGGTACCGGTTCTAAGCTGCCCGGAATACCGCGATCCACCATTTCAGGAATCGAATTTCGGAAAACCTCGGCAGTGCCGATCATGCACTCGTCATAAGCGCGCCGCTCCCACATCTCGATTTGCGCTTTCTCCACGCCATTGCGGCCCATGAGGTTGGGCTCGGGATGCTGATCCTCGAGGTAGCGGCAGATGGCGGCGGCTTCGCCGAGCTGGGTGCCATCGTCGAGTTCCAGCATCGGCACCAGCGCGTGCGGCCATTTCTCGATGTATTCGGGAAACAGTTTGAAACCGTCGCCGATCACTTCCGAAATGGCGGGCAAGTCGAGACCTTTTTCGAGCACGAACATGCGGACGCGGCGGCAGTTCGGCGCAAATTGCCAATTGTAGAGTTTCATGAGGGTGCTCTCGGAAGCTTTTACAGCGATCGGGCACACGGCCCGGCGCCCGGCTCGAAGTCCGCTCCAAGTCTGCGGCGCGGACGCCAAACATGCAAGTCACAACAGCAGTCGCCATCGACGGCGTGGATCCGGTCATTACGGGAGCAGACGGTTCATCTGGCGGCAATCCAGACGCCAATCCGGCCAGAGTTTGTATGTCTACCTAAGGACATAGTACTGACCTGGCCTACTGCAAGTCCATCAAATGACGGTCGTAGCGGCCAGCTGTTGGCGGCTTGAAGCTGCCGAGACGCCCAGCCGTCAGGCCGCCAATTTTGCCAGAATTTTTCTCCATGTTTCCGGGTGGACGGCGCGCCGTGCAATCGTGTGCCCCATGACCACGTTTGTAGACGCCGTCGCGCGTTGCACGCCGAGTTCGAGATGCTGTAAGTCGAGATATTCTTCGGCGCCGGAAAGCTTAGAGGCAGATTCCGTGGTGCTGACGAGAGCAACCTCCTCATCCGACAGCAAACCCAAGATGGTCTCGCGCGTGATCAGGTCTTTTCGGTTTGCATTCGACATGTTGTGTCCAATCCCGATTGAGAGGGGGGCTGAAATTTTGCCCATCGCAAGGCGCCTGCGTGCGCCGCCCACGTCTCGAGAAACTCTCAAGCCGGCTTTAAGTTCCCGCAATCGAGAGACACGACGCCATTGATGGTGACGTTTTCCGGCTGTTGAAAACCTCGCCATCAGCCGCAGCTTTATCGGATCCTCTGGAAGGATCCAGAAGTCACCCTTGAGAAAAAAACAGTCGAGGTTGTCGAATTTGAGTAATTTTTGGACCTTTGCCGCGTCGGTTGCGAAGCCGCGACAGCGATTAAAAAACTCCTAATCTGACTGTCCCACTATTGGCAGACTATTTTAACGTTTCTTTTGAATTTTCAGGCATCCTTCTGCGCAAGGGTTTGACATCTGTTAATTTGGACTTCGTGTATGCACCAGGGGCTCTCGTCGGCAAGGTCGTTTCGGACCGCAACTCGCGGCGGTGTCGCCGTGGTCTTTGCTCTGACGGTACCAGTGCTTTTCGGCTTGATCGGTATTGCGATCGACTACAACAATGCCATCCGCATAACGACGGCATTGCAATCCGAAGTGGATTCGGCGGCACTCGCGGCTGCGTCATTCATTGGCCCTGAAGATGAAGCCAAGGCCATCGCTCAAGCATACATCGACAATGCACTCTCTCATCGCGGGTTGGCCAAGAGTACCACAAAAATCACGCGCGACCCTTCCACGAACGCCTTCGTCGTAACCGTGGGCTACAAAATGGCCACCGCGGTCGCAAAGGTGGTGGGCGTCAACAGCTTCGACTTGAGGATTACGTCGTCCGCCGCTCCTAAAGTAGATACGCGGGTACTCGATATCGCAATGTGCATCGACGCGACGGGTTCAATGCAGCCGACCATCGACGCTGTCAAATCAAACGCGCTCGACTTCTATACGACGCTCAACCAAGAACTCGAGACCCGCAAGCTGCAAAAATTCGACGCAGTCAAGATACGTCCCATTTTCTTTCGCGATTTCGGCGGTAACTGGAAATGGTACGACGTTGCAAGCGGAGGCCAGGTCGACAAATTTCCCAACGGTCTCGTTTCGCGCCCCGCTGGGGACGCTAAAAACTATGGCGACGACGTGCCGATGCGGGCCGCTCCAGATTTCTTCAACGCACTGGACGAGAAAATAGCTCTGCAAAATTTCGTTCAGCCGGAAATTGAATCGGGCGGGGGCGACTATACTGAATCCGGTATCGAATGCATGAATGAAGCGATGGATTCTCGATGGACCCGGGTCGGCGATACTGTCAAGACGTCATCCGGGGACAAGAAAGCTACCGACGTTTTTTCGATCATCGCGATTTGGACTGACCAAGATTCTCATGAACCGTCCTTCAGCTACAGCTTGCTAAATCCCAATTATCCCAATGCGGCGAAGATGCCCCGCGATTATGCAGGCTTGCGCTCAAAATGGGATGATGAAGCAAAAATTCCCCAGCGTCATAAGTTGCTGGCTACTTTCATGCCTGTAGGCGCACCAACGGTCGGTTGGGATCCTATTTTCACATGGCCGAGTTACATGAATGCAGGCACCCTAACAGGCGGCACGACCCAAATGGTCTCGAGCATCGTCGATGCCGTGCAAACTGTTGTTGGCACATCGGCTGCCGTGCGATTAACCCAATAGACTATCCGGTTCAATACTTCTTAAGCCGCGAGCGCTATTTTCGCCGCGCTGACCCAGTCCTTGATTTTCTCGATGTCGGGCGGGTTGCCGTCACGCAAAATCCGCCGCCCCGCATCGGTTGCCGCAAACGTCAAAATACCGGCGGCGAAATCGGCGGGATCGGATTCAGCGATCGCGTCCGGCCAGCGATAGCCGGCGCCGACCAGCAACTGGGCGTGCGTGCCGCGCAATCCCGGCACCTTGATGACGAGGTGGGCCTGATCCTGCCAGGCTTCCAAGGTGTCGGCATCAATGCGTTTGTCGTCGAGCAGCGAGGCCATGTCGCGCGGATCATGTCCGAGGAAATCTCCGACCGTGAAGATGTCGAGTTCGGCGAAGCGCTGGGCCATTTTCGGACCGATCGAAGGTGCCGCTTCGAGAGGATCGCTCTCGGACAGATAACGGGTCCGCTCGTGCGGCTCGGCAGTGTGCGCCGCGCGCGCAGGACTGGCGGGGGTTGGCTGCGGCTGGACCGCGGGCATCTTTTCAACCGGCGGCGCCATGGGCGAAATTGATGCTGGTGCAGTTTTATCGTGAGGCGCCGGACTCGTGTGCATAGGACTCGTGTGCACAGGACTCGTAGACACAGGACTCGCGTGCACCAAACCTGCCTGGGCCTTTCTCGTCTGCAAATAATTAGCGAACGTTCCGCGCGGCAACGGCGTGACCGGCTCGACCTCTTTGGAGGACAGCGCTGGCGCGGCGTCTGGTTCGGCGTTAATGACCGGCGCATCCGGCACGCGTGTCTGCCGCGCTTGCGCGCGAGCCGCAATTTTCGGCGCTTGTACCTCGATCGCGTGCAGATCGCGGATGGTGCGATCGTCCTCGGTCAAGGTTTGATCGACGCGGCCCGTCGACTTCAGTTCGTCGTACATGGCCTGTACGATTTTGCGATCCTCGGCGTTGGCGAGTTTTTTCTCCACCCACTTCTGAGGAATTTTGAGTGTGGCCAAAACCGTGTCGACGGCGAGGGATACTTGCGGCGCCGCGACGCCGCTCTCCGCAATAGCGCGGTCCAGCATGTGGCCAAATCCGGTCGAGGCGTACATCAAGAGTTCGGCGACGATGTTGCGGGCGATGTCGTCGAGGCCTTCCTCGGGGCGCACGGCACCCTTGTGAATATCGTAGTGAGCGATCAGCTTTTCGTAATATTTGTGAGAGAATTCGGCGGCGTTGCAGGACATGTCCTTGAGCCAGCCCGGGCCATCGGGCACGGTGACCTCGAGCGAGGCAAACCTGGCTTCTCCGATCTTGCGCAAAGAATCGTAGCTGCGGTTGATGCTCCACTCGGTGGCGCGGTGAATGGAATTTTCAGCTTCCGTCTGGCCGGTGTGGAACGGCATGACGGGATCTGTGTAGTAGTGGCTGAGGACGCCCGCTGCATACGCCGCGTCAGTCCAATTTTCGGCCCGCAAGGCCGCAACAGTCGTCTGATACCACTCGGTCACCTTTTCCGGCGCGCCGCCCCAGTATTTCTCCCCGACATGCAAAACGTGGTTCTTAAAATCCTTGAAGGTATTGTCGGGTGCTTTCGAGCCTTCGAGATATTTCTCGACGTGCTTCAAGAAAACATTGCGCCATGCCTCGGCGCTTGGCCCTTGCATTGCGTTCAAGGCGTCGAGCGCCAGCTTGTGGTGGGTGCCGTTGGCGTGGGCGGCGTAAATGATCCGGAATAGCAGAGACATATCAAACCTCGCAGCAAGTCAAAGTCGGGTGCGGCGAAGTTAGGCTGAGTCGGGCCGAAGCGCTCAAGCGCCAAATGATTCGCTAACCGTTATCGGACGGCACCGCAGGTCTGGGGCGTAGCGCACTTAGGCCCGCTGATCTTGGGCCCGCTGATGCCGGCCGCGAACCGCGTTCAAACGGTTGACTGCGCGAATGGCGGCGGTTTTCGGATTTCTTCCGGCTATTTGACCAAGGCCAGCTTGGTCCGCAGGGAAAGCGCAGCCGTGCTGAACGTCGCCGCCAACGTTTTTGCGTCACTGTCGGTCGCCTGGAAATAATAACCAGGGCTGGCGCAGGCCTGCAGGGCTGGGGAGACGCCCGGGAAGACGGCCGCCACTTGCTGGTCGAAGTTATATTCGCCCGTTGCATCGACGAACTGGACTTCGATGACCGCAAGGGTGATGCCGCTATTCTTGATGCTGTCGCACAGTCCGGTATTGATAGGACCGTTTGCCGCCATGTCGGCAAGGGGCGTGTTAGCCATTTTGCGGACCCACCGCAGTCCGTCGGTAATGAGAAGTAGCGTCTTGCGCGGAGAGCTGGGGGTGCCACTTCCTTGAGGACCCATCATGGACTGAATCTGGGGGAGCGCCACTTCGAATCTTGAGTTGATTTGGCTGGGATCCGGAAAGCTCGCCGGCGCTAGTTTTATAGCTGCCGCGTCGTTCGTCGGGCTTAACAACATTTTGGCGGCATCGCTGAAACCGATGACACTCATGCGTTTGTGATTGGCTGCAACTGCCGGGTCACTGGAGTTCATGAAGCCGTCGACAAAGGCGCCGAACGCTTTGTAGAGCACGTCCTCGCGTAAGGCGATGCCGGCTGTCTTGGCCATCTGATAAATGGTCTTTCCCGCGGGCTCCCAGCCATCCCGTTGATGGCACGCAAAGGCGCAACCCTGCGGATCATGACTGCCTGCGGGCATATAGGGGGCTGTTAGGGCCTCTAAAGCAGCCCTGGACGCCGGATCAGCTGCGATATCCAAGGACTCGGACATGTCGATGGCTGCGTAGATTTCGCTGTCACCCAATTCGGCCCCGGCTTTGGCCTCTACAGTGACAGCAACGGTGGTAAAGCCCGCTATCTTCATGAGCGTCGTCGGGACTGATGCCGTAATCTTGACATTGACATAAGAGCCGCCGTCGCGCGTGATCGTCGTGGCCAGCGTGCTCGCTCCGAGTCTCGATTTGGAATTGGAGGCGACGTACACTTGAGCCAGGGCATTGACCTGGGCATCCGTATAGTAGGGATCCTGCGCTGCGGCGAGAACCGCAGAGTCGGCCGCCTGTTGCAAAATGCCGCGTACGCTTACGGCGCGTTCGTAGTCAACAGCGAGCCCCCCGCATGTCAGCAGCAAAACCAGCGAAAATGCACCGATCAGCGCGACGCTACCGGATTCATCCCGGCCCCATGTCATAATGGCGGGGGGTACAATTGCCTTAGACACAGCCGCATCCTTGCGTAGGCCACGAATTTTCTACGCTCCAGTATAGACGTGGGCGGATTAATTAAGTGTTGGAACATTATCCCCATGGCAAGGATGAACTTATATGGCTGCGAAGGGAATGCGCTGTGACCATTCAGTTTTGGGACACAACAAGACCGTTCGTTGATCTTTGCCGGGTCAGACAAGACGAGCCGGCCGCTAAACGGGAGCGAGCGTTCTGGAAAAGCAACTTGGTGGTGGGCCGGTTGAGACAGTCGAAAAAATATCGCTAACGGTTATCCGCCGGGCCGGCCGGCGACTTGACGCGCCGGAGATCGATGACCTCGGCGGTGATGCCGCGCTCTTGCGTCAGCTTACTTGCCAGGTCGGCCCGCGCATGAAGCCGGACGACATTCGATGGCTCGCCCTTGTCCTTGAGGAACCGGTCGAGCGTTGCGCCGGACAGCCCAAGCGCCGCTCCGAACGTTAAAGCTTCTGAGCGCGCCGTATTATGCGCAACTTCAACGTAGCCCATCAGCGCCGCGGCGGTCTGCGCGCTGCCCAAGGGGCCCGTGCGTTCGACGCGCCCGAGCGACGCCAATATCGGTTCAGCGATATCGGCGCTGTCGGGATAGCCGCCGAGCAGCATCATCGCGGTGCCATTGCGGGTGGCTTCCACCGAGCCGACGAGGGCCGCGTCGACGATGGCGACGCCGCGTGTGCCCGTGACCCCGAGCAAGCCCTGTGCTTCGCGCGGCCGGCGCACGCCAAGATCGATCAGGACCGTGCCAGGCGTCATCTCGGCAAGCATGCCGAAGCGTTCCGGCGTTCCGAACAAAATCTTGCGGACAAGCGCGGTGTCGTCGATCGCGATCAGAACGATCGTGCACTCGATTGCAATATCGGCCGGCGTGGCGGCAGCTTCGAGATTGGCTGAGCGTTCCGGCTTGTATGCGACGCCGGTAATGTGATGAAGCACGCGCCAGCCGTCTTGGGCGAGGCGAGCCGCGATTGTCGCCGCTTCGGCATCGTTGCCGATAAGGCCGATGGCTTTACCCGTTTTGGCTTTCATAGCGATCTCGCGCCTCGGACGTGCTCGCCCGCCTGACCTTGGTATTTCGAAAGACTAAAACTTTTCGCGACCGCTGTCAGCTGGCAAGTCGCGTGATCGCACCCTCGCTCCCGCCGTGTTCCCGGACGGACTCACTCAAACCGCAGCAGCACGATATCGAACGTGGTCCGCCAGGTCGCGGCGCTCTTGTCGAGGATGGCGATATTCTTGGATTTCGCCGCCCAAGGGTCATTGGGAATAGCATCGTCGCCCTCGAAATAGATTTGCGTGATCAGGGGCACGGTGCCGTTATGGCTGGTCATGACGTGCACGTGCGATGGCCGCAAGACGCCGTCGAAGGTTTCAAATCCGGGCAAGTGGCCGGGGATCTTATAGCGGCCGGGCACGACGGTTTCGATTTGGTACGAGCCCTTATCATCGGTCTTCAACAGCCCGCGATATTTGAATTCCGATGGGTCGAGGGCTTGGCTTGGGTTCTTGATGTCGTAGACGCCGTCCTTGTCGGCATTCCAGAAATCCATGATCACGTTTGGCACCGGCTTACCACCGGTATCCATAACGGTGCCCGACAGAACGAGCTTTTGGCCCGTTGCGCCAGGCGGGATAAGCTTGGAGGAAAACGGCGCGCCGGGCCGCCAGAACGGACCGAGAATGTCGTTGCGGGTCGCAACCAGCGGCATTGGCATGGCGTGCGCGGTCTCGTCCTTGATGAGATCGATGCCGGGCGTCGGCTGAAACAGCACGCCGGGCAGTGCCAATCCTGCTCGCGCCGCGGACGCCGCGACGGAACCCGCAAAGGCAATGCCGAGGCCAAGCAAAACTGCCCGCCGCGATTCCAGCGTGAACGGTTGCGAGTTGTGATCGTCGTGATGATCGCTGCCGCACATAGTTATCTCCCCGTCCAAATCAGCCGCTATTGTGCGGCGCTCCGCTTCGAAAGACTATGCGCCGGAAGAAGGGGAAGCGAGCTACTTACCCTCTTTCCACCACGCCAGCGCCAGCAAGAACAGCAGCGCCGCCAAAGCCGCGAGACCCGTGAACATCGGCGTCAGCTTGACGCCGCGCGTGAGATAGGCGTCGCGATCTTTCAGCCCCATCCAACCCGATCCCGCCAGCACTTTGGCGTTGGCGAGCATGGTCACGCGCGGCACGTCGATCGATGCCGTCGCCGATGACTTGGTCCAGAACACGCCGCCACCGGTGGCTTCACTGAGCGGCTTCATCTTGTCGTCGGTTGCCGTCACTTCGCTCATTTCGCGCGGGTCTTCGATGCCGGCATTGGCAACAGCCGTCAGCGGACCGTTGGGGCCAGGCGTCTCGGCCTTGTAGAGGCCGGGAATTTTGATATCGCTCGTGGAGCGCCACAGGCCTGGACCCGCGGACTCGAGCGTTACTTCCGAAGTTTCCCCGCCCGGACCCAACAGCTTGACGGGCGAAATCTTGTCTTCCATCGAGCGCCGCTCGAGCGTAAGTTTCAAACCCTTGGCCGAGGCGATCAGACGCTCTTCCTCGAGCTCTGGCTCTTTCATCAGCCAGTGCGAGAGCCGGCGCAGCAGATCGGTATGCGGCCCGCCGCCGTCATAGCCGCGCGCCCACAGCCACGATTGGTCGGAGGTCAGGAGCGCGACACGGCCCTTGCCCTTGCGGTCGAGGACGAGCAGCGGCCGGTCTTCGGCGCCCGACATCACGACGCGGCCGCGATCGGCCCGAATGTCGGCTTGCCGGAACCAGCGGCCCCAGCTGGGCGTGTCGCCTTCCGAGCCGGGCAAGCCTTGGGTGACGGGATGTTTCAAGCCTTCAGCCGTAATTTTGGCCCTGAACGGCATGTCGAGGATGCGTCCCGTCGGCGGTCCCGGCAAAACCGATCCCAAGGGCGTCTTGAAGATCGAAAACTGGCTCGCGTAATCGTCGCCTGCCGCCACCAGCAAAGCGCCGCCGTGCTTGTCGACGTAAGCCGCGATGTTGTCGTAATACAAGAGCTGCAGAATGCCCTTGTGCTGATAGCGGTCGAAAATGATCAGATCGAAATCCTTGATCTTTTCCGAAAACAGCTCGCGGGTCGGGAAGGCGATGAGCGAGAGCTGATTGATCGGCGTTCCATCCTGTTTTTCAGGCGGCCGCAAAATCGTGAAATGCACGAGATCGACGGCGGCGTCGGACTTGAGCAGGTTGCGCCAGGTTCTTTCCCCCGCGTGCGGTTCGCCCGACACCAGCAGCACGCGCAAGTTCTCGCGCACGCCTTCCGCCGCGATGACGGCGCGGTTATTGGCCGGCGTCAATTCCCCGTCGGCGGTATCGAGTTCAACTTCGAGGATGTTGCTGCCGGTATGGGGAAAAGCCATATCGACTTTGACGGTTTTGCCGATCTCGGTTTTGACGACCTCGTCGGGGCGGCCTTCGCGGCGGATCTTCAACGTCACATCGTTCGAGACTTGCCCGGCCTTGCCGGTTTCGCGCACCGCCAGCTCGATCGGCCGCGATTGCCCGACGAGGCCATAGCGCGGCGCCTGGATGACTTCGATGCGGCGGTCGAATTCGCCCGGTGCGCCGGTCAGTAGCGCATGCACGGGCGCGTCGAAGCCAAGGCTCTGGGCATTGACGGGCACGTCGTGGACTTGGCCGTCGGTGATGAAGATGACGCCGGAAATGCGGTCGGGCGGCGTATCGTTCAATGCGGCATTGAGATCGGTAAAAAGATTTGTTCCGGCTGCCGTCTTCTCGCCCGGCACTCCGCCTTGCACCCACTTGGTGGTCAGGTTGGGAATTTTGGCCAGCTTGGCTTCGAGATCGCTTTTTATGGCGGCGGTTTCTTCTGGACGCTTGGCAAGCTTCTGCGAGGTGCTCTCATCGACCACGACGATCGCGACGTTGGCAAGTTTCTCGCGCTCTTCCTCGCGCAGTGTTGGGTTGAACAGTGCGGCCAGCAGGGCGCCGAGTGCCGCCAGCCGCAACGCCGCGCCGCGCGTGCGCCGCAAAAACAGCAAGGCGACAAGAGCGATCGCAAAAACCACCAGCACCCACAGGATGGGACCGGGCAGGAGTGGCGAAAAATCAACGGACCAGTTCATGCGATGTGTCTCACTCGATGTGTCTCACTGGCCAAGCCGTTCGAGGAGGGCAGGCACGTGGACCTGATCGGCTTTGTAGTTGCCGGTCAGCGCGTGCATGACGATGTTTACGCCGGAGCGGAACGCCATCTCGCGCTGCATTTCGCCGCCCGGCACCATCGGATAAATCGGCCGCCCGCGATCGTCGAGCGCCCAAGCGGCGGCGAAGTCGTTTGAGGTGATCATGATCGACGTCACGCCGTCGGAAACCCGGGCTTTCTCGCCTTCGCCACCCTCGGTCGCGGCTTCGACCCACAGCTGACCTCCATCCCAGCGGCCAGGGAACGATTTCAGAAGATAGAACGACTTGGTGATGACGTGATTTTCCGGCACCGGCTCAAGGCGAGGCACATCGAGCTTGCTCAACAAGCGCTGCAGCGCATTGCCGCCTTTGCCGGCGAGCGGGATTTGATTGACGCCGCCCTGGCCATAGTCGCGGGTGTCGAAAATGATCAGCCCGCCCTCCTTCATGTAAGCGTCGATCTTCGCTATCACAGCGTCCGGCAGGGCTTCGGCTGTTTCAAGAACCGGCCAGTATAAAACCGGATAGAAGGCGATCTCGTCTTTTGTAACATCGACGCCGACAGGCTCGCCGGGCTCAACCGCCGTTCGCGTTGATAGCACCTTGCCCAAACCAATGAGGCCCGTGCGGCTGGTCTCATCGGTGTCGTGGTCGCCCGACAGTATGTAGCCAAGCGTCATTTTCGAGGTTGATTGCAAGGCGGCGGCATCCGCCGGAGTGAGGTTGGCCGGCGGCACCACTTTGCGGGTCGCAGGTGCTGTGCCCGGTTCAGCCCGGGCGCCGGGGGTCGACAAGATCTGTGAGGCTGCGAATATCGCCAGAACGATCGCCGCCGCGCGCGGTACGATGTTTTTCCACGATAGGCCCTTGAGGCCACCTGCTTGCAGAATAAGAACCGCAAAAATATCGGCAAACAATAACCCAAGTGCCAAGACCAGCATCCACGGTTTCAACGGCGTCGTTGCGGCGTTGGCATATGTTAGCCGCTGCACGGATTTCGGCAATGCCGGGATGGGTGGCAGCACGCTTTTGGGATTGAGCACGTTCAAGGCGTGCGGACTGGCGCTGGCGCCGTAATAGCCGGGCGGATGATCGAAGCTTGGGCTCAACTCGTCAAGGCTCGCGGCTTTGATCGGCTCGGCGGTAGGCGGCGGCGGCTTCAGTGCGCCGAGCCCATCGAGCGTGCGCAGCGGCGGCAGGACGCTCAAGGTATCTGTTTTTTTGGCTGTTTCGCTCGTCGCGTCCGCACCAGCGGCCGGCGTTTCCGATCCAGCGCCAACCCGGCCCATGGTTGAGAGGCGTTTCAGCATTTCAACGAACAGGCCCGAGATCGGCAAGTTCGACCAATCCGAATTGGCCGTGATGTGAAACAGCACGATCCGGCCATCGCCATGCTTGGTGGCGGTCACCAACGGCGTGCCGTCTTTGAGCCGCGCCCAAATCTCCACCTTAGGCGAAAGTTTCGAAGGGTCGGCCAGCACTTGCCGCTTGACGGTGACATCCTCCGGGATCGCGAGGCCAGCAAAGGGGCTCGCTTCATCGAACGGCGCCAAAGGCTGCGGCGTCGACCACGACAACGCCCCGCCGAGCGAGCGCCCGCCTGCCCGCAATGGGACAGGCAACAAATCGTCGCCGCCTTTTTCAAGACGCGCGCCCGCAAAGCGTACCAGCGCGCCACCGCGATTGACGAAGTCGTCAACGCGCTTTTGAGGTTCGCCCGAAAGCGTGCCGATGTCGGCCAGCATCAACACGGAAATGTTTTGCTTCAGGAGCGCATCCAGCGATTGCGCCAGATTGGCTTCTTTCGAAATCGCCAGTTCGGCATAAGGCAAAAGCGCTTTTTGAATATAGTAGAGCGGCGCCAGCAGCGGCTGGGCTTGCTCGCGGCTTTCCCCCGAGATCAAGCCGACGCGATGCCACTGGGTCGAAGCATCGATCAGGCTAACCGCGCCAGCCGAGCGCTCGCCCGGAATTTCAATGCGCGCCACCTGATTGCGCAATTCCAACGGCAAATCGAAGGTGATCGTCGAGGATGTTTCCCCGTCGCGCAATTTGTATGCAGCTTCGCCCAAGCGCTCGCCGCGCGCGGAAAACGCATGCACCGGACCTTCGCGCGGCGATCCCACCGGCTGCGAAACGATGGCTTCGAGTTTGCCCTTCTCGCCAAGGCGGGCGGCGAGGCCAAGAGCTTCACTGCCCCTGCTCTCATCGATAACAGCGAAGGTGCCTGCACCCGCGATCTCGGCCAGTTTGGTGGCGATTGCGACGGCATCTTTTTTATGATCGATGCCATCGTGCAGCCAGACGATGCTCGGATCTTTGGCTCCCGCTGCATTAAGCGCGGCTTCGATTGCGGCAACCGCTTGTGCGCGGTCCGGCGCGTAAGGCTCAGGCGTCAGTGCGGCAGCGCTGGTGCGCGCATCGTTCGGGGCTTCGATCTTTGCGGTCACCGATTTTGCGTTGGGCGCAGAGCCCAGCACCATGACGCTGCGGCGCTGAGTGGCGGCTTCACCGATCAAGCGGTCAATCATGGCGGCGCGTTGCGGCCAGCGCGATGCCGCCGCCCAGCCATTGTCGGCAAGAACGACCAGCGGGCCGGAGCCCTTCAGCGCTGAATCTTTGGCCGGATTGAGGACGGGCTCGGCAAGTGCAAAAATCACAAATGCCGCCGCCAGCAAGCGGATCAGCGTCAGCCACCACGGCGATTTGTCAGCGGTTTTTTCTTCGTTTTCGAGGCCGACCAAAATGCGGGTTGGCGGAAAAGCAACGCGCGCGGGGCGTGGCGGCACCGCTCGCAACAGAAAATAAATGACCGGCAAGGTGACGAGCGCCGCCAGCAGCCACGGATTGAGGAACGCAAGCGCGCCGAGCATCAAAGAACCCTCTCCGCGCTCTGTCCGCCACCGGCAGCCCTATAACTGCCGCCTGAGCCGTCGAGATGCGTCAACAGCGCCAGCATGGCTTCGGAGGCCGGTCTGTCGGTGTGATGGATCATAAACGACCAACCCAACCGATGAGCAATTTCCTGAATTCCGGCGCGGTGTGCCAGCAAGCGCTGCTGATAGCGTTCGCGCAGTCCTTCGACGCGATCGGCAACCCACCGCTCGGAGCCATCGGGGGACAAAAATTCGGTCCGGCCTTTGTAGGGTAGCGTCTCTTCCGCAGGATCGAGAATTTGCACGAGATGACCGTTAGCGCCAGCCGCACCCAAGCCTTCGATGGTTTCGCGGATTTTTTCGATCGGATCGAGGAAATCCGAAAACAAGATCACGCTTGAAAACCTTGCCAGCCGTGCCGCAGGTGGCGTCGAGCCTTTCATCGCCTCATCGGCGTGCATGACCAGGTGTTGCGCCAAGCGCTGCGTGGCGTTGCGGTTGGCGGTCGGCTGGGTCATGCCGAGCAGTGCGACGCGTTCGCCACCGCGCACCAAAAGCTCGGTCGCTCCCAGCATCAGCACGAGCGCGCGTTCCTGCTTGGTGATCTTGGCGAGATGGCTTTTAAAATCCATCGACGACGACAGATTTGACCAAAGATACAGGGTGTGAGCCGCCTCCCACTCGCGCTCGCGCACGAATAAGTGGTCCGACCCGGCCGAGCGCCGCCAATCGATGAGATGGGCGCCTTCGCCCCGTTCATACATGCGAAATTGCCAGAAGGTTTCGCCCGGGCCCGCCCGGCGGCGGCCGTGAATGCCGTGCGCAACGGTCGAGGCGATACGGTCCGCCTCCATGAGGAGTTCCGGCATCCGGTCGACGATGTTGACAGCTTCCCGTTCGAGGGCGAGCACCCGTCGCCCTTCCACCGAGGCGACCATGCTCGGGCCGGTTTGCCCTGCCATAACGATTACTCCACCGCCTCGGCGAGCCGCGCGATGATCTGCGACAGCTCCTGACCCTCGGCGCGGGCGGCGAACGACAGCGCCATGCGGTGCTTGAGAATGGGCTCCGCCAGGTGCACGACATCGTCGACTGAAGGCGCCAAGCGGCCGTCGATCAGGGCCTTGGCCCGAACGGCGAGCATCAAGGCTTGGCTGGCGCGCGGACCGGGTCCCCAAGCCACGAACTTGTCTGTTTCAGTGTTTTCGCCGGTTCCAGGACGCGCCGAGCGCACGAGTTTCAGAATAGCTTCGACAACCTTGTCCGAAACCGGGATCTGGCGAACGAGGCGCTGAATTCCGATCAGCTCCTGAGCAGACAGAATGGTGTCGAGTTTGGCGTTATCGGTGCCGGTGGTGGCGAACAGCATGCGCCGTTCGGCCGCGAGGTCGGGATAGTCGACGTCGATTTGCATCAAGAACCGGTCAAGCTGAGCTTCTGGCAATGGATAAGTGCCTTCCTGCTCCAGCGGGTTTTGCGTGGCGAGGACGTGAAACGGCGCTGGCGTGTCGTGACGCTGGCCGGCGACCGTGACGTGGCGTTCCTGCATGGCCTGCAACAGCGCGGACTGGGTTTTTGGCGACGCGCGGTTGATTTCGTCCGCCATCAAAAGCTGGGTAAAGATTGGGCCCTTGATGAAGCGAAATGAGCGGGCCCGGCCCGGCTCGTCTTCCAAGACTTCCGAGCCGATGATGTCGGAGGGCATCAAGTCCGGCGTAAATTGGATGCGTTTGGCGTCGAGGCCTAAGACCTTGCCGAGCGTATCGACCAGCAGCGTCTTCGCGAGGCCGGGGACGCCGATCAACAGCGCATGCCCGCCAGCCAGCAAGGTGATGAGCGTTCGCTCGATGACTTTGTCTTGGCCGAAAATGACGCCCGCCGCTGCTTTGTGGGCTTTCTGAACACGCTCGGAGGCGGCTTCGAGACGGGGTACGATGTCGGATTGGGTTTCGATGACGGTACTCATGCCTAACGTCGCCTCTTTATGATTAATCCTCAGGATCCTACAGGGCTCGATTGTACCAGATTTTGCTGCTTAGCAGTGGCGAATTCGGCGGCTCCAAGGACATCTTTTGGACGATCTGGTCCAGACCCTTAAGGGTCAAGTGAATGTTATGTTAGGATTTTCATCCCAGGAGCCCGTTTGTTGCGGTAATGCAGAATGATGGACGCCGGAGAAAAGGACAAGCGATCCGGAAGTCTGACACCCATTGGCGGTCTCGATGCCCTGCTGCGCTCAGCAGGCGAGGGCACGGTTCTCAGACCCGTCGAGCATTGGGACCCGCCTTACTGCGGCGACATCGGTTTGAAAATCCGCGCCAACGGCGTTTGGATCTATCAGGGTAGTCCCATTGCCAGGCCGGCGCTGGTCAAGTTGTTCGCCAGCATTCTACGCAAGGACGCGGATGGGCGAACCTATCTCGTGACGCCCTCTGAAAAAGTCGATGTCGGGGTCGAAGACGCGCCATTTCTCGCCGTCGAGATGGCGATCAGCGGCTCTTGCCAATCGCAGGTGCTAACGCTCCGAACCAACGTCGATGACGTTGTCCAAGTCGATCAGGCCCATCCTTTGCGGTTTCAAGCTTCGCCTCCCGATGGCGGCTTGAAACCCTATGTGACGGTTCGCGGCCGGCTGGAGGCTTTGCTGACGCGCGCCGTTTATGCCGATCTGGTGGCCTTGACCGTCGCGCACGACGACGGCGCGGCCTTGGGGGTCTGGAGTGGCGGCATCTGGTGGCGGATGGCCTGACGGTTTAAGTCGCTCGACCGCAAGAGCAACGCGCGAACCAAGATGCAAATCCCGCTAATGTTTATGACCGCCATAACCGGCCCGCAGCGCGCTCTGAATATCTTTCTTGATGTTTGAGGTCTCGCTTTCCGACAGCGTCACGAGGCCGTCGATGGCGAGAGACGCCAAGCCATGGATGAGCGCCCACACCGCCACCGCTTCCCGCGTCGCGGGTTGATTGTCCGCCGTGTTTGCCGTGTCCCCTTTGGTCTCGCTATGAACCGCCCGCTCGCATCGCCGCAACGTGTCGTTGCCAGCGTCAACGAGGGTTGGAAACCGGGCACGGTTCGGCAAGTTTGCCCCGAACATCAAACGGTAAAGCGCCGGGTTGTTTAGCGCGAATAAAATGTAGCTGATGCCAAGACACTCCAACCGGCCCGCCGGCTCGGCGCGCGACGCGGCGTCATCCATCTGCTGTCCAAGAGTTTGAAAGCCATGTTCGGCAACCGCTGCCAGCAACTCGTCCTTGCTCGCGTAATGGCGATACGGCGCCATGTGGGAAACACCGGCGCCGCGCGCGGCGGCTCGCAACGTCAGCGCTTCGAGTCCTTCGCGTTCAAGAATTTCGCGGGCAACCTTCAACAGTCTTTGATCTAGGTCTCGCGATGGCCTTCCCCGGCCAGTGTCTTTTTCATCGTTCATGAATTGGACCCCAGCAACTGTTGTCAAATAAGCTGTTGGGCTTCGCGCCAAAAATGTCGAAAGCCGCAGCGAAACGGAGTTTGTGTTCGTCTGGCCTAGCGCTTGTGAATTGGCTAGCAACCGGTATTTAGCTGACACATCTCGGTCAGTATCATGATTAAATAGAACTGAAAATCGGCGTTGGACTATGGTCCCTAATCATACCTTCAGCGCGGTCGCGTCAACTCGTTTCGAGGCCACCGGTTGTCAGGCGTCAACGCGCTTCGGACAAAAGTTGGTTTTTAATTGAAGATCGCCATGAGGGTAGGCCGTCGCCCTCAGTGGCGGTCATGCAAACATATATAATTTGTTTACAGCCCACGAATTCTCCGCGCTGGCATTTAACAGCCAGCCAAATAGGGACCTTAATCCCATTCGTCGCAAGCGCCAGCCGCGAGATCAGTGGAGCTTGTACTCGGCGTCGATCAACCGAAGCTCGGCGGGGCGAATGAGCTTGCTGTGCGCCACCGTTACTTTGACCAACGGCCCGTCGAGCTTTGCGGTCCAGAATGCCAGGAAAGATTTCAACTTTGGAAAGCGCGGTGCCACATCGTAGTCTTGCCAAATGTAGCTTTGCAGCAGAACCGGATGATCGGGCAGCCGGTACAAGATTTCAGCGGTCGTCAAACTGAAGCCGGTCAGCTGCGCGAAAAAATCGCTGTCGATGATCTTCGTCGTTGCCGTGCTGGTCACTGGAGTTCTTCCTTCCGGATCGAACGCGCACCCCCACATCTCAAAATGTAAGCGAGAATCGTTTTTGTTCAATAAATAACTTTCGTAAAATCAGCCGGTTGGCAGCCAACTGTTGCGATTGCTATTTGCCGGCGTTACGCCCTTTATCGACATCACCGTGACCAACCACCTGCTCCAGGACGTTTTTGCATGCTCGAAATCGCCCTGAAGAGTTTTACGGCATTCTTCGCCACGGTCGGACCGATCGAGGCCGCCGTTCTTTTCGCGACCCTGACGCCAAAAATGGAGCGGCCGGCCCGGCAAAGCATCGCTATGCGGGCAACGCTCATTGCCAGCCTTATTCTCGGCGTTTTTACAATTTTTGGCGGGCCCTTGTTGCACCAGCTCGGCGTTTCGCTTGCTGCGCTGCAAACGGCCGGCGGCATCATTCTGGCGATGATTGCACTCGATATGATTTTTGCGCGGCCGGGCAGCGTCGTAAAATTATCGCTGCCGGAGGGCGAGGAAGCTCAGTCGCGTGAGGACGTCGCCATTTTCCCGCTTGCAACGCCGTTGCTGGCAGGACCTGGCGCCATGAGCGCGGGCATCCTTCTCGCGGCCAATGCCGGCGCTCAGCCGCTCGGTCTGCTGGTGGTCACAGGTGCGCTTGCCGCCGTCATGGCATTGACGTTGATGCTGCTGATCGCCGCGCACGAATTGAACCGGATGATGAGCCTGACCGCGCAACGCGTTCTGATCCGCGTTTTTGGCATTCTCCTTTCCGCAATTGCCGTGCAGGCCGTCTTCAACGGCTTGAAAGCCTCAGGCCTGTTTCCCGTCACGCCATAAACGCTGGCTCAAGCGGCAAGCTTCTCGAAAACTTGCGAGCGTTAGGGGCTCCTTAACCTGCACCTGTTTCAATCCGGGACAGTTCAGTAGCGTTCGTACAAAGGCGTACCCCCATGTTTGCGTTCAAGACCGGCCCAAAGCCGGCCAAAATCTCGCGTGCACTCTGTGCGCGTGCAGCGGCTATTGCCGCATTGTCCGGCCTCGCTGGATGCGCGTCGGCCCACAACCCCTACACGGCACAAAATGTACCTGTGGCTCCGTCGCAAGCCATGGCCCATATTGCGGCCGCCGAGGTCGAAGACGACGGCCGTCCTCCGCAGGCGCTGCCGACGGACCGGTTGCGGCAGATGCCGGACGAGCCCAATGAGCCGTTCAGTAAAAACTACGGCGGCAAAAATCCTTCGAGTGGCAAACACGACGAGGCTATCGCGCCAGCGCGTCCGATCGTGCCCGTGCCGGCCAACAAAATTCCGAACGATCTTCCGGCCGCTTTCCGGAAAAAGCTGATGCAAGCCATGGCGTCGGATGAATGATTGTTCATCGCACCGTCACACCACATGAAATTTCGTTTTCTTCACTCATCGCCAGCGGATGAAGCGACGGGTTTTGCGCGCTTCTTCTGTTGTTGTTTTAGGACCATCAGTCTCGAAACCGGTCCGCTACAAAGTGCGCCCTCGCGGCGCACTGCAACAGAAGGAACTAGAAAATGCTCAAGTCCCTGATCGCAACGCTGGCGCTTGCCGCCGGTATTTTGACAACCGGCGCACTGGCCGGCTCAGCGTCGGCCGCACCCGCGGTTCCGGCCATCCAGCACACCGCCAAAGCCGCTCAGCCGGTTTATTACCGGCGCCATGTCGAACACGGCGAGCACCACCGCTTCGAACATCGCCGTTTCCACCGTGGTCCGGTCTTCTACCTCAATTCCGGCCATGGCTACGGCAATGGCGATGGCTGCTATTGGCTGAAGCGCCGCGCGCTCAATAGCGGCAGCCGTTACTGGTGGCACCGCTATAACGAATGCCGCGGTTGGTAACGAGGTGCGTTTTTAGCCGCTGATTTATGGGGACGGGCGGCGCGCTCGTCCCCATTTTTGTGCAGCCCTTCCCCACCCGCATTCCCGGCCGCAGAAATCGCGCGGGCGCGATTTTGAAGAGCCGGGGACCTTTACCCTGATGCGGCCTTGACCAAATCGTGTCTACCTTGAGCTATGACTCGACTTGACATTCACAAGCCAGATTTCATCATCCGCCGCTATCAGGAAGTCGGCGGCGCGCACGGCCTTGACGCCGCTCTTGACGGCATTTTCTTCGAATCCAGCAATACCAAAAATTTCGCAAGCGACGAGGCGCGCACCGTTTTCCGCGAGCGTTGGCTCGGGCGCTATCTCAAACACGATCCCCAATGGACCTATGTGGCGCAACTGAAAGAGGGACCGGTCGCTGGCTATCTCGCCGGATCTTTGTCGGATCCAGCCTTGACGGCGCGGTTTTCCGACATCGGGTATTTCGCGGAGTTCAAGGCATTGACCCAAGAATATCCGGCACATTTGCATGTCAACCTGACCAGCGATGCGCGCGGCCTCGGCATTGGCGGCGCGTTGCTGCAACGGTTTGTGGCGGACGCTGGCCGCGCCGGGGCCAAGGGCGTGCACGTCGTCACCAGCCGGGGCGCCCGTAACGTTGGTTTTTACGAACGCAATGGATTTAGCGAACGCGGCGCGCTTGGCGAGGGCGCGCGCGAAGTCGTGTTTCTGGCACGGGCGTTGTGACAGGCGGTGTGATCCGGCCCGAGCGGCGGGGCGCGCAGCGCTGCTCTTTCGCTGTCATCCTGTATGTGGTCTGGCCGCTCAGGTAGAGTGGTTTTGCAGCCGGAGCTCGTTGTCATCCCGGCCGCAAGGAGCATGCGAAGCGTGGTCCTGAAGAGCCGGGACCCAGCAATTACCTTTAATCAATGACGCCGGGTCCGGGTCGTCTTGTCTGGCGCGGCTTCGACACGACAAAGTTCTGGGTCCCGGCTCTCCGAAATCGCACGCGTGCGATGTCTCCGGCCGGGATGACACCTGCCCGTAACCCGCGTCACCGCTGTCATCCCGGCCGCAAGGAGCATGCGATGCGTGGTCCTGAAGAGCCGGGACCCAGCAACGACTTTCATTCAATGACGGTGGGTCCCGGGTCGTCTCGCCGACGTTGAAACGCTCAGCCAAACCGAAAATCGCAATCGTGGTCCATCGCCCGAAAGCTTCTGGTCACCCTCGACGCCATGGCAAGATTAAAACAAGCCTTCAAAAATATCTAATTACACAGTTGCCCGCCGCCGAATCCGCGCTTTCAGCGAGCGGCGCGGGGATGACGTTGCGGAAAACACTAATCTTGGCGTTTGATCGAAAGCGTGTAACGCAAGGATTTTAAAAGCATCTCCGCACGCTCAAGTTTTTCGAGAACGTCCTCGTCGCAACGCAACTCTTCGAGCACGGTCCATGGCAGCTGTTTCATCGAGGCGACCGTCGCATCGAGATTGGTGATGAAGTCGGGATCGCGCCGCTTAATTTCAGGCGCCATCCGCAACATCGCGGTTTCAAGATCACCCTGCGGTGACAAAAAATTCTCCTTGGCGACCGGATCCACTAATATCGCCCGCAGCTTGCGCAAATCCTTGGAGTTGGTGACGCGCTGTCTGTTGACCTTGTCGACGACCGCGTCGATGACACTCGGCGTTAGAAGTTTCTTGCTGACCCCCATCAGCTCGCGGGCCCAGGTGATGCCGGCGTTGTTTTCGCGCAAGTTGACGAAGCGTTCGGAGAGCTGAAAGACATCGACCAGCTTTTCCAGCTCCCGGATGGAGATGCCAAGAATGCTCGCCGCGCTGGCGCGCCCCATAAGCTCGACGAGCCGGTAAGCGACCATCTCCTTTTCCCGCGCGTCCCACTCCTTGCGCTGACGGTGGATATAAATCCACACCCGCAGCCGCTCGTCGTCGGACAATGTTCTGTCGGTGACCTCGACCGGGATTTTGCGGTATTGCTCGCGGCCTTGCTCGACCAGAAGTTTCGAATTCGTCCATCGCCGCTCGCCGTCGATGATGCGGAATTTATGTGGCCGGTCAGGGTGGGGCTCGACCAGCAGCGGCTCGAAGATGCCGTCATTGGCCTCGATCTGGCGCTGCAGCTCCTCGTCCTCTTTCGATCCCGTACGCGGCTGCCGCTCGTTCGGCAGCAAGTCTGCGATATCGAACTTGGCACGATACGTTCTCAGCACCGTCGGTCCGAGACGGCGTTCCTGCAGACCGATGATCTTCGCGCTCTGGACGATGTCCCGGTTCTCTCCGCTTTTTGGCCCCTGTGGCCCTTCTTGGGTTTCGATAACTCTATTCCCTGGGTCGTATGAGGTCTGTCATCCTAGGGCTTGCCCGGCTTGTCCCTAGCATCCATCCATTGTGCCGTTTGAACGCCGCCCGCGAAATCTCGAAGGCGCGGCGGGATGGATCCCCGGCACGCGATCGGGGAGCGATGCTCCGCATCGACACGCCAGGGATGCTCCGCATCGGCGCCAGGGATGAATTTCTCCGGCTTGTCATCCCGGCCGTAAGGCGTACGCGAAGCGTGGTCCTGAAGTGCCGGGACCCAACCCCTTAAATAGCAATGCCCATTTTCTGGCTCCCGGCTCTCCAAAACCGCGCACGCGCAATGTCTCCGGCCCGGATGACCGCTTTGGGTTTGGATCGTGCGTGTCGCGCGATTTGTCCTCGTCACAAAATGCACGCTCCCGAGATGCTCGTTTCCGCCACGGCCGCTGCGCGCCCGATCGCCGACTGCCAGCCTCCCGACCTCACGTCAACGTCCCGACGATGCGGGCGATTTCCTGGTCGAACTGGCCGCAAGAGCGAATGATGGTACGGAAAAGCTCGCCCTGCTTTTTCCAGACGGCTTCGTGAGCTTTCTTTTCCTTCACTTGCATGTCTTCCAGCTGCTCGGCGCCGGTCATGACGGCTGAAAGAAATTGCGTAAATCGCTCCGACGTCATCAGCGCATAAAGCTCTTCGGTCTTCGAGGCCCGCTGCTCGTTGGAAACTTTCAGGCAATGCAACTGCACGATCTGCTGGCGCAGCAACATGGCGATGACGACAGCGCGCGCCGGGTTGGCGACGACCACGCCGTGCTCGATATGAAGCTGTTTGCGATCTTTCGGAAATGCCCGCGTCGACAGCACCGCGTGATCGGCGTTCGCGGCGATTTTGTCTTCCCTGAGTTTGGTCGCGTGATCGGCGCGCCACTGGAGATGATTTTTCGAATCGTAAACGATGATCCCGCATTTGGCGCCGTTGTGGCGGACTTCGTGGATGACGTCGGCACCGGCGTTCCCGCGGCCAACGCGCGTAATCAAATCGCCTGGAAATTCTGCTTTGAGGGCCTCGAACAAATCGACCTCGGCGCCTTCGCCGAGGTCTTCCACGGACTTGCTTTCAACCTTTCTCTTGAGGTCGTCGACAATGCTTTCGAACTTGGCGCGTTCGGCCGCGTTTTTCGCCTGCTCGGCGTTGACGGCGTCGGCTTTGGCTTTCTCATACGCTTCCCGGACTTCCAAGACTCGCACGGCGAGCGCCTGCCCGTGGGCGGCGCGCATTTCGGCGGCGGTCTTTTCGGCCACGTCCTTAGCGTCGGAGACTTCCTTGAGTTTGGTGGCAAACGCCGTCTCCGCCGCCCGGCCGGCCTCAGCCCGGATCGCAGCCTCTTTGCTGGAAAATTCCGCCGACAGCTTTTCGGCAACCGCCGCCGCATCGGCTTTGGTTTTTTCGAGCTGGCCGTGCGCGGCCTTGGCCTCCGTCAAAGCGGCTTCGAGCTGGATCGCCGCCTGCGCTTTGACGGCCTCCACATCGGCCTTGGCTTTGGCCTCGGCCTCCAGCGCTCTCTGGCGATCCTTGGCGGCGATGCGCTGGCGGATTTCATCCAGGCGGTCGTTCGGAATGGGCTGGTCGCAGTACGGGCACTGGTCGCCAGCGAGGTGAAGATGAGGCTTGGGCTGGAGGGCGGAGAGGAAAGAACTGGCCATTAACGAACTCCTAGGAGGAATTAGGACCTATATTAGCCCAATAATTCCCAAGTGTCAAGTGCAACTTGGGGTTAATTCCGGCTTTCGCGCATTCGAAGGCAACCGCTCGGACACACGGCTCAGACACCGCCAAACGCGCGCGCAAACAAATTGGCCGGCCACCGGCTCGTCACGAGCAGGCAACCGGCCAATTAAACTCTGATTCGTGAGCGGCGCTAAATCAGTGCGTCGGCAGAAGCGGCGGCGTTTGGCCGTTGATCGCAGCGGCGCCTGCGCGAGGATCGTCGGTCGTTCGGCGCGAGCGGCCCTCGAACATGGCCCCCTGTTCGATCGACAAGGCATTGTGGAAGATGTCGCCATCGACCTGGCTGGTCGCTTGCAGCATGACGCGCTTGCTGCGCACCGAGCCCATGACGTGGCCGCGGATCACAACCTCTTCGGCGACGATGCCGCCGGTGACATTGGCGGTTTCGCCGACGATGACGTGCGAACCGTGAATATCGCCTTCAATGGTGCCGTCGATTTGAACCTGGCCCTTGGAGATCAGATTGCCGGTGATGATGAGATCGGGTCCGATGACGGACATGGCGCGCCCTCCTGGCCCTTGAGCCGTTTGACGTTGGGCCGCGAGAATGGGCCGTGCCGGAAATGCATTTTTCTGATCGTTTGCAGTGTTTGGTGCCGTCTTGGCCTCGGCATCGGATTTACGGAAGTTCGGCAACATGCGTATTCACCCCTCTGACACAACATAGGCAACATCCCCGCACTCATTCGTCAGCCGCACGCTTTGACCACCCCGCCCGCGACGAGCACTGCCGATTCGCTTATCATCATTCCGCCTGCGGATCCGCAAGCGTGGCCCGCTTATCCACCTCTAATCTCCAGCGACCGCCGCTTCTATGAAGTTGTTATGCCATCAGTGTGGCAGCCGATCCACAAAGTGCGCCCAGCCGCTATTTTTTGAGCGCCTTCACGGCGGCCAGTACCTCCTCGGCGTGTCCCGGCACTTTGACCTTGCGCCAACTTTGCGCGATCCGGCCGCTTTTATCGATCAGGAATGTCGAACGCTCGACGCCCATGTAAGTCTTGCCGTACATGGATTTTTCGACCCAGACGCCGTAAGCCGTGACAGCCTTTTTCTCTTCATCCGCAAGGAGCTGCAAGCCAAGCTCGTGTTTGGCGATGAATTTCTGGTGGCTCGCTGAACTGTCGGGTGAAATACCGATGACCGTCGCTCCGGCAGTTTTGAAAGACCCAGCCAGGCTCGAAAAGTCCTTGGCTTCCAGCGTGCAACCCGACGTGTCGTCCTTGGGGTAAAAGTACACGACCACCGTTTTGCCCTTAAGCGTCGAAAGCTGCACGGATTTGCCGCTTTGGTCGGCGAGCGTGAAATCTGGAGCAGTGTTACCGTCGAGCGTCATGGATCGTGCCTTTCTTTTGTCGTTTTTGGACCGGTACCTGCCTGATACAGGCATTAAGATTCAGAGGTTTACCCTCAATCGAAGGGCTGGCGAAGGGCTGGGGCGGCGTTTGGCGTCTTAATCTGCCGCCAATGCGCGGAAGCGGTCCTGTCGGACTGACTATACGGCGCGAGGAGCGAGGTTGAATACGATACCGACACCACCGCGGAGACAAGGCTCCCCTGATGGTGCCAACACGCCTCGGACCGGGATAACGCGGCCACCTCCTCTGCCTAACACGGCAATGCAGGAGCCGCAGGCCGTGCAGCCCCCGGCGGGTTTGCTGTCTGGTTACGCAACGCGTCTCGCGCGAGCCGCAAAGCTAGCTCTTTACGTTCTCGTGCCACTCGCGATGCTGACGGTCATGGCCGCCGGTGTTTTATTCGTCCGCCTGCGTCACGGACCGATCAGCTTCGACATTATCGTGCCACCGCTCGAGCGCGGCATCAATGCCGAGCTCGTCAACAACTCCGTCAAGATCAAAGGCGCCGAACTGAGACTGGGCAACGACGGTACGCTCGAGTTCAGATTGCGCAACGTCAGTGTCCGCGAGGCCGACGGTGATGTGGTTGCGACGGCACCGCTGGCCGCCGTCAACATTTCCACGGCCGCGCTCTGGCGTGGCCGCATCGTTCCCGCCCGCATCGAACTCATCGATCCCGAAATCAATCTGCTGTTTACCGACGAAGGCGGCTTGACGCTCAGCACCACGCGCGAGGAGCCGGCGTCAACTCCGGAGGGTGACGATCCTGCGGCACCAGCCACTGCGCAACCAAAGCCAACCGTTCCGCCGGCGCAAATTCCGGTAGCGCCACCCCGGCAAATCAGTCTTGCGCGCATGTTGAGCGAAGCGTCCTCGCGCGCCCGCAATCGTCTCGGCGCAACTTCATACTTGACGGAATTCGGCCTGAAGAATGCGACCGTCGTCCTCGATTACGGCGGTCAGCGCAGCTCGTGGCAAGTCAGCGATGCCGATATCGATTTCAATCACGGCCGCCGCCGCAGTGTCATATCCGGACGTGCCCAAGTCGCGTCGCCGCGCGGGCCCTGGGCGATGTCGTTTCTAACAGACGAAATCGACAAATCCGATAAGTTCGTCGTCAAGGCGACGTTGCGCGATTTGGTACCGTCAACCTTGGCGGCCGCAGCGCCGCCGTTGGCCCTGCTGAAAATGTTCGACATGCCGGTCGCCGGCGACGCCACCTTCGAGATCACCACTGCGGGCGACGTCGACAAAGCCGTCATGGCGGTTGAAGTTGGATCCGGAAAAATTGAAATTCCCGATGTTACGGACACGCCGTTCAACCTCACGGCGGGATTGTTCAGGCTCGACTACGACGGCAAGGACCGGCGTTGGCAGCTCGGACCGAGCCCCGTCAAATGGCAAGATGGCAACGTCCTGCTGTCTGGCACAATGAAAGATATCGCGGACACCAAAGGCCCGCCGGTTTGGCATTTTGCTCTCGATGGCCGCAATGCCACGCTCGAAGCGGCGGAGTTCAACGTTCCGCCTATTCAAGTCGAGGTCTGGTCGGCCGAGGGCGACCTCATTCCCCGGCGTGGGCAAGTCGTGCTCAATCAACTGCGTCTCAAAGGTGGCGGCGGCGAAGTCGCGATCAAAGGCAGCACGCGAGCCGGTCCCAAGGGGCAAAGTTCGCAAGCCGAAATGGTAATGTCGCCGATGCCGCTTGCGACCTTGAAAGCGCTGTGGCCAAGAGCGTTGTCGACGGGATCGCGCGAATGGGTTGGCAAACATTTGGTCTCCGCGGACTTCAAGGGTGGCACGGTCAAATTTGCGAGCGGCGACTTCCTGGTAGGCGAGGCGCCGGCGATGGGCGAGAGCGGCGAGCGGCTGTCGGCGACATTCGAATTCGCCGATGGAACGTTCACGCCGCTCGATGGCATGCCGCCGGTCAGTGCCCCGCGGGCTCTCGTCAGACTTGAAAACAATGCGCTCGAAATCGCAGTGCCCGAAGCCAACGTCATTCTACCCGGCAATCGCAAAGTCCCAATCAAGGCATTCCGTTTTGCCTCACCCGACGTGGCGGGCGCGCGCCCCGACAGTGAAATCTCATTCTCGATCGCGTCGGCGCTGGGGCCGGTTCTTGAGATCCTTGAAACCCTGCCGGTCAAGGCGGTGAGGGATGTGGGCCCCCTTCCCAAAGCGGTCGACGGCAAAGTCGATGCCCAGATCAAGTTGAAGATGCCGTTGATTTCAAACCTGCAAGCCGACGATGTCACATTCGAAGGCAAAGCCAAAATAACCGATGGCCGATTCGGCAAGGTTGGCGGCCAGTTCGATGTTCAAGGTTTTACGCTTGCGCTTGATGTGTCCGACAAGGCGCTTGATGCCAAGGGCGATCTGCTCGTCAACGGCGTGCCGGCCAAGATCTCGGGTCAGCGCATTTTCGCCGCCGAGCAGGATAAGCAGCCGCCGTTCAAAGTGACCGCCAACCTCGACGACGCCGATCGCACCCAGCTGGGGCTCGATATCAACGATCTCGTGCGTGGATCGGTACCGGTCGAAATCACCCTGCAGCGCGGCGTACGGCCAGAGCCCGTCATAAAGTTGCGCGCAGACCTCGCGAATGCCGAACTGACCCTCGACCACGTGGCGTGGCACAAAGCCCCTGGGCGAGCCGCCGTGCTCGAGAGCGAAATCGTTTCGGGCAAGACCCACAAGACCGAGCTGCAAAACTTCAAGATCTCGGGCGACGACATTGCGGTTGAAGGATGGATTGGCATCGGCGCCGACAACAAGATGCGGGAATTCTACTTTCCGGATTTTTCCCTCAACGTGGTGTCTCATCTTGACGTCCAAGGCAATCGCAACACCGAAGATGTTTGGGTGGTCAAAGCCCACGGCAAGACATTCGACGGCCGCGATCTGTTCCGGTCGCTGTTTGCCGTCGGCGATGCCAACGAGCGCAAAACCAAGGCGCTGAAGCCCGCAGCCGGAACGGACCTTAGCGCCGAAATCGATAACGTCATCGGCCATTCCGATGTCTCGTTGCGAGGCTTCAAAATGAAACTGTCGTCGCGGGCAGAAAAGCTGACGGCGCTCGACGCGCGCGGAACTCTTGATGGTGGCGCGCAGTTCGCTGCTGTCTTGGAAAACAAGCCAGGCCAGCCGCGCCGCCTCTTGTCGGATTCAGCCGATGCCGGACAGGCTTTGAGGCTGGTCGGATTTTATCCCAACATGCAAGGCGGCCGCTTACGGCTTGAAGTCAATCTCGACGGCAAAGGTCCGGCCGAAAAGACCGGCGTGCTGTGGGCCGAAGATTTTAAAGTTCTGGGTGACGCCATCGTCAGCGAAGTCGTCGGCAGCGCCGAGCAAGGTCAGGGTCATGGCAAAGGTGGCGTGGCGAGCGGCAAACGCGTCACCCGCGAAGTTTTTGAATTCGATCGATTGCGCGCGCCGTTCTCGGTTGGTTATGGACAATTCGTGCTGGAAGATTCTTACGTCAAAGGTCCCGTCGTCGGCGCCAACCTCAGAGGCAAAGTCGACTTCAAGACCCGGCGCATCAATATTGGCGGGACCTATATCCCATTGCAGGGTTTGAATGGCGCGCTTGGCGGCATTCCTTTGCTCGGGCAAATCATTGGCGGCGTGCACGGCGAAGGTATCTTTGGCATCACCTTCGCCGTCCAGGGCCCGATGTCGGACCCTCAGGTCATCGTCAATCCGCTGTCGATGGTCGCGCCTGGCATCTTCCGAGATCTGTTCCAGATGACAACGTCCGATCCCAAGGTTCAGGTGCGCGAAGAAAAAGCGCCCGCGAAACCCGTCGAGCAAAGGGTTCGCGCTTCGAGCACGCCAGCGGATGCAGGCGGCGTGAAACGTGTGCCGCCGGGCTCGCGCTCAGCACCCGCCAGTGTCGATGGCTGGTCATCCACGAACAAGCCGTAGTGCTACGGGCGAACAGGCTGTAACGGGCTGGGCTTGAGAAGACATTCATCCTCCTGCGTTCCCGGACGAAGATGCGCGATGAGCGCATCACAGATCCGGGATCACGTGCAACGCGTTAAGCGCCGCCAACGCATAATCGCCATCGACGCGGCCCCGGCTCTTGGCTCGCTTGCTCCGCTGCGCTCGCCCGGCCGGGGATGCAGCTCGATTTTATCTTGTCGCTTAAACCGGCCTTAGCAGGACGTGGCGCTTTTTGCCGAGCGAGAGCTTGATGACGCCGTCGCCCGTGACGTCGGCAGGGGATAGTTGTGCTTTGGGGTCCGACACGACTTTATCGTTGACCCTTAGGCCGCCACTTTGAACCAGTCGACGCGCTTCGCTGTTGGACGCGACCAGACCGGCTTCTACAAAAATACTAAGGACCCCTAAGTTCAGGTTGAGATCAGAACGACTGATTTCAACGGTAGGAAGGCCCGTCGCCAATGTACCCTGCTCGAATGTTTTCTTAGCCGTTTCAGCCGCTGCGCCGGCTTTGGCGCGGCCATGCACGAGCGCCGTTGCTTCTGTCGCCAGCACCTTCTTGGCGTCGTTAATCTCTGAGCCTTGCAGCATTGATAGTTTGGCGATCTCCGGCATCGGCAGCATCGTGAACAATTTCATAAAACGGATCACATCGGCGTCTTCGGTGTTGCGCCAGTATTGCCAGTAGTCGTAAGCCGGCAACTGCGCCTCGTTGAGCCAGACCGCGCCAGACGCCGTCTTGCCCATCTTGGCGCCGGACGAGGTCGTCAACAGCGGGCACGTCAAAGCGTAGAGCTGATCCTTCAGCCCCATGCGCCGGCCGAGGTCGATGCCGGTGACGATGTTGCCCCACTGATCCGATCCGCCCATTTGCAGATTGCAGCCGTAGCGGCGCGCCAGTTCCACAAAGTCATAGGCCTGCAGCAGCATGTAGTTGAATTCGATGAACGAGAGTTCCTGCTCGCGCTCTAGGCGCATTTTGGCACTGTCCATCGTCAACATGCGGTTGACCGAGAAATGGCGGCCGGCATCGCGCAGGAAATCGATGTAGTTCAGCGGCGCCAGCCACTCGGCGTTGTCGACCATGACGGCATCTGTTTTACCTGGCCCAAATTTCAGGAAGTTCGCGAACACATGTTTGATGCCATCCTTATTGGCATCGATCTCGGCAACGCTGCGTAACTGCCGGGTTTCGTCCTTGCCGGACGGATCGCCGACGCGCGTCGTGCCCCCGCCCATCAGCGCGATCGGCTTGTTGCCGGTCTTCTGCAGCCAAGACAGCATCATGATCGAGATCAGCGAGCCGACGTGCAAGGAGGGCGCCGTGCAATCGTAGCCGACGTAGGCAATCACTTCCCCGGCGCTTGCGAGCTTGTCGAGGCCATCGAGGTCGCTGGCCTGATGGACAAAGCGGCGCTCGGTCATGATATTGAGGAAATCGGATTTCGGCGTGCTCATGTGGTCGCTGCGTTTTCTTGAGTTACTTGTGGCTGCCATTGGCGCCGAATTTGTGCCATAGCAGCAGTTGGCGGGCACCCAAGCATGGGACGGCAAAATGAGCAAGGTTATGCGGGCGCTGGGCCTGATGAGTGGCACTTCGCTCGACGGTATCGACGTGGCGTTGCTGACGACCGACGGGGAGACGTTGGTCGAGCGCGGCCCGGCGATGACTTTCCCCTACGGCGAGCCGATGCGGACGTTGCTGCGTTCAGCGATCGGCGATGCTGCGGCTTTGCAATCGCGGCACGAGCGGCCCGGCGCGCTGCCTCACGCCGAGCGCGAATTGACCGAGCATCATAGCGCCGCAGTTTCGCATTTTATCCGCAAGCACGCCATCGCGCGCGAAACCATCGATGTTATCGGCTTTCACGGCCAGACCGTGCTGCACCGCGCGGAACAGCGAACGAGCAAGACAATCTCTTCGCCTAAGGCGATCCTCGACCCGCCCAAAATTGATGTCGAAACGGCGGAGGCAACGCTGACCGTACAACTCGGCCTCGGCGAAATGCTGGCCGAGTACACGCGCATTCCCGTCGTCTATGACTTGCGCGCCAACGATACATCACGCGGTGGTCACGGTGCGCCGCTGGTGCCGGTTTATCATCGCGCGCTCGCCGCAAAAATTCCGCAGCGTCCGCTGTGTGTCGTCAATATCGGCGGCGTTGCCAATGTCACCTGGATCGGCCGCAACGGCGACCTCGTTGCTTTCGATACCGGGCCAGGCAACGCCTTGCTTGACGATTGGCTGAAAGTAAAAACCGGTCAAGCCTATGATGAGGGCGGCGCGCTAGCCGGTCGCGGCCAAGTCAAAGAGATGATCGTCAGCAAATATCTGTCTGCGCCATTCTTCCATGCTCCGGGCCCTAAGTCGCTTGATCGCAACGCCTTCAGCCTTGATCTTCTGGAAGGATTATCAGCCGAGGATGGCGCGGCGACGCTGACGGATTTCACGGCTCGCGCCATCGCAATGTCGCGCGTGCTCGTGCCGGAGCCGCCGGAGCTGTGGATCGTCTGTGGGGGTGGACGGCGCAACAACACCTTGATGGGCATGATCGCGGGTCTCGTTGAAGAAGCTGTCGTTCCAGCCGAAGCTGTCGGTTTCGACGGCGACAGCATCGAAGCTGAGGCTTGGGCATACATGGCCGTCCGCTGCCTGAAAGGTCTGCCGATCACGTTTCCGGGCACGACCGGCGTTTCAACGCCGATGACGGGCGGCATTCTCGCTAGTCCGAAATCGCGATATCTGTCTTAACGAGCCGCCGCCGGGCCGGGCAATCGGACCCACAATTGCTACGAGGCACCTTATGCCCATATTTAAAGCCGGTCTCGGAGTTTCGCTGACCTTCATCGGCGTCATCGCCGCCATTCTCGGCCTCGTCGTGATCGTCAGTTCGTGGCGAACCGGCGCAATCATGCTCAGCTACGGCGCTTCTGGTCCGGCGGCCGAAACGGTCTCGCACGCAACCGATCCGGATCGGTTCTGGAAACTGGTAGCGGCGCTGGGTTTCGCGCCCCTGATCCTCGGCGCGCTGGCAGCACGCTGGGGCTTATCGATTCTGAAGCCAGCACCGTGATGCGCCGCGTTCACGCGCCGGCCACCAATTTGCGCACCGTCAATTCAACACCCTTGGTGATCCGCGCCAGACTGACGTAATCGACGGTGTCCGGTGTATCGTGGACCTGATGATAGAATGGATTGCGATACGGCGCGGTGTCGGTGATCATCATCGCCGGGAAGCCGGTGTGATGATAAGCCCAATGGTCGGATAAATCCGCACCCTCGATGAAACCCGGCACCAGCGAGCCGGTCGATGGAAAATCCGAGACGGCGCGAAAGGCCTTGACGGCGGAGCGAAGAAAAGTCCGCGAGCCCGGCAGGCCAATGAAAGCCACAAAATTTCCGCGGCTCGGATAAATCAGGTTGAACGGGAACGGCAGTTTCTGTGTGCCGGGGGCGTTCGAAAAATAGCCGAGCGTTTCGAGCGCAATCATGCCGCAAACATTTTCGCCGCTGTCTTTCAAGCGCTCGGCGTGGCGCAGTGCCCCCATGTCTGCCGTCTTGCCGTAGGGCGCTTCCTCATTGACGAAGAACACCAGGCGCAACGGCCGCGCGCAAACCGGTGGCGTTTGCGCCAGAGCGGCGGCGATCTCAAGCAACGCCGCGACGCCGGTTCCATTGTCGTTGGCGCCAGGACTATCGCCGGCGGAATCGTAGTGTGCGCCTATGACCAATGTCCCGGCTTTGGGGTTTCGATCGGGACAACCCCACACCACTTCGATGTTGCGCACATTGACACCGGCAACGTCGAAAACTTGGCGTTGCGTTTCGAGACCAAAATCCAAGAGGCGGCTTTCAATATAGTTGGCTGAAGTTTCGAGCGCCGCCGGGTGCTCTAAGTTGTGCGGTTGGCTTGCAACGCAACGGATGTGACGTTCTAGGTCAAGTGCCGTTGCCCGCTCCGCGTCGCCGAGAGGGCGAATCTCAAGCGGTAAACTTAGGATCGGAAAAACAATGGCCCAGTACGCGGCACTAAGCACGGCCGCGAGTATGATCGCCAAACCTATAACGGCCGTGAGCATGATGTCTCGCATTGCCAAAGCTCAGGCAGCCGATGGTTCCAACGCCAGCCGTACCATCAACCGCGCATCAACCTAGACCATAAATCTGCACAAAGATTGAATGCGCGCCGGATATCTTTCGTCTAATTATTCGTCATCGTCGCTGCCGCCGGCATCGGGCGCTGGCGCGGATTGGCTCTCCATCTTCTCGACTTCGCGCTGACGCTGGCGTTCCTTTTCGCGCTCTCTCTCGCGTTCTTTTTCGCGGGCGCGGTCTTTTTCGAACTGTGCCAGGCGTTCGTCAACGTAACGGCCGACAATGCCGCCGAGTTCTTCGGTCTTGTTCTCGAAAAAGTGGTTAGCGCCGGGGACGATCTCGTGGGTGATCTTGATGCCCTTTTGGGTCTTGAGCTTGGCCGACATGTCGGCGACGGCAGCGGTTGGGACCACGCGGTCCTTGTCGCCGTTGATCATCAAGCCCGACGATGGGCAAGGTGCGAGGAACGAAAAGTCGTACAGGTTCGACGGCGGCGCGACGCAGATGAAGCCGTCGATCTCGGGCCGCCGCATCAGCAATTGCATGGCGATCCAGGTGCCAAACGAGACGCCGGCGATCCAGCACGTCCGGCTATCCGGTTTGACGAGCTGGAGCCAATCGAGAGCGGATGCGGCATCCGCGAGTTCGCCTGGGCCGCCATCCCACACGCCTTGGCTGCGGCCGACGCCGCGAAAGTTGAAGCGAAGCACTGAAAACCCGCGCTGCGCGAAGGCATGATAGAGCGTGTAGACCACCTGATTGTTCATGGTGCCGCCGAACTGCGGATGCGGATGCAAAATCAGCGCAATCGGGCTGTCGCCGCTGGGCTCGTGATGATAGCGCGCTTCGATACGACCTGCAGGACCATTGATAATCAATTCGGGCATGGGCAACTTTCTCGTAAGTCTCGAAAATTCATGGGCTTAGCGCGTCATCTCCGCGTGGGCCGGGCGACCGCTTATCTAGGTGGCATCAACTCGTCGTGCTGGAGCATCTCTATCCTTGACTTGTGGGCTCAGGATTTCCATAGTGTCAAGATTAGAACCATTCGAAAGAATGGCTGAAAGCACCTGGAGCTTTGAGTGCGTCGCACCTTTGGGGCGCGGGTCTCTTAGCACAGTCCGGGGCATTGGATGCAAGTGTTTGGATTTCGCAGCCCCTTGAGGCGGCGCCAGTCCGGAGTAGTTTCGACGTGGAATTGAACACCAAAGGGCGGTACGCGGTGATGGCGATGGCGGATCTCGCCCGCCATGATAGCCCAACCGCCGTGCCTCTGACGCAGGTCGCCGAGCGTCAGCGTTTGCCGTTGGCGTATCTCGAGCAGCTTTTCGTCCATTTGCGCCGCGCCAATCTCGTCGACAGTGCGCGCGGCCGTAGCGGCGGTTACCGGCTCGCAAAACCTGCTCGCGATATTTCTGTCGCAGCCGTCATGGCCGCCGTCGAGGAAGAAACTCGTTTCACGCGTTGTGCCGGCGAAGGCCCTGGATGTGTCGCCGATCAGCCGTGTCTGACGCATGA
>JANLYX010000088.1:0-62397 GCA_031365865.1 Hyphomicrobium sp. | reverse complement strand
CTCCCCCCTTGTGGGGGAGGTTGGGAGGGGGGAACTCCGTGACCATCGAATTTAATGTCTGATGCTAAAACGAAAGCTTCCAGGATTCCCCCCACCCCGGCCCTCCCCACAAGGGGGAGGGAGAATAGGCAGCAATGCTTGCGGTAAAACGAGCGCCGCGTTCGATTTGAGGATAACCGCTAACGCGATTTCTTGGATGCGACTTTGTGGGCAGCGTGTTTTCCGGACGAGACCTCGGCTTTCACGCAACCGTCGCCGTTGCGCTTGAAGCCTGCCTTGCACGCCTTGCCTGCGGCCAGCTTTTGGGCAGACGCCTGGGGTTTCGATTTGCTCGCACCGCCGCCGCTATCCGCAGCCTTTGCAGTAGTGGCACCTCCAGACTTTTCGTTGTCAGCTTTTGGCGATGAGTTCGCCTTCGCGCTGCTGGCGGCAGCTTTTGTCTTGACCGCTGGCTTCGATTTATTTTCCGGCGTTTGCGGCGCCGCGCGTTTGACCGGCGCCACCATCGGTTCAATTTGCTTGGGCCTTGTGACCGCCTCGCTCGCCGCAGGTTTCTGATCGGCGGCGGGCGATTCGCCCGCCCAGCACGAGGGGCATGCTGCGAACACGATCAACCAAGTGGCTAAGGTGTGCTCTCTGAAGCGATTGAACATCTGCGCTGTCTCCGACGCAAAACGAAATTGAGGAGAGGGCGGACTATATCACGCTTACACACCGGCGCGAGCGAGCTTGTGGCACGCATAAGTTGGGGTGGGTTAAAAATGAAAAGAGCCGGGGAGCGGCCCCGGCTCTTCCTCACCTCGCGGTGATACTATTGGGTTCTTCGAAGCCGGTTGCTCAGACCAGCAAGGAAGAGCCTGCAGGATTTGAGCTTGCGATCATGTGCAAGCTCGCGACGCATTAGACTTCGTGGACGCGGCCCACGCGGCCTTGGATAGCCGGGCCAGAAGCGTATCGCGGCTCACAACATTCGATCTCATCAGCGACGCAGGCTGCATTCAGGCAGGCAAAGCGTGCTCGGCCGAGTTGCGGGTACGATACGAACGCGAATGGGAAACAGGTGTTGCGCCGTTTTCAATCCGAAAGTGTGGCGGAACCTACGGCGAACGCTGAACTGAGGAGCCAGATAATCTGCGTCGCGCCCCGTTGTCACGCGTTTTGGGGCATCTCCGGGCTTGCGGCCCTGTGATCGCACTCCTATGAGAAAGAGTGGGGCGCGCCGGCAACACACGGTGCCACCGCGGGCTGACAGCAAACCTCGCCCGACCCGCCAACGTCACAGTCGCAGAAAAAACATTCATGTCCCACAACACGTTCGGTCATCTTTTCCGGGTTACGACATGGGGCGAGAGCCACGGTCCGGCCATTGGTTGTATCGTCGACGGATGTCCGTCAGGACTTGCACTGGTCGAAGCCGACATCCAAGGCTATCTCGACAAGCGCAAACCCGGGCAGTCGAAATATACGACGCAGCGCAAGGAACCCGACGAAGTCAAGATCTTGTCCGGCGTGTTTCCGAACGATGCCGGCAAGCAGGTGACGACCGGCGCGCCGATTGCGCTCGAGATCCAGAACGTCGATCAGCGCTCGAAAGACTACGGCGACATCAAAGACAAATACCGCCCTGGGCACGCCGACCTCACCTATGACGCCAAATACGGACTGCGCGATTATCGCGGCGGCGGCAGATCGTCGGCGCGCGAGACGGCGTCGCGCGTTGCGGCCGGTGCGGTGGCGCGCAAAATCATTGCAGGAGTCAAAATTCGCGGCGCGCTCGTGCAAATGGGCCCGCATAAAATCGACCGCAAGCGTTTCGATTGGGACGAGACCGCCAACAATCCGTTCTTCTCGCCCGATGCCAAAATGGCCGAGCAATGGGCAACCTATCTCGACGGTATCCGCAAAGCCGGGTCGTCCATCGGCGCCGTGATTGAAGTCGTCGCCGAGGGCGTGCCCGCCGGCTGGGGCGCGCCGCTGTATGGCAAGCTCGACCAGGACTTGGCGTCCGCGATGATGTCGATCAACGCCGTCAAAGGCGTCGAAATCGGCGCCGGCATGGATGCCGCATTACTCACCGGCGAACAGAACGCCGATGAAATCCGCATTGGCCGTGGCGGCAAACCGAAGTTTCTGTCCAACCACGCCGGCGGCATTCTAGGCGGCATTTCGAGCGGCCAGCCGGTGGTCTGCCGGTTCGCGGTCAAGCCGACGTCCTCAATCTTGTCGCCGCGCAAGACCATCGATCGCCAAGGGCACGACACGGAAATCTCGACCAAGGGCCGTCACGACCCGTGCGTCGGCATCCGCGCGGTGCCGGTCGGCGAAGCCATGATGGCGATCGTGCTGGCGGATCATTTTCTGCGCCATCGCGGACAATGCGGGGAGTAGTGCCGGCAATTCGAGTTTCGTGGGGCACATGTTTCGAAACATCGTCATATTGACCGGCGCGGGTTTGTCCGCTGAAAGCGGGCTCGCAACCTTTCGAGATCCGAGCGGCATTTGGAGCCGGTATGATTGGCGCGAGGTCGCGACCATCGAGGGCTTCCGCAAAAATCCCGAGCGCGTGCACGAATTCCACAACATGCGCCGCCGCGCCCACGCCGAAATCTCTCCCAATGCCGCGCACCACGCCCTCGGGCGATTAGAGGCCGAGCACAACGGCGTCACCGTCGTCACGCAAAACGTCGACGCGTTGCATGAGGCGGCGGGATCGAAAAATCTCATTCACATGCACGGCGAGATGCTCAAAGTGTTTTGCAGCCATTGCAACGCGCGCCAATCGTGGCATGACGATCTCTCGCTGGCGACGCCTTGCCCCGCCTGCACCAAGACCGGTGGCATGCGCCCCGATGTCGTGTGGTTCGGAGAGACGCCCTATCACATGGATCGCGTCGGCGCGTTGCTGCGCGGCTGCGATCTATTCATGTCCATCGGCACCAGCGGCAACGTCTACCCGGCGGCTGGATTTGTAGCGCAAGCGCGCGGTCATGGCGCAAAGACGGTCGAACTCAACCTTGAGCCGTCATCCGGCGCCACGCAATTTCACGACGCCATCTACGGCCCCGCCACAGAAGTGGTGCCAAAGTTTGTCGACCGTCTCATCAACGGCGCGGCGGCCACTTAGGCTCTACCTGCGAAACACCGCCACGGCCTCGACGTGCGGCGAGTACAAGAATTGATCGACCGGCGTGACGCTCTCGAGGATGTAGCCGCCGTCGATCAAGATCCGCGCATCGCGCGCCAAGGTCGCCGGATTGCACGACACACCGATAGCGGTTTTGACCTTGGACTTCGCGATCCGTTGAGCCTGCGCTTCGGCGCCCGCGCGCGGCGGATCGAAGACAACCGCGTCAAAGTCCTTGAGTTCAAGGCCCGACAGCGGCTCCCGAAAAAGATCGCGCACTAGGCCCTCGACCGGTTTCAAACCTTGCGTGTTCTTGGCTGCAAACTGCAGGGCCGCGATTGCAGCCTTATCGCTATCGCAGGCTAAGACGCGGGCCTTCTCAGCCAAAGGAAACGTGAACGCGCCAACACCGCAAAACAAATCGGCGACGGCTTTGACCTTGCCGGCGCTTTGCAAGATCAGCTCGGCCATCTTGGCTTCGGCACCCGCAACGGCTTGCAGAAAACTGCCTGGCGGCGGCACCACTTCGGCCAGCCCAAAGCGCTGGATCGGTTTCGACGCTTCCATCGCCGGGTCGCCATCGATGCTGATGCGGGCAAATCTCGATTGCTGGACGGCTTTGGCAAAGTGCGCGCGCAAGCTCGCATTGAGCGTTTTATCGGCGTCTTCAAGATTGATGTCGAGCCCGCCATGCGATGACGTGACCGCCACCCTGACCTCGCCACGGCGCGACAACAGCGGTGCGACCAGCCATTTCAAATCCGGCAGGGCCGCAACGATTTGAGGTTCGAGCACCGGGCATTCTTCAATCGCCACGAGGTCGTGGGTTCCGGCTTGGTGAAAGCCGATAAATATTCCACCTTGCGTCTTGCGGGCAGCGAACGTGGCGCGCCTGCGTTTGCCAATGGCGCCGATCACAGGCGCGATTTCGACCGCGATACCGCGAGCCCGAAAGGCAGCGGTCACCGACTCATGTTTCCACGCCAAATAAGTCTCGCGTGCCATATGCTGGACCGCGCAACCACCGCAGGTTCCAAAATGACGGCAAACCGGCGTGATGCGATTGACACTTGCCTTCTCTATCGAGATCAGGCTGCCACGCTCGCCTTCAACGTCCGCAGCGACGCGCTCGCCGGCAAGCGTGAACGGCACAAAGACCGGTCCCGCTATCCCTTCCGCCACGCCGTCGCCTTGCGCGCCAACGCGCGCGATTTCCAGAGTTTCAACGGCCGACATTCCTTGCGCTTCCGATCAAAATATCTTTATCGCCGGATGGGCGAAACCGAGCATTGCGATCTGCTATACTCGGTCGGGCCTGGCCATGGCTATCTTCGAATTCTCAACCTGGAGATCAATGATGAAACCCGCAGTTCTCGCAGCACTTATTGCCTTGCTTATGCCGGTCGCGGCGGTCGCCGAAACTCAGGGGACACCATCGCCCAAAGGCGCCAAAGTCTTTATCATCGAGCCCAAATCCGGCGCAGAGGTCGCAAGTCCCGTCACGGTCAAATTCGGCATCGAAGGCATGGACGTGGCTCCCGCCGGTACCGACAAACCCAACAGCGGCCATCATCATCTCATCATCGACGGCAAGGTCGACGACATGGCCGCCGCCATTCCCGCCGATGCCACACACGTCCATTTCGGCAAAGGCCAAACAGAGGCAACCGTTGAACTGAAACCCGGCAAGCACACGCTGCAACTCGTGCTGGGAGACAAGAACCACGTGCCGCACGTTCCGCCCGTGTCTTCGGAAGTGGTCACCGTGACGGTCAAATAGCAGGAGAGACATGGTGGAGTTCGCACGCTTGTCATCCCGGATCTCCGAAACCGCGCTCCCGCGCTTTCTCTGTCCGGGATAAAAACCCCTTAAGCCCGGCCGCCGCGTTCACCCGCTATCGTGTCGCGGCCCAAGGCCTTGAACACGGTCTTGACGATCCCGGCAGCGGAGAGGCCGGCAGCGTCATACATCTGATCCGGCTTGCCGTGATCGATGAATACGTCCGGCAGCACCATCGCGCGGACTTTGAGACCGCGATCGAGCAAGCCTTCCTCGGCAAGATAATGCAGGACGAAGCTGCCGAAGCCGCCAATCGAGCCTTCTTCAATGGTGACGAGAACTTCGTGGTTCTGCGCCAGGCTCTTGATCAAGTCATGATCGAGCGGCTTGGCGAAGCGCGCGTCCGCCACAGTCGCTGAAAGTCCAAAGCTCGCCAACAGGTCCGCCGCCTTCAGACATTCCTGCAACCTAGTCCCGAGCGACAGCAAAGCGACGGTATTACCTTGCCTGAGAACCCGGCCCTTGCCGATTTCGAGCGCGACGCCCTCCGCCGGCAGCTCTATGCCGACGCCCTCGCCGCGCGGGTAGCGTAGTGCACTTGGCCGGTCGTTGATGGCGGCCTGAGTCGCGACCATATGCACGAGCTCGGCTTCGTCCGACGCCGCCATGATCACGAAATTCGGCAGGCAGCCGAGATAAGCAAGATCGAACGATCCGGCATGGGTCGCGCCGTCCGCGCCGACCAAGCCAGCGCGATCGAGCGCAAAGCGCACCGGCAAATTCTGGACCGCGATATCGTGCACGACCTGATCGTAGGCGCGTTGCAGAAACGTCGAATAAATGGCGACGAACGGTTTGTAGCCTTCGGTTGCCAGACCGCCAGCGAATGTCACCGCGTGCTGCTCGGCAATGCCGACGTCGAAGGTGCGCTCTGGAAATTGCTGGCCGAAAAGATCGAGGCCTGTGCCATCCGGCATGGCGGCCGTTATGGCGACGATCTTGTCGTCCTTGCGGGCTTGCGCAATCAGGCTGTCTGCGAAGACCCGGGTATAAGTCAACGCATTCGGCTTCGGCTTGACCTGCGCGCCGGTCACGACATTGAATTTGTTGACGCCGTGATATTTGTCGTTCGAAGCTTCAGCTGGCGGATAGCCTTTGCCCTTCTTTGTGACCACGTGAACCAGGATCGGGCCTTGTTTGGCGTCGCGAACGTTCTTGAGAACCGGCAGCAGCACGCTCAAGTCATGGCCGTTGATCGGGCCGACGTAATAAAATCCGAGCTCTTCAAACAGCGTGCCACCGGTCCAATACGTGCGAGTCATTTCCTCGGCGCGGGCGGCGCGGCGCTCCCAGCGCTTGGGAAGGTTGCGCGCCAGCTGCTTGGCGATATCGCGCAGGTGCAAATAGGTGCCGCTCGATGAGATGCGCGCCAGATAATGCGAAAGCGCTCCGGTCGGCGGCGCGATCGACATATCGTTGTCATTGAGGACGACGATCAGGCGCTCATCGCGGGCGCCGGCGTTGTTCATGGCTTCGTACGCCATGCCGGCACTCATTGCGCCGTCGCCGATGACCGCGACGACATTGTTCGTGCCGCCCTTGAGATCGCGCGCCACCGCCATCCCGAGCGCGGCTGAAATCGACGTCGACGAATGCGCCGCGCCGAACGGATCGAACTCGCTCTCGTCGCGCTTGGTGAAACCGGAGAGACCACCCGGTTGCCGGAGCGTGCGGATGCGATCACGGCGGCCGGTCAGAATTTTGTGCGGATAGGCTTGGTGCCCGACGTCCCAGATCAACCGGTCGGCGGGCGTGTTGAATACCCAATGCAGCGCGACGGTCAGTTCCACGACGCCTAGGCCGGCTCCAAGATGGCCTCCGGTCACCGACACGGCGTCGATGGTTTCACTGCGCAACTCAGCCGCGAGCTGGGGCAGATCGGTCTCTGAGAGACGCCGCAAATCCGACGGCACCAGGATCTTGTCGAGGAGTGGCGTTGTGCTCACGAAGCTCACCTTGAGGTGGATAGCCCGTCATCGTTATGTCATAGCCCAAGCCCGCCGCAAGGGACCAATCTGCGCACCTTCCGCCGCAATTGGCCGGGATGCGGACAAAACCGTCTCGAAGGCGGGTGGACTGCTGAAAAGTCGCAGCCCCGCGGCCAGGCGGCTCGTCGCGAAATGGCTGAACGGGCTAGCGCTCGGGATCGAACGGCTCGGTGCCCTTGGGGCGGCCGTCGGCGCCAAGAGCGATCTTCTCGACCTTAGCTTCGGCCTGCTTCAGCAGCCGGTCGCAATGGTCTTTCAAGGCTTCGCCGCGCTCGTAAATGGCGATGCTTTCTTCGAGCTCGACATCGCCCCGCTCGAGACGGCCGACGATACTCTCGAGTTCCTTCAAGGCCCGCTCGAACGTCATGTCCTTGATGTCGGCGTGGTTCTTGGCGGGCGGCTTGAGCGTGGTCATGGTGGCGGTGTCTCGTCTTTATTAAAAGTTGCGCGTCGAAGGCTGGACCGGTCAACCGCCGGTATCCATCAGCGTCTTGACATGGACCGCAACCGATCTCGCGAGCCCCGTCAAGTCGTAGCCGCCCTCTAGCATGGAGACGATGCGACCGCCCGCGTGCCGCCGCGCAACATCGGCCAGTTGCTCGGTTGCCCACAGAAAATCGGCTTCAACCAGCTTTACACCGCCCAAAGGATCGCGCTCGTGAGCGTCGAAGCCTGCTGAAATGAACACAAAATCGGGCGCGAAATTATGCAACGACGGCAGGATGCGGGTTCGAAACGCATCCTCGAATTGTTCGCGCCGGTCGCCCGCCCGCAACGGCGCATTCCAAATATTGCCAACGCCGGTTTCGATCACCGCGCCAGTGCCTGGAAACAGAGGCATCTGATGGGTCGAGCCATAGTAGAGATTCTTGTCGTTCCAAAAAATCTCCTGCGTGCCGTTGCCGTGGTGAACGTCGAAATCGACAACCGCGACCCGCTCGGCGCCATGCTTGGCGCGCACATATTGCGCGGCTATCGCGATGTTGTTGAAAAAGCAAAAGCCCATCGCCCTGTGGCTTTCCGCGTGATGGCCGGGGGGCCGGACTTGGCAGAAAGCGTTGGCGGCTTTTTTGGCGACGACCTGGTCAACAGCTTCAAGACCGGCACCGATCGCGCGCAAACCCGCCTCCCAGCTACCTTCCGATATTACCGTATCGCCGTCGATATGATTGGGGTGTTCGCCGTGGGCGGGACGGGCCTTCTCGATCGTCTGGTAAAAGTCACCGGGATGAACGCGGCGGATCGCCTCCTCGACATCGTCGCGCAACGGTGCCTCGACCCGCACGAGGTCCTTGTAGATGTCATGTGCCAAAACCTTGTCGATGGCCCGCATCCGGTCCGGGCGCTCGGGATGACCCGGCCCGGTGTCGTGATTGATGAAGCAAGGGTGGGTAATGAGGAGAGTTGTCATTTATTTCAGCATTGCCGTTGTGCGCTTAAGGCTAAGCCAGTTCGGAAACCCGGGCGATCTTGACACCGGGCGGGGGAATGCTGTCGGCGGGCACGAAAAAATCGGGCGCGAGGGGGACCGATTTGTCGACCCGGTAAGGCTCGAAATCTGAAATCTTGCCAACGGTGTGCAGGAAGGTGTCGTCGATCAGGAAATGCCCCGTGAAGGTCTTGGCCGCCTGCTGAAAAATGAGATGCGCGGCGTCGGCGAGGATGTCCGGCGTCCGGCTCATCCGCATCAGCTTATCGCCGCCGAGAATATTCTGGATCGCAGCGGTTGCAATCGTCGTGCGTGGCCACAGCGCGTTGACGGCGATGCCGTCCTTTTTAAACTCCTCCGCCATGCCAAGCACACACAGGCTCATGCCATATTTGGCAATGGAATAGGCAACGTGGCCCGCGAACCACTTGGATTTCATGTCGAGCGGCGGCGACATCATGAGAACATGCGGATTGGCGCTTTTTTTCAGATGCGGCAGGCAAGTCTTCGTCACCAGAAACGAACCCCGCGTATTGATGCCGAACATCAGGTCCATGCGCTTCATGTCGGTCTTATCGACGGGGGTGAGCGAAATGGCGCTGGCGTTGTTGACGCAGATATCGATGCCGCCGAAGGTCGCGACCGTCTCGTCAACGGCGCGGGCAACCTGCGCCTCGTCGCGGATATCGCACATGATGGCGAGGGCCTTGCCGCCGGCCTTCTCGATCTCGGCCGCAGCCGTGTGGATGGTGCCTTCGAGTTTCGGATTAGGCTCCGAGGTCTTGGCGGCAATGGCGACGTTGGCGCCGTCGCGGGCCGCGCGCTTGGCGATGGCAAGGCCGATGCCACGGCTGCCGCCGGTTATGAAAAGCGTCTTGCCTGCCAGCGACGTCATGTTTCGTGCTCTCCAGATTTCCAAGACTAATCCTAGGCGCAAATGCCGGGCGAGGCGAGAGTGTTACACTTCTGCCCGGCCGAAGACGCGCCTCAGCCAGCGGAACGGCGCGGTCACCGTCACCCACAACTGCACCAGCGTTTGCCAGGCCAAGGCCGGGAAACCTGCAATCGGCAGGAATATCAGCACGAACACCAGCGTTCGAGGCAGGCCCTTCAAGAGATAGCCAAGTTTGCCTTGCGTCTCCGTACGGGGGGCGCGCGGCCACAGCCGCTCGAACCACGAACCCGTCGTGGCGTGGGCTATCAACCCGACGACCAGACCGATGAGGTAGGGAATTTGAACATACGTCGGAATGCCAGGAATGAACTGGCCGTCGATTTCCGATTGGCTGGAATGGTCGCGCGCTGAAATCTCGATGGCCTTGCTTATGCCTTCGCCGGTGACGTGACTGAGCAATTCACCGGCCGTGCCGGAAGCGTGGCCCGCGATGCTCTGGGCCTCGGGGGTGGGCGCGGCGCTAATATGGATACGACCGCTGCCCTCCCGTTCTGGCGTCAATTTGAAGCCGCCGCGCTTAGCCCCGAGCGCCTCGAGAAAATCCCCGAACGTCGTCTTCGAGAGCGCATCGTCAAGGCCGCCGACCGAGACTTTCTGCCAAAGCCAGTTGCGCCCGCCCGGCTGGCGCGCCGCGTCGGTATGCAGAATGATCAGATTGACGTCGTTATCGCCTGCCGCCGCGCGCAACTCGGCCAGTTCGTGGCTCAGCTCGCCGCCCTTCGACGGCTGAAAGAACAGTTTGCCGTTTTCGACCCGGCCGGCGACGAGCGCCGTTTGACCGCGAAGGGCCCGCAACGAGGCGCTCAACTGGGCTGGATCAATTTGGTCAACGAGCGCCGCCTTTGTGGCCGGATCGATGTGCGGCGCGGACGACAACGCTTTCGAGCTGCCGGGCTCCAACGCGATCGTGCGAATGTTGGATTTGTTCAGCGGGCGCGCCAGGTATGAAAGGGTTTCGCCAAAGAGCGCGTGATCGGCAAGATCCAACGAAATATTCGGCGAGATGCTGGCTTGATACTTCGGGGCCTTGACATCGCCTTTGCGAACAATCGGATACGCGCCGCTCTCGGTCACGATGTGGAGCTCGGCATCCTTCGGCAATTGCTCGAGATACTTGCTGTTCTCGAACAGACTGTCCTCCGAGAGAAACAAGGAGAGTTTGGTCTCGCCCGCGGCGCCCGCGGCCCCTGGCGCCAAGGCCGGCATGATATGCTTGAATTCCTCCGGCGTTCCGGCCGTAAAAACCTGGCCATCGCGATTGGCAAACTGCCAATGGCCTTCGGACGTTGCGTGGGCCGCGAGCGCACCTTTAGGGGCGCCTGGGATGCCGTGGATGTGCTCAACGGCCCGGCCGATCGAGCCGAGGTTGGGATGAATGTGCGAGGCTGCCTTACCGGCTTGTCCGGCTTCGCGCGCAAGGCTTGTCAGCCATCCGGCATGAGCGAAATTCAAAGGCAAAAGACAGACTGCGGCGGCGGCGCAGGCTTTGATCCCGTGACGGAAGCTCGACATAGATCCCTCCCCCGATTGCAATACATCCCCTATTCAAAATCTTCAGTGTGTCAACTTTTGGCGCCGAGCTTTGCGAAATTTGGCGGGCGCTTTTCGAGGAAGGCCTGAAAGGCTTCGCGCGCTTCCGGCGACTTCAATCTCTGTTTGAATAAAGCAATTTCTTCCGAGACACGCTTCGCGACTTCCGAAACATCGCCCTTCAAGAGCTTCCGCGACATCGCCAAGGCTTCCGGCGGCTTGCTGGCCAGACGTTGCGCAACAGACATGACTTTGACTTCGAGTGCGTCAGCCGCGACGACCGCGTTGACGAGGCCGGAATGTTGCGCCCGCTCGACGGAAAACATTTCGCCAAGCACCAGCATCTCGAAGGCCCGCTGCGGCCCCATCAACCGCGGGCCCAGCAGACTTGAACCGGCTTCCGGCAGCAAACCGAGATTCAAAAATGGCGTCGAGAACGTGGCGTCCGGCGAGGCATAGACAAGATCGCAATGCAGCAGCATCGTCACGCCGATACCTATCGCAACACCGGCGACACCCGCGATCATCGGCTTTTGGACGCGCGGCAGATATTCGATGAAGTCGAGAACCATGCCGCTGCCACCGCTCTGCGCCATGCTGAGAAAGTCGCCGATGTCGTTGCCGGCGCAGAATGCTCCTCCGGAGCCCAGAAAAACGTGAGCGGCAATACCGGCATCCGCGTCACCGTCTTTCAGCGCCTGCGTCAGCGCCTGATACATCGCCCCGGTCAGGGCATTTTTCTTGGCAGGACGATTGAAGCGAAGGATTTGAACCGGGCCTTGCCGAGTCACTTCTATATCTCTGTCGATATCGGTGCTCATGCTGAAAGCGCCTCTGCTGAAATGCTGGCAATGGTGCCGGCGCCGCTAATGACGCTCGTCGCCAGGCCTCGCGCCTGAACGAGAATATTCTCCGCAAAAAAGCGAGCAACGGCGATATGCGAAGACCCGGCATCCTGTTCGCCGAGCGCGCCTTTGGCCAGGTAGCTAGCGCCCGATGTCAATCCGAACAACCTTGCGTAGGGCGTTGCGCCGGCGAGCACGTCATCTGGATTTTTGGCGAGATTGCCCAAGATCCATTGCGTCGCGTCCTGCAAAGCCTCGACCGCTTCGCCCAACCGTTCGCCCATGCGGCCAAACTCCGGCCGGTTCGACGCTTTGGCCTTGGCGGCCGTATCCGCGAACTCCTTGATCAATGCCGCAACGACGGCGCCACCCTCGAGCGGTAATTTGCGCGTGACAAGATCAATGGCCTGAATGCCATTGGTTCCCTCGTAAATCGGTAAAATGCGGGCATCGCGCAAATGCTGCGCGGCGCCGGTTTCTTCCACGAAGCCCATGCCGCCATGAACCTGAATGCCAAGCGACGCAACCTCCATGCCAGCGTCGGTCGAGAAACCTTTAGCGACCGGCGTCAGCAGCGCCGCGCGATGAGCGCCGGCTGCGCGCGATGCCGGATCTGCCGCCCGGTGCGCAACGTCGATCGCGCCAGCAGTTGCAAAGCAAATCATGCGCGACGCTTGCGTCATGGCCTTCATGGTCAGCAGCATGCGCTTGACATCTGGATGGGCGATGATCGGCGACGATCCGTCCTTGACGTTGCTGGCGCGGCCTTGCCGGCGGTCCTTGGCGAAAGCGACAGCGCGTTGCGTGGCACGCTCTGAAACCGCGACGCCTTGCACGCCGACGGCGAGGCGGGCCTGGTTCATCATCACGAACATGGTGGCGAGGCCCTTGTTCTCTTCGCCGACGAGGTCGCCGGTGGCGCCGCCCTTGTCGCCAAATTGCATGACGCAGGTCGGGCTCGCCATGATGCCAAGCTTGTGTTCGATGCCAGCGCAAATGACGTCGTTGCGCGCACCCAGAGAGCCGTCCGGATTGACAAGGAACTTCGGCACCAGAAACAACGAAATGCCGCGCGTGCCGGCCGGCGCATCGGGCAGGCGCGCGAGGACGAGATGGATGATGTTGTCGGCCATCTCGTGTTCGCCGTAGGTAATGAAGATCTTGGTGCCAGAAATCGCGTATGTGCCGTCGCTGCGCCGCTCGGCCTTGGCCTTGATGATGGAGAGATCGGAGCCGGCATGCGGCTCGGTCAGATTCATGGTACCGGTCCATTTGCCGGCAACCATGTTGGGCAAATAGGTGGCCTTGAGGGTTTCGCTGCCGCCCGCCAATATCGCGTCGATGGCGCCTTGGGTGAGCAACGGGCAGAGCCCGAAAGCGAGATTGGCGGCATTCCAGATTTCGCACACCGGCATCGAAACCACTTCCGGCAAGCCTTGGCCGCCGAACGCTTCCGGACATGGCAGGGCGCTCCAGCCGCCGTTGGCAAATTGCCGGTAGGCGGCGGCAAAACCCGCTGGCACTTCAACCACGCCGTCTTTAAGCTTGCACCCCTGCCGGTCGCCGCTCCAGTTCAACGGCGCGAGCACTTCGGCGCCGAAATTACCGGCTTCCTCGATGACGGCGCGGATCGTCTCCGCGTCCAGCCCCTCGTAAAGACCGTTAGCCAAAGCAGAATCGAGACCTGCCGCCGACTTGAGGGCGAATACGATGTCGTCTACTGGAGCCTGATAGCTCATTTGCGTCTCCGAGTGGCGTGGCGATGGGAACCTGCGAAAGCGAGATTATGACGAACGAGGTCAATAGCAAACAGAAGCTTGCGGGTCGTCACCGCGCCATTGCCACGGCGGGGCCAGACGCTATTGCCAAAGCGGCCGAATTGATCCGCGCCGGGGATCTCGTGGCGTTTCCAACGGAAACCGTCTATGGGCTCGGCGCGGACGCAACTAACGGCCTTGCCGTCGCCCGCATTTTCGAGGCCAAGGGCCGGCCGCGTTTCAATCCGCTCATCGTCCACGTCCCCGACTTGGCGGCGGCTGAACGGCTTGGCGACTTTTCGAGCAAAGCCCGGATTTTGGCGGAAGCGTTTTGGCCCGGACCTTTGACGCTGGTCGTTGAACGCCGCGCCGAAGCCGCGATTTCCGAACTTGTCTCGGCGGGCTTATCGTCAATCGCCCTGCGGGTACCGGATCATCCGGTCGCGCGGGCCTTGCTGAGCGCATCCGGCAAACCGCTAGCCGCGCCTTCCGCCAATCGCTCCGGCCACGTCAGCGCCACACGGGCCGAGCATGTCGCCGCCGATCTCGAAGACCGCGTCGCCATGATTTTGGATGGCGGCCCGACGGCGCACGGCTTGGAATCGACCGTGCTCGATGTCAGCGGAACGCACGCCGTGTTGCTACGTCCAGGTGCCGTTGCGACTGAGGATATTGAAAGGGTTCTGGGCGAGCGATTGATGCGTGCCGATGACGCAGGCATCACGCCGAAATCTCCCGGCCAGCTCGCTAGCCACTACGCGCCATCGGCAAAGTTACGGCTCAACGTGGGCGACGTAAAACCGGGGGAAGCGCTGCTGGCGTTCGGCCCCAGGCCAATCGCGACATCTGGCCCCGTCATCAATCTCAGTCCCGCCGGTGATGTCATCGAAGCCGCAGCCGCGCTGTTTGCAGCCTTGCGTAAACTCGACCACGCGGGCGTCGCCGCGATCGCGGTCATGCCAATACCGTTTGAGGGATTGGGCGAAGCCATCAACGATCGCTTGCAGCGCGCCGCTGCCCCGCGCGGCTGAATTAGTGGGGCGCAATCACGCCGTAGAAAATCGGCGCAAGCAGGGTGTGGTCCTGCGCGTAGAGTGCGATGCCTTGCTCGAAAGATCCAAAAACTTGCGGCCATGTCGGCGCCCATGCCCACACGGCCCCATAGACGGCGGCGGTTACGGCAAGGTTCACGGCGTAAGCCCGTAGCAACATCAAAACCCCAACGCAAAACGCTTCTTCATAGTTTTTTAATCAAAGCACGGGGCGAACGCCGACTCAAGGCCTCGAAGCGGAAATTGCAAGGGCTGACTGGACAGTTGCCGGTAAACCTTAAACGGCTCACCAGACGCCGCGCAGAAAACCGATCTGCAGATATTCGCCAAGGGTCGGGGGGAACCACTGCTTCGACGGCAGCGCCACTTGGCGCGGCTTCAAGTTGCCGGTCAAAGCATCGCCGATGGCTCGGGCGAACAATGGCAGTGCGTGTGCGGCTTGCAAATACTGGTAGCTCGAAATGGTGTCGTTGGCCGCGAACTGGCAGGGCGCCTGATACAGCACGCTGCCGGTATCGACGCCCTCGTCGACGAGGTGAATGGTGACGCCGGCATTCTCGGCGTCGCCGCTTGCCAGCGCCCAATAGCCGGGATGCTGGCCGCGATATTTCGGATTGATACCGGCGTGATAATTGATGACCGGCGCGGAGATCGCAGCCAGCACCGACTTCGACAGAATGCGCGTGCCGTACACCGCGACCACGTCGGGCTTCAGAAGCTGCAGCAGTTGGCGGGCATGCAGTGAGTTAACGCTCGGCACACGGTAAACGGCAACGTTTCTGTCGCGCGTGTCGTCCAGGCCGTGGCTGGTAACGATGTTTGCGATGCGGGCCTGCCGCTTGCGACCGAGCACCCGGATCATGACACCCGCGGCGGCTTGGCTGAGGGCACGCGGCCAGCCCAACAGGCGCGCCCTACGGCGGATTATTTCAGATTTGGTCTCTGCCCCCTCTTCTATCACCGTAAGGCCGCCCAGGCGGCTCCTGAGGCCGTTGATGACGATCGTGGACAGCGGACCTCCGCTCGTTAGCAAAACGATGCGGCGATCCTTGTTCGTAAGCTTAATATTTGCGAGGTCCAGATCATCAAAAGTCATGCGGCTGCACCAAAAGTAAACGCGGCAAGGGACATTCCCTCACCGCGTTGCAATTGGCGCGCCGGATTAACCTTTATGGTCAATCGGCATTTAGTTTTGTGCTCACGCCGTTTTGGGTTTGGCGGCCTTGAGGCGCAGCTTCTCGGCTTCAATCGCGGCCGCCTGCGAGGGCCAGCTGTTGCCGATCCAGTCATCGGTTCCAAACAGCCAGTACCAGAACCGGTTGCGGCGATGATAGCGCTCGATCATCATGCGATTGAGCGTGTCCATCTGGCCGTTCAAGACGTTTAACGATTCCATCGGCCGGGTGTTGTCGCGATCAAGGCCGGTCAAACGGTTGGAGATCACCGATAGATCGCCCATTGCATCGTTGCGCCACTGATCGATCGAGCCGGCGAGTGTGTGCTGGTTCTGGTTCAACTTCATGAGCGCGTCGTGGACTTCGCCAAGATCCTTGGCATAGGCCTGATGCTTGGCGGCCGCCGTTTCGATTTCGGCGGCGACGGCGCGCTCGACCGCATCGACACGGTCGGCCATTTTCGAAACGGCATCGGCGTAGTTTGTCTGGCCAGGCTGGTTCGACAAGAGCGTAGAAAAACGTTCCATCAGCGGACCGGCGATCTGATTTCCAAGATCGGCTTTCTGGCGGTCAAATCCCGCCAGAAGCGTTTCCATGCGCGAGGTGCTGGCGGTGTTCGACGCCAACGCACGCGCGATCTCGCCTTCGAGGGTTTTCAACCGGTCGGCCACGCCATTATCGCCGCCGGGTTCGCGCGACAGCAGGGCTTCCTCGATGATGTCGAGGCGATGCGCGATCGGCTTCATGTCGATCGAACCTTTGATACGTTCGACGATGTCGGTGGTCATATCGCCGCCCGAGCTGGCATCGCGAACAGCGAGTTCGAGCGCTTGCAGACGGTCGGACAAGACCGTCCATGACCGCGACATGTCGTTGAGGCGTTGTTCAAGTCCGCCTTCAATGGCTTGAAGCTGCTCGACCAAGCCTTCGGCCGGATTACCGCCGCCAGCCTGGGAGACGACGTGTTCAATGCTCTGCAATCTGTCCGTTAGTCCGGAATGCAGCCGTCCTTGATCGTCGCGCTGCGCCCGGGTCTCGCGCGAGAGGTCCTTCAACAGGCCCGACACCACTTGGCGTTCATTGCCAAGATCGTTGCCCAAAGCCCTGACCATTTGTTCGAGCGCTTCGATGCGGGTATTCTGGATCGTATCCGTCGGCGTGCCCGCAAATTCCGAGCGATAGGTGCGCACCGTTTCGGGCGCGTAGCGTGGCGCGGCAACGGGCTGCGGATCGGGTCTGACGTAACGCTCGACAACGCGCTCCATAGCGGGAGCTGGCGGCGCCACATAACGCGGCGGCTCGGTCACATAGCGCGTCAGCGGTGGCAATGGCTCGATCGGTTCGCGAACACCGCGCGAGATGTTGCGCTGGAGCGCACCCAGGCCCGGCATGTCGGCGCGCTGATCGAACAGTACGAACAGCAAATCCTCGATGCCGGCGGGAGCGTTGCGCCGCGCCGCGTTGACGGCGGCGAGCCTCAAGACTTCGGCGAATTCTTCAGACCGCCGCGGCACACCTTTGCCATTGGGAAGCCCGACGGGAATTTCACTGGCGATGATCGTAGCGCTGTCCCGCCGCAAAGCTGCAACACGAACACCGCGCGCTTCAAGGGCTTCGGCGGCTGGATCGATACGGGTCAAAGCGTGCAGCAGATGCTCGACGCGGACCTCTCCGGCGCGATGTGCGAGCGCGACGTCAAACGCGTGGTTTGAACATGCAAGCACGGTATCGTCGACCCAGATCGGTCCGGTGCGGGCACCGCGCGGGCCGGATTGAACGCCAGACACGTCTCCGGCACCCGACAGGTCGGCGGCGGTCGCGCTCCAGGTCTGCGGCGTCCTCAGGTCGAGATCCTCACCCCGATAGCCCATCTCGTATCGTCTCCTTGACTCAATTGGCCGCTCAGCGGCCCTTGAATTATCCCGCACTCTGCTGCGATCGCTAGACGCGCACCAGAAAGAGAGTTGTCCCCAAAACCGTTGCGGCAGTTTTATCGGCCGATAACGGCAAGCTCTTGACAGTGACAGATTATCTGCGATTCGCACGGGGCGCGAGTAGGCAGCCCCGCAAACTCGCAAGCTTGGTCAACGCTACAATATCATTGAATATCAATACTCTATCGGAATCCTCGCGGACGACGTCCGAAACGGGCCATCCGGAAGCATGGGCAGATCCGGCGAATCACAAGAGCACGCAAGGCCTTAAGCGGCATAGGCTCAAGCGGTTAAAGAAGTGTCGATTGCGCTCGGGGTTGCGCCGGTGTCTGAAGCTCGGGGCCTTCGTTCCTCGGATTGTTGAGCTTGGGCGAAACAGCGATGATCTCGATCTCGCCATCGGGCGGCGCCACCAGTAAGCCGGTGATGAAGTCCGCCGTGCCCGGCCGGCAGTCGAGCCAACGGTCAAACGCGGACGGAGGCACAAAAACCGGCATGCGATCGTGAATATGGCTCATGTCCGCATTGGCCGAGGTTGTGAGGATGGCCATGGAATCGAACTCGCTGCCGTCGGCCCCCAGCCAGTGTTCCCAGATACCGGCAAAGGCGAATAACCGATGGGACTTGAGACGGATGAGGTGGGGTTGCTTTGCACCGGGCTTGCCGGTCCATTCATAAAATCCGTCTACCGGCACGAGGCATCGTTTATGCCGAATCGAGCCCCGAAACGACGGTTTTTCCATCGCCGTCTCCGAGCGGGCATTGATGAGCATCGAGAATTCGCGCGGATCCTTGACCCAGGAGGGGATAAGCCCCCAGCGCACCAGAGCGGGCTCCGGCTCGGCCTTTTGCGAATTTCTGACGATCAGCACCGGTTGGCTAGGCGCGATATTGTAGCGCGGTGGAAAATCCTCCGCGGTCTCATATCCAAAAAGCTGACGGACCGCTTCCGGCGGCGATGTCAAACTATAACGCGAACACATAGGAGGACCTCAAGCCTATTCCTTTGCCACATACTACGTGGCTGCCGTGGCGGCGCCAAGAATCGGTGCTAGAACCCCCGGCAATAGTTTTACAAGAGTTCGCTATCAAGAGATCGCAATGACGGCTGTAAAGCGCAAGGGCATCAAATGTTTCGTCGCGGCCGCGATTTTGGCGGGCGGCATGTCCTTGAGCTGTTTCGCTGCTGAGACCAAACCCTATGACGACAAGCTCATGCGCTTGTCGGAAATCCTGGGCGCGGTCCACTATCTGCGCGAACTTTGCGGCGCCAACGAAGGCCAATACTGGCGCGACCGCATGCGCGAACTGATGGACGCAGAAGGCTCGTCGGCACTTAGGCGGGCGCGCCTGACCCGTGCTTTCAATCAAGGTTATCGCAGCTACAGCCGCACTTACAATACCTGTAGCTCTTCGGCGCAGACAGCGATCAATCGCTTCTTGACGGAAGGCACCCAGTTGTCCGAGGGCCTCGTCAAAAGTTTTCCGTGACTGTTGCGCGTTCCGGCTTTGGCCCAACCATTTACTGTGAATTGTTGCCGAGGCGACCTTTCCTCTCACATCGTGCTAGTTCACAACCCTCGCCAGCATGCTTGGGGTTTTCCGATCATGAGAGAGTTCGCAATGGGGCTGTCACTGGTAATTTCAAGCGATCGGCTGGGGGAATACAATGATTAGGTTTGAAGAACTCGAAACGGACGATGCCAATCTCAAAGCTCTCGATCTCATTCTCGCGGCGTGGGATGAAGGGGTCGACACCGGAGTCGCTCCCGAGCAGATGGCGTATGCCGCCCTATTCACGGCACTGACGGATCTCGTGGCAATCTATGGCGAAGACGCCGTCATCAAACTGACGCGCGGTTTGGAAAAGCGGGTGTCCGAAGGTGAGTTCACGCTGTCGCGCCGGCACCAGTGAGGACGTACGAAGGGTGGCATTAGAAACGGCCGTCCTTCCAAATCACTTCGCATAACAGCAGAGCGCCAAAACCCGCGAGCAAGATACCCGCGATTGTGTTGACTTTTTTAAGCGTGCTGGCGTCGATGCGATGCCGGTAGCGGCTGATGAGATTCGACAGCCCGATCCACCACATCAAACTGCCCGCCATGATGGCCGCCACCATCAGCAACGCGTCGATCGTCGAATGAACCTCGACGAATGTCGAAACACCGCCGAAAATGGCGATCAATCCCAAGACGGCGCCGGGGTTGGTGATGGTGAGAAAAAAGGTTTTGGGAATGTCCCAGGCAAAATCCTTGAGACTTGTCCCGGCGACGTCGTTATCCGACGCAACCCTAACGTTCGGCGCCGCGAAATAAAGCTTCAGCCCAAACGCGATCAACGCAATTCCGCCAACCACTTGAATGACGGCACGGTGCGTGGTGACGGCGCCCGAGGTCGCGCCAACGCTCAGACCTGCACAGAGCGCGATCAGGCCATCGCCGAGAACAGATCCGATGCCGGCAGCAATGCCGCCCCAAAAGCCGCGCTCGATGGCACGCTGAACGCACAGTACATTGACCGGCCCAACCGGTGCCGCAACGAGCACACCGATGATCAAACCCACGGGAATGATGAAAGGATTGGGAAGATAGTCGAACATAGCCTTCGCTTTTGCATTCAACGGCTGCAGTTTCGCCTCAAGGCAAGCAATATGGTGGCAAATTCCGAGCAGACAACAGGCGTGGAGGACGTATATGCGGCCACTAGACTATCGCAAGCCCGCCAGTACCACCGACGGACAGTCTCAGCCACGGCGACGCTTTACGAATCCCGCTACCCTACTGGTAGTTGTGGTTGCTGGTCTTGTCCATTGCCTCGCCGCCCACGCGGCCGATAGCGGCGCTGCGCCCGTGCTGCCCCAGAACGTTGCCGAAATGCGCGACGTGATCCTTTCAGCTGTGCGTTCGGGCAAGCTTGAAGATCTGCGATCAGCGCTGGACATGAACGAACCGAAGCCGGAGACCGGTCTTGCGCCTGCGGATGATCCGATTGCCGCGCTAAAGGCGGCTTCAGCCGACGGCCGAGGCCTTGAACTCCTTGCGGTGATCGCAGAAACGCTCGAAATGCCGCCTGCGGCACTTCCGCTCGGAAAAGACCTCGAGAACAATCTGATCTACGTCTGGCCCTATCTCGCGGAGCGCACGCTCGACGCTCTGACGGCCCGTGAAGAAGTCGATCTCTACCGCCTTGTCGGCCACGCTAAGGTTGTTGAAATGCGGGAAAAAAAACGCTGGACGTGGTGGCGCCTCATCATTGCGGCCGACGGCACTTGGGTTGCCTTTAAAAAAGCCGACTGACAATTCTGACAAGCCCTCTGCCACGCCGGTAACCATAAGTATCACAGGGGTTGGTCTTAGCGGCGATCTCTGGTTAATTGGCGGCTTCAGAGTTTACGTTAAGACTGAGGTATAGCGTCATGATGAGATTATCTGTTGCGGCTGCGGCGCTCGCGCTTGCTGTGTTTGCAATCCCCACCCAATCGTTTGCTTTCGACCAGGGCTACGGCGAGTACGGCTATGTCATGCCGGACAAGTTCAAGCGCGGTGGCAAGGCCGAGAAAGCAGAAAAAAAAGAAGCCTCGATTTTCGGTTCCTCGAAAAAGAAATCCATCGCAAAGGCGAAATCGAACGAGGACGAAGACAAGCCGAAAAAGAAATTCGCCAAGGGCCCCGATGAACTCGACGGCGGCGGCCAGCCGAACATTTCGCCAGTCGCGCCGCCCAAGGTGACCTTCGTCAACAGCTACGGCGCTGGCTCAATCGTCATCGATACGGCGGGCCGCAAACTTTATTACGTGCTGTCGTCCTCGCAGGCGTACCAGTATCCAATCGCCGTCGGCCGCGAAGGTTTCACCTGGACGGGCAAGGAAAAGATCTCGCGCAAAGTCGAGTGGCCCGACTGGACGCCACCGGCTGAAATGCTGGAGCGCAAACCTGAGCTTCCCGGTCACATGACGGGTGGCATTCGCAATCCGTTGGGCGCCATGGCGCTTTATCTCGGCGGATCGCTGTACCGCATTCACGGCACCAACGACGTCAAGTCGATTGGTACCGCGGCGTCGTCTGGCTGCATCCGCATGACCAACGGCAATGTCGTCCATCTGGCATCGATTGCCGGTATCGGCACGACGGTCCGGGTGTTGAGCAAACTGCCGGCCAACGTCGCCCGGGCAGATTAACGCCTCAAACACTTTAATAACCGCGAACCAGCGGAAAGAACAGATCGTGCAACGGAGACGGCCCCGGCATTAAATTGATGCCGAGGGCCGATTTCACGAGATAGAGCACGACGACGGCCGTGGTGGCCGCTGCCAACGCCAGCACGGTCAGCGCCAATGCGTCGAGCCAGTTTGCCGGTGAAAATTGGCGTAATGTTTTCGAAGCGGCGCTGGCGTGCATGTCATTTCCGGACGGTGGCTAAGACCACTGCCGGATAGCAAAGCCCGGGCCACACCGGGGGCAAACCAGTTAACCCGAATAGCCCTCGAGGAATTTGACGGGTTCGCCCACGGCTAACCCCAAAATCTCGCCGTCCCACATGACCTTGTGGCCGCGCACGAAGGTCCCAACCGGCCAGCCGGTGACTTTGACACCGTCGTAGGGCGTCCATCCCACCCGGCTTTCGATCCATGAGTTGGTGATCGTTTCGCGGCGCTTCATATCGACAATGGTGAAATCGGCGTCATATCCAACGGCAATGCGGCCCTTAGCCCGAATATTAAAGAGCCGCTGCGGCCCGTGGCTGGTCAAATCGACCAGACGCTCGAGCGATAATCGTCCGGCGTTGACGTGATCGAGCATGATCGGCACCAGCGTCTGCACACCCGTCATGCCCGAATGGCTGTCAGGATAGGGGTGATCTTTTTCTTCGCGCGTGTGGGGCGCGTGATCGGATCCCAGCACATCGACGACGCCGTTTTGAAGGGCATGCCAGATCGCAGCGCGGTGGCGTTCGTCGCGCACCGGCGGATTCATTTGCACATAGGTGCCAAGGCGCTCGTAGCAGTCCGGCGCCACCAAGGTCAGATGATGCGGGGTGACCTCGACGGAGGCAAATTGTTTGTGGGCAGCGAGGTAGGCCATTTCCGCAGCTGTCGAGATGTGCAGCACATGCACGCGCCGCCCATGCTTTTCCGCCAAACCGACAAGCCGTTTGGTGGCGATCAGCGCTGCTTCTTCGTCGCGCCATTCGGGATGAGACGACGGATCGCCGGCGCGCCGCACATTCATCCGGGCTTTGAGACGCGCTTCATCCTCGGCGTGGAACGCGGCGCGGCGCGATATCTTGGCTATGATTTTGTCGAGAGATACTTCATCGTCGACCAGCAGATCGCCTGTTGACGACCCCATGAAGATTTTTATGCCGGCTGACGCTTCGAGTTTTTCTAGTTGCGGAATATCGGCAATGTTTTCGCGCGTGCCGCCAACGTAAAACGCAAAGTCGCAGAACATCCGGTGACGGGCGCGCCTGACTTTATCAGCGAGCGTCTCAGCCGTGGTGGTCAGCGGCTTGGTGTTGGGCATTTCGAAGACGGTCGTGACACCGCCCGCGACCGCCGAGCGGCTGCCGGTCTCGAGATCTTCCTTGTGCTCAAGGCCCGGCTCGCGGAAATGCACCTGGCTATCGATGACGCCGGGCAGAATGTGCAGCCCCTTGGCATCGAGGATCTCGGCGCCATTGGCATTCGAGATATTGCCGATCTCGACGATCCGCCCGCCCCGGACGGCGATGTCGCGTTTCCCCACGCCGTCGTGATTGACGACGGTCGCGCCAGATATCAGCAGATCAAACGACTGAGGCATGGGTCTCGCGGCTCCGGCATCTTGCGTTGTCTCGACGTCCCGCATACGTAACTCGTGACGGCTTTGCAATCCTCCAGGTTTACCCATGCGCCCGCAAAAGATCGCTTATCTCGCAGACCGCAGCGCCGTAAGCGTTGCAGGACCCGACGCGGCCAAGTTGCTACAGGGCCTCGTGACCAACGATATCGCGACGCTCGAGACCAAGCCGGACGACGTCGCTTTCGCCGCCGCAGCGGCCCATGTGGGTCTGCTATCCCCGCAGGGTAAAATTCTATTCGAGTTCTTTTGCGTGCGCACGCTCGACGGCTTTGTACTCGACGTTGCCAGCGACAAGGCCACTGAACTCGCCAAGCGGCTCACCATGTACAAGCTGCGCGCAGCCGTCGACATCAAGGCCGTCTCCGATCACTATCAAGTGTTGGCGTTGTGGGGAAAGGACGCCTGTTCGTCCGGACCAACCACGGGCACCGTCGCCTTCCGCGACCCGCGTCACGCGGACCTCGGAACGAGAATTCTTGCAGAAGCCCGCTTTGCTGCCGATATCGTATCGGCGACGAACGGCACGAAGGCAACTGCCGATGACTACCACGCCCACCGCATCGCGCTTGGTGTGCCCGAGGGCGGCAAGGATTATGAGTTCGGCGATGCCTATCCGCATGAAGCCGACTTCGATCTCTTCAATGGCGTGTCATTCACCAAGGGCTGCTACGTCGGCCAGGAAATCGTCGCGCGCATGCAGCACAAGACAGTCGTGCGAAAGAGGATCATCAAGATTGAGGCCGCCGAGACGCTTCGGTCAGGCGCCGACATCTTGCTCGGCGACGTAGCCGTCGGCCGCGTCGGTTCAGTAGCTGGTCATAATGCTCTCGCCATGCTGCGCCTCGACCGCGCGTCTGAAGCCGCTGACAAGGTTCAAAGCCTTTCGTCAGGCGGCGTCGCCGTGACGCCCGATCCAGAAGCGCTCCGGCACTATCGATCGTCCAGCCGCACACACGCGCACTCGCCGGAGCATTCGTGATGACGGCCCATGTCGAGCGCTGCCCGTGGCCGGGGATAGCCGATCCCGAGTATGCGCGTTATCACGACGAAGAATGGGGGGTGCCGCTGACCGACAGCCACCTGCTGTTTGAAAAAATCGTGCTTGAAGGTTTTCAATCGGGATTGTCGTGGCTGACGATACTCAGGAAGCGCGAAAACTTCCGCCGCGCCTTCGATCGATTCAACCCGGAAAAAATTGCGCGCTACAAACAGCGCGACATCGCCAGACTGATGGCGGACGCCGGCATCGTGCGCAACAAACTCAAGATCGAAGCCACAATCGATAACGCCAAGGCTTACCTCAAACTCTCTCAGCGTCAGCCGTTCGCGCATTTCATCTGGAGCTTCGTTGACGGCCAACCGGCCCAAAACGCGTTGTGCAGCGTCAAGGATGCGCCGTCCGAGACCGAACTTTCCAAGCGCCTCTCCAAGGCGCTTAAGTCCGAGGGGTTCCGCTTTGTGGGCCCGACGACGGTTTATGCCTTTATGCAGTCATCTGGCCTCGTCAACGATCATCTGGTCTCATGCCATCGCCACAAGGCATGCGCGAAGTTGCATAAAACTTTGAAGGTGCCGGGACGAAAAGTGTCAGAACGATGAGCGCGGACCCACAACAAAAAAGTACATCGCGCGCCTGGCAACGCATGCTGTCGGGACGCCGGCTCGATTTGTTGTCGCCATCGCCCAGCGACATCGAGATCGAAGACATTGCCCACGGCCTGGCGCGCGTCGCCCGCTGGAACGGTCAGACGGTTGGCGCGCACGCTTTCTCCGTCGCGCAGCACGCTCTGGTGGTCGAAGACATTGCGCGAACCCTCAATCCCAACTTTGGCAAGCGCGAACGTCTGGCCGCTCTCCTTCACGACGCCGCCGAATATGTCATCGGAGATCTGATCAGCCCGTTCAAAGCCGCCATCGGCCTTGACTACAAGGCGTTCGAGATCCGCTTGCTCTCTGCCATCCATTTGCGCTTCGGCTTGCCTGCGCAAATTCCAGCGCCGCTCGCTATCGCCATCAAGCACGCCGATACAATCGCCGCATATTACGAAGCGACGCAGCTTGCGGGCTTTAGCGAAGACGAAGCGGAAAAATTTTTCGGCCGTCCCGATTTGCCGCCCGCGTTGACGTCGCAGCTCCGCACACTCGAGCCGTTCCCAGCGCAAATTGCGCAGTCTCGGTTTCTAGACCGCTTCAACGCTTGTGCCGAACTCTGAAATTTCGACGATAATGCGGCATTACCTAGGCAATCTTATCATCACTTATTCCGAAAATAGCCATGATCGGTCTCTAGTTCGCCTAGTGGGGAGCACGGGGATGATGACCATGAATATGGAATTATCGGGCAGGGGGAAGCCGTCGGCAGAGAAGGCTCAACGCGCTCTTGCACGAGCGAATATGGACCATGCAGGTGTCGAGATCGGGCTGAACGCAGCGATCGTTGCCGTCAAGGACAACGAGCCCGTTGTCTTGGTCGTAAAATCCGATCCCGATTCTGTTGGTTCGACAGACGGACTGCCATTTGGGCCGTTTTCACCGCGCGATCATCGCACGCTTGAAGGTGGCCTCAGATCCTGGGTTCGCGACCAGACCGGTCTTGAACTTGGCTATGCCGAACAACTTTACACCTTTGGCGATCGCGGCCGGCATGTCGAAACCGGTGACCTTGCACCACATATCGTGTCCATTGGATACTTGGCGCTCAGTCAAGCCTCCGATCAGCGTGGCGTGAGTGGCGGGACTTGGCGGAGCTGGTATCATTTCTTCCCGTGGGAGGATTGGCGCCGCGGCCGGCCGGAAATTATCGCCAACGAAATCGAACCGCGTTTGAAGGCCTGGGCTGAACGTCCCGCGCCGGCGACGCCCCACCAACGTTCGATCGCACGGGCCGACCGGGCACGTATGTGCTTTGGTTTGGACGGCGCTGCATGGGACGAAGAAAAAGTCCTCGATCGTTTCGAGCTACTCTATGAGGCTGGCCTTGCCGGAGAAGCCCATCGCGACGGCCGCAGCGCCGCTCAGGTCTGGGATGATCGCCCGAGGCTCGGAGCATCGATGCATTACGATCACCGCCGCATACTTGCGACGGCCATCGGGCGCACGCGCTCCAAGATCAAGTATCGCCCGGTCATCTTCGAACTGATGCCGGACGATTTCACGTTGTATGAGCTTCAAAAAACGGTCGAAGCCATTCTCGGGCCGCATCTGCACAAACAAAACTTCCGCCGCCTTGTCGAAGGCGCGGGACTTGTTGAGACCACCGGCGAAATGAAAACCCGAACCGGCGGCAGGCCCGCCAAGCTGTTCCGATTTCGCCGCGAGGTTTTGCTCGAGCGTCCGGCACCTGGTGTGCGGGTTTCCGCTCCGCCAAGCCGCAATTAATGGCCAGCGCCGCGCGTCAGTATCTGACCAAAAAATGGAGACTTGCGCGCGGCACTGGAATTCTTGCCCGCTCTGCACTATTTTAAATCTACGCTCGAATGCTCAACTTGAGCACTAGAGGATAGCACGACCGGCGCTCAGCGGGCCGGATGTTTTCAGGCCTCACATATGCTCTAAACGAGTATATTATGGCCGTAGAGAAGGAAGGGTGCATGGCTACGATCGTCGTCAATCACGCCAGTGCTGGGCCTAAGACACCGCCGTCGCGTGCGCCGATTTTGGGTCAGGCCAAATATCAGTGGTCGCCCGCACTCAAAGCTGAAATGGCGCCGATGTACGAGCGCGTCAAAGGCGTCGTGACGCCGATGGAGTGGCCGCACTATGCCCCCTACATCAAGTCGATCAATGAATTGAAGGCTGAGCGCAACGCCGTCATCCTTTCGCACAACTACATGACGCCCGAAATTTTCCACTGCGTTGCGGATTTTCGCGGCGATAGTTTGCAGCTGGCCAAGGAAGCCGCCCGCGTCGATGCCGATATCATCGTGCAAGCGGGCGTGCACTTCATGGCCGAGACCTCGAAAATCCTATCCCCGGATAAAACGGTTTTGATTCCGGACTTGCGCGCTGGATGCTCGCTCGCTGCCTCGATCACGGCCGAGGATGTTCGCATGTTGCGGCAAGCCTATCCGGGCGTTCCGATCGTCACTTATGTCAACACCTCCGCCGCCGTCAAAGCCGAGTGCGACATTACCTGCACCTCGTCGAATGCCGTCAAAGTCGTCGAGAGCCTCGGCGCGCCACGGGTGCTGTGCATTCCCGATCAATACCTTGCGCAGTGGGTGCAGACCCAAACCAAGGTCGAGATCATCACCTGGAAAGGATCGTGCGAGGTTCATGAGCGCTTCACCGGCGCCGACCTCGATGAACTGCGCGCCGGCGAACCGGGCGTCAAAATTATCGCCCATCCCGAGTGCCCGCCCGACGTCATCAAGGCTTCCGACTTTACCGGCTCGACCTCAAAAATGATCGATTGGGTCAAGACCCATAAGCCGAAGAAAGTCGTCTTGGTGACCGAATGCTCGATGGCCTCGAATGTCGCTATCGAGGTCCCGGACGTCGAATTCGTGCGGCCCTGCAATCTGTGCCCGCACATGAAACGTATCTCTCTCGAGAACATTTACGCCAGCCTCGTCAACAATCAGTACGAGGTCAAAATCGATCCCGATGTTTCCACGCGGGCGCGCCGGGCCGTTGAACGCATGGTCAATCTGAGCAACTGAGCCGACGAGACTGATTTTTTGCTGGGGCGCGCTGCCATGACCGACAAACGCAACGTCTCGCAGGTGAGCGTTTTCAAACCGGCCAACATGTCTGCTGGTGCCGGTGATGTCGTCATTATCGGCGCGGGATTGGCGGGATTGTTCACGGCGCTTAAACTCGCGCCGCTGCCGGTCACAGTCATCGCCGCAGCGCCGCTTGGCGAAGGCGCGTCGAGCCTGTGGGCGCAGGGCGGCATCGCAGCTGCCGTTGGCGAGGGCGACAGCCCCGACAAGCACGCGGCCGACACCATTGCCGCCGGGGCTGGCACGGTCGACGAAGAGATAGCCCATATTGTCGCCGATGAAGCGCCCGACCGTATTCGCGATCTCTTGCAGTTCGGAGTGCCGTTTGATCGCGACCTCGCCGGCCATTATGTGCTCTCGAAAGAAGCGGCGCATTCCGAAAAGCGGGTTGTTCGGGTGTCCGGCGACCGCGCTGGCGCGGCCATCATGCAGGCCATGATCGCGGCGGTGCGCAAGACCCCGGCGATCCGTGTCCTTGAAGGCTACGAGGCCGATGATTTGATCGCCACCGGCGGCCGGGTCGAAGGCGTGCGCTTGATCCGCCCTGCTGCACTCGGCAATGGCACCTATGAGTTCGTGCCCGCTTCTGCCGTCATCCTCGCAACCGGCGGCGTTGGCGGATTGTTTGCCGTCACCACCAATCCCTCTTACGCCAAGGGCGAAGCCATCGCGATGGCGGCGCGTGCCGGCGCGGTGATCGCCGACGCTGAATTCGTGCAGTTTCATCCGACCGCCATCGACGCCGGTCTCGATCCGGCGCCGCTGGCCACCGAAGCCCTGCGCGGCGAAGGCGCCACGCTGTTGAACAAGGCGGGCGAGCGCTTCATGTTCAAGATCGATTCCCGCGGCGAGTTGGCTTCGCGCGATATCGTGGCGCGCGGCGTGTTCGCTGAAAATGCTGCGGGGCGCGGCGCATTCCTCGACTGCCGGACCGCCATCGGCGCGCGTTTCAGCGAAGCCTATCCAACGGTCGCCGCACTCTGTAAATCCGTCGGCATTGATCCAGTAAAAGATCTGATCCCCGTTGCCCCGGCCGAGCACTATCATATGGGCGGCATTGCAACCGACAAACACGGCCGCACCAGCGTTCAGGGACTATGGGCGGTGGGCGAAGTGGCGTCGACCGGTTTGCACGGCGCCAACAGGCTGGCCTCCAACTCTTTGCTCGAAGCCGTGGTGTTCGGGGCGCGCGTCGCAAAGGACGTTCGCAAAGTCGTGCGCGATGCCAAAATCGGGCATTCGATCGAACCAAGGCGCATCGCCGTCTCCGCCCCGGTTGAAGCGAGCCTGCGCGCCGAAGCTGTCCAGCGCTTGCGCAACATCATGAGCGAAAAAGTCGGCGTCGTCCGCGATGCCCAAAGCTTGAAACAGGCGTTGTCGCAGTTGAACAAAATCGCCATCGAAGCCAAAGGCGACACAGTGCTTGAAAACATGACGCTGACGGCGCGCCTCATCACCGCCGCCGCCCTCAAGCGCAAAGAAAGCCGCGGCGGTCATTTTCGCAGCGACTATCCCAAGAGCGACCCGAAGCAGGCCCGGCGCAGTTTTATGACCCTTGAAGACTTGCCAGACGTTGAACCCTCAAAGCCCAAGCCTACGGTTCTTGCCGCGAGCGTCTGTTCATGACAATGGCCGGCGGCCCAACGCCACTCCCCGCGACCCTGGTTCAAGCGGCAATTCATGCGGCCTTGGCCGAAGATCTTGGTTTGCTGGGCGACATTACAACCGATGCAACAGTCGCCGCGAGTACCGTCGCCAGCGCCGTGATTGCAGCGCGCGCGCCCGGCGTCGTCTCCGGGCTGCAACTGGCGGAAGCCGCATTCCGCGCGCTCGACCCTGATGTGATGATCGAGATCGCGTCGCCAGACGGCAGCAGGATCGCGGCTGGCGCCGTCATCGCACACATCAAAGGCAACGCCCGCGCCATTCTGACCGCTGAGCGGGTCGCGCTCAACTTCATGGGCCGGATGTCGGGTATCGCGACGTTGACGCGCCGTTACGTCGACGCCATCAAAGATACCAACGCCAAGATTGCCGACACCCGCAAAACCACACCCGGTCTGCGAGCCTTTGAGAAATACGCGGTGCGCTGCGGCGGCGGTCAAAATCACCGGACCGGCTTGTTCGACGCCGTGCTCATCAAGGACAATCACATCGTTGCCGCCGGAGGATTATCGAAAGCCATTGTGGCGGCACGCGCACGTGCTGGCCACATGCTCAAGATCGAAGTCGAGGTCGATACGCTTGAACAGCTCGAGGACGTTCTAGAGTACAAAATTGACGCCGTGTTGCTCGACAACATGAGCCCAGCATCGCTTGCAAAGGCGGTTAAACGCGTCGCCGGTCAGTGCTTGACGGAGGCGTCCGGGGGCGTCAATCTCGACACAGTCCGGGCAATAGCCGGGTCAGGCGTCGACCTTGTTTCCGTTGGCGCACTGACACATTCAGCCCCGGTTCTCGATTTAGGACTCGATTTCACGCCCGTTCAGCCAACTAAAACCCGGCGCGCTTGAATTCGCCACAGTTGATCGCCAGCTGTGGTACGCCGGAATGACGGATGCCGAACGCGACGGGGATGGCCGGAAAGTGCTTGCTATGCAGTGGATTGCTTATTGGGGTTTGACGGCGATTGCGGCGTCGCTGCTGGCGGTGGTCATCGCGGGCGCCAAGAACCGCGATATTTCCTATTGGGCCGGCTGGAGTTTTCTGGTTCCGCCACTGGTATTGTTGTTGCTCGTGATGCCGAAGCGCCAGGGCCCGCGTCCACGTCAGCCGCGTCTAGACGAAATCGATCGCGACTCGGGCATGTATTAGGGGCGCACCACGCACCCGCATTCCTGTGCGCGTTGCAGCGTCAAAAACTCTATCCAGTCACTTGCGTTCCCGGCCGAGCATGATGCGGCACGCATCGTTGCGCAGAGCCGGGATCGCGTCCAACGTATTGAAGCGCCGCCGATGCCAATCGCCATCGACGTGGCCCCGGCTCTTCGCTCGCTGGCTCCACCGCTCTCTCGGCCGGGGATGCATTCCTGAAAGTCGCGACCTGCGCGTTTCATTCAGCCTAAGCCTTTGTCGCCGACTGCGCCTTGGCACGGATCGTGGCCTGGGCGGCGCTGAGGCGGGCGATCGGCACCCGGAACGGCGAACACGACACGTAGTCGAGATGAACGCCGTCAAAAAACGTCACTGACTTCGGGTCGCCGCCATGCTCGCCGCAGATCCCCATTTTCATTCCGGCCCTGACGGCGCGACCTCGCTCAACGCCGATTTTAACGAGTTCTCCAACGCCGGTCTGGTCAATCGAGACAAACGGGTCGACAGTGAGAATTTCGCTCTCCAGATAACTGGATAAAATGGGGGCGGCGTCGTCACGCGATAGACCCAGCGCTGTCTGCGTCATGTCGTTGGTACCGAATGAAAAGAATTCCGCACCGCCTTCGCCTTCCGCGATGTCGCCCGCCCGCAACGCCGCTCGCGGCAGCTCAATCATCGTGCCGATATCGTAGACGAGTTTAGCCCCTGTTTCTTTTTCGACCTGTTCAGCGGCATTGCGGATAACATCGCGCAGGATGTCGAATTCGCGCCGGAAAGCCACGAAGGGGATCATGACTTCGGGGCGAACGGGATTGCCGGTTTTTTTGGCTGCATTGACCGCAGCTTCGAAAATAGCGCGCGCCTGCATCTCGGTAATCTCGGGGAATTTTATGCCAAGCCGGCAGCCCCTGAAACCCAACATCGGATTGAATTCTTCGAGTTCCGCGACGCGGGCCTTGAGCTTGCTCAGATCCATATCGAGGGCGGCGGCGACTTGGGCTGCTTCCCGCTCTTCATGAGGCAAAAACTCGTGCAGCGGCGGATCGAGCAGGCGGATCGTGACCGGCAAACCCGCCATGATCTCGAACAACTCTTCGAAGTCCGCGCGCTGCATGGGCAGCAATTTATCGAGCGCGCGGCGCCGGCCCACTTCGCTGTCGGCGCAAATCATTTCTCGAACGGACAGAATGCGGCCCTCTTCGAAAAACATATGCTCGGTGCGGCAAAGTCCGATGCCTTCGGCGCCGAAATTTCGCGCCTGTCGAGCATCGCGCGGCGTGTCGGCGTTGGCGCGCACCTGCATACGCCGCGCTTCGTCAGCCCAACTCATCAAAGTCTCGAAAGCGCCCGACAATTGCGGCGGGCGCATTTTGGCACGGCCCGCGAAAACCCGCCCCGTGCCGCCATCGATGGTGATCGCGTCGCCCTGTCTGAACGTTCGCGATCCAATCCGCATGGTGCCGGCATTGGCGTCGATCTTGAGTGCGCCCGCACCCGATACACAAGGCCGGCCCATGCCGCGCGCCACGACGGCGGCGTGACTGGTCATGCCGCCGCGCGCGGTCAGAACGCCGGCTGCGGCATGCATGCCATGGACGTCCTCTGGACTGGTCTCGGTCCGCACCAGGATGACGTCTTTGCCCTTGCCCTTCAGGGCTTCGGCCATCTCGGAATGGAAAGCGATTTCGCCGGATGCGGCGCCCGGAGATGCTGGCAAGCCGGTCGTGATCAGGTCATGGGTGACGTCGCCGTCGATGGCCGGATGCAACAATTGATCGAGCGACGAGGGATTGATGCGCAGGACCGCCTCGTCTTTGGTAATCAAGCCTTCGCCCGCCATGTCGACGGCGATCTTCAGCGCCGCTTCCGTCGATCGCTTGCCCGAGCGCGTTTGCAAAATCCAAAGCCGGCCCACTTGGATCGTGAACTCGACGTCCTGCATATCGCGGTAATGAGCTTCGAGCTGATCGAAAATGGCGGTGAGCTCTTTATAGGCTTCGGGCATTGTGGTCTCGAGCGCCGCGCCCGTGTGTCCGGCGGAACTAGAGGTGCTCAATGGCTGTGGGGTGCGGATGCCGGCCACGACATCTTCTCCCTGGGCATTGGCAAGGAATTCTCCAAACACAGCCTTTTCGCCGGTCGAGGGATTGCGCGTAAACGCGACGCCCGTCGCCGACGTCTCGCCGAGGTTTCCAAAGACCATGGCTTGGACATTAACGGCGGTTCCCCAGTCATCCGGAATGTCGTGCAGGCGCCGGTACGTCGCTGCACGGGTATTCTCCCAGGACTTGAAGACTGCTGCGATCGCGCCCCATAGCTGGTCTTTGGTATCTTGCGGAAAGGGTTGGCCGTGTTCGCGCTCGATGACATCTTTGTATTCGAAGATGATGTCCCGCCAAGCATCGGCGTCGAGGTCGGTGTCAGACGAAAACCCGTTCAAATTCTTGAAATTCTCAAGGATGTCTTCGAAGGCGCCGTGATCGACTCCTAGCACGACATCGCCGTACATCTGGATAAAGCGGCGATAGCTATCGAATGCGAAGCGGGCATCGCCCGATATTGCCGCCAGGCCCTCGACGGTTTGATCGTTGAGGCCAAGGTTCAAAATCGTGTCCATCATGCCCGGCATCGAAGCCCGCGAGCCGGAACGAACCGACACCAGCAGCGGCCTTTCGACGTCGCCGAATGTGGCGCCGACGGTTTCGCCAATCTGGACGATGGCCGCGTCAACCTCGCGCGCCAGTCCTTCCGGAAATTTGCCGTCCCCTTTCAAATATTCCGCCGCAACCTCGGTCGTGATCGTAAATCCGGGCGGCACCGGCAAGCCGAGGCGGGCCATCTCGGCAAGATTAGCGCCCTTGCCGCCAAGCAGCTCGGTCATACCCGCGGCACCGTCCGCAGAGCCTGGGGCAAACACGTAGACCCGTTTTTTTTTGCCGTCTTTTATTTTGCCGTCTTGGGCAGGCTGTGCCATCAGAGCGCTCCAGGCCGGTTGGACTGTTCCTCGCCCGGCGCAGGTGCCATAGCAGGCATGCGACGGCTGAGAAAGAGATTACCCCCTATTGGATGTGGGAACGACGATAACACGCAAACTGCGAGGACCGGTCCATGAGCACTCTAGCCAAAGTCTTGGATACCTTGGCGCAATCGAAGGACGCAGGTCTTGGCCGGCTATTTGAACTACTTCGCATCGAAAGTGTCTCGACCGACCCGGAGTTCAAACCGCAGTGTCAGCGCGCCGCCGAGTGGTGCGCAAACGAACTGCGCGAGATTGGATTTGCAACGGCCAGGGTTGTGCCGGCAAGCGGTCACCCGATTGTCGTCGCACATGATCGCGAGACTATTCCGGCCGGCATGCCGCACGTGCTGTTTTACGGACACTACGACGTACAGCCAGCCGATCCGTTGGAGCTATGGACGTCGAAACCGTTCGAGCCGGTCATTGCCAAAGATCCCTTCAACGGCGACGTCATCGTGGCGCGCGGCGCGGAAGACAACAAGGGTCAGCTGATGACTTTTTTCGAGGCCGCAAGGGCTTGGAAGAAGGTCGCCGGAGAATTGCCCATCGCCGTCACCGTCATGATCGAGGGCGAGGAAGAAAGCGGCTCACCGTCGCTGCCTGAGTTCCTGGCCAAACATGGCGACGAGATCAAAGCCGATGTCGTCCTGGTCTGCGATACCGGCCAGTGGGATAAAGACACGCCGGCAATCACCACCATGTTGCGCGGTCTCGTTGGCGATGAATTGGTACTGACCGGCCCCGGCCGCGACTTGCACTCGGGAATGTACGGGGGCCCCGCGACCAACCCAATCCGGGCTTTGGCGAAAGTCATGGCGGCGCTGCATGATGACAATGGCCGCATCGCGGTACCCGGATTTTACGACGGTGTTGAAGACCCAGCCCCCGCGCAACTGGCGCAATGGCAAACCTTGGGATTGCGCGGCGAAACGTTTCTCGGCGCGGTAGGGCTGAAAGTGCCGTGCGGAGAACGTGACAAGACACTGATCGAGCAACTGTGGTCGCGCCCAACCCTCGAGTTCAACGGCGTCACAGGCGGCTATCAGGGCGCGGGCTCGAAAACGGTCATCCCGTCCAAAGCCTCCGTCAAAATCACCTGCCGCCTCGTCGCGGGCCAAGACCCAAGCCATGTCATCGAATGCCTGCATGCCTACGTTGCCGGTATCTTGCCGCCCGACATTAAGGCGCAATGGTTGGGCAACCGCGGCTCCGGCGCCATCGCCTTCGACACCGCCAGCCCGGCGATGGCGGCGGCCGCAAAAGCTCTGGAAGACGAATGGGGCCGCCCAACCGTCTTGATGGGGTGCGGCGCCTCGATCCCGATCGTGTCGTCGTTCCGGGACGCCCTCGGCATGGACAGTCTGATGGTCGGGTTTGGCCTCGAAGACGATCGCATCCACTCTCCGAACGAAAAATACAATATGAGAAGCTTCGAGAAAGGCGCCCGCAGCTGGGCCCGGATCCTGGCGGCGCTGGCACAACCTGCGCCTGCGGAAACCTGATTATCTGGGATAAGTGCTTTTCGCCGCCCCAATCACTGCCTATGTTCCGCGCCAACCGGCCAAAGGCGATATTGCCTTGCGTGACCTGCCTCAAGGAGAACGAGACGAACAATGCGCACTCAATTGGTAAAAACGTTTGGAATCGCTGCTGCTGTCGTCGCGTGTTTCGCGGCCGTCAAAGCCAACGCCGAGTATCGCAGCCAATGGCCGAGCCAACGCTTTAATCCTGCTCCCGCGCAAACCAACGTTCCGGGCCAATTCGATTACTACGCCCTCGTTCTGTCGTGGAGCCCGACGCATTGCTCGACGGAGCGGTCGAATTTCGACGACCAGCAGTGCAACCGCGGCGACGGCAAGCGCTACTCCTTTGTACTGCATGGGCTTTGGCCGCAGTATGAAAAAGGTTATCCGTCCGACTGCCGGATTTCGCGCCGTCCCTACGTGCCGCAGCCGCTGATCGACAAGATGCTCGACATCATGCCGGCGTCGGGCCTCATCATTCACGAATACAAAAAGCACGGCACGTGCTCGGGCCTCGATCCGCAGGCCTACTTCGGCGAAGCTCGCAAGCTGTTTCAAACGGTCAAGATTCCCGAGCGCTACAAGAACCCATTTGAAGCTCAGTTCGTGTCGCCCGGCGAAATCGCCGCCGAATTCGCCAAAGCCAATCCCGGTTTGAAGCCGGGCGCCATAGCGGTCGCTTGCGGGGGCGCGGGCAACCGCTTGAAAGAGATTCATTTCTGCTTCGGCAAGGACGGCCAATCGCGAGCCTGCGGCAGCAATGAGAACCCGCGCCGCATGTGCTCGGCCGATCGCATGTACGTGCCGCCGGTGAGATCGACCGCCCGGCACGACGACGGCACCGGCAAAGACGCGCCGATGATCAAGCAGAATGCAGTTCCCCGTCCGCGCTTGATCGAGGGGCCAAACGGCAACTGACGGCTGAGACAATCTGGGCCGCGTGATTCGGCGCCCCGGTCAAGGCGGAAAAACCGTGGAGCGCCGCCTTGGCGTCCCACTGCTGTCTTGCCGGGATGCCGGCTAATCCGCAGACTCACGCTCGATGATCCGATTCGATCCCGAGATGCGGCCTTCGAACGTGCGCACCGATAGACCGGTCGCGGGCGATGATCTTGGCTTTTTGCAGGGTCGAACACCAACGTTGAATTCCGGTGCGAAGCCCCCCTTAGAAGTCCGCCGCTTCTGGGACGATATCGCTGACGTGATTGCCGCCAGCTCCGGCACATCCAGCGGCGAACCGAGGCCAACAGAGCCCATTGAAAAGGCTGTCGCGAGCACGTTGCAAGCGGCCGTATTGCGGTTGGAGCGTCCGCCGGTCGTGTGGACAGGCTTGGGATTTGTCGCCGGGATTCTTGCCGGCCATCTCATTGGCTTTTGGGGTTTCGTATCCGAAATCGTCTTCAATCAGGATTCACCCGTCGAGCAGGTTGCCTCGGAACGGCCAACGCGATCCGTACCAGCGGTTGCCGGATATGCGCGGGTCGCTTTCAAAGCCGACCCTTTATATTGCGTCAGTCTCGTCCTTGATCGCGCAACCGGTCAGACACGGCCTGCCGCTTGCTCCGGCGAAGCCGAGCCGTTACGCGATGCCGGGCGTCAGCGGCGCGGCAACTCTCTGGTCGCTGATAACTTGCCCGTTGAAAATAACGCTTGGACGGCAGCGACCGCCGTCGATGCGGCGCCACAAGCCAGTGGCACGCTTGAGCTAAAAGACTTCGATCTCGAGATCACCGCCGAGACCATAAAGCGCTAATGCCGCTACAAGTAGCGGGCTAAGCGGCCTTTCGCAGCCGCTCCGCACGCCAGCTTGACGGCGCGCGCGCGATGAAACCCAAGTTCGGTTCGCCGTCTTTGGTCGCGAAGAGGGACGGATCCAGGCTCCAACCTCCTGCCAGCTGCAAGACCTGTTGTTCGGTCGGGTGCAGAATGATGGCACCGCCAGCGTCGCCCTTGCGCCCTTTGATGCCTCTGAGATCGAAGAGTTTGAGACCCAGCGCCCGCTCTTCGGCCGTCAACCGTCCACGATCCCAGATCACGCCTTCATCACCGATGGCGAAGGCTCGCACCATGCGGCCGCTGTCGAGTTTTGCCCACGCAAAAAAATCGATGATCGGGAAGCCCGCGAAGTACTGCACGTGTGGGAAAGCCGATGCCAGGCGCGCCAACAGCGGCGTCAGTTTGTCGATGAACGACCGCCCGACCGGCAGCGGCAAGGGCACGCCAGCGACAAACGTCCAACCCTTGATGGGTGGCGAAACAAAAATATAGGTGTCGCTCAAGGCCGGCGAATAGATGGTGCCTATGCCGGAGTTCCAATTGGCGGGTTCGACATCGCTCAGTTCCAAGGTTTCGATGACCAAGCGGACATCCTTGGTGCGAATCGCGATCCACGCCATGTTGTAACCGAATGCCTTCGGCGTATCGGGCGCGACCTCAAACACGACCCGGCGGTCCGCCAAACGCGGAGCAACGAAGACCGCGATGATGGCGACGGTCAGAGCGATGGTGATGGCAATGAAGGGTATCAAGCGAATCGCAAGCCCAACTGGTTGATTGAAGTCTTTTCCGATCAGACCAGGGTGGTGGCAAGTTGGCGGCGGCGACTGCCAGTGGAAAACGCTTGTCCCGCGCGGGCTCGATTGTGCGCTGTCAGGTTACAGCCTGATCTTTGAAAGGGATGCGAGATCAATCTGGCGCTTGGACTGGACCGCGGGATTGGTCAGGGAACCTATTGGAATGACATGAAAGTCTTACGAAGGCGTGGCAGTCAAAAAAAACCGGGGTTTTGGCCCCGGCTTCTTATTTCAGTGCTGTCGAGCAAGACCGCCGCCATGCTGCGGGATATAAATTATGGCGAGATGATCGAGAACGGCACAACCACGTCGGCGCCAACAGTGAACTGATCCTTGTCGGTACCACCGTTAAACGGCTTGGTATCGCTCGAGTGATCCCACCGGACTTCGGGCCGGATCGCTAAACCCTCGAAACGCTTGTCTATCGTCGGCTTTATATTGAAGCCAGCCGTAATCGCGGCGTATGTGGTTCCCTGCGGAAACAGAGAGATACTGGTATTCGGCCGGCCCAGTTCGGCGTTCACGAAATCCCGGTTGCCAGGGAACGCACCGACAAAAAACCCATTTGCGTCGCGCCATACTTCGCCACGCAAACCAAAGGAGAGATTGTCATTTATGGCGTAGGTCAGGTATCCCGCCGCACCGTAGCCATCGACATCGACGAGATCGTCGCGAATATAGTTCAGGTCCACAGTGAAGGTGAGCTGTTTGCTCGCCTTCCAGATGGCGGTGATATCATTGAGATAGCGCAGTTCGGTGTTAGCACCGGTAACCGGTGTCGGAGGAGAATTCGCATTTCCATTGGCATTTTCTGGGCCAATGTGAGTTGTCGCCAAAACTGTGAGGTCTCCATTCATCAGGTTGAGGCCAATCCCACCGTGAAAGGCAACCGCATCGTTGTTGTCGCCACGGTCTCCAAACGTTGTATTCACGCCTGTATCCACACCGTAGTACACATCGAGCATGGAATTCACATGAGTCGTGGCCAACACACCGGTGTGTTTGAAGGGAATTCCGAAGTTGAATATGTAGGTATGCGAGTAGAAGAAGTTCCCTCGTGGATCAATGACCTCTGCCCCTTCCAGCGTTACATACTGGCCGACCTTGATGTCGGTCCCGCCCTCGGTAAGCCACGGTGTATGGAACTGCAAGAATGCCTCGACAATATCGAACTGCTCTTTGTCACTCGTGACGCGGTCCAACTCCCCGAGGAAATGGGTATATCGAGCGTCTGACCCGTACATGCCCTGGAATTTGAAGCCAGCATCATAACTCTTCTTGGAGTCGATCGACCGCTCCAGGGTCAACGACAGTTGGTTGAGCTGCACCGTATCGTTCTTATCGGTGAAGAGGTGTCCCCAATTCAAATTATTGGGGTCTTTGTCACGGCCGGGATTTGCAAGGCCGCCGCCTTCCGCATATCCTGAAAACTTCACCGAATCCCACCACGAGCCAGGGCCCGCCGCATCCTTCGTGCTGCCGTCCGCGTGCGCTAGCCCAACAAATCCAGTTGCGGCCAATGCCCCTGCCCCTGCGATGCTGAGGAACTTAGCTTTTGACACCATAATCGTATGCCCCCGTCCCAATTTCGAATTACGGCCCATCGAACTGCAGCGTCCGACTCTCACCCGTGTTGAATTCAAGAAAATCGATTTCGTTGGCCTTGCACAAGCGGTTTGACCGTCCAGACACGACCATCGCCAGGCAGTGTACCTCCGCCGCAACGCTGCACTGTATTTCGGCCATCGCAACCTTGAATCTGCCTAGACTTAAGGCAGGATTTTAAGGGCGCTGCGACAAGCCCGTCGCCACAATGCCCATTGTTTAGGCAGGTCAAGTTAGGTGCAACGCGCGCGCGGGGCTGGCGCTGGCGCGGCCGTTCACGTTGACTTAGCCACCGGCCATGACATCACTGCCCGGCCACGCCTCGAGATAAGGTCTCCATGCCGCCATCGACACCCAGTCACCGAACGGCTCTGATTACCGGCGCTGCCCGCCGCATCGGCCGGGTCATCGCGGCCGGCTTGGCGCGCGACGGTTGGAATATCGCTGTCCACTATCGCAATTCCAAAGATGAGGCGGCGCAACTCGTTTCAGAGCTTCGCGCAATGGGGGTTCAGTCCCAATCTTTCCATGCCAGTCTCGATAAATTCGACGAGATGCGATCGTTGGTGGCGAATGTCGCCCTAGTCATGGGTCCGCCGCTATGTCTGATCAATAACGCTTCGGAGTTTCTTCCAGATAGCCCCAAGACTGTCGATGAGACGACCTGGGACAAGCATATCGACATCAATCTGAAAGCGCCGGTTTTCTTGGCACAAGCGATGTTCGATCAGCTCCCTAAGGGCCAAGACGGCAATATCATCAACATTATCGATCAACGGGTGTGGAAGCTGACGCCGGAGTTCTTTTCCTACACGATTTCGAAAGCCGGTTTATGGACGGCGACACGCACTCTGGCTCAGGCGTTAGCGCCGCGCATTCGCGTCAATGCCATTGCGCCTGGTCCGGTTTTTCGCAGTATCCATCAAGACGACGAAACATTTCGTGCCGAGCAGGTTTCGACACTTTTGGGTCGCGGCCCAACACCGGAAGAAATTGCGGCGGCGGTTCGCTTCATCCTGTCGGCATCGTCCATGACAGGGCAAATGATTGCTCTCGATGGCGGCCAGCATCTCTGCTGAAATAATATTTGGATATCCGCGTCTCGCGCAATGGTTCACCCCGAGGGACATGGCTATGGCGTTGTCCTCGCAGCGAGTTCTCAGGACCTGCCACAATCCTTCCCTGATCGCCTCTCAATGCCGCCCCATTGCCGGGCGATGCTCGTTACTGAGCCACGGGGGTTCAATAACGAATTGTTAAGGTTAAGCGCCTAGAAACCAATCTTGGTTCTGTTGGGTGCTCCAGTTGAGGGTGCCGCGTATTTATGGGTGAAACCATGATGTTCCGCGTTGGGGCGCATTTTGCGCTGCCACTAGCGACCGCTTGTGCGGCGGTTGCGCTATCTATTTCGGCACTCGCTGCCGATCTTCCCGAAGTCAAAATATCGGACAAAAATAAGGTTCCGGCGTGCGCCACGCCAGGGCGGCTGACGGCTTTCCTCGAGGGCCGGAACGCTAAATTCGATGGCAAGTTTGCGACCATCGCCGCTGACTACATGCGGGTTGGCGAAGAGCTTGGCATTCGCTGGGATACGGCGTTTTTTCAGATGATGCTTGAGACCGGCAACTTGACCTTCACGGGTGACGTTTCGGTCAGCCAGAATAACTTCGCCGGTCTCGGCGCCACCGGCAAGCACGAGTCGGGGGAAACCTTTCCCGACGTTGCGACCGGCGTCAAAGCCCATCTCCAGCATCTGCTGATGTACTCGGGCGAAAAGCTTGACAACCCCGTTGCCGAGCGCACCCGCAAAGTCCAAGAGTGGGGCGTTCTCACCGACTGGCATAAGAGCCTCAAAGGTCCGGTGACGTATGAGATGCTCGCACGCAAATGGGCGCCGACGTCGCGCCATTATGTCAATGACATCGAGACCATTGCCGACAGCTTTTACGATGGTCTGTGCAAATCGGCCGACCCCAAGCCAGAGATGATGGCGCTGGTCAAACCGAATAAGCCTTTGAAGACCGCCAAGACCGTTGCCTCGGTGAAACCGGCGAAGGCGGAAACGCCTGCGCCTGCTGAAGCGGCCGCGGAGGCTCCGGCCGAAGCCACGCCAGCGGAAGTGGCGTCCGTTGCCGAGACACCGGCGCCGGCCGATGCAGCGCTCCCTAAAGTCACCGGCGCGGATCTCGCTCGTAAATCCGTCGAAGAAGCCCGTGCTTCTGGATCGTTCGTGCGCTCAAGTCTTGGTGGTGGATCGCTGTTTGGATTGATCGGTCAGAAAAAGCCCGCCGCCGAAGCCGCGCCTGCTGCAACGGCACCAGCTGCTGCGGCAGTTGAAACGCCGAAAGCGCAAGTCGCCGTCAAGATTATCAACGCTCAAACGCCTGAGGACGACGCCGCCCCTACCGCTATTCCGGAAAGCCTCGCCAAAGAGTTCCCTGCTAAAGAGCTTCCGGCCAAGGTTCAGACGGCAGCCTTGGGTGCCGGCACAAAGGCAGCCGTAAGCCCAGCTCCGGCGGCGCAAGCGGCAAGCTCGAAGTGCCGGGTTTGGACCGCGAGCTACGGTGGTGGACGTGCGATCATCATCAAGGCCAGCGCCGACCTGACCACCAATTACACGGTCCTTGACGTCAACGAGGGCACCGAAAAGCGCGAGGCCGAAGCTTACATTTCGGCTTACGCAAAGGGCGGCCAGACAGTCGGCGAATACTCCAACCAAGGCCAAGCGCTCGATAAGGCGTTTGAACTTTGCCCGGAAGGTTGATTGTTCGTTCAGCCTGAAAGGGCTTCCATGACCCCGCCCACCGAAATGCGCGATCGAAGCCTGACGACCGCATTTGCGGCGGTTGTTGCTGGCATGCTGTCATCGACGGCCGTTGACGCAGCGCCTGCTATCCGCACCAGTGCCGGCAATTCTGTTCCGCAATGCGTGACGCCGGAACGCCTGATGGCCTTCGTCGCGGAGCGCAATCCGCGCGTGGATCCAAGATACCGCGATATCGCCCACTGGTACAAATACTGGGGCGATGCTTGGCACGTGCGATGGGACTACGCCTTCTATCAAATGGTTCTTGAAACCAACTATCTGTCCTACCGGCGCGCCAACGGAGACCGCGGCGACGTCCATGAGAAGCAGAACAACTTTGCCGGCATCGGCGCCACCGGCGGGGGCGTTGCGGGCGAACGTTTCCCCGACATCAAAACCGGCGTCCTAGCGCAGATCCAGCATCTCGTTGCGTATTCGGGCGAGAAGCTAGCGCAGCCCATAGCTGAACGTACGCAATCGAAGCAAGACGACATCGTCGAGCAATCGCGGCGATTGCGGCGCAGCGTGACCTTTGGCGACTTGGCGCGCCGTTGGGCCACCGACCGCCAATATGGCCGCTCGATCGACGTTGTCTCCGACCTGTTCCGCAAGAGCCAATGCAGTGGCGCAGCCGCCGCCGCGTTGCAGCCCGCCAATATTAATGTTCCTTCGCCCCAGCCGGCACGGCGAACGTCGCGTCCGTTCCCAGCTCCCTCGGGGCTTGGAGGACCAAAGCCGCAGCAGCTTGCAGGGCCCGAACCGCTGCCTGAAAAAGTCGCCAAGTCCAAACCAAAGGCTGCAGTCAAGAAGGCCGCGCCGCCGCACGACGCCGCACCTGCCGCTAGCGCTCCGCAAGAAAAATCTCATCCGCCGGTGCGAACGATCTGGTCGCGCGCCGGAGCGGGCACGCCACAAACCACGCCTTCTGTTGTGAAGCCTGCCGAAGTTGCCCCGCAGGCCGAAAGCTTAACGCCGCCTGTGCCGGTGCCCACTGCGGGGGCTTCGCCCCAAGCTGCGGCGCCTGCTGCGGTTTCAACGCCCTTACCGGACGAGCCGGCGGGTTTGCCGCAATTCAAGATCAATCCGATCGGGGTGCCGCCATTGCGGCTCGGTGGTCCTTCGCCATCGTTGTCGCCGCCACCTGGTACACAACTGGGCAATGTGACGGACCCGCCTGCCCGTCCGGCTGTGTTAGCGCCAGCCCAACGTATGGGATTAGCGGGCCCGGTGCCACCGGTTACCTCTGTCACGCCGGCGGCGAATGGCGCGTGCAAGGTCCTGAGCGCAAGTTATGGCGGCAACAAAACTCTGCTCGTGAAATCGACGTCCGGCGGCGTCATGCAATTGACGGCGCTGACGGTGCTCGACGGTTTTGAAAAGACGCTGTTTGAGACTTACGCCAAGGCCAGCGCACCCAATGCCGAGATCGTTGGCGAATACGCGAGCAAAGACGAAGCCCTCGCCGAAGCCCGCGCCAATTGCGAAGGCGGGTGAGCGGCGCGTCGTTCGTTCCAACCGATGCCCACGCAAACCGAGGATTGACGCTGGCGCGACAACCTACTGCCCCGGACTCATATACTTGAGCGCGGCACTCGAGAGTGCGCCGCCGACGACGCACGGCACGCCGACATAGACTTGGCCCATCACGCCGGCGGCGACGCAACCCAATGCCAACACGGTCTGCCCAGCCTGCCCCCACCAGTTATAGGTGCGGTTTTTCTCGGGACCCTTGGCCTTCAACTCGTCGATCGACGCCATGGCTTGTTTGCGGATCTTGCCGAGTTCCAGCGTTTCAGCTGCGTCGATGACTTCGTTCAACGGCGCGCGGACTTCAGCAGGCTCCGACGCCACATCGGCTTTCAGCATCGCCAGCAATTCGGGATCGCGCGACGCATTTTGCGCCACTGTCCATTTGGCCATCGCGCCAATGGTCAGCTTCTCGACCTCGTTCTTGTCGTTGGACCATGCCAGCGCCTTCAAGATCCGTTGGATCGGCGGTTGCGAACCGGTCGCGAAATAATAACCCCAATTGATGTCGATCACCGATTGATCTTCGGCAATCGGCAAGTCGGCGAGCGTCGGCTTCTTGGCGAACAGATATTTGTCGATGAGAACCTTGCGCGCCGGCATCCGCTCGACGAAATTGGTCAGCAGCGATTTCCAGTCCGCGAGCCCGGAATAGGCTATTGCCTTGATCACCAAAACCTGGTCTTGCGGATCAAGCGGGAACATTTGACCGACAAGCTTTTCGGCATCGTCGGGATTGGAGCCAAGCACCCCCGCCGTAAAGCCGATGTAGATGCCGGCCTGGTCCATATCCTTGAGCAGTCCAAATCTCGACATGGCCTTGACCGCTTCGGGTAACCGCTTTGGCGCCGGCGCCTGCTTGTAGACGTTGATCCACTTCAGCAGATCCTCGCTTTTGGAAAACGGCGGCTGCGGCTTCTCCTTCTGCGGCGTCTTGGCGGCCAGCGCCGGCATCGCGACCACCAACAGACTTAAAAAAAATACAACAACGACCCGCATGTGGGTACTCCGGTCTGCGGCTTGAATTTCGAGGGATATGAAGCAGAAACAGGCGCTTGCGGCATGGCCATTTTGTGGCGGCACCGCCGTCGAGGGGCAGCGGATGACTTGACCCCGGGCCAGCGCCGCCAATATGGAGAGCTATGTCTCACTCCGGAAAAACCAATGAGCCCGACGACGCGGCCGAGCCTATCGCGGCAACAACAGACGTGACGGCGGCGATGCCGAAGTCCGGGCCTGAAATTATCGCCGCCTATCTCAAAACCCTTCCTGCATCGCCCGGCGTCTATCGCATGCTCGATGAAACAGGCACCGTTCTGTACGTCGGCAAAGCCCGCTCGCTGAAAGCCCGGGTCTCGAACTATGCGCGTTCGAGCGGCCATAACAATCGCATCGCCCGGATGATCTCGGCAACCGCTTCGATGGAGTTCATCACTGTTGCGACCGAGGCCGAGGCCCTGCTGCTCGAAGCCAACCTGATCAAGCGCTTCAAGCCGCGTTTCAATGTGCTGATGCGCGACGACAAGTCGTTGCCATTTATTTTGATTGCACGCGATCATCCAGCGCCGCAACTGATCAAGCATCGCGGCGCCCGTAAACGCAAAGGCGAATATTTTGGACCGTTTGCGTCCGCCGGTGCCGTTAGCCGTGCCATTGCCATGCTGCAGCGGGCGTTTTTGCTCCGCACCTGCTCCGACAGTTATTATGAAAATCGCACCCGGCCCTGCTTGCTGCACCAGATCAAGAGATGCTCGGCGCCCTGCACCGGAGAAATTCCGCTCGAGGATTATCGCAAGCTTGCGGACGAAGCCGTGCGTTGCCTGCAAGGCGACAGCAAGAACGTCAGGGACATGTATCAGAGCTTGATGAGCGAGGCTTCAGATCGCCAGGAGTTTGAAGCCGCCGCCAAATATCGCAATCGCTTGTGGGCTCTGTCGCATGTCACCGCCGACCAGACGATCAACCCCGAAGGCACCGAAGAAGCCGATGTGTTTGCGGCCCACCAAGAGGGTGGGCAGACCTGCATCCAGGTGTTTTTCTTTCGCGCCGGACAGAATTGGGGCAATCGGGCGTATTATCCCAAAGCCGACCGGTCGCTGCCGGTTGAAGAGGTGCTCGATAGTTTCATCGCTCAATTCTACGACGACAAACCCGTGCCGCGGCTGATCCTGTTGTCTCATGACATTCCATGCCGGGACGTTTTGACAGAAGCCTTGTCGATCAAAGCCGAACGCAAAATCGAAATCCGCGTGCCATCGCGCGGCACCAAGTCGGCACTCGTGGAGCACGCCTTGAACAACGCCCGCGAGGCCCTTGGGCGAAAGCTGGCCGAGAGTTCATCGCAGGCTCGCCTGCTCGACGCGCTGCGTGAGCGTTTTGAATTGCCGCTGACGCCGCGCCGCGTCGAGGTTTTCGATAACAGCCATATTTCAGGTGCGAATGCCGTTGGCGGCATGATCGTGGCGGGACCTGACGGCTTCGTCAAAGGTCAGTATCGCAAATTCAACATCAAGTCGGCGGATCTGACGCCGGGCGACGATTACGCGATGATGCGCGAAGTTTTGACCAGACGCTTCAAAAGGGTCGCCGCCGGCGACGCAGCTGGAATTGGGAGTGAGGCCGCTGACAGTCCGGAAGACACCGGAAGCACCGGTGACAGCGCCTCCGTCGCCGCCCTCGAACAATTCCCCAGCCGGCCCGACCTGGTATTCGTCGACGGCGGGCTTGGCCAGCTTTCGGTGGCGCGGGACGTCTTGGCGCAATTGGGCATCAAGGATGTTGCCCTCATCGGCGTCGCCAAAGGCCCCGACCGCGATGCAGGCCGTGAGCATTTCCACATGCCCGGCCGCGACCGTCCGCTAATGCTGGAATCGAAAGACCCTGTTTTGTATTTCGTGCAGCGACTGCGCGACGAAGCTCACCGCTTCGCCATCGGCGCGCACCGTGCCAAGCGTTCCAAAGCCTTGAGTGCAAATCCGCTCGACGACATCGGCGGCATCGGTCCCTCACGCAGACGGGCGCTTTTGGTGCACTTCGGCTCGGCGAAGGGCGTGGCGCGCGCCGGTATCGAGGATCTGGCGACGGTCGAAGGCATCTCGCACGAATTGGCGCAGAAGATTTATGACTTTTTCCATGAGCGGGGCTGATCGCGCCGCAACGCCGGCTTATCAGCCGGTCTGCGTCATTCTCTGAGTTGGCTCCGGCTTGGCGCATTCTGCCAGCACCCGATCCAATTCGGCGCTGGATTGCGACACGAGTTTGGCCATCGCGTCTTGATCCCAAGCCATCATGCCGGCTTTCTGCAGTTGCGCGAAAATCTCGGCAAGGCGAACAGCCCCAATGTTGGCGCTCGATGATTTGAGGCTATGGGCCAGACCCGAAATGGCTGCGCCGTCGCGGGCCGCAAAGGCCGATTTTATCTGTTCGGCGGCACCACTGGCGAAGCCGGCATATATGGTGAGCAAGCGGGCGTGAAGCTGAGGCCGTGCGCCATACAGGTTTTCGATCATGCGGTTATCCAATGCGGGACGGGCATTGTCGCTTGCTCCGCGCGCAGCTGCCGGCTGGCTCCATTTGCGCACCATGTCGCAAAGCATATCCGGCGAGTACGGCTTACTGATGTAGTCGTCCATGCCAGCGCCGATGCAAGCTTTACGGTCCTCTTCGAAGGCGTTGGCAGTGACCGCGATGATGCGCATCGGCTCCCGGCCCATGCGCCGTTCGTGATCGCGAATTTGTTCCGTCGCGCCCAAGCCGTCGAGTATGGGCATTTGGCAGTCCATCAGTACCAGATCATAGCGCTTCTGGACGCAGGCAAGCACCGCGTTACGGCCGTTTTCGGCGACCTCGACCGTGCAGCCAAGATCGGCGAGATACTGTTTAGCAACCTCGAGATTGACAAGATTGTCCTCGGCGACCAGAACGTTGAGGCCGAACTGGGGCATCGGCTTTTCGCAGTTATTCTCGACCGCGGGAATTGCGGCGTTCGCATCGGTCATGATCGCGGCGAGTTTATCGATAAGATCGCGGCGCGAGATCGGCTTCATCAGAAACGCTCTGAAACCTAACGCCCTCGCTTCTTGCGGCTGATTTGGTCCGGCGCCAGACGACAGCATGACAAGCTTAGTTGGCACTTTGACCGAAGTCACTGCCAGGGCGCGGGCGACGTCGAAACCCGAAATATCGGGCAGTTGCATGTCGATTAAAGCAAGATCGAATGGCGATCCGGTTTTGGCTGCTTCGCGCAAGAGGCTCACGGCGCGCTGACCGTTTTCCGCGGTATCGACCACGCCTGAAGCTTCTTCGATGTAAGCGCGCAGGATTTCGCGATTAGCTTGGCGATCGTCGACGACCAAAATGCGCTTGTTCGAAAGCTCATGGCGGGATTGCGCGTCAGATTGATGCGCGTCTGAAGGAGCCGCTTGTAGGGTGAATGTAATGCAAGTGCCGCGCTCGACTTCGCTCTCGATGGCAATGCGCCCGCCCATCATCGCAATCAGTTGCTGCGCGATGGAAAGACCAAGCCCAGTCCCGCCAAAGCGCCGGCTGATGGAGCTGTCAGCCTGCGAGAACGGCTTGAATAGCTGCTCGATCTTGTCGGCCGGAATGCCTATGCCGGTGTCGCGGACCGCAAATTCGAAAGTGTGATGATTGCCGCCGCCGCTGCGGTTGCGAACCTCGACGAGCACGCCTCCGGCCGACGTGAACTTAATGGCGTTGCCGATGACATTCATCAAGACTTGCCGCAAACGGCCCGAGTCGCCCTTGGCCATTACCGGCACATCGGAGGCGATGTCGAGATTGAGGTAAAGGCCTTTGCGCGTGGCACTCTCAAATAACAATTCAATGGATTGTTCGATGACGGTTCGAACATCGTAATCGTGAGAATCGAGCTCAAACTTTGCAGCCTCGATGCGCGACAGATCCAGAATGTCGTTGATGATGGCAAGCAGAGTTGTTCCCGAACGATAGATTGTCTCGGCGAAATGGCGCTGACGGGGCGCCAGATCGCTGCGCAACAACAAGTCCGTCATGCCGAGGACGCCGTTCATTGGCGTGCGGATTTCGTGGCTCATGTTGGCCAGGAACCGCGACTTGGCGAGATTTGCGGCTTCGGCATTTTCTTTAGAGATTTTCAGGGCGACAGCCTGGTGCGAAAGGGCTTGCCGGTGGCCTTCGGCACGGCGCGCAGCAGCTTGCATTTCGTGGGCGATGCGGCGGCCGTAGATGACCATGCCGCCCATCATGAGCGCCACCAACCCAGAAATTACAAATTCGAAGGTCTTGAGTTTCATCGCGTACCGCGTTTGACGGCCGAACTGTTCTTTTTGAATGGTGAAAATATCTTCGCCAATGTGTTCGATGGCCAAGTTTATGTCGGAATATTTGCGGTCCATGCTGGCCATCGTGCGGCCGGCCTTGTCTCGATCGCCGGCGGCGAAAAGATCGATCGTATCAACGCCAAGCTTGACCAACTCTCCCATGCCGTCTTCGATGACGCCGAGATCGGATACGAGATCGTCAACCTCATCGCTTTTGGGCAAGCTTTGAAGTTCTTGACGCATCGATTTAAGTTGCCGGTCAAATACCAGACGCGCAGCGTCCAACTTAATTTTTTCCGCGCGGGGGTCTTGCGAGACAAAGATGTCATTGGCGGGCCCATCAACGAGCCCGGCAAGATGATCAAGTCCTGCAAAGCGCGACAGCCGGCTGGCCCACTGCTCGTTCACGGCAATCGATTCCGAGAAGCTGGCGATGATGCGGTGAGTCAAATACAGACCTGACACGACGGTCAGAACTTGAAATACGGCCAGAAAGAAATAAAGCTGGAACCACTTGGGGCGGTCCGCGCGTAGCAACGACTTGAGCATTTAGAAAAATACCCCAAACGAATCGGAATTCTTCATCCGCTCGCAGTTTCCCGGCGAATACTTTACAGATCGTTAGGAAAGACGCCTGCGGGATTAGGGGATCACCGGCGGCAGGCTGCCGGTTGAGGCACCGGTTCGCCGAGCGCCCTATTTTGGTGACACTCTCAGTCCATGCCCCACATCATTCTCCAATAAAAGCTGATCGAGACCGATGAATCACGACTTCACCGTATTGCCAATCCGCAGATGGATTTTCGCAGCTCTCATCGCGCTCTGCTGGCCGCAACTTGTATGGGCTGCCGATGCAAATACGCCAGCTTCGCCAAAACCGGCGCAATTGGACGCGCCTGCTCCGGCCGGTCAAGCGGCTGCGGCCCAACCGGCACCGGCGCAGCCAGCCAGCCCCCAAGCTGCCCCATCGCTTCCGCCAGAAGTGCAAGACACAATCGCCAAAGTCGTCATCACGATGGAGGGCGCGGAAAAGACCTTAACGGCTATCAAAACCGTCGATACCGATCTTGGCCATCTTCGAGACGACATCGACGGCGTCATCGCACAGACCACGCAAACAGCCGACAGTCTTCGTCCTCGCCTGGCCGACCTGCAAAGCCAGATCACACAACTTGGCAATCCGCCGGAGAAGAACGCACCGCCCGAAGCGCCGTCGATCGCGGCGGAACGCGCCCGCTTGAACGCGGAAGTGCCGGAACTCTCGGGCGCAATCAAGACTCTCGAGGTGACCTGGTGGCGGGCCCGCCAGGCGATCGACAAAATCACCGATCTGCGGCTTCAGCTGTTTGTCAAAAGCCTGACCGAGCGGATGTCGAGCCCGGTATTTCCCGCACTCTGGAAAGATTTGGCGCGCGATACGCCGCCTGTGACGTGGCGGCTCAACTACAACATCGCCGATCTTGCGAGCTCCGCATCCAAACAAAAAGCCCGGCTATTTTTTCTACTCGCGGTCGCTGCGGCGATCTACGTGCTGCTCAAGGGTCTTGTATACAGAGTGACGCGCTACCGGCCGTTGACTGGCGTCAATTTATCTTATTTCGAGCGTGCGGCCTCGGCGTCTTGGATCGCGCCCGCGCGCGCACTTCCAGCGGCGGCGACGGCGATATTTGTCTACGCAGGTCTCGATTATCTCGAACTGCTTTATTATCCAACCGCTGCCCCGGCAGGCGCGGCGCTGCTGCGGGCTGTGCTGATTTTTGCCTGCGTCGCGGCTTTGTTGTCGGCCGTGTTTTCGCCGTTTGAACCGGCGCGCCGGCTTGTGCCGCTTTCCGACCGCGCGGCGCGGCGGATTTGCCGGCTGTTGAAAATCTTGGCGGCGATCTATGCGGCCGATCTGTTTTTCTCGGCCGTTGGACAAATCCTGTACTTCCCGCTGTCGATGAGTGTGGTGCAATCGCTGATCGCCAGCCTGGCGTTCTCCGGCGTGCTGGCTGGGCTGCTTGCCACACCATTTGAGCCGATCGACGCCCCACAAGCGCTTCGCTATCCGCGCGATCAGCCGCGCTGGCTTAAGATCCCGCTCTGGTTTGCCGCCGCGTTTATCCTGATGGCTTGCCTCTTGGGATACGTTGCGTTGGGCCGCTTTGCAGCCCAGCAATTGGTCATGACCGGCGTCGTCGCGTTGATCTCAACGCTGCTGTTCCTCGCCATTCGCGCTTTTACCCGCGAGGGCGTCAGCGGGCGCCACGCCATGAGTGTGATGCTGGAACAGCAATTCGGCTTCGATGCGCCGCGCCGCCAGCAACTCGCTTGGCTTGCGGAAGCAGCATTGACCTTGACGCTGGCGATCGTCGCGCTGCCACTGGTGATGTTGCAATGGGGATTTTCAAGTGCGGAAATCCGCGATTGGCTGAAATCGGCGCTGTTCGGCTTCGAGATCGGTCAGTTCCGCATTTCGCTCGTCCGCATTCTCGTCGGAATATTGATCTTTACCGCGCTTTTGTTCGCAACCCGGTTGGTGCAACGCCGTCTGCGTGAAACCGTGTTGCTACCGCCGCGCATGGATCCCGGCATTGCCAACTCGATCGACATGGCGATCGGCTACGCCGGAACCGCGCTCGCGGCGGTGGTCGCGATCTCGTATGCCGGTTTCGATATCACCAATCTCGCCATCGTCGCGGGCGCCTTGTCGGTGGGGATTGGCTTTGGTCTGCAGTCGATCGTAAACAACTTTGTCTCCGGTCTGATCCTTTTGATCGAACGCCCGATCAAGGTCGGCGACTGGGTGGTCGTCGGCAACGAACAAGGCAACGTTAAGCGCATCTCGGTTCGTTCGACGGAAATCGAAACCTTCGACCGCGCCAGCTTGATCGTTCCGAATTCCGAATTGATCACCGGCCGGGTGTTGAATTGGACGCACCGCAATGCCCTTGGACGGGTCTTGCTGAAATTCAGCGCCGGTCCGAATGCCAATCCGGCCAAGGTCATCGCGGTTCTCACCGACTGCGCCCGCCGCCACCGCGACGTCTTGCGCGATCCTGAGCCGCTCGCCGTCTTCGAGGGCTATTCGAATACCGCGACCGAGTATTCGCTGCGCGTTCTCTTGAGCGACATCCACAAAGGCCTCAAAGTCCAATCCGACTTGAGAATTGCGGTTTTTGAGGCCCTTCGCGCCAACAGCATCGAGTTGCCGGGTGGGCAGGCCGCAGCGCCTCTCTTCGAGCAGCACGCTTAAGGCTTTTGCCGCCGCCCCATTGACGGAACGCTTCACCAACGGTTACCCAGACTTATGGATCAAGTCGCGCGCCGCCCAATATTAACGAGCCTGCCCAACTTACTGACGTATGTGCGGATCGTTGCAGTGCCGGTATTGGTCGGCTTTCTGTTTTTCTGGAAAGGCGATGCTGCCCGCTGGGCGGCGTTCGTGATTTTTGTCGCCGCCTGCATCACCGATTGGCTGGATGGTTACTTGGCGCGCATCTGGGAGCAGCAATCGACCCTTGGCCGCATGCTCGATCCGATTGCCGACAAACTTCTCGTCGGCGCCGTTCTCTTGATGCTGGTCTACGATAACACCATTTCACATTGGTCGATCTGGGCCGCCGTTATCATCTTGTCGCGCGAGATCCTGGTTTCGGGATTGCGTGAATTTCTGGCCGAGCTCAACGTCAAAATTCACGTCACCCAGTTGGCGAAATGGAAGACGGCCTGCCAGTTCATCGCCCTTGCCATTTTGCTGGCGGCGCCGGCGGCGGATAAATTCGTACCCTATGTCACGGAGCTTGGCTTGGGAATGCTGTGGCTATCCGCGGTTTTGACGCTGATAACGGGGTACGATTATCTGAAGGCTGGAATTCGTCACGCGATGGAGCGGTAAGGCGCATGAGCGAAACCAATACCGAGACCCGCGACGTGACGCTGCGCTATTTCGCGTGGCTGCGGGAGAAAACCGGCGTCAGCTCGGAAGTTGTGACGCTTGGCCCCAACATCGCGACCGTACAAGATTTGATCGACTGGCTCAAATCGCGCGGACCGGAGTTTGAAGCCGCGTTCGCCTCGCCCGGCACCGTCAGGGTGGCCCTCGACAAGGTCCACGCCAAGCCGGCCGCGGCCTTAGTGACAGCGCGTGAGATCGCTTTCTTCCCACCCGTCACGGGAGGCTGATGCCGATGAGCGTGCGCGTTCAAAATGAACCCTTCGACGTTTCGGCCGAAATCGCCAAGCTAACGGTGGACGATACCACGATCGGCGCAGTTGCAACCTTCATCGGCAAGGTTCGCGGCAGCGCTCACGGCGCCAATTTGCAGTCGATGACGCTCGAGCATTATCCCGGCATGACCGAAACCGAGCTGCAGGATATCGAACACCAGGCGTCCGCACGCTTCCGTCTCAATGCATCGCTCATTGTCCACCGCGTCGGCGACTTGAAACCGGGTGACGACATCGTGCTTGTCGTGACGTGTTCGCCCCATCGCCAGGACGCCTTTCAAGCGTGCGAATTTCTGATGGATTATTTGAAGACGCGGGCGCCGTTCTGGAAAAAGGAAACCAGTGTCGATGGCGCCGGCCATTGGGTCGACGCCCGCGCGTGCGATGATACGGCGGCTGATCGCTGGTCAAAGCCCAGCCCCTAAGACCCTCCGAATCAACAGCAATTTCGCCTCCAGCCAGGTCTTAACGGGGCCTTAACCGTAACCGGCCGATAACCATGATAAGGCCCGGATCGGATCCGCGAATTCGCCATCTTCCTGGGTAATAACCAATCTCGCGCGCTAGTTCGTCAGGGCGACGCGCGCCGACGGGGGTTTTAGGGTTATGAGTTTTGCGACTTCGCGGATGTTTGTCCGTGTGTTGGCCATGACGTTGGGCGGGCTTTATGGCCTGTCCGCGCAGGCCGAGAACGCGCCGCCTCCGGTCGCGCTAGCCGAACCCAGTCTTGCTGAACCCATCGAAGTCGCCGAAGCCAGCCCTCGCGCCGATATGCTGGCGGTTGCTGCACCTGAGCCGGTCAGCGATCCCTTGCGAACCCGCTTCATCATCGGCCTTGAACGTAAAGTCGACTTTCAAGTCTTCTCGCTGGCCAATCCCAACCGCGTTGTCATCGAACTTCCCGATATCAGCCTGCGACTTCCAGAGCAGCCGGACAATAAAGCCATCGGCCTCGTCAAATCGTTTCGCGGCGGGCAAGCCGCTCCGGGCCGGACCCGCATCGTCATCGACGTCACGCAAGCCGTTGTGATTGAAGCCTCGAAAATCGAAAAGGCGAAGGACGGAACCTTCCACCTTGCATTGGAAATTCTGCCTGCGGAATCGGCTTCAAAAAACGGCCGTAAAGGTCTCAAGACTCAGCCATCCGGTCTCGGCGCGGTGGGCGTTCAGCCGCCATCGCCAAAACCCGCCGAAAGCCCCCGGGCACGCGCCGCCAAAGCCTTCAAGCCCGTCATTGTCATCGATCCGGGTCATGGCGGCATGGATTCAGGGGCTCAGAAACACGGCACCGTCGAAAAGGACGTTGTTCTTGCCTTCAGTCATGCGCTTCGCGAAAAGCTGGAAAAAAGCGGCCACTACAAAGTGCTGATGACCCGAGATAAAGACATGTTCATCGAACTCGATGAGCGGCGTGCCTTTGCCGAGCGCGCCTCCGCCAATCTTTTCATTGCTGTCCACGCCGATTACGCCGGCACCCGCGCGCACGGCGCCACTATTTTTACGTTGCGCGACGGCGTCGCCAAAGATCTGCAACGCTCAAGCAAGAGCAGAGGCGGTGAAAAGGTTCTATCTGCCCACGAAATCAGCTCAGCCAAGCAAGCCAGCGCCGACGCCGGCGCTGTTACGGACATTTTAGCCGAGCTCGCCGAACGCGATGTCGACCTAACGCGCGAGCGCACCAACGTCTTTTCCAAAGCCGTGATCGCGGAAATGAGCGAAAGTACCGATATGCGCAGCGAGCCGGATCAGCAAGCGGCGTTTAAGGTTCTCAAGACCGCGCAATTCCCCTCGGTGCTGATCGAGTTGGGCTACGTGTCAAACAGGCAAGACGCTGAAAACCTGCAATCCGACGAGTGGCGCGACAAGGTCGCGGATTCGATTTTGACGGCCGTCGAGAACTACTTCTCCAACCAAGTGGCGCACATGCCGATGTGATGCGCCGTCGGATCGCGGCGTTTAAACCAAATTAAAAAAGACCGGCTCCGATGAAGCCGGTCTTTTTTATCTGCGTGGCCGGGTGTTGAATTGAATGCACCGGCGCGGCGTCAGTTAAGTCCTACTTGGGGGATGTTTTTTACAATGCTGCCAGTGCAGCAAATACCAAATACGTTGCTCCCGCGTGAGCCCTTGCGAGAGGCGCCTTGCTGACTTGGCTTTTGTTGGCCGGTGATAGCGCATCTGCATGTGAGGCACTCCATCTTCCATAGTACCGCGCCCCACCAGTAGCGTGGGGTGTCTTCGATCCATTCGAAAAAAGCGCGCCTCCGCCGGCACACGGGCTCGCCGGCCGAAACGTGGACAGAGGTGAACGGATATCGAAGTGCGGGTCGGGTTTGGACAGGTGTGTGGGGATGTTGAACCTTGGCCCTTAGCGCTCCCTCGGGCAGCCCTATCCGATGCTGCCACGCGCCTCGAGATGCCATTTGCCGGTCGATTTCGATCCGGTTCAGAGACGTGAAGGGCATTGACCCTCGATATTCGCTCTGACGCTCGCACAGTGTTGTAGATCGAAGAATTTTTTTAGGGAATCCAGCGCGCTACAACGTCCTCACAAAGTCTACTGTACGTGATTCGTGTGACGTTTCGTGACATCGGCAACATTAAGCCGCCGGGACGATCAGGCGCAATTTTGGTCCCTCGGCTGTAATTTCGGCCGGGGTCATGCCCGCTTCGTCGCCGTCGACCTCGAGAGGCACGTAAATGTGCCTGCCCATGACGACGCGCGTGGCGGGCAAGACAACAATGCCCTTGGGACGGGTGGCAGGATGGGCCAGGCGCCCAAGTCCGAGCGCAAATGCGGCCTTTAAAACCTCGCCGCGCGACGCGCCCATAACCAAGATCGCGACCAGTCCCTCGCGCGCGATACTGGTGTCGCGCGTCAGGACAAACGACCCACCGTAGCGGCTAGCATTGCTGACGATGGCCCAGCTGACGTCATAGCCGGCACCGTCGACCTCGACATCGAACATACGCGGAGGCTTAGCGAGCGCCGAGAACAGTGGTCCGGCATATGCGAGGCGTCCAAGACGGCGTTTGATCCGCTGATTGAGATTTGCAACGATGCCACCATCGAAGCCCGCTCCGGCCATCAAGAAAAACGGCGCGCCATTGACTAGGCCGCCGCGAACGTTGATCTCGGGACCGTTGAGCAGGGTCTCGGCGATGTTCGCTGCGCCGGTACTCAAACCGATCTCGTATTTCATGACATTGCCGGTGCCGAGTGGAACAATCCCAACCGCTAGGTTGGTGCCTGCGGCTCCGGACGCAACGGCGCGGATGGTACCGTCGCCGCCGGCGGCGATGACGGCATCAAATGTCTTTACCTGGGCGGCCTTGCGGACTTTGTTCGTGGCATCAGGAGCGGAACTCGTGTCGAGTTTTTCCACGCTCGCGCCCGCTACCGCCAACCGCGCAAGAACCCGGTCGAGCAGGCGAGGGTGAGACGATCCCGCGGCGGAGTTGAAGACGAGAGCGAAGCGGCGGCGCATGGAACCCGTGTTTCAGTCAACGAGATTTCGGACAGCCAAAAGGGCGGTGACATTTTCACCGCCCCTGTCTCGCTAAGGCTCGAACCTTAATGCGTCAAGCGGCTCCGCTCGGCGCCAGTTGGCAACTCATCGCGCCGCGCCGTTATTTGAACGGCCTTCTGCACCTTCTCGAAGGCTCGAACCTCGATCTGGCGGATGCGCTCGCGCGAAACGCCGAACTCGGTTGACAAGTCTTCCAAAGTCGCCGGCTCGTCGCGCAAACGCCGGGCTTCGAAAATCTGCCGTTCGCGGTCGTTCAACACCGACATCGCCGATGTCAGGTACGATTTGCGCCGTTTCATTTCATCGTCTTCGACAAGCCGCGTTTCTTGCGACGGCGTATCGTCGACAAGCCAATCCTGCCATTCGCCGACTTCCGAATCGGCACGCACCGGAGCGTTCAGCGACGAGTCGCCGCCAAGCCTACGATTCATGTTGATGACGTCTTCCTCGGGCACGCCGAGTTTGGTGGCGATCTTCTTGACGTGCTCAGGTTTGAGGTCGCCCTCTTCCAAGGCTTGGAGCTGGCTCTTGGCGCGCCGCAAATTGAAGAACAACTTCTTCTGCGCCGCTGTGGTGCCCATTTTGACGAGGCTCCACGAGCGCAGGATGTACTCCTGGATCGAGGCGCGGATCCACCACATGGCGTAAGTTGCCAAGCGGAAACCTTTGTCGGGCTCGAAGCGTTTGACGGCCTGCATCAAGCCGACGTTGCCTTCGGACACGACTTCACCAATCGGCAAACCGTAACCGCGATAGCCCATGGCAATGCGCGCGACCAATCGCAGATGCGAGGTTATGAGCTTTTCGGCAGCGTCGGAATCCGCGTGTTGCTGCCAGCGTTTGGCCAGCATATATTCCTGGTCCGGCTCAAGCATCGGGAACTTGCGGATCTCTTCGAGATACCGCGAGAGACCCAATGATCCACCGGCAATCGTTGGAAAAGAGCGTGCTGCCATTTCAGTCCCCGCCGACCTTCCCCCGTTTCCGGTTTGGTTCGGCGCTCCGTTAGCCAGATCTATGACGTTCCCCTGTGGAACGATAACGACGCCTGAAATCCGGCGGCCACTTACATAGTGTTAAGACGCGCGAATTCACCCCCTGGTTTCAAATTATGTCCTCAAGGATGCGTGATGGCAGCGTTGCGGGGATTACTTTTTGGATTTTGAGCTTTGAACATGCGCTTGAAGTTTGCGGGAAACGGTTTTTTTGACGGCTTTAGCCGGCGCGCGCAACGCATCTAATAATTCAGACATATCAGTAGGTAAGTCACTTTCGAACGGCATTGGTTTGGCGCTTTGGGGATGTTCAAAAGTCAAATACGCGGCGTGCAAGGCCTGCCGGTCGAGCGCCTCAAGTGCGGTGCGCGCGTTATCCTTAAGACTGTTGGAGCGGGTTTTGAAACCCGTGCCATAGGTCTGATCCCCCAAAACTGGATGGCCTATATGCGCCAGATGCACACGTATTTGATGCGTGCGTCCAGTTTCCAAAACCAGGCGCAGCAGCGAAACCGTGCCGGTCTCTTTCTCGCCCGCGAAACTCTCGAGGACTTCGTAATGGGTAACGGCGCGACGTCCGGCGAGGCTGCGTGCCACGGCGATCTTGGTCCGATTGGCGACACTGCGCGTCAACGGCGCATCGATGGTTCCCTTGGGACGCTCTGGAAAGCCCCAGACAAGGGCGAGGTAGGCCCGATACAATCGGCCGTCCTGGCCATGAGATTTGAACTGGTCGCTCAAGCTGTGATGCGCGGCGTCGGTCTTGGCGACAACAATCAGACCCGACGTGTCCTTGTCGAGGCGGTGGACGATGCCCGGCCGCTTGACGCCGCCAATGCCGGATAAACTTTCCCCGCAGTGCGCGACCAAGGCGTTGACTAGCGTGCCCGAAGCATGGCCGGCGGCTGGGTGCACGACTAAGCCAGGCGGCTTATTGATGACAATAACGTCGCTGTCTTCATAGACGACATCAAGTGCGATGGCTTCGCCAGTGACCCCCGACGGCTCTGGTTCCGGCACCTTGACCTCGAAAACATCCCCCAGTTTGACCCTCAAGCTGGCGTCGCTTATGGTCTTGCCGGCTGTCGTAACTTGGCCATCGCGGATCAAGGTTTGGACGCGTGCGCGGCTAATATCAGGCAAGGATTTGGCTATAAACCGGTCGATGCGGCAGCCTTCATCGGCGGGTCCTGCCTCTACCGCACTGATTCGATCCAGGCTCGACTTATCCGGCACGTCCAAATTCGCTTTCTGCAATTTTGAGGATCGACCCATGAGCCAATCCGCAGACGCGGATCCCGCGGCCGCTAATGCCAACGATCAACAGGGTGGCGCACCCTTGCGCGAATTGCGCCTCCAACGCAACCTGAAGGTTCTGGTGATCGGGCTCGGCGTTCTGATCCTTGCCGGGCTGCTGGCCATCGCCTTGCGGGTTATGGGCGTTGTCGGAGGTGCACGGTTAGGAGCTTCAACGCCGGCCACGACCCTGGCGATACCCTCAGGCGGCGAGATCGCGCTCGAACTGCCGCGCGGCGCCAAGGTCGTTGCGGTGGCGGTGTCGGGAAGCCGATTAGCGGTCACGCACGAAAGTGCTTTTGGCACCGGCATTGCGGTCATCGATCTCGACACGGGCAAGCGCGTTGACGTGAAGCCAGTCGAGGCCTTGCCCAAGAACTAGAGCGAGCCGCGCGCATACGGCTCGAACATCTGCCTTAATCCTTGCCCGCCGCCCGCGGCTCCCCTATAAAGCAAGCCACCAAACCACGCCCCGTTCGTCTAGTGGCCTAGGACGTCCGCCTCTCACGTGGATAACAGGGGTTCGAGTCCCCTACGGGGCGCCATTCTCGATTTTTCATAACATCGCATGTCAGAACAGAACGGCGCGCAACGCCGAGAGAACATATTGTTCTTGCAAGCTATTTAGCACCCATCCCGATCTTGATATAAATTGTCCGGCACTTGACGGCACACCTCAACGCGCGCCACATTGTGGGGTAGAACGTGGGGGCCAGCGGTTCGAGTCCCTCTTGCAAAAGTTGGACGTGCACGATGCAATCTCGCGGTCCCCGTCACAGTTCCGCTCACAGCCCTGATCGAAGTTCCGCGCGTCAGCCGCGGGTCCTGCACCGCCTGTCTGCGGCCGGCATTAAATTCATCACCAGCGAAGGCTGGCACGCCGACGGCGGCGGCCTCTATCTCGAAGTCGATGGCGCCGGGCGCAAACGCTGGGCCATGCGATTGACGGTCAATGGCAAACGGCGCGACTTCGGTCTTGGACCGCTGCACAAAGTTTCCCTTCTTGAAGCGCGCGAACGCGCCGCCGAATACCGCTCGAAAGCCTACCGCGGCATTGATCCGGCCGAGGGCAAACGGCAACCTCCGGAACAAAAACAAAACGTCTCGTCATTCGAAGCAATCGCGCGGCAAGTTCATGCGCAACGCAGCGGCGCCTGGCACAACGGCAAGCACGTCGATCAATGGATGAATACACTTGAGAACCATGTGTTCCCCATCATCGGCGCCAAGCCCGTCAACGACGTCACAACCGCCGATGTCCTCAAAGTATTGACGCCGCTGTGGAGCACCAAACGAGAAACCGCGCGGCGTTTGAAACAGCGCATCGCCGCCGTGCTCGAATGGGCGCGCGCGGCCGGCGAACGATCCGGCGAAAACCCGGTCCATCTTATCGGAGAGGCGTTGCCACGGCACAGGAAAGCCGAGCAGCACTTGGCGGCGATGCCTTATCGAGATGTCGCTACGTTTGTCGGCAAACTGCGGGATGGTCAAGCGGTCCCCATTAGCAAGCTTGCCTTCGAGTTCTTGATCCTGACCGCCGTGCGCACGACCGAGGTGCGCAAAGCACGATGGTGCGAGGTCGACCGCGCGGCACGAACCTGGACCATTCCCGGCAACGATACGACAACAGGACGGCGGATGAAATCCGGACGCGACCATGTCGTGCCACTCTCCGACCGGTGTCTCGAAATTCTCGACGCCGCCGCGGCTTTCAGCAAAGATCACGACCTCATATTTCCTGATCATCAGACCGGGCGCGTCATGTCGGAAAACAGGTTTTTGATCATCCGCGACGCCCTCGGGTATAAAAAAGAACACTGCACACCACACGGGTTCCGGTCGAGTTTCCGTGATTGGGCGGCTGAAGAAACCGAGTTCCCCGCCGAGGTGGTAGAAATGGCGCTCGCCCATGCCATCACCAACAAAGTCGAAGCTGCATACCGGCGCGGACACTTGCTTGCCAAACGCACCGAGCTGATGACGGTCTGGGCCAACTACGTGACGCAGACTAAGCCTTGCGACAACGTCCGGCAAAACAAGATGGCTGCCTCTTGATAAAAGTTTTTCGGCGATGGCCTGCGCTCAGCCTTGTCCTATCAAGCTTCGGGACTGGGGATATCGTAACTTTGCCCCTACTTTCCTGATACACTGACTGCAGGGACGGCAATCAAGATGGATCTGGCGCGACGGAACGCGACCTGCCGCGACCAGTCGCGACAGGATCAGAAAATGACTACAGCCTGCCTCTGGAAGAGGTCTCCGAGCGATATGCCAAGGCTGGGCATCCGCGCACGATCCGAAGCCTGCAGCGTTACTGCGCCGTCGGTCATCTCGATTGTCAAAAAGTCGCGACGACAATCGGCGACAAGTATTTGGCAACGCCTCAGTCGGTTGCACGCCACATTGCACAAATTGAAGAGCTTCATGCGCTCGACGTTGTCGCGACGGACCGCGACGCGTCGCGACAGGCCGCGACGGCAATCTCCGCGCAGTTGAACCCACCGGCACCGGTTGCCGGTCATATGACCGGTAGCGACCCATCACGACAGGCGGCGACTGGGGAGGGAGATGACGCGCGTTACATCGCGCGCTTGGAGAGGGACGTCGAACAAGCCAAAGACGAACGTGATTTTTTGCGGGAACAGATCGATCGCAAAGACAAGACCATCGACGCCTTGATCGAGCGCGATCGCGAGACCAATTTCCTCGTTCGCGGTTTGCAAGAAATGTTGACGCCGCTGCTTGGTGCACCACGGCGCGAGCCGCCCGATAGGCAATCATTTTCCTAGCTTGCCGCTGTTGATAACTCAGCGCGGCAACGACGATGGCGAGCTATACTTACTACAAGGCGTATGGAACACATTGCTGCCCGGCTGGGTCAAGTTGCCCGCAACATCGAAATCATCGGTGCCGATCCGGCCACGCGCTATGGCTTCACGCAGGTTCCTAACTTTATACTTAAATCAGATGCTATCTCGCCGGGCG
>JANLYX010000072.1:0-9646 GCA_031365865.1 Hyphomicrobium sp. | reverse complement strand
TCTTCACCGAAGTCGTCATCGCACCAGACGCCAGCGCCAAAGCGATCGAGATCTTCTCGGGCAAAAAAAATCTCCGCCTGCTACTGACAGGCGGGATGAGCGATCCGCGTGCCCGTGGCCTGACCTTCCGCTCCATCGCCGGCGGCATGCTGGTGCAGTCGCGCGATAACGGCTTTATCGACGATCTCGACTTAAAGGTTGTAACCCGGCGCGCACCGACAGCGCAGGAATTGAGCGATATGAAATTCGCCTTCCGCGTCGCCAAGCACGTCAAATCGAACGCCATTGTCTATGCCAAGGACGGCGCGACCGTCGGCATCGGTGCTGGGCAAATGAGCCGGATAGATTCCGCGCGCATTGCGGTGTTGAAGGCCGAGGATGCTGCAAAAGCAGCAGGCTTGAAGCAGCCGATGACACGCGGCTCTGTCGTCGCTTCGGATGCGTTTTTCCCGTTTGCCGATGGCTTGCTGACAGCAGCCGACGCTGGTGTCACCGCGGTCATTCAGCCGGGCGGTTCGATGCGCGACGACGAAGTCATTAAAGCCGCTGATGACAAAGGCCTCGCCATGGTCTTCACGGGTATGCGGCACTTCCGGCATTAGTGGTCTTGCCTCTCCCTTTGGGGAGAGGCCGGCGCGGCCCTCGCAAGTTGCGATGATTTCAATTCCATGTCCGCGCCGGGTGAGGGGCGTGTTCTGGTGACAGCTGACGACCGCCCCCTCACCCCGACCCTCTCCCAAGGGAGAGGGGGAAAGCTATGTACCTGCGCCATCGCCCTTCACAAACGCCATCATCAACGCGCCAACCAGTAGGAAGGCCAGGATCGCCGCCATACCGATGCGTTGGCTGCCGGAGACTTGCGTGACGATGGCGACCAGGAACGGCGCGAAGAACGCGGTGACCTTTCCTGAGAAGGCGAACAGGCCAAAATATTGCGTGATCTTGTCGGCGGGCGCTAAGCGCGCCAGTAATGAGCGGCTAGCCGCTTGAGCCGGCGCGGACACCAGACCAACGATCAACGCGAAGGCCAAAAAGACCCGCTCGCCAATGGAGGAGAACGGTTTTGATCCTGCCACCTTCTGCGCCACGTCTGTCTTGAACAGGACGTGGGTCGCGTCGACCGACAAGATACCGAGCGCCCCAATGATCAGGATCAGCAACGACGCGACGATGACAGCCTTGGGGCCGAATTTGTCGTCGAGCCGTCCGCCAAAAAGTGCTCCAAACGCGCCGACGAGCGTTAGCACAATGCCGAAAATGCCGAGTTCCAAAGGTCCCCACCCGAACACCGAGGCGCCGTAAATCCCGCCGAAGGTGAAAATCGCGGTCAAGCCGTCAGTGTAGATCATGCGCGCAAGCAAGAAGATTAGCAGGCTTGGATGCTGGGGCAGCGACTTCAAAGTTTTCATCAGTTCCGCCGTTGCCGAGCCTTTGCCGGCATCGCGCGCGGCATTTGGTTTGCGATCGGGCACGAATAAGAAAAACGGAATGATGAAAATCAAAAACCATAGCGCCGAAAAAGGTCCCGACAGCCGGTCGCCTTGACGCTGGGCTTCGTCGAGATGCAGGAGTGGATCGAGGCCGAGCAGTGTCTTGGCCTCACCTGGCAAAGGAACGAGCAATCCCGCCACCACAGCCAAACTGACAAGCCCGCCGAAATATCCGACTGCCCAGCCGGTGCCGGACAACCGGCCAAGCTCGTCTTTCGGCACCAGTCCCGCCATGATGGCGTTGGAAAAAACGCTCATCAGTTCGGCTGCCAAGGTGGCGGCGATGAAGCCTGCTAACACCAGCCAAATTGTTGATGAAGGCGCGCCGGGGACCGCCAGCCACAACGTGCAAAGTCCGGCGACGAACAACACCGTCAGCGCCGCCATCCATGGCTTGCGCGCACCGTGGCCATCGGCAACCGCGCCGAGAACGGGACTTCCAACGGCGATCAAAAGACCCGCGATAGCGGCCGCGTAACCCCACAGCGATTGACCGCAGGCGGCTTTCTCGCTGCCGGCGGCGACGAGAGTTCCGCACGCGGCATTGTCGACAACCGCGTTGGCGAAGTACGGAGCAAATAAAAACGTCTGCACCAGCGTGTAATAAGGCTGCGCCGACCAATCATACAGCATCCACGAAACGCGGGCCCGCAGCGGTGCACGCGCGACGGTTTCAGATGAGAAACTGGGTGATGCTTGTGCCGTCGCCATGATTGTCCCCCCGAAGGCTTCGCAGGGGTTCTAACACGATTTGGGCGGTCTCGGCTCAAGTCTTGGCCCAAGTCTTGGACCAGAGCTCTCAGCTCAAAACAATCAGATGGTCGGGGAGTTCGTTGGGGTTGGCGCGGCCGGGCGGAAAATGTTGCGCAAGATGCTTGCCCGACCTTTCGATCGCGCTGACGAAGCCGTCAGCCGCCTTGCCGTCGGAAATATGCGCGGTCAGCTCATTGACGATCTCCTGCCACGTTCCGTCGGGCACGTGCTCGTCGATGCCGCGGTCAGCGAGAATTTCAGCATAGCGTTCAGCGACAGAAACAAAGATCAGCACACCGGTTCGGCCCTCCGTCGTGTGCAGGTTCTGGACGATGAATTGCTCGGTCGCTCGCCGGTGAGCGTGCTGCGTGCGGATGGATTTTGGCACCAGCATGGTGCGGATGTGCTTGGGCCAGAGCAGCGCTAAGAGCGCCAGGAACACCACCAGCTGAACGAGGAAGATCCACTGCACCGGCACCCAGGTGAAATGGATGAGCGGCCATGGCAGCAGTAGCGCCGCCAGCGCCGCCCACATGAACGGCACATACAGATAGCTTTCGCTCGCATCCGCCACGACCGCGACGATCTCGCCCGAGGTCTTGCGCTCGGCTGCCGTAATAGCCGCCGAGATGCGCTCTTCTTCGCTGGCAGAAAACAGGCTCATGTCACGACAACTTTCTCATCGTCCACTCTTTCAAACCCCGTCTCGTTTTGTATTCGCGTCACCAATCACCAGAGGCGCCACCGCCGCCGAAATCTCCGCCGCCACCGGACCATCCGCCACCGCCACCGGACCAACCGCCACCCCAATCGCTGGTTCCGCCAGGGATGATGATCGGGCCGCCATAACCGCGCCGGCGCATCCGCCCGCGCGCATCTGGACCAATTGTTTGCGGCATCTGCTGGGCAGCACGCGAATTCAGCCAAATGATCAGCGCGATAATGGCGATCCATACGGCCAAATGTATGAGCACGGTTGGGTCGCTTTGAGGCGTACGGCCACCTTGGGCGCGGTTTTTGACTTCTTCGGCGTCGCCAAGCAGGACCGCCTTGATATCGCGCACCCCGTCGCGAATGCCGCCCGAAAAGTCGCCGCGCCGGAACTTGGAAAGGATAGCGTTCTGGATGATGATCTTCGACATGGTGTCGGTCATCACCGGTTCAAGGCGGCGGCCGACTTCGATGCGGACTTTCTTCTCGTTTGGGGCGACGATCAGCAGAATGCCATTGTCCTTCCCCTTTTGGCCGATCTGCCATTTGCGAGCGAGGCCTATGCCGTAGTCTTCGATGGCGTAGCCTTCGAGCGACGGCACGGTCACAACCGCGATTTGATCGGTCGACTTAGCCTCGAGGGCGGTCAGCTCGGATTCAATCCAGGCCCGGTCTTCGGCCTTGAGAAGATGGGCGTTGTCGGTAATGCGGCCCGCCAGCTCTGGGTAAATGGGCGCGGCTAAAACAGACGGCGCCGATGCGATAGCAAGCCCGAGACAAACGGCGAGCACGAGCAGGAAAGCGCTCAGCGCGCTTTCCCTCTTATGCGTGCCACCTAGTTTGAAGGTCGCCCGCACGCCGTGTACGTTCGCAATGGCTGTCGCCATGTCAGGCCGTCCTCAAAGAGGCACGCTTACTTCTTGTTGAAGTCGACCTTCGGCGTCTTCTGCTCTTCGGCCGGGATGTCGAACGTCGCCATTTCCTTGGACGCCGGATACATGAACGAGCGCCACCAGCGGCCTGGAATGGTGCTGATCTCGGTGTTGTAGACTTTGACCGATTCGATGTAATCGCGGCGCGCGATACCGATGCGGTTTTCGGTTCCTTCCAGCGCACTTTGCAGAGCCAGGAAGTTCTGACCCGATTTGATGTCGGGATATTTCTCGATTACGGCCATCAGCCGGCCGAGTGCGCCGGTCAGCTGACCCTGGGCTTCCTGCAACTTTTTCATGGCGTCGGGGTTGGTCAGAATGTCGGCCGGGATGTTGATCTGAGCTTGAGTCGCCTTGGCGCGGGCTTCGACCACGCCGGTCAAAACCGACTTTTCTTGATCCGCAAAACCTTTGACGGTCTCAACGAGGTTCGGAATGAGATCGGTACGGCGCTTGTACTGGTTCAGCACTTCGCTCCACTTGGCTTTGGCATCCTGCTCATAAGTTGGGATGTTGTTGATCCCGCAGCCGGCGACCATCAGAGCCACGAGCACGGTCGCGAGCAGTGCAAAGGGGCGGGTCAATCTCGTCGTGGATGTTGGCACCATGGCACGGTCTTTCCTTGTGATCAGGCTGAATGAGCGGCGTGACGTGTCGGTTGTCGAAGCTTGCAACCGCCTGCGGGCGGCCCAGGAGGACTGGAACGCATATAGCCCTGGACGTTCTGGTTACAAGCGTTGGATCCCGCCCCTGTCCTATGGGCTTCCGGGCCGCCTTGCAAGCCGGTGTGATGACGTTGGCCTCGCCACCGCCATGCGTGCATTTACCATAGATATGGCGAGTACTTCGGATCGGCTCGTTTGTGGCTTATTCTAGGCGTGATGGGGCGTCTTTCAGCGTTGTCGCCATTTTATTCAGCTGCGGCATCGCACGCTGTGGGCGCTCTACCGCAGTTTGGCGGTCAACCCTCGGGTTCAGAGAGGATTTTCATGAATTTGCGTACTCTGGCGGCAGTAGCCGCCATCTCGACGGCAATCGGCTTTGCCGGGCCGGCGATCGCGTTCGATCACGGCTGCGGCGGCTGGCATAGCGGCGGAGGCCGAGCCATTGCTTGCTACGAAAAAGTCAAACAACCTGACGTCTATGCAACCGTTCAGCGCCCTGTTGTCATGCGTCCGGCTTTCACCCAAGTCGTGACGTCGCCGCCCATCATTGAAAACCGGGCCGAGAAAGTTCTTGTGCGGCCAGGTAGCTATCATGCCATCGAGCAGCCGGCAGAATACGCCACCCGGACCGAGCGTGTTCTGGTCCAGCCTGCCCACACGACCTATGTCGATGAGCCCCCGGTGGTTCGTACGGTGCGCGAAAGCGTTGTGGTCCAGCCCGCGAGCGTCCATTGGGAACACAGCCGCGGCTTTCTTGGCCGGGGCGAACGCATGTGCCAGGTGGCCGTGCCGGCCGTGACGCGAGACGTTGAGCGTCAGGTGGTGGTCTCGCCGGGCCGCCGTGTCGCTCAAGTCGAGCCCGCAGTTTATGAGAACGTCTCGCGACAGGTCTTGGTGCGCCCCGCAAGCGTCCAAAAAGTCTATGAGCCACCGGTCTATTCGTGGGCGAACCGCCAAATCGTCGTTCGCCCAGCGTACAGCCACGTCATCCAGCATCCGCCGGTTACGGGCTACGAGCATCGCCAAGTGCTGGTCCGCGAGGGCGGCTATGGCTGGGCGCCAGCGCGTCATCGCGGGCTCTTCGAGCACTATTGATTTTCGTTACTGAGCTTTTTGGGAACCGGAAGGGCGCATTTAACGATGCGCTCTTTTTTCGCGTTACGGCGTGGCTTTAGGACAGGGGAAGACTTCCGCAAACGCGGCATCCACTGTGACGGCGCGCGGATCTTTCCAACGATCAGGATTGCGGTCGGCCCAGGCGAGATAAATCTTCACGAGTTCGTCCATGTCGATCTTTCGCGGACGGCAGTAGCCTGAGTCCGGTCGTGAGACAAGAATGTGAGCGTTCAATACGCCGCCGCACGACGATTTGAGCCGGATCAGTTCGGTGCTGAACTCCACCTTCGGCAGATCTGCAAACTGTCTGCAAAGATTGATGAGATCCTTTGCTTCGTCGGCAGCTTGGGCGGGAGAGCCCACAAGTGCCAAAAAGAAGGTGGCAACGACTGATTTGCGCGCGGTTGAGAACACGGGTGACCCTTACTGATGCTTCGTGTTCCTAACATAGGCGGAGAGAGTCGCAAAAGTATTTGGGCATAGGTCGAGGGGTCGACGTAAATTCGTCGTGATTCCTACACGAACCGCGATCGATTTTGGGCAACGATCCCCGAAAGGGGAAACATTCCTACTTTGCTATTTATCGAAAGACTGGAGCGGGCGAAGGGGATCGAACCCTCGACCCCGACCTTGGCAAGGTCGTGCTCTACCGCTGAGCTACACCCGCATCCATAGGGGTCAGCGCTTGTGGCGCTTCGAGACCCGCCTTATGGCTCAACTGCCTGGCTATTGCAAGAGGCCGATGTCTGTTGTCTTTCACCCGGGCGTTTTGGTCCTATCTTTGAGAAATAGCCAGCAAACCTGAAAGGACGCCCCCGCATGGCGGTTTCGCGTGCAACTCTCTTTGAAACGCTAAAAGCTCTCGGTATCGAAACCAAGACCATCGACCATCCAGCGACCTTCACCGTTGAAGAGAGCAGCACCGTGCCCATCGACTTGCTAGGCGCCCACACCAAAAATCTGTTCCTGAAAGATGAAGAGGACACACTTGTTCTCGTCATTGCCAAAAGCTCGACCAAGGTTGATCTCAAGGTCCTCGCCAAACGTTTAGGGACGGCTAGGTTTTCGTTCGGCAAGCCGGATTTGCTGATGCAGGCGCTCGGCGTAACGCCGGGCTCGGTTACAGCATTCGCCGTCATCAACGATGAAAAACGCCGGGTTCGGGTTGTTATCGACAGTGCGCTTGGCGCTCATGACAGCGTTAACTGTCATCCGCTCGAGAACACGGCGACGACCAACATTGCACTTGCCGATCTTTTGCGGTTCATTCGTTCGACCGGCCACGAGCCCAAGACTATGACGCTGACCGGCGCTTAAGACCGGCAGCGAGGAGACGCTAAATGGAATTTGGTACCCGCAAGTCGCCACCCGGCGAGGCGGCACTTGGCGAGGCCGTCACCGAGACGACGTCGGCAGGCTTTGCGAAGGATGTCATTGAGGCATCAAAGTCGCTGCCCATCATTGTTGATTTTTGGGCGCCTTGGTGCGGTCCTTGCAAGCAGCTGACGCCGGTCTTGGAAAAAGCCGTTCGCGCTCACGCTGGAAAAGTCCGCCTCGTCAAAATCAACGTCGATGAAAATCAAGCCATCGCCGCGCAGTTGCGCGTTCAGTCGATCCCAACCGTCTATGCGTTCCGGGACGGTCAACCTGTCGATGGATTTGCTGGCGGGCAGCCAGAAAGCACCGTCAAGGAATTTGTTGCGCGGCTGATCGAAGATGTCGAGGAAGACGGCGTTAGTGCTGTGCTCGCGACGGGCCAGGAATTGCTCGACCAAGGCGACTTGCAGGGCGCTGCCGAAGTCTTCGCATCGATCCTGCAAGAAGATCGCGAAAACGCTGAAGCTTTGGCTGGTCTCGCGCAGTGCTATTTGCAGAGCGGCGATACCTGGCGCGCCAAACAAACGATTGCCTTGGTGCCCCCGGACAAGCGCTCGCTTGCAACAGTGCAAAGCGTCGTGGCGAATCTTGATCTCGCGGAAAAAGCCGAAGAGAGTGGGGATGTCCGAGCGCTCGAAGCCGAGGTCGCGGCCGACCCAAAGAATTTCCAAGCTCGTTACGATCTTGCCGTTGGCTTGGCGGCAACGGGACAAAAGCAGGAGGCGCTCGATCATCTGCTTGAAATCGTCCGGCTCGATCGCAAATGGAACGAGGAAGCCGCAAGGAAGCAACTTTTGCAGTTTTTCGACGCCTGGGGACCGAAAGAACCCCTGGTCGCCGAGGGCCGCCGCCGGTTATCATCGCTGCTGTTCCGTTGAGCCGTTGGGCAACCGCCACTTTGAGTCAGGGTGGGGAGGAGTGATCATTGATCCGCTATCGCCGTCCGGCTGATTTGCCGCCGCGCTTGCCGGTGTTCCCGTTGCGCGGAGCCATTTTGTTGCCGCGCGCCACGCTGCCTCTCAACGTTTTTGAGCCGCGTTATCTGGCCATGCTGGATGACGTGATGTCGGGGTCGCGTCTCATCGGTATTATCCAGCCTGCCGGATCGGACGACGATGAGATCGCCGAAAGTCCGCTCGGCAAAGCCTACGGTCTGCGCAATGTCGGCTGTGCCGGGCGCGTGACATCGTATCAAGAGTTGGACGATGGCCGGATCGTTATCACGCTGACGGGCATCATGCGTTTTGGGATTATCGACGAAGCGGTCACCGAAAAACCATACCGGGTGATGAGCGTCACTTACGACCGGTTTGCGAGAGATTTGTCCGAAGGCCTGGGAGAAGAGCTGGTCGACCGCGAGGGCCTGCTGCGCGTTTTAAAGAATTATCTCGAAGCCAACCGCATGAAAGCGGATTGGTCCGCCATTCAACGGGCTTCGAGCGAAGTCTTGATCAACGCTTTGTCGGTGATGTGCCCCTACGGCCCGGAAGAAAAACAGGCGTTGCTGGAAGCCGCCGATCTGAAGACTCGCGCCGATGTTTTGGTGGCGCTCGCCGAATTCGAATTGGCCTCCAGCGGCAGCAGCGGCTCAACGCTGCAATAAGAGCATGACATGACCGAAACCGTGAATTCCGAACCCGAGTGCGAAGTTGATCCAAAATTACTGGAGCTTCTGGTTTGCCCGCTCACAAAAACCACTCTGGAATATGATCGCGTCCATCACGAGTTGATTAGCCGCGCCGCCGGATTGGCATTTCCAATTCGAAATGGCGTGCCGATGATGATCGAAGATGCGGCGCGCAGACTTGATCCCGATTCCCGTTCCGGCCGGTGAGCCAAATGTATTTTGCTCAGGGTGCCGATTACGCCCGTTTATTAACCATGACCGGCGGCTAATCAGGCAATGTCAGGGCAGACGCACAGTTAACCACGTCGATTCAGATTTTGTAAAACACGATATGGTCACGTCGATATCAGAGCGATTTTGAGCCGCTGGTATCGAGTTTGAATTGAAAATTATTGGTCCACTTCAGTTGCGTTACCCTCCGCAGGCGAATTCGGCACAGTTCGTGTCAATTCAGCCGGCACTGCCGAGGCGTGCCGCACTCCATGTTTTGGCACTGACAAGTCTCATCCTGATGCTTGCCGGACTGATACTGCTGCAAGCCCCAATTTCGTTTGCCCATTGCCTGCTTCTCGGCGGGCTCGCCGCGGGCTTGTTCGCTATGCATTTTTCGCTGCTGCCGGCGCCACCCGCCGTCACGAACACAAACGGCACCGATACTGCCGCTCACGAGATGGAGCGCCTTCAGGACGCGCATTGGCAACTCTCGGAAAATGAAGCCCGCTACCGGGATCTTCTCGATACCCAACAAGAAATGATTGTCCGGCGAAATAGCGAGCGACAGCTCGTCTTCGTGAATAGATCATTTTGCAGGGTATTTGGCCTCGCTGCTTCCAGCGTGTTGGGACAGACGTTCGAGCCGGTCATTGTGGACGGCGGCAAGCCGCCTGCGTTGACGAAGGGTAATGGCAACAGCCTGACGTATGCGGCCTTGACCGAGACCGATCATGGCCGGCGCTGGATTGCATGGGAGGATCA
>JANLYX010000051.1:0-1589 GCA_031365865.1 Hyphomicrobium sp. | reverse complement strand
CGGCGCCATGGGCACGGTCGACGTGGTGTTCGGCGAGGTGGTGCAGATCCACATTCGCGACGACGTGGTGCTGCCGTCGGGTAAACTCGATATCGCCAAGATCGCGCCGATTGCGCGCATGGGCTACTACGACTACGCGGTAATCCGCGAGACGTTCGAGATGGTGATCCCGACCATGTCGGCGGCCCTGATGGCGGGGCTGGAGGGTGCCAAGCGGCGTTAGATTGTGGCGGGTGCTTGGCCGGAGTGGCGCATTCCGCATCCAGCACGCCGTGAGGGGCCTTATACAGTTTGCCAGTTCGCCCAAAACGCGCGTACCTTATCGTCAGGGCCGCCCGAAGGGTGACCATCGATGTCGTAAGGGAGAAACACCATGCGTCTGAAGTCGGGGCGGCTCTATGCTGCCGGGCTGATTGCGTTGTTTGCCGGGGCGCTACCCGCCATGGCAAAAACACTGGTCTATTGCTCTGAAGGAAGCCCGGAGAACTTTACGCCGGCGATCAATACCACCGGCACAAGTTTCGATGCGGCGCGCCCGGTCTATGACCAGCTCGTTATTTTCGAGCGTGGCAGCACCAAGGTTGTGCCGGGCCTTGCGGAAAGCTGGATCGTCGGCGACGACGGCAAAACGTTTACGTTCAAACTGCGCAAGGGCGTGAAGTTTCACGCGAGCGCGACGTTCAAGCCAACGCGCGATTTCAATGCCGACGACATTCTCTGGACGTTCGAGCGGATGTGGAAGGCCGAGCACCCCTACGCCAAAGTGTCCGGCGGCAAGTACGACTACTTCGCCGACATGGATATGCCGAAGCTGCTCGAAAGCCTGACCAAGACCGACGACTACACGGTGGTCATGAAGCTGAAGGAGCCCAACGCGCCGATCCTGGCCAATCTGGCAATGGATTTTGCCTCCATCCACTCGGCGGAATATGCCGAACAGTTGAGCAAGGCCGGCAAGCCCGAACAGATGGATCAACAACCCATCGGCACCGGCCCGTTCTCGTTCGTCACCTACCAGAAGGATGCAGTGATCCGCTTCAAGGCGAACCCGGATTACTGGGGCGAGAAGGCCAAGGTCGACGATCTCGTCTATGCGATCACGCCCGATCCAACGGCGCGCTACTCGAAAGTGAAGGCCGGCGAGTGCCACTTCATGATCGCGCCGCGTCCGGCCGACATCGCCGAGATGCAGAAAGATGCGTCGTTGAAGGTGATCAACGCGCCGGGGCTGAATATCGCCTACTGGGCGTTCAACGTGCAGAAGCCGCCGTTCGATAAGAAAGAGGTGCGACAGGCGCTGAACATCGCGATCGACAAAGCGGCGATCATCCGCGACGTTTATCTCGGTGCCGGGCAAGCCGCGAAGAACATGATCCCACCGACGCTGTGGAGTTATAACGACGCGGTCAAGGATTATGCCTACGATGCCGCGAAGGCGAAAGACATGCTGGCCAAGGCCGGCGTGACGGCGCCGCTTGAGATCGATCTCTGGTACATGCCGGTACAGCGTCCGTACAATCCGAATGCCAAGCGCATCGCCGAAATGATGCAGGCGGATCTGGCCAAGGTCGGCGTCAACGCCAAGCTGG
>JANLYX010000047.1:0-2112 GCA_031365865.1 Hyphomicrobium sp. | reverse complement strand
CGCCTCCAACGCTGAAGAAACCAACGACGTTTTCGACAACGATACGTCCCTGGCCCGCATCGATACGTTCGGCTCAGTCCGCGGCCGTTTGGGATACGTCTATGACCGTATGATGGTATTCGGCACCGCCGGCGTCGCATTCGGCAGCATTACCAACGATATTCAAAAAGGGAGAAATGCTGGCGAGCAAATCGTGCTCGATAACGATTGGCAAGCTGGATTGGCACTCGGCGCCGGCCTCGAATATGCCTTCAGCGATCACTGGGTAGGGCGCGCTGAATACCAATATGCCAATTTCGGCACAACGACGATGTTCAACCGCGACGGCAACCGCGCGGAAATGGAAAACGAGTTGCACCAATTGCGCATCGGCATTGCCTACAAGTTTTGATCGAACACACGATTTTAAGGGGTCCCCGAGCGTTCTCGGGGGCCCTGTTAGCTTGGCCGCGCTGCCGGTAGCGCCGCACGAAGGTCCATTATAATGGCGGCGGTAAGCTCCTGCCCCTTGTGTGCGGTGGCAAGCGTCGGGTCGCCGAAGCTGCCACTTGGCGAATAGTTCGGCGATCGATCGTCAAACGGCGTCAATGGCCCGGGCTCTGGCCGGCTTGCCAAATTTGGCGACGCCTGAGCGCGGCTCATATCGACAAGCTCGGGCGCTATGGCCAGCATGATCGAGGTTTCTGCTTCATCGGCGTGGCTGCCGTGGGGCTGCCGGCACAGCCTGGCGTGCGCCGCGCGATAATATTCACCCGAATATATTTTTAAATGATGTGCCGGGCAACGCGGTTGCGCGTTGGCGAGCGCCCTGTCGATGGGCTCAATCGTGCTGATGCCGGTGTTGAGCACGAAAATCGCACGCGGTTTATACTGCGCGACGCCTCGAACGACGTCGCACACCAGTGATTCGAATGCCGCCTCGCCCAAACTCGCGCTGCCAGCGTAGGCCGTGAAAGCTGGATAAAAGCCATATGTGAGGGTTGGCCACACGATCGCATTGAACTCGGCGGCGATTTTGGCCGCAAACCACTCGGCCTGGATCTGGTCGGTATTCATCGGCAGCTGAAACCCGTGCTGCTTGGCACCCGCACCCACCGGCAAAATCGCCGCCGCCCCGCCCGCCAACCGGCGCCGAACGTCGTCCCAAGTCATGGCCTGCACGAAGTTTGCGGCGTGGGTTGTCATGAAACGACTTCAGGTTGCTGTGGCGACCGTTGTAACGCGATTGCCAAAGCATAAGGCGCGGAAAATAAAAAAAGGGGCCCGATTGCTCGGGTCCCTTTTTGAAAGTCAGGTTTGATTAGAAAGTGTCCGCGTCAGCCCTAAGCCGCCGCGATGCCTTCATCGCCCGGATCGCGCAGCACGTAGCCGCGTCCCCAGACCGTTTCGATGTAGTGCTTGCCGCCGGTTGCCGCCTGCAGCTTCTTGCGAAGTTTGCAGATAAACACGTCGATGATCTTGAGTTCAGGCTCGTCCATACCGCCGTAAAGGTGGTTGAGGAACATTTCCTTGGTCAAGGTCGTGCCTTTGCGCAGCGATAGGAGCTCGAGCATCTGGTATTCTTTGCCCGTCAGATGGACGCGCGCGCCGTTGACATCGACGGTCTTGGTGTCGAGGTTGACGCGCAGATCACCAGTTTCGATGACCGACTGAGCATGTCCCTTGGAACGGCGCACGATCGCCTGGATACGGGCGACCAGCTCGTCCTTGTGGAACGGCTTAGTCATGTAGTCGTCGGCGCCAAAGCCCAAACCGCGGACCTTGTCGTCGATGCCGGCCAATCCTGACAGGATCAGAATGGGTGTCGAAACTTTCGAGACCCGAAGCGTTTTCAAGACTTCATATCCGCTCATGTCTGGCAGATTGAGATCCAGGAGGATAATATCGTAATCGTACAGCTTTCCGAGATCGACACCCTCTTCGCCAAGATCGGTCGTGTAAACGTTAAAACCTTCCGACTGAAGCATCAGTTCGATGCTCTGCGCTGTCGCGCTGTCGTCTTCAATAAGTAGAACCCGCATGACCGTTCCTCTCGTGCCTTCGTCCGCGTTCCATTTGCTCTCCGCCCCAAAGAGAACGCACAACACCTTCGAGCTAAGCCATCGTTAGGAA
>JANLYX010000087.1:0-53166 GCA_031365865.1 Hyphomicrobium sp. | reverse complement strand
TTCCGCGATCTGGCGCGACGGAAACTGCGCCATCAGCACCGAGATTTCGAGCACGATGGTCCACAACCGGCAGGCATGCTCGAAGGCGCCGCAATCGAACGACGCATCGTCATTGCGGAACCGCATTAGATTGAGCGACGCCAGATTGCAGGCGGTGTCGTCGAGGAACATGTATTCGGAGCACGGGTTGGAGGCGCGGATCGGCCCCGACTGCGGGCAGGTGTGCCAGTCGTTGATGGTGGTGTGAAACTGGATGCCGGGATCGGCCGAGGCCCAGGCCGCAAAACCGATTTGTTCCCAAAGATCGCGGGCTTTCAGCGTCTTCGTGACCTTGCCGCCGAGACGGGCTTTCAACCGCCAATCGGAATCGTTGCCGACAGCGTTGAGGAAGTCATCGGTGACGCGCACCGAGTTGTTGGAGTTCTGACCGGCGACCGTCAAGTAGGCTTCGCTATCCCAATCGGTGTCGTAGGTGTCGAACACCATGTCGGTGTAGCCCTGCTTGGCGAACTGGATGACCCGCAGGGTGTAGTTCTGCGGTACGCCATCGCGCTTGGCTTCCCGGATCGCCAGCTTAAGCTTTGGATTTTTCAGCGGGTCGTAGCAACGTTCATCCTGGCCCGCCTTCGGCAGGACCTCCTCGCCCTCGCAGTTAATGCAGGCCTTCATCACGGCCTTCAGGCGCTTCTGGCAAATCTTGGAGCCGGTGACGAGGGCTGCAACCTTCTGCTCCTCGCGGACCTTCCAGGTGATGTACTCTTCGATGTCGGGATGATCGACGTCGACGACGACCATCTTGGCGGCGCGCCGCGTGGTGCCGCCCGATTTGATGGCGCCGGCCGCGCGGTCGCCGATCTTCAAGAAGCTCATCAGACCCGACGAGCGTCCGCCGCCCGACAGTTTCTCATTGGCGCCGCGGAGCGAGGAAAAATTCGAGCCCGTGCCGGAGCCGTACTTGAAGAGGCGGGCTTCGCGCACCCACAAATCCATGATGCCGCCGTCGCCGACCAGATCGTCGGCGACCGATTGGATGAAGCAAGCGTGCGGTTGCGGGTGTTCGTAAGCCGAGGTCGAGTGGGTCAGTTCGCCGGTCTGGTGATCGACATACATATGACCCTGGCCGGGGCCGTCGATGCCATAGGCCCAGTGCAGGCCAGTGTTGAACCATTGCGGGGAATTCGGCGCGGCCATCTGATTGGCCAGCATGAAGCGGTGTTCGTCGAAGAAGGCGCGGGCGTCGTCCTCGGTCGTGAAGTAGCCGCCCTTCCAGCCCCAATAGGTCCAGGTTCCAGCGAGGCGATCGAAAACTTCGCGGGCGTCGGTCTCGCCACCGGTGCGGTCTTTGTCAGGCAGACCGGCGAGGGCGGCTTCGTCGGGAATCGAGCGCCAAAGCCACGACGGGACTTGCGTCTCTTCGAATTTCTTGAGTTTGCGGGCGACGCCGGCCTTGCGGAAATACTTCTGCGCCAGAATGTCAGCCGCGACTTGGCTCCAATGCTCGGGAACCTCGAAGCTTTCTAAGCGGAAAACCACCGACCCGTCGGGATTCTTGATTTCGGACGTGGCCTTGCGAAAAGGGATTGCTGCGTAAGGTGATTTTCCAGCTTCAGTAAAGCGCCGCGTAATCTTCATAAGTCGTGCCCCCGGTGTCTGTCGGGAACGCGCGTAAGCAAAAACCAGATCGTGCGTTCGAATTGTTGTTATTTAAGCCTGCCGCCCGGCCCTGTTTCCGGATGACGAGACCAACTGTTCTTGACGTTTTGACTTCGACGCAAACGCAACAGAACCAACACAACGCCAACGGACTTGATGACGAAACGAGGCACGCAAACGCTCTCAGTCTGCGACGGCTTTTGAAAAGCGCCGCATCCCCTCACCGCGTTCGAAACTCTCAACGAGAGCTGACACGGCCACCCAAAACATCTTCAACGAGAAGCCAAATGGCTCCGAAAGACACGACCCCAACGCTACAGCCGCGAATGCTGCACCGGTCTGTCAACACGCTGCCGGGACCGTTCCGATGGCAGCGATTGGAGGATCAGCGTTTTTGTGCCCATCTCAATCTCGCCATCGTCAAAGCAAGCTAGGACGATTCGACCCGTCCGTCACTAACTCCGATCTATATATTGTGGTGGCAGCGGCAACCGACGCAAGATATGGGGGTGTTGGTAACCTGGGGGGATAATCTCAAAGAACGCCCATTTTACGGGCTTCAGAGCGCCGCGCTTGAATTTGAGAGCTGTGCAAAGGCTGAATTTGCAGCTCGAGCGCCGGCCGATGGGATCAGCCTAATGCGATTCCGCGGTCGTGGTGTTGCTCAGCCGCCTCGCTCTGTGACCGACTGGACAGAGCGCGCACGAAGCGGCTAAGCCGGAACCTTGGAAATTCTGCAGGGCGAGGCCAAACAGCTATGGGAATGTTGGGAGAAATCTTCTCGTGGTGGGGCGGCAACACCTGGGGCACCCGTTTATTCACGTGGCGCCGAGGCCGGCAGGTTGGCAGCGACGCCTTCGGCAACCGATACTTCTTGCAAAAGAGCGGCGTCGGCCCGCTCGGCGTTCCAGCACGCTGGGTTATCTATAAGGATCTTTCCGAACCCTCCCAAGTGCCGCCGGACTGGCATGGCTGGCTGCATCACACCGTTGACGCGTTGCCGACCGACGAGACCTACCAGGCGCAACCCTGGCAGAAGGCCCATGAAATGAATTGGACGGGATCCGCGCGGGCCTATCGCCCGCAAGGTTCGATTACTGGGACCGCGCAGCGGCCGAAATTCTCTGGCGACTACAAGCCTTGGAAGCCGGAGTAGGGCGGACGCGGGCAGCCGGGTCAGCATACGCTAGCCCATTGAAACACTTAACTGCCCAGCCCTTGGGCCTTGCTTCAGCCAACTTTGCCGTGGAATGGATGAGACCAATGCATGGGTACGGGCACCTCTCGCGTGGAATGACTAGGCTTTGATCGCAACTTTGGCACATTGTGCAACATCTCTTGGACGAACGAGGCTGCTGGCTGTTTTAGTTGCCAGTCTTTCGTTGGTTGCAAAATCCGCAAACGCCGAGCGCATCGAAAACGGCGTCGCGATTTTTTCGGCGCTCGACAAGGTGACGGCCCGGATCTCAAAGTTTGAAGTGGCGCTGGGTGAATCCAAAACCTTCGGCGCCCTCAAGGTGACGCCGCGCGCCTGCTATTCGCGTCCACCCGACGAAATGCCGAAAACGACGACTTTCGTTGAAGTCAACGAGGTTCAACTCGACGGCAACGAAAAACGTATCTTCACCGGCTGGATGTTTGCCGAAAGCCCGGGTCTTTACGGCGTCGAGCATCCGACGTTCGACGTCTGGCTGACGGAATGCCAAAAGCCGCTGAAAACAACGGCGCAAAAAGCGCCGGAGGTTGCCGGTAAACCAGCTACGGCGACCGCAGGCGCGGCTGGTGCCAAGCCTAGCCCCAACGAACCAGCTGCTCCGTCCGAGAACGTCCGCCGCCATCCAAGGCGATAGTATCCGCGTTCACCTCCTACCTTGGGAGAAGGCGCCCGAAGTGCGGATGAGGGGGCTGTTGCTTCTATCAATCAAACTGACACATCACGACAAGTCAAAGCCCCCTCACCTGTCCCGCATCGCGGAGCGACGCTCCGCATGACGGGACATCCTCTCCCAAGGGAGAGGAAAGTCGCCGATCACGTCCTTCTCCCGGGGAGAAAGGTTTCAAGCTGCGACGCTGGCGGCGGGCGCGGCGGTGACGGCGGTGGCCGGTGGACTGACGATCATGTCCCAGATCTTCTGGCAGACCACGTGTTCCTTCCAATAGTCGGTATGGCCGCCGGGTCCGATGCCGATGTTGACGATGCCGTCGTGCAGATCGACGTCCTGGCCGATCGGATCGTCGATGCGAAACATGTTGGTCCAGCTCCGAACTTTCGACATCAAAGGCGGATGCTCGACTTGGTGGGTGCCGGGCTCGTCATAACCTGGATAGTAGTAGCGGTAGATATGCTTCAAGGGCGAGCCAAGCGTCAGTACGTCGATGCTGGTCGTAATGGGATCGGTGTAGACGGCGGAGTGCGACAGCGAGATCAGGCCATCGTGGTTGGTCAGGTAGTCGTACATAATGACCGTGCCCTGACTGTGCGCCGCGAAGATCAGCCGGTCGCTCTTTTCGCCGGCGATGACTTCGTCGATCAAGGCTTCGAGGCGGCGCTGAATGCGTTGGCGGCGCCGGAATCTGCTCACCGCGTTGCCGTCATCAGCGGGCTGCAATCGCGCAGCGGTGCCGGCGGGTACAAGCTTGAACAACATGGTTTTCAAGCTGTCGATGCCTCTGTCGATCCACATCGCGAGCGATAAGTCCTTCGGATCGTATTGGTGATCGACGAGGTCGCGGCCGATATGAATGACGCCGTTGGATTTTTCGAGCAGGTTGACCATGAGAAAATAGAACAGGATCAGCCCGAGTGCGCCGGTGCCGATCTGTTCGAGATAATTCGAGCGGAAAAGTTGGCGGATGCTGTAGCGGACGTGGGCGTCTGCTGTGCTGTCAAGTGCCGGGTGAATGTAGAACACATAAGCGTTGGTCAAGGCGGTTGCGAACAACGTCAGGATGATGAGCGGACTGGCGATGAGGCGCGGCAGCCGTAACGTGCCGGCCTCGGCGCGGGCTCGGTATATTTTTTTCATGGCCAATCGAACAAACACCACGATGCCGGCTGCAAGCGCGATGAGGGCCAGAGCCAAGCCATTCAGCGCGACGACATCTTTCAATTGGTTCTTGGCGAACGACAGCATGCAAGGCTGGTAGGTGCCCGCGCTCATCGCGGCCGGCAATTCCTTCAATTCTTCGGCCGTACATGACGGCACCGCGCCTGCCGAGCCGCCAACCAACGTGCTGATGATGAAAAGGCCAAGGGTTGCGAGCACGAATTTCCAGAAATTTCCGGTTAGAATGCTGATGCCGATAGCGGCAGCGGGGCGGACAATCGGCGGTCCGGTGCGCCGGTTCAAAAGCAGCCGCCAGACGAGTTTCTGAAACGCCAGCGCCGCCAACAAGACAATGGCGAGCGCGATCAGCATGGTCCAGCACAGCCAGGCGATCAAGATGATCGTCACTGCAAACGTCAGATACAATTCCGGGCTCGCCAATGCCGCCGGCGACGCCAGGCGCGAGGAAAGCGCCAATACGCCGAGGAGCAGAACGGCATGAACGGATGCCGAGAGGCTTAGATCCGACAAGCCGATTTTCCCGTGCAGGAATTTGCGCGACAGCTGGTAGCCGGTGACTGCGACGAAGGCCAGCGCGCCGGCGACGGTTTGCGGCAGCCACGCTTGATGATGGGTTTGTTGGAGAACGATAGCGGCGAAAGCTGCAACGAAGATCGCGGTATGAAGCCCACTGATCGGCCAGCGCATGACCCAGTTGGCGGTCAGCATAATCCGGCGCACCAGCGCGCTTAGGCCTGAGCGGCTGTCCGATAGAAAGGTGCGGCCGAGGACGTCGGGAGCTTCGAGGAACAATTGCAGCAGCGCTGAAAAGCGCTCGGTAATCGTGTAGCCGACCTTGGAAAGATCGGCCCAATACAACTCGGTGACGCTGACATTGCGGTCGTCCAGCGAACAGCGCCGCGTGAACGAGGTCCAGGTGCTCATCTCGACACTGTCTTCCGGATCGCGAACGCGCCGGACAATACTTTCGGGTTCGAACGCGATGGTGCTCGGGACGCCGCGAAATTGCAGCTTTTGCAGCCACTCGTTGGCTGAGGCGCTGGCGAACTTGCTCGAGAACGCCTGCGTGATCTCATTTTGAAGTTCATCGCGCTTGGCGGCGCGCAGAGCCTTGGTCGCGAATTGTTCGCGGCAATAATTCATGAAGGCGACGTCGCAGAAGTTCTTGAAGACCTCGTCGTCCTCGAGCACGACAGCGACTGGGCGCATATCGTAAGCGTGAGCCACGAAAACAAATTTGTTTTCGATTTGCTGGGGTTTGGCTTTGGCGGCGCTTTCGGGCTTCGTGACGCTGTCGAACGCTCGCCACTTTTCCAAATGCGGAACCAGCCACTGATCGATCCAGCCAGGCTCCGTTTCGCCAACACCGTGAATGACAACGACGTTGATTTTTTCCCGTTGAGCAGTATCCATCTGGCAGCCCACCCCGAACGACTGACTGAAAATTAAGTGCGCACTTAAAATAAAGGTGCCGTAAACGAATGAATTCTGACATGCGTCCGCTCACTCCGCAATGCAATCGATGCTTCGTGTTGCAACGCAATCAGCCGGTGCAGCACCGCGAACACGCTTTGCACGGCCGCGCATGGGCGGCGAGACGGCGCGCGGACTTGATGCGGGGCTTAAGAGGTTATAAGGAGCCGCGCGGCTTTGGGCGCGAAGTAGGTCAAAATGCCGGCCGCACCCGCGCGTTTAAATGCGAGCAAGCTTTCCATCATGGCGCGATCGCGGTCGAGCGCGCCTGTTGCGGCTGCCGCGTTGATCATCGCGTACTCGCCCGAAACTTGATAGGCGAAAACCGGGATTTGGAAAGTCTCCGACACCCGGCGTACGATGTCGAGATACGGCATGCCGGGCTTCACCATCACCATGTCGGCACCTTCCGCGATATCGAGCGCGACCTCGCGCAAGCTTTCGTCGGAATTGGCGGGATCCATCTGGTAGGTACGCTTGTCGCCTTTCAAGAACCCGGACGAGCCGACTGCATCCCGGAATGGGCCATAAAAAGCGCTGGCGTATTTGGCGGCGTAGGACATCAATTGCACGTTGCCGTGCCCGGCCGCTTCAAGCGCCGCACGGATAGCGCCGATGCGCCCATCCATCATATCGGAGGGAGCCAAAATATCGGCGCCGGCATCCGCTTGTACCAGCGATTGTTTGACCAGCGCGACTAGAGTTTCGTCGTTGACGATTTGGTCGTCTATCATCAGTCCATCGTGGCCGTGAGAGGTGTAGGGGTCGAGCGCGACGTCCAGAACGATTCCGATGTCGAGGCCGGTCTTTTTGATGGCGCGGGTCGCACGGCAGACTAGATTGTCGGGGTTGAAGGCCTCGCGCGCATCCTCGGTTCGCAATTGTGGATCGGTATAGGGAAACAACGCCAGGGCCGGAATGCCGAGTTCGGCGGCCTCATGGGCGGCTTCGACCGCCAGATCGACGCTGAGGCGATCAACGCCCTGCATCGATGCGACAGCGGTTCGTTTGGCTGTGCCCTCGATAATGAATAGCGGCCAGATCAGATCGGCGGGTGAAAGCACGTTTTCTGCGACCAAGCTGCGCGACCAAGCGGTTTTACGGTTGCGGCGCATGCGGGTGGCGGGAAAGCCGGCGGCGCTTGCCGCGAATTTTGGGGGTGGCGATTTGCGGGAGGACATCGGGGTGTTCCGGGGTGACGATCCACCCCACCATGCCCTCGTTTTCATAGCGCTGACAAGGCGGGTCTCCGAGCGCGGTTAGCAAATCTCCGGGCCTGTGTGATCAGTCGCAAATCTTGGTGGCTTTGCGCTCGGCCATATCGATGTGCAAATGATTGCGGTGGTCGGCGTTGGCCTCCGGGCCAAGCGTCGTGCCAAAGATCCGGCAGGCGCTGGCGTGCACGGCACGAAGAAAGTCTTGTGGTTGGAAGGCTGGTGGCTTTGGCTTCGGGCCGCCAAGCTTATCAGGAGCGAGGGAGAGTGCGGCCGGCGTTTGCGCGCCTGGCAAAGTCACGGTCAGGCGCGGCGTTCCAGCGACAACGGAACTTTTGGCAATGCCGGCGGCAGGCGCGCCTTGGGCAGAGGCCGTTGACGAAGGCGGTGTCGCGGCCGCCGGTTTCGATCCGGCCTTGGCGGTCTGCTGATTGGCTTGCGCGGCTTTCTCCGCAGCTTGAATAGTAGCGACGCGCTTTTCTTCGGCAGCCTTGGCGGCGGCGATCTCGGCGTTGATCTCGCGCTGGGGTTTGCCCCAGTTTTCGAGAACGTAGGCGGTTTTGGCGGTCGCGGTCACGAATCCGCGAATGTCGAGGGCGTTGGCGCGGCCGTGCTCGCTCAGTTTGTTGCCCTTGCGGCCATAGGCGTTGCGGCACGCGTAGTCGCTCATGGTTTCAATTTTGATGACGTCGGCACCCAAGTGCTGCTTGGCGAGTGGCTGCACGTCGCCCTTCATCCAGGTATAAAGTCCCTCCGCCATTTCGCAGGTAACGATTGCGGTCGGGGAGAGCACGACCTCCGGATTTTTTCCGATGCTGACGAGTTCGATGGGGGCTGGCGCTCCGCAAGCGCCTTCGCGGATCGGCGCGTGGGCAATGGAAACAGCCTGGATGCGTTTCAGGATAACGGCGCAACGCGCTTGGGCATCGGCGATTTCAGACGGTGACCAAGTTACAGGCGTTGCCGGTTTGTCCTCTGTGGCGGCGGGCCCGTCGCCGGCGTCTTGTGTTTTGTCGTTGTCTTTATCAGCGCCGGCGGCATCTTTAGACGAAGCTTGGGGCGGAGCAGGTTGAACCGTGGCGTTCGTTAATGGCGAGGCTTTCGCGGCAACGCTCGCAGGTAAATCCGGTGTCCAACGGCCGGCGCGCGTGCCGGACATCGCAGGTATGGTGCTGACGGCCAGGGCCGCGACTGAAAACGCAAATACACACTGAGCCTTTCGCATGTGCCGCGAAGCTCCCCCGAAAGTTTCTCCTGTGGATGGCCCCGACTCCATCCTTGACAGTTACACAACTCCGTACTGACCGAATCAGATCCTCGACTTTGCAGCCGAATTTGCGGGGTGTATAGCTCTAAATTGTGGCGCCGGAGCGGGCTTTAGCCCACAACAGCTGCATGGCTGAGGATAACGTTTAGACCGGACATTGATGACAAACCCCGCCCCGCCCCCAGGACTTGCCGTGTCCTCGCCAAGCGCGACCCCCGCCCCAAAAGTCGAGATCATTCGACACGGCTCGATCATGAAGTTCATGCTCAACCGGCCGACGGTGCTGAATGCCTTCGATGACGACATGCGGCAGGCCTTGGCAACCGAGATCCCGCGCATTGCTCGCGATCCCGACGTCTACGTCGTGGTGCTGATGTCGTCGAGCCCCAAAGCGTTCTGCGCAGGCGGAGATGTGCGTGCGGTTGTGGTTGAACAGCAAAGAGACTTGGTCAAAGCTAAGCGTTATTTCGCCGACGAATACCGGCTGGATTGGCTGCTCGATTGTTTTTCCAAGCCGACCATGTCGTTGATCAACGGAATTTGCATGGGATCGGGCGCAGGACTTTCCTCATTCAATACCCACCGGGTTGCGGGTGAGAATTACAAATTCGCGATGCCGGAAACCGCGATTGGATTATTTCCCGATGTCGGAATGGGTCACATATTCGCGCGCATGCCGTGGCCGATCGGCCTTTATCTCGGACTCACGGGCCGCGCCTTTGACCGTCGCGATGGCCATTGGCTCAGACTGGCGACGCATTGCATTTCGGGTTCCCGCTTTGAGGAGATCTTAGCCGCACTGGCTGACGCGCAACCCATTGACACATTGCTCGACCGATTACACGAGCCGCATGGCCCGGGTCCTTTGCAGGATGAGAAGAACTTGATCGAAGCGTTTTTCTCGGCCGGATCTTTGGACGAAATCATCAAACGTTTGAAGACGGCGCCGAGCCTTCAGAAATCCTGGGCGGACGCAACGCTCGTCGATCTCCAAAAACGTTCGCCGATATCGTTGCGCATTACCGATCGGCACATTCGTTTATGCCGTACGCTCGATCTGAGGGCCTGCCTAACCCAGGATTATCGCCTCGCATGCCGCTGTCTGGAAGCCGCTGATTTCTGCGAAGGTGTGCGTGCAGCCCTGATCGATAAAGACGCCCAACCGCGCTGGCAGCCAGCATCTCTTGCTGACGTTACGCCGGAGATGGTCGCTAAGTATTTTGCCCCGCTTGACGAGCAAGAGCTCAATCTGCCTACGCGGCAAGAGATGCAAGCGGCCAGGGTCTAACCCCCACTTACGGTGTCATCACTGCCGGGACATCGGTTGGTTATCGTCAAGGAGGCATTAACCAAAGCCAAATCCTCCGCGCTGCGCCGCGCCTTTATTCTGCCCGGTAAGTACTGACACTTGAGCGCAGCGGGAGCTTGTAAATTGCGTAAGTCAGCATCGACGGGGGTCGATCATGAGTGCTCCAACCTGGACTCCAACGGCGGCTTATGCGTCTCATCGCACGTTCGATCCGAACCAAAACTATTTCAATGACGAGATCAGTGACGAGGGCTTTGATGCCCCTCTAACGGCCGGTGACCGTATTGGCTCGTCGTACTCGCACTCGTACGCCAAGGCCCGGCTGCGGCGCTGGTTCTTCATGGCGATTGTGATCGGTGGCAGTTGGGCGCTGCTTCGCGATGAAGCGCGGCGGACGTGGGTGATGGCGGCGGCGGCGGACGCCTACCAATATCTTGGACAGATTGCAGCGACACAGGCCGGACACGCTGCGCCAGCGTCAGCGAATGCAAACGCGGCCGGTCGTGGCGAGCCGCCGGCGAAATCTGAGGCCGTCTCTGCCGAAGATTCAGCTGCTCAAGATGCAGATGGGAGCACGCAACACCTGTCCTCGAGCGCTGCGCAGCCCGAATCCCAAACCGCGGCGGCCGCGACCGTACCCGTGACAGAAGCGGCGCTTCCGCCCGCGGCCAAGTCGATCGAGGAAACGCCAGCGCCGCCACTACCGCCAGCCAAGGCCGATCCCGCCGACCCTTACCAAGTCAAAGCCTTGGCTGTTGGACTGCACCCGGATTTGTCGAAAGCGTTGTTGGCGAAATTGTCGGCAGCTGACTACAAGAATGCAGGGGTCGCGATTAAAACGGCACTCGCGGAAACAGCCGATGATGACGCCTATGTCTGGCCGCGTCAGAAAAAGGCCGATCTCGCGCTGTTTCAGGTCCACTTCGTTCCAGGTGCCGCAGCCGATTGCCGCCGCTACGTGGTTACGGTCAGCAAAGACGGCTGGCTGACGACAGCGCTGCCGATGGAAAAATGCGGGCTTAAGCTGGACAAGAAACACAGCGGCTGAGACGGCGGGCTGACGACGAGAGATTTCGACCGGTTTTGACGCACGCAACAATCAATTATCAGGATCTCTAAACATAAGTTTTAGTGGCCCGATAAAATTAGAGGCAATAGAGTTTATTGGCATTAAGCATGGCAATTGTTTGACTCAAATTGTTCCTAAAAAAGCGTTTTTTGGACCCCCTGTTACTATTCTTTTACTATATCTATTTAGTCGCCCTTTATTCATCCCTGTTACCTTTTGCGCAACCCGGAATAAACGGGAAGCGTCAAACAGGCTAGTATAAGAGGCAGGGTTATGAGTGTTGCAATCGATGTTGCGCGTCACCGCGCTCCCGTCCAGGATGAAACCTTCCGGTCGGAATATCTTCAGGCGTTGCGTTTGATCGAACGCCTTCACCGTCTTCTTCTCGATGTCATCAAGGACGAGTTCGATCGCCAGGGCGGCGCCGAACTCAACAGCGTGCAAGCGCTGCTTCTCTATAACATCGGGGAGAGTGAGTTGACCGCCGGCGAATTGAAAACCCGCGGTTATTACTTGGGGTCGAACGTTTCGTACAACCTCAAGAAGCTCGTCGACATGGGCTACATCCACTACAAGCGCTCCGACACAGACCGCCGCTCGGTCCGCGTCAGTTTGACCGATAAGGGCATCGAAGCTAGCGATATCGTCCAGAGCCTGTATCACCGTCAGCTCGGTTCGGTTCAGTCGGTCGGCGAAATCTCGGGCGACGACGTCAAGGGCTTGAACAAGGCTCTCGTTCGTCTTGAGCGCTTCTGGTCGGATCAGATCCGCTACCGCCTGTAATTCAGGCCAAGACGATCCACGACAAAAGGATACCGCGTCGAAGCTCGGGGGAGGGGGGATGCGGAACAAAAGGGGCTGTCCAGGCGACTGGGCGGCCCTTTTGCGTTCAAATATCAAGCTTCAGCAAGATGTTGAGGCAGCGCTGCGGTTTTAGGCCTGTGGCCGGGCGACCGCGGTGCAAAAAAAACTGCTCAGCGCCCATAAACGGGGCTCGCCGGTTGGTGGCGGCGCACGTACTACTAACTGGATAAGATCGTGTCACAAGGCTTGCCGCCGGCAAATCTTGCCTCGCAACCTTTCGTTAACGATTTTCGTTGAGCTCTATACGAGTATCGGGCTTTTCGAGATTCGTCGCCGTTAGCGCGATCACGCCGTAACGCATCAATCCTTGGGGAGCCACCCTTGCGAATGCCGCACATCTTCAAACGCCGTTCGCTCAACCGGGCCAGGTTGCTGTTAGCAAGCCTGCCCATCTCGGCTCTGGTCGCGATGGCCGCTTCAGGCGCCCAGGCTCAAGACACCGCCTTGTTCAATATCTTCGGCCCCAACAGCGGCTCATCAACCACGGATCGCGAATACATCAAGGAATGGGAGATCAACCCGCCGAAAGGCTTCGCGACCATTTCCAAGTCCAATATCGAGCCGACCAAGGCCGCCATTCAGCGCTACGTTGATATCGTGGCCAAAGGCGGTTGGGCGCCGATCCCGGAAGCCGCCCTGCAAGCGGGCGCCAATGAGCCTGCCGTCAAGCTGTTGCGGACCCGGGTGGCTATTTCGGGCGAACTGAAAGAGGAAGACAACGGCTCGGGCTTTTACGACTATGGCCTCGAGAAAGCGGTCAGGCGCTATCAGGCGACCAATGGCCTGACGCCGACCGGCATTGCTGATAAACGCACCATCGCGGCTCTCAACGTTCCCGCCACCGCGCGGCTCGCTCAGCTCAAGATGAATATCGGGCGCCTGACAGACCTCTCAAACTTAGTCAGCAAGAAGTACGTCGTCGTCAACATTCCGGCCGCCCAAGTTGAAGCCATCGACGAGGGCCGCATCTTCGCGCGCTATGCCGGTGTTGTCGGCAAGATCGACCGGCCGACGCCGCTCCTCAAGTCCGCCATAACTGACCTCAATTTCAATCCGGTGTGGACAATACCTCCAACTGTCGAAACGGAAGATCTGATCCCGCGCGGCCGCGACATGCAGAGCAAGGGCCAGAGCGTGCTCGAGAAGTTCCATATCGATGCTTACGACGGCGCCGGCCGCAAGGTCGCGCAGGACAAGGTCGATTGGACCAAGGTTTCGGCCGGCACCTATCGCTACAGCCAGCAACCGGGCAAGGAAAACCCGCTCGGATTTTTGAAGATCAATTTCGACAGCGCCCACTCGGTCTACATGCACGACACCCCGTCGGAGAATATCTTCGGGCGCAACTTCCGCGCCGCCAGCTCAGGCTGTATCCGCGTCCAGAATATCGAACACTTGGCGGGGTGGATCCTGAAGGACCAGGACGGATGGGATTCCGACCGGGTCGCGCAAATGAAAAAGTCGGGTGAACGGCTCGATCTTCGTCTCAAGAAACCGCTGGCTCTGCACTTTGTTTATTTGACCGCATGGGCGACCGAGGACGGCACCATCCAGTTCCGCCGCGACCTTTATCAAAAAGACGGCGTCGGTGCGATCGCGGCGAATTACTGACGCTGCTGCGGATTTCGAAATGTTTGCGGTGCACCAAAACGCGGCCACGAAAATCGGCGTACCCACGACGGAGATGGGCGAGTTGATGGCCGGTCTCGAAGCTCAGCGTAAGCTGGTCGTGACGGCTGAAGCCAATAATAAAGCCGATCAAACGCATCTTATATTTGGTGTCCCAACCCCGCTTTTGCGAAAATCTTGGGCGGGGTTGGGATGCACGAATAGGTTGCGGGACTAATCCCAGCCGAAAACCGTTGTCAAACCGCGGGAAGGGTGGGTCGTGAGCCGCCGCAGCAAGGATTTGTCGCGCCCCTAACCGACGTTTTGGTCTCGAAAAGACCTTGCGCTGGTGCCATAAGGGCGAAATAGCCTTGTAGGCAATGGGCGAAGAAGTGGACCCGCTTGATGAATTACGAGCAAAAGCTTGCCGAAACCCTGGCCGCCATCAAACGGGAAGGCCGCTACCGGGTCTTTGCCGACTTGAAGCGCCGTCGTGGCGCTTATCCTAATGCCGTTGTCTTTTCAGGTGGCGAGCCACGCCCGATTACAGTGTGGTGTTCGAACGATTATCTCGGCATGGGGCAGAACCCCAAAGTCATCGCCGCCATGCATGAAGCGCTCGACACGGTTGGCGCCGGCTCGGGCGGCACGCGCAATATTTCGGGCACCACCCACTATCACGTCGAACTTGAAGCCGAGATCGCGGATCTGCACGGCAAGGAAGCGTCGCTGCTGTTCACCTCGGCCTATGTCGCCAACGAAGCTGCGCTCTCGACGCTGGTGCACCTCTTGCCCGGCTGCGTGATTTTTTCGGATGAGAAGAATCACGCCTCGATGATCGCCGGCATTCGCAACGGCCGTGGCCCGAAGCACATTTTCCTGCACAACGACATTGCCGATCTCGAGACCAAGCTGAAATTGGTGCCGAAGTCGACGCCGAAGATCATAGCCTTCGAGAGCGTCTATTCGATGGACGGGCATGTTGCTCCCATTGCTGCTATTTGCGATCTCGCCAAAAAATATAACGCCATGACCTATCTCGATGAGGTCCACGCGGTTGGCATGTACGGCCCGCGCGGCGGCGGCATCGCCGAACGTGATGGCGTGATGGACCGCATCGACATCATCAATGGCACGCTAGCCAAGGGTTATGGCGTCATGGGCGGTTATATCGCGGCCTCGCGGACGCTGTGCGATGCCGTTCGCTCATATGCGCCGGGATTCATTTTTACGACTTCGCTTGCACCGGTGATCGCGGCCGGCGCGCTGGCCTCCATCCGTCATCTCAAGACCAGCACCGTCGAGCGCGATGCCCATCAAGAGCGGGCCTGCACTTTGAAGCGCCGGCTGGCGGCTGCGGATTTGCCGGTGATCTCCGGCCCAAGCCATATCGTGCCGGTGCTGGTTGCCGACCCGGTGCGCTGCAAGGCCTTGTCGGATGTCATGCTCTACAATCACGGTATCTACGTTCAGCCGATCAATTATCCGACCGTGCCGCGCGGCACCGAGCGCTTGCGGCTGACGCCGTCGCCGCTGCACACCGATGCCGCCATGGATCATCTTGTCGAGGTATTGTCTGAGCTGTGGTCAGCCTGCCCGCTGACTTTGCAAGCCAGCCTGAAAATGGCGGCGGAGTAGGTGGCTCTAAAGGTGTCTGACCCTCCGGGTCAGACACCTATGCGCCTCAACTGGCGATAATGACGAGAAAAACCGCGCCGTTTTCACGCGGGGGCTGCTACCCGGAAGGGTGTTGAGCACGGCCAAACTCCCCCATACTATAGTCCCAGGTTTGCACGCCTGCGGGAGCACCGTCCCGGTGGGCGCAATGTCACTCAAATTCTCAAAAACCAGAGGGAACCACCCATGTCGACCGCACCGGCCGCTAACGCCTCTCAAAATTCGCGTTTCTTTAAGTCGCACCTGTCGGAGACCGATCCGGAAGTCTTCAGTGCCATTCAGAAAGAATTCGGCCGTCAGCAGCACGAGATCGAATTGATCGCATCGGAAAACATCGTCTCGCAGGCTGTGCTCGATGCAGCGGGTTCGGTGCTGACCAACAAATATGCCGAAGGTTATCCGGGAAAGCGTTATTACGGTGGCTGCCAGTTCGTCGACATCGCCGAACAGCTCGCCATCGACCGCGCCAAGCAGCTCTTTGGTTGCGGCTTTGCCAACGTCCAGCCGAACTCGGGTTCGCAAGCCAACCAAGGCGTTTTCAACGCGTTGATGCAGCCGGGTGATACCATCCTTGGATTGTCGCTCGCGGCTGGCGGTCACTTGACCCACGGCGCGCCGGTCAACCAGTCGGGCAAGTGGTTCAAGCCGGTTCACTACATGGTCAAGCCGGATACGCACCTGATCGACATGGACGAAGTCGCGAAGCTGGCGCGCGAGCACAAGCCGAAGCTGATCATTGCCGGCGGCTCAGCCTATCCGCGCAAGATCGACTTTGCGGCGTTCCGCAAAATCGCGGACGAGATTGGCGCATATTTCCTCGTCGACATGGCGCACTTTGCCGGTCTCGTCGCGGCCGGCATGTACCCCAATCCGTTCCCGCACGCCCACGTCGTCACCACCACGACGCATAAGACCTTGCGCGGCCCGCGCGGCGGCATGATTTTGACGAACGAGGAAGATCTCGCGAAGAAGTTCAATTCCGCCATTTTCCCAGGCATTCAGGGCGGACCCTTGATGCATGTCATTGCCGCCAAGGCCGTTGCTTTCGGCGAAGCTTTGCGTCCCGACTTCAAGATCTACATCAAGAACGTCATGGACAACGCCCGCGCCATGGGCGAGGTGCTGGTGCAGAACGGCTTCGCGCTTGTGTCTGGCGGCACGGATTCGCATTTGATCCTGGTTGATCTTCGCCCGAAGAAATTGACAGGCACGCTGGCCGAGAAGGCGATGGGGCGTGCCCACATCACCTGCAACAAGAACGGCATTCCTTTCGATCCCGAAAAGCCGATGGTCACGTCCGGCATTCGGTTGGGCTCGCCCGCTGCCACGACGCGCGGGTTTGGCGTTGCCGAGTTCCAGGAAGTCGGCCGCTTGATCTCGGAAGTCTTGGACGGCTTGGCGAAAAACGGCGAAGCCGGCAACGGCGCGGTTGAGGCCGCCGTCAAAGCTAAGGCTATCGCACTCTGCGACCGTTTCCCGATTTACGCTTAAGGGCAGGGTTGTCATTCCGGACGAAGCGGCCGCAGACAACGCGACCGCGAATATCCGGGACCCAGGATTAGCTGCGACGGTCTGGATCCCGGCTCTCCAAAATCGCATAACTGCGATTTCTCGGGCCAGGATGAAAGGTTTTCTGAAACGCGCGAAAATGTTCTAGTCTAATGTAAGGGTGCCGGGGATGAGTCCCTGGCGCTTTTTTTTGTTTAGGATCAGGCGCCATGGCGCGAGACGCGAGCAACCGGGCTAAAGTGGCAAGGGCGGACGACATCCGGCAGACGCGGCGGGTCACCACGCATCCGGGCAAGGTGCTGGCTCAAGAGTTTCTGGTGCCGCTGAAGGTGAGCGCCAGCGCTCTCGCCGCCGAGATCGGCGTGCCCGCCAACCGCCTGACCGAGATGGTGGCGGCGCGGCGCAGCATGACGGCCGATACGGCTTTGAGGCTCTCGGATCGCTTTGGCACGTCGCCCGAGTTCTGGATGAACCTGCAAACCATGTATGATTTGTCGAAGGCGGTGGTGGCATCGAGGCGCGGACGGAAAGTCGCCTAGTTCGCTGGCATAGCGCCACCACTATGACAGGCTCGCCCCCTTGGCGGCGGCGGTCTATACATGGAGCGCTGGGGCCGAGTCTCCGGCGCTTATTGTTTTGGCGAGCGATCCGTGTGCTGGAACGCCGATGTGAACAGCCGCGTTTGATTGCAGCACTCCATATTTCGAACTTTCGTTGACATTGTTGCCCGGGCTAACCGATCCTGCGGCTTGAGAATCTTGCAAACATTCGCCTAGCCCAGGAGTCCCCTAATGCGTTGCCCCTTTTGCGGGAGCGAGAACAGCCAGGTCAAGGACAGCCGGCCGTCGGACGAGAATTCCTCGATCCGCCGCCGCCGGGTGTGCTCCGATTGCGGCGGCCGTTTCACGACCTTTGAGCGCGTGCAGTTGCGCGATCTGACGGTTGTGAAAAAGTCTGGCCGCAAGGTGCCTTTCGATCGCGATAAGCTGTCGCGCTCGGTCGAGATCGCCCTGCGCAAACGCCCGATTGAACCCGAACGCATCGAGCGTCTGGTGACGGGCCTCGTCAGGCAGTTAGAGAGCTCGGGCGAGAACGAGATTACCTCGGCTGAAATTGGCGAATTGGTGATGGCGGCGTTGCGCGAGTTAGACCCCGTCGCCTATGTCCGCTTCGCCTCCGTTTACCGCGATTTCAGAGATGCCTCGGATTTCCAAGCCGTTGTGCGCGAGATTGCCTCCGACGCGCCCGAGCGGCGCAGAGCTGGCGCAGCTGATGGCGGCGATGATGACGGCCCGGGTAGGAAGAGTTAGGTGATGTTGAAGATGCGTTAGCGCTGCTCCCTCTCCCCAATTCTGCACTCATTGGGGAGAGGGCGGGGGCAGAAACAGGCTCCGCGCAAGAGGCCGCCCCTCACCCTTACCCCCTCCCCGTAAAGGACGGGGAGAGGGACAGACGTGGGACTATTTGGGGTACGTATATCTACGATGACTGCTAACCCCACCACATTCGACACCGAGATGATGGCGATTGCGCTCGGAATCGCGCGGCGGGGTCTCGGGCAAACTTCACCCAACCCTTCCGTTGGCGCGGTCATCGCCAATGAGGCGACGGGCGAAGTCATCGCGCGCGGCGTCACCGCAAGGGGCGGACGCCCGCACGCCGAAACAATTGCAATTGCACGAGCTGGTGCACGCGCCAAAGGTGCAACGATCTATGTGACGCTCGAGCCGTGCTCGCATCATGGTCAAACCGGCCCCTGTGCCGAGGCCATCATTGCCGCCGGTATCACGCGCGCGGTTGTGGCAATCGAAGATCCAGATCCTCGCGTTGCGGGACGGGGTTTGGATCGCCTCAGGGCCGCAGGCGTTGAGGTTGTGCGTGGTGTTGGCGCCGAGGAAGCCCGCTGGCTGACGCGCGGGCATATCGTGCGGGTGACCGAGCGCCGTCCGTTCGTGACGCTCAAACTGGCGCTCGACAGCAACGGCCAAGTGCCGCGCGGGACGGGACGCGCGCCGGTCTTCGTGACATCGCCCGAAGCGCGCAGCTTTGGACATCTTTTGCGCGCGCAGGCCGACGCCATTCTGGTTGGCTCGGGGACAGTCCTCGCCGATAATCCGGAATTGACGTGCCGCTTGCCAGGTCTTGAAGACCGCTCTCCCAAACGGGTCGTGCTGTCGCGCGAACTCGACATTCCGCTTTCGAGCAAGCTGGTCGAAAGCGCCCGCCGAGTCCCGCTCTCGTGCGTGTGCGGATCCGATGCCGATCAAGACCGCGGCGCCGCACTTGCGGCGGCCGGAGCGGAAATCATAACGGTGACGGTTGTCGGGGGTAAACTCTGGCTACCGGCGGTCATGGAAGAATTGGTCGCGCGCGGGATCACGCGACTGCTGGTCGAGGGCGGTCCCAAAATCTGGCGGGCGTTTGCCGAGGCCTCACTGGTCGATGAAGTCGTGCTGTTCCAAGCCAACGCGACGCCGCGCGACGGCGGCATGCGCGCTCTGGAGACGATCAACCCCTATCTCGGCACATTGCCGCTTTCCGCGATCAAGCACTCGAGCGCTGGACCTGATACCATCTGGCGGTTCGCCCGCCAGTCAACGACAGAAGGACGATAGCGATGTTCACCGGGCTCATCACGGATGTCGGCGAAGTTGTTAGCCTCAAAGGCGGACATGTCTCGCTGCGCTCGAAATATCGCCTGACCGAGGCCGATACCGGCGCGTCGATTTGCTGCGATGGGGTGTGTTTGACGGCAACGGCGATCACGCCAACGCAAGACGGCGCGACCTTTGCCGTCGACGTTTCCAACGAGACGATCTCGAAAACAACGCTCAAGTCTTGGGCGCCGGGTCAACGTGTTAATCTCGAACGCGCGCTGCGGGCGGGCGCTGAACTTGGCGGGCATATCGTCTCAGGCCACGTCGATGGCGTCGCCAAAATCGTCTCGATTACCAACGACGGCGAGAGCCGCCGCATTTTGTTCGAGGTTCCGGAACACCTGGCGCGCTACATTGCGCCCAAAGGCTCGGTTGCCCTTGATGGTACATCTCTGACCGTTAACGAGGTCTCGGGAGCACGATTTGGCGTCAACCTCATTCCGCACAGCTTGACGGTGACGACGTGGGGGGCCAAAACCCCACACCAGCACGTAAACCTCGAAGTTGATGTTTTCGCGCGCTACGTTGCCCGTCTTTTGGAGTTCCGCCCGTGAGCAAGGGCCTGACCGACGTCAAAGCTTCCGAGGCAATGGCCATGACCGTCTCTGCTCTCGCTCCGATCACCGAGATCGTCGAAGAGATGCAGAACGGCCGCATGGTCGTGCTCGTCGACGCTGAAGACCGCGAGAACGAGGGTGATCTGGTGATCCCGGCGCAAATGGCAACGCCGGATGCCATCAATTTCATGGCCAAGCACGGCCGCGGCCTGATCTGCCTGACGCTGACGCAAGGCCGCGCCAACGATCTCAGACTGCAATCGCAGGCCCGCAGCGGACACGCCCGCGCCACCGCCTTCACGCAATCGATCGAGGCGCGCGAAGGCATAACCACCGGCATTTCTGCGTATGATCGCGCCCGCACCATTACCACCGCTATCGATCCAACCAAGGGCGCCAATGATATCGTTTCGCCGGGTCACGTCTTTCCGCTCGTCGCGCGCGAAGGCGGCGTGCTGGTCAGGGCCGGGCACACGGAAGCGTCCGTCGATCTGGCGCGCATGGCGGGCTTAGCGCCGGCCGGCGTCATCTGCGAGATCATGAACGACGATGGCACGATGGCGCGCATGCCCGATCTGGTGCCGTTCGCCAAACAACACGGGCTGAAGATCGGCGCCATAGAAGACCTAATTGCCTACCGGTTCCGAAACGACCGCATCGTCAAGAACGTGGCGCGGACCCGCATCGAGACGGCGGCGGCCGGGGCCTTCGATCTGCACGTTTACGAGACCACGGTTGAGCCAGCCGAACATCTCGCACTTGTCAAAGGTAATTTGCACGGCCCCGGCCCCGTGCTGGTGCGCGTTCACGCCGTCAATGTGCTGGGCGACGTTGTTGGCATCGGCGAACACTCCGATAGCAGCACGACGATCGCAAAGGCCATGCGGGCCATCGAGAAGGAGGGCCGGGGCGTCCTCGTTCTCATTCGCGATTTACGGCCGCGCTCGTTGTCCGACTGGGTCGAGAGCCAAAAGGGCGGCGCGCACAAGGATGTTTCGAAAGAGCGCCGTCAGGTTGAAATCGGCGTCGGCTCGCAAATTCTCGCGGATCTTGGCGTCACCGACATGGAATTGCTGACAACCTCGCCCGCGCATGTCTATGTCGGTCTCGAAGCCTTCGGGTTGCGCGTCACCGGCACCCGCAAAATCGAGTAGGATCAATGGTCGTCAAATCCACGGAAGCCGTGCCCGGAACCGCCGTCACCGATCACCCGATGCGGGCGCACGTGCTGATTATCGAAGGCCGCTTCTATGAAAGAATCGGCGGCATGTTGGTCGATGGCGCGAGCGCCGAATTGGCCAAGCGCGGCGCCACCTTTGAACGCATCACGGTGCCCGGCGCTCTTGAAATTTCGCAAGTGCTGGCGGCGGCGGCAGTTGCGCGGGCGGCGGGCCGAACGTCGTTCGATGGCGCGATTGCCCTGGGCTGCGTCATTCGCGGCGAGACGGCGCACTACGACATTGTCTGCAACAACGCCAATCATTGGCTGATGGACGTTGCGGTCAACCACGACGTGCCGGTGGGTAATGGCATCCTGACGGTCGAAACCGAGGCGCAGGCGATTGCGCGGGCCGAAGGTGGGGCTGCCGGCAAAGGTGGCGATGCGGCGCGCGCCTGCCTCAAGCTGATCGAAATCAAACGGGCGTTCTGGGGCAAGAGCCCATGAATTCCCCAAGTCCCCAACCGCCCGAGACGATGAGCGCGCGCACCGCGGCCCGCATGGCGGCGGTGCAGGCGTTATACCAAATGGATCTGGCAGGTACCGACCTCAACGACGTCATTGACGAATTTTTGAAGTTGCGCTTTTCAGGGACAGAAGAGCAGGGCGACGACGCCAAGGGCGCAACGGCGCCGGGTGCCGACCGGACGTTCTTCGCCGACATCCTGCGCGGTGTTCTGCGCCGGCAGCGCGAGATAGATCCGTTGGTCGACGATCAGCTTGCGACCGGCTGGCGGCTGGTGCGCGTCGACGCCATTTTGCGCGCCGTGCTGCGCGCAGGCGTTTGCGAACTGCTTGAACGGCCGGACGTGCCGGCCCGGGTCGTCATCAACGAGTACATCAACGTCGCGCACTTTTTCTTTTCCGAGGACGAGCCGCGCGTCGTCAACGGCGTGTTGGACAAAATAGCGCGCAAGCTCAGGCCTGGTGAATTTGAAGGCAAGCGCGGTCAAGCCTGATACGATCGTCTGCTAGGGATAGCAAATTTGACCGGCAGAATTTCAAATGAAACCGAGTTGATTCAAACCTATCTAGCGCCGCTGGCTGCTGGCTATTCAGGTGCATTTGGTTTGCACGATGATGCCGCTCTGATTGCGAGCGAACCCGGTTTCGATCTCGTCGTCAGCACGGATCCGATCATTGCCGGCGTGCATTTTTTTGCGAACGATCGCGCTGAGGACATCGCTTGGAAAGCCTTGGCCGTGAATACGTCTGATCTTTCAGCAAAGGGTGCAGCGCCGCTTGCCTACACCATGGCGCTGGCATTTCCGGAAGCGCCGGAACATTCGTGGATGGCGGCGTTCGCTGGTGGTCTTAAAGAGGCGCAGGCGGCTTTTGGCTGTCACCTTATCGGTGGCGATACCGATCGCACGACCGGTCCGTTGTCGATTTCGATCACGGCGTTTGGCCGGGTGCCCAAGGGCCAGATGGTCCGGCGCGGGACGGCAGGCGTGGGAGACCATGTCTTTGTGACCGGCACGTTGGGAGACGCGGCACTCGGCCTTGAAATTCATCGCGACCCGAGCCGGTTTCAGTCGCATCTCCCGGCTAGTGATTTGCGTTTTCTTGTTGGGCGCTACCTGCGGCCAAGCCCGCGCGTTGAGATGGCCGCCGTTTTGCGTGGCTTTGCGTCCGCTGCTCTCGACGTATCAGATGGATTGGTCAAGGACGCCGGCCGGCTCGCGGCATTGGCCGGCGCGCGGGCCGAGTTTCAACTGTCGCTTTTGCCGTTGTCGGCGCCGGCGCGTCAACTGATCGCCAAGGATGGCGGACACATGACGGCTCTTCTGGGGGGCGGCGATGATTATGAGATTTTGTTCTCGGTGCCTGAGGCACGCATCGCAGACTTCCAAAAGGCATTGAAATCCGTTCGAATTCCGATCGCCGAAATCGGTGTGATTGTTGCAGGACAGGGCGTCGCAGTGTTGAACGAGCGCGGGCAGCCGGTTGAAGTTGGCGCCGGTGGTTACGACCATTTCAAATAAGCAATAATGAGCAATATGGAACAATTCGACGCGCCCAACACTTCATCTCGAGGTGTGACGCCGGCTGTCATAGGGGCGGCGCGATTATGCAACACAGATACGCAAATCTACCAATGGTCACGTCAGGTTCGACCTGTTACACGGTCACCGTTTGGCCATATCCGTCAGAGTAGTTAGGCCGAAGTGCCGTAGACATTCAGCGATTGGCGTTCAGGCCGGAATAACCGGCATTCAAGCAGTCAAAAAGCGGGCCTTGCAAGCGGGATGAGGGTTGGGATTTCGAATCGGTCGAGCGCAGACCGGCGCTTTAGAAGCGTTGCATCATGGGCGCTCACGTGCGTCGTCTGTTCAATCGCTGCCATTTCGCTGCCACAAGGCGCGCGCGCCGACTGGTGGGATCAAGTCACCGGATCGCATGATTCCCCAACCGATCGCCCGCAAGCGCCTGAACACAAACCTGAAACCTTGGACGATCTTCGTCCCGACTCGACGCCGTTGCGCAGCGACGTCATGCTCGATGCCATGTCGGGCGCCATTGAGCACTATCAAAAAATCGTCGCCAGCGGCGGTTGGCCGGTGGTGCCGCCTGGACGCATGATGCGGGCTGGCGATGATGATCCGCGCGTTCCGGTTTTGCGCAAGCGCTTGAGAATTTCCGGCGATCTACCGGCCAAAGGCCAATATTACGACAGCGAAAATTTCGACGCCGAATTGGAAGCGGGGTTGCGGCGCTTTCAGTTGCGCAACGGCGTGCGTCCAACAGGGCGCGTAGAGCAATCGATGTACCCGGTTTTGAACATCACCGCCCCTGAGCGGCTCGAACAGCTTAAGCTCAACTACGACCGGCTTCGCGCCCTCATGAATGGCGGCATCGAAGATCGCTACGTTTTGGTCAACGTCCCGGCCTTTCAGTTGGAAGCAGTTGAACGCCACGAGGTGCAACTGCGCCACCGCGTCATTGTCGGGCGTACCGAGCGCCAGACCCCGGAAGTGCGTGCCACCATCAAGGCCCTCAACTTTTTTCCATTCTGGCGCGTGCCCGATAGCGTCGCCATGCTGGACCTTGTGCCGCGTCTCCAAAAAGAACCGCAGTATTTGGATGAGCAGATCATTCGGGTTTATAATGGTTTCAACGGTCCAGAACTTGATCCCCACCAGGTCGATTGGCACTCCCCGCAGGTCGTGAACTTCAAATTCAAGCAGGATCCCGGCGACAAGAACGCGCTTGGCCTTGTGCGTATCGATATGTCGAACGAGCACGGCGTCTACATGCACGATACGCCGATGAAGAAACTGTTCGAGCAGAGAAGCCGCTCGTTCAGCGCCGGTTGCGTGCGCGTGCAGGATGTTTTCCAGCTCGCCGAGTGGATCGCAAAATTCGAGCCGGGCTGGGAACGGCCGGGCCGCGTGCAGGAAGTGCTGGGCCAAGGGCAGGCGCTCGATCTCAATCTGTCGCGCCCGATCCCAGTCTACTTTGCCTACATCACAGCCTGGGCCGAGCCGGCTTCGGGGCGTATTGAGTTTCGTCCCGACATTTATGGGCGCGATGGCGCGGCCTCGCGTGGTGGCTTCGACCGTGATCCGAACGAAGCCCCGCCTGCCAGCGCCGCCAACGCCCTGGCGCCGTGAGGCCAACTCGAACTATTGGTCAGACCGTGTTACCCGCATGACAGCGACCCGGAGGCTGTGATGACAAAGGTTAGAGTTGCAGGCTTCGCCGTCTCGGTTGACGGCTTCGGCGCCGGCCTGGAGCAGAGTTTGCATGATCCGCTGGGCAAGCGCGGCACCGAACTGTTTGCATGGTACTTTGGCACCAAGTCTTTCCGCGCCATGCATGGCCAAGACGGCGGGTCCGCCGACGGCGTCGACGAAAAATTTGCACATCGCGCCATGGACGGTTTCGGGGCGTTCATTCTGGGGCGCAATATGTTTGGACCCATTCGGGGCAACTGGCCCGATGATGCCTGGAAGGGCTGGTGGGGCGACAACCCGCCGTACCACGCACCAACGTTCGTGCTGACGCACCACCCGCGCGAGCCGCTCGAAATGTCGGGTGGCACAACCTTTCACTTCGTCACCGGCGGGATTGACACGGCGCTCGATTTGGCGCGCAAGGCTGCGGGCAAGCGCGACGTCAAAATCGGTGGTGGCGTGGCGACGGTTCGCCAATACCTCAAGGCCGGTCTCATCGATGAATTGCATTTGGCAATATCGCCGGTCGTTCTCGGGCGAGGCGAAGGTATATTCGCGGGCATCGATTTGCCGGCGCTTGGCTTTCGCGTGATTGAAAACGTGCCGGGTGAACGCGCGACGCACGTCGTGCTCGGCAAATAGGCTCACGGCCCTGTTAGAGCCTAACGACCAGGCTTCGGGAATTGTTGGCTCCGCGGGCTGGGCTCGAACCAGCGACCGTCCGATTAACAGTCGGATGCTCTACCACTGAGCTACCGCGGAATAAGGCGTTTGAACGGCCTCTTGTATTGCCTCTGACGGACGCGGGCCTAAGGCACTGCGTCGTCCGGCCATGGGGTTTAGCGCAAACACTTTAGCAAGTCCATAACGCCGTTTGAGGCACCCTGCGACGCATGTCCGCAAACCGCTCTTGGTGGTGTTTCAACGCCCTAGCTCCTCGTGCAGGCGAAACGTCATGATTGCCAGCGCGATCGCGAGCGCCAGATACATCATCCCGTACTCGATTTTGGTGGCGTTCGGAATGCCGTAATAGGCCTGACTTTCGGGAGCTTTGGGATCATAGCGCCAGGCGGCGGCAAGCTGCGGCAGGGCCATGATCGCAATCAGGATCAGGATCGGGCTCGGACTATAGAAAAACGCTGCGATCAACATAGGCACGCCCAAAAACCAGATCCGGGGCGACAGCACAGCCGTGATGCGCCCGCCGTCGAGGGGCGACAATGGAATGAGGTTGAACAGGTTCAAGAAGAACCCAGCATAAGCAATGGCGAGCCACAAATGCGAGCCCGTCGACTGGCCATAAATGTAGGCCGCGAAGGCCGCGACCGAGCCGAGCAACGGCCCAGCGAGGGCGACGTACGCTTCGGTCTCGGCGTCGTGAGGCTGGTCCTTCATCTGGATGAAGGCCCCGACAAACGGGATGAACACGGGTGCGCCTGCATTCAACCCACGTTGGCGCATGGCGATGTAGTGACCCATCTCGTGCACGAACAGCAGCAGGATGAAGCCGGCTGCATACGGCCAGCCGAAGATCGAACTGTAGACCACCAGCGACAACAGCATGGTGCCGCTGGTGGTGAGAATTTTGCCGAACTTGAGGGCTGGCAGAATCTTTGCGAGCAGCAGAAACAGCGCTTTCACGGACCAGACCTCTACGACTACGACGATTTGCGCTTAAACAGAGCTTTGATGCCAGCGCCCATCGCCACCACGCCAAGGGCGATAAGCTTGGCGAACTTCAAGGCGAATCCGGTCATGACCGCGATCAGCCCGAGCTTCTTGGCAGCGATGCCGCCGACGAGTGCGGCTAAGCCATACTCGGCAATGTGGTCGGTTTTGGCATCGAAGTCCTGATAGCGTTTGCCATCAAGAAAGGTAATGCCCGCCAACAATTCCTTGGCCGCAGGTTTGTTCGCTTCGATGGCTGCGGCTTTGCTGACCAGATCGAGCTCGAAATGGCCTTCGCGGCCGAGTGCGTAAGTGTTGTAGTTGGCCGAACCTTCGTCGTCGCCCGCGCCTTTTGTGCGCACCAGCGCCGACCACACCAACCGGTGCTGAGCGGCGTCGTATGCTGGCGTCTCGATCCATCTGGCGACTTCCAACGGCTCGAAGCCGCGCTCGATACGATCGGCGTTGGCGCTTTCGGTGCCGTCTTTCAGGCTCTGCAACATATCGCCGGCATTCCAGTTCTTGGCGTCGTCGTCCTTGACGTAGCCGTCGCCGGCGTAGTCCACGAACGCCATCCAACTTGGTTTTTCAGAGGCGATGACGATCGCAACCAGGCGCGGATTGCTCTGATTGCCGAGTGCGCGCGAAACCCCGTCGGCTTGCGGCTGCGGGATCAGTGTGTAGCCTTGCGGAAGGTGTAGAACGGCTTGCTTCAAGAGGGCAACATCGTGCGGTCCAACAATGGCAACCTTGTTGGCCGCATCGAAGGCCGCGCGAATATCTGCGTCGCGCTTGTCTTGAGGAGAGGGTTGTTGAGCCGAAGGTACCGGGTCATCGGCCGCCCGAACGGCTTGCGATGAGCATGTTAAAGCCAGCCCGAGACCAAGTGTGCCGAGAAGAATCGCGCTAACGCGAGCGCATCGTCTGATTTGCATTTTCCGCCCCCTTTAAAAGACACACCCCGCTAGTCAGGTACCTTAAACCTGTGGTGGCGACGGGCAAGTAGGCGGTTATCTGGACTGGTTCAATATCGGCTTGATTTATCGATCCAGAATTTTCCACAGACATCCACTGAAATTAGTCAGTCGTTTCAGTTAAGCGTTTTACGTTGTCCACAGCCTGGTCACCTGATTGTTCATAAGGGGCAGTGGTAATTTGACTGCTAGGCTTAGTTTTGCGACACACCGCAAGAGAATTTTTAGTGGCCTGTGAATATCGGTGAGAACGACGTGCACGCTGCGGCATTCCGCTGCGCCAGCGCGCCAAAAGGCATATGTGCTTTTCCAAGAAGGAGAGTGCACATGTTCAGCCTGGACAAATCCACCAATCTCGAAAAGGCCCTCCGAATAACACTAATCGCCGTCAGCATAGTCGGCGGCGTAGTCGCAATACGAAAAGACTTGCGACAGGACCAACAAGCGCCCTCGATCCCGCGTTCGGTCGCTCAGCCTCCTGTTCAGCAGGATCTTAAGACAGGTGGCATCGAAAAGAAGCAGCTCGGGAAAGTGAAAACTATCCCCGAAGCCTCTTCGACATTCTTGGAAGATCCGATTGCTTGGTTAAAGCGACATACCGAGAAAGTGCCCCTTCGTGATCGCTACTCTCGCGACTAGCTAATCCAGCAATTTCCCTAGAGGCGCGCTTGACCCCGCCCCGCCGGTTTCTGTTGGCCCCCCTTACGTGGGGGTCAACAATATTTCTACAGAGTTATTTCTCGTATTGCCGTTGGCAGTCAGTCGAACGCTATTATGCTCGGTTCGCAACACCGGAGGCTGATGGCGCCATGATTAGACTTTTATTTCCAATGCTCGCTCTCGCGTTGGCAGGGCCTACCCGTGCGGAAGTTGATTTTCAATCAGCAAACTTTTGGTACAGGCAATGCAAGTCCGACAACGTTGGCGCATGCATTGCCTTCATCGCTGGCATGGACGGCGTGAACGACTTGGTGAGAATTGAAGGACAGCACGCCTTCTGGTGCACCCCAAAAGGCGTCACATACGAGCAGATGCGCATCATCATTCTCAATGGCCTGGAAAAAGTGCCTGAGGGCTGGCACGAGCCGTTCTACATGCAGGCTGCTGCTATCCTGCGAGGCAAATATACCTGTGCAGGCGATAAACGAGCGCCTCAATGAAGAAACCAAAATCATTTGCAAGGCCACGGTCCGAGGCCCCTTTGAAACAACTGCCCCGCTAGTCAGGTACCTTAAACCTGTGTTGGCGACGGGCAAGTGCTGGGAGGGCGGAGGGGGATATTCGGCAGAAACGGCGTTAGCCGGCGACGGCTCGCACCATCTCGGTTAGCAGCGTCTGAGCGAGCGACTTTGGATCGCCGGCATTATCGCCAAGGAGCGAAGCTTTCTGCCGGCCTCCGTAGATCACGGTAATGCCGCGGTGCTCCACGTAATAGGTGCCCCGGTAGGCTTTTCCGTCAATCGTGACCGAAACGGGCGAACGGGGTGGTGGGATGTGTGCCATCGACTATGTGAACCTTACTGGTGGGAGGAAAAGGCACGAGGGCATCGCCCACGCGTCCGTCTTATTTCCTGCTTGCGGTCAACGGAGCGGACGAAACCTTGAATGAATGGAGGCCACGCCCGGAATTGAACCGGGGTACGCGGATTTGCAGTCCGCTGCATAACCACTCTACCACGTGGCCTCGTCTCGTGTCGCGCTGGGCGGCACGTTTGGTCTACCGTCATCATATCTGGGCACTCGTGAATAAGTCCCAAATACTGGAAACGCCGTCTAACATACGGGCTTGATCCTGTACAAGGTCTTGATAAGCAGGGGCGCGGGCGGGCTCACAAAAAGCCAAATGAAACGGCGGGATATTTGACAATTCCAGCGCTTGCCACGGTATATGGTCGCAAGCGCAAAACGGAGACCACGATGGCGATTACGGCGTTGCAACGCAAAAACATGGTCGAAAGTCAGGTCCGGCCCTCAGATGTAACGGACAGACGGATCATGGCCGCGATGCAGGCGATCCCACGTGAGCGTTTTGTTCCGGGCCCAAATGCCGCTCTCGCCTACATGGACGAGTTCTTAATGCTCGCGCCCGGCCGGGGTATGGCGTCGCCGCGGACTTTTGCAAGGCTCGTACAACTCGCCGAAATCGAAGCGACGGACAAAGTCCTCGATGTTGGGGCACTCACGGGTTACTCGGCCGCCGTCATGGCCAACATGGCGCGCGACGTGGTGGCGCTGGAAAGCGATAAGGATCTCGCCGCCTGGGCGACGAAAACGTTGGCAGACCTCGCCATCGGAAACGTCTCGGTTGTGATGGGCGAACTTGCCAAAGGCTGCCTGGAGTCGGCGCCCTACGACGTCATAATGATCGAGGGCGCGGCGTCTCAGTTGCCTGAAAAACTGGTTGATCAGTTAGCGCCGGGCGGCCGGCTCGTGACCATCGACGCGGCTGGCGAAATCAGCCTCGCGGTGGTGTTGTCGCGCGCTGCCGATGGCAAGATTTCGCACCGTGTCGCATTCGAGGCTACGGTGCCTATCTTGGCGGGCTTTGAAGCCACCAAGGGCTTCGAATTCTGACGCGCAGGCATCCGATCGCTTGGTTGAACTCTGGCAATTGCTTAGCCAGACCTTAACGCCGCCAACCCGGCTTTACCTTTCGTTTATCGAATCAGCCGCCAATCGCTCCCCAGGGACCAAAGGTCTCCAAAAAGGGTTCCGGGAGCGGATAATGACTGTTTCAGTGCGTGGCAAACAACCCGTGCCTGCCGGCGAGATCGGCAGACGCTGGCTCTCACGAGCCGGCGTGTCGGCTGTTGTTGCCGCCGCCACCTTCAGTCTCGCTGTTCCAAGCCGCGCCGAAGGCCTGCGCCAAGCCATGGCCGCCGCCTATCAAAGCAACCCCAAACTCGATGCCGAACGCGCCAAACTGCGGGCGACCGACGAAGACGTCAGCCGTGCTGAATCGGGCTACCGTCCGACCCTCCAAGGCTCCGCGGATTTAGGCCGCCAGAACTCAGTATCCAAGCCGGCTTTTGGCGGTAACGGCCAAGTCGATCCCTGGGGCTACTCGATTTCGGCCCGTCAGTCGGTGTTCAATGGCTTTCGAACGACCAATGAAGTGGCGGAAGCCGAGGCGTCCGTCAAAGTCGGCCGCGAGAATCTTCGCCAGGTTGAAGCCACCGTTTTGATGGAAGCCGTCACGGCCTATCTCGATGTCGTGCGCGACATAGAGATCGTGCGCATCCGCGAGAACAATGTCGGCGTTCTGGCCCACGATCTGGAAGGCGCGGAAACCCGCCGCAACGTCAAGGAAGTCACAAAGACCGACGTAGCGCAGGCCCGCGCCCGCCACGCCAAAGCCATTTCAGCGACCGACCTCGCCAAGGCCAATCTCAAGGTTTCGCGCGCCAATTACGAGCGCACCGTCGGGCACGCGCCAACCGGCCTCGCCAATCCGCCACTTAAGGTCAAACAGCTGCCCCACTCCATCGAGGAAGCCTGGCAGACCGCCGAAAAAGAAAACCCCAACGTATCAGCCGCGATGTATCAGGAAGAAGCTGCGCGCTTCAACGTCGAGAAGGTTCGTGGCGAATTGCTGCCCGACGTCACGGTCGAGGCCAACTACAACCACCGGACAGATCCCAACAACCTCTATACCGAGCAATCAAGCGCCACGATTACCAGCCGCTTGACAGTGCCCCTCTACGACGGCGGCGAAATCCGGGCCAGGGTCCGCCAAGCCAAGCACAGCCAAGTTGCCCGCCTGCAAGAGATCGAACAGGCCCGCACCGAAACACAGGCCAATGTTACCGCCGCCTGGTCGCGGATGATGGCGGCGCGGGCACAGTTGAAATCGGATCAGATCCAGGTCGAAGCCAACCGGCTGGCGCTTGAAGGCGTGCGCGAAGAAGAACGCGTCGGCCAGCGGACGCTGCTCGATGTGCTTAACGCCGAACTCGAATACCTCGACGCTCAGATCCAACTCGTCTCGACCCGTCACGACCTCGTGGTCGCCAGCTATCAGGTGCTGGGCACCATCGGGACCTTGAATGCCGAACAGCTCGAACTTAGCAACGCCATCTATGATCCAGAGGAGCACCTCATGGAAGCGCGCCAGAACTGGTTCGGGATCGATATCACGCACGCCGACGGCCGGCGCGAGCTCTACGAAGCCTCGGATCCGGAGAACCAAGCACCGGATCTTGCCGACTGAACGGGGCTGATTAAAAAAGTGCCTAATCCTCTGTGGGATTACCGCAACTGCAATGCAGCAATGTGCACCTGTGAGGCACAAAAGCGCTGCTATGCCCGAAAACCCTGCTCTATTGTCTGTGGATGCGGCACGGGTAGTTGCCGGAAACGCTGAGAATCGCAGTAGCTCCGATCACAGAGAGGCCGTTCAGGCTTCCGCGGGGCACTGCCTCAGCATTTTTGGCAGCGATTTTGGGTAGGGCTAATGCAGTCTGCAACGGCTTGGAATGTGCGCCAACGAGGCGCCACTCGACGCGTGAACGCGCGTGTGCTCGCCGCAGCGGTCATGTTTGCCGGGGGCTGGATCCTTTCGTCCGCGCCAGCGCATGCCGAAAGCCTCATTGATGCTTTTGCAGATGCCTACCGTTACAATCCCCAGCTTGATGCCCAGCGGGCGACGCTGCGCGCCACCGACGAAGAGGTCAACCAAGCCTATGGCACCATGCGGCCGACCGTAACGTTGAATGCCGACGTCGGGCGGCAGAGAACCGAAGTCGAAATTCCGGCCGCTTTGGCGAGACAAACGACCAGCCAAAACGGCACAACCTCGCCGCGCGGTTATAGCATCCAGGTGGTTCAGCCTCTCTTCAGAGGCTTTCAAACGATCAATGCCGTAAACGAGACGGAAGCCTCGGTGCGGGCAGGTCGTGAACTGTTGCGCAATGTCGAGCAGGAAGTCCTGCTCAACGTTACGCAGTCTTACGGTAACGTCGTTCGCGATCAGGCCATCGTGCGCTTACGCGAGAATAACTTGAAGGTGCTCCAAAACGAGCTCAAGGCGACACAGGACCGCTTTGCGGTTGGCGAAGTCACGCGTACGGACGTCGCACAGGCTCAGGCCAAGGTGGCGAACGCTCGGTCCGAATTGGATCTTGCAAAGGCCAATCTGCAAACCAGCCGCTCGCAGTATCAGCAGTTTGTGGGGCACGCCCCGGGCACACTTGTCGAACCACGCTCGGAATCGAAGCTGGTTCCAAGGTCGCTGGAAGAAGCGATCGGGGTCAGCTCACACGAAAATCCCAGCGTCGTGGCGGCCCTTTATCAGGAGCAGGCAGCACGTTTCGATATTGACAAAATTCGTGGCGAGTTGCTGCCTGAAGCGCAGCTTGAGGGCACTTTTACCGAGCGCAAAGAACCTTCGACCACGACGAATGAGCAGGAAACGGCTTCCATTGTCGGGCGGGTGAGGGTGCCGATTTATGAAGGCGGCATCATTTACTCGCGGGTCCGGCAGGCCAAACAAACGCATCTCGCGCGGCTGCAGGCGATCGAACAGCAGCGCGCCGCCGCACAACAGCAGGTCGTTGCCGCATGGTCGCAATTGACGGCCGCGCGGGCGCAGATCACCTCGGACAAAGCCCAGATAGAAGCCAATAAAACCGCGCTTAACGGCGTCCGCGAAGAAGAAAAAGTCGGACAGCGCACGGTGCTTGACGTTTTGAACGCACAGTTGGAATTGACGACCTCCGAAGTCCAGTTTGAAAGCACCAAGCGCAATCTGCTGGTCGGCGCTTATTCCGTGATCTCGGCGATGGGCCGGTTGAATGTCGCGGAAGTCGGGGCCGTCGGCACAGTCTACGACCCGGTCGTCCACCTCGAGGAAACGTCCGGCAAGTGGTATGGCCTCGATATTACCCGCGACGACGGCAGCTTCGAGCACGTCCGTGTCGATCAGGCGCCGCACGCCCGAGCGCCGAAGAAATAACGCAGACCAAGCTTATTTTATGCGAATTGGCGCGGCATTGCGGCCAGAGCGGGGATTTGAAAGTAAGTGTCCCAGCAACCCGAGCGTAATTTGCCTTGAGAGTGCCGTCCTTCGGGGATAACTCAAAGCTGCACATTGCCGGCCCACCCGCAACCTGCCACGATCAGGGGATAGTTTGGATTGATTGCAAGTGCGTAGGTCCCTTTGGGTGGCCCGGGCAGGCTTGCCCGTAAATTTGGTTATGAACCCGATGCCCTTGCTTGGCACTGGGAAATACGAGGGTGCTGTATGAAGGGTGTGGTATGATAAGACCTGATCCATCCGGCGAGCCAAGCATGGAAGATATCCTCGCTTCCATTCGCAAAATCATTGCGGAAGATCCTCCAGGGTCGAGGCCGGTGCCCGAGCCGCGCCCGCAAGCGGTGGCACCGGTCGTCAGCCGCCCGGTCACGCGTGAAGCCGAGCCTGCCTTTCAGCGCTCCGCTGTTGAACCTTATCTCAGACAGTCGCCGCGCCAGGATCCTTTTCCATCGTATCCGGCGGCGAGCGTGCCGGCGTTTGTGCCAGCCGCAGCTGAACCGCCGCGCGCGCTCAGCATCGACGACCAACTCTCGGAACTCTTGGGAGACGCTCCCCAGCCCGTTGGTGCCACCAAACCCATTGGCCTCTCGACCGGCCCGACCGCGGACTTCATTGCGAAAATGACGGCGCGTCCGATTGAGGCGCAGCCTGTTGAAATTCCAGCTCCCGTGGCGGCGAATGCGGCTGCCAAGCCCGAGACGCGTCCGGGCTTTACGGTCCACCGCGACGGCTTTGTGCCATCAAGTCCAATCGAAGCGGCGCCGTCTGATCCTTATGATTTCAATCTTGGCCCGTCGCCATTTGCCAGCCGTCCCGCACACTTGCGCGAAGACCGTGTAGCGGACGAAACATCCGTGCCAATGGCACCTGCATACGGTCTGCGCGACACGCCGGCAGGCTTTGGGTCATTGATCCCAACACGGCACTTTGATGATACCCGGGCGGCGGCTCACACGTACGCCGCGCCGCCGGTCGTTGAAACCACGCCTGTCGCCGTTTCCGCCCCGGAACCGGCATCGGCGGCGCACGCTGATATGACGGCACAATCGGTAGTGCCCGATGTCGACGCCGTCTTAGCATCAATCGAAGCAGCGGCTGTCGCGGGGCCAAGCACGGCGCCAGCGGTTGAAGAGACTGTACCTGGTCACGCGGCGAGCGCTGCCGAAGACTCGAGCCCGGAGGTGGCGACGCCGCAGGATGCCGTTTCGCCCGTCGATCTGCAGGAAGCGCCCGTGGCGCGCCCGGTCCATGACGAGGTGATCATTGTCGCGGAGCCTGCTGCTGACGTCGCAACTCCAGTCCTGCAAGCCCAGTACGAGGCGGTCAACAATCGCGAAACACCGGTCGTTTCGGCAGCGGGTTCGCCAGCCTCATCCCAGGCTATTACCTCCCAGGCCATGACGACGAACGACTATCATGCCGCGTCGTACGGTCATCCGCCCGCGGAACGAACAATGGAAGACACTGTCGCGGAACTCTTGCGGCCGATGTTGAAGAGCTGGCTAGCTGAAAACATGCCCAAGATTGTCGAACGCGCGCTCCGCAAAGAGATCGCGGAAAGAAATCTCATTGAGCACAAGACTGCGGCCGAGTAAGTTAGGGTTCGAGACTAAGTGAACTCAAGTAAAACGGGGTGCCAAGGCGCTCCGTTTTTATTTTTGTCCTGAGAAAAGCCCGCATTTTGACGCGCCCGCCACATCAGCGCCAAGGATTGGCGCTATTGCAACACTCGGCGCGAATGTTTCCGGCTCAAAGTGTGGGATTGAGCCAGAAAAACGCGCTCTCGACGAGGGCGAAGCGTGGGCGGGACACAGGCTCACCATTCAATCTCTTCATACGAGCGGACCACACGGGGCAATTAACGGGGTACCGGCGAGGTTCTGCGATATTTTCAAGCGTACGCAGACGAGGTAAGCGTCATGACGACTATCAATGGGGCAGGTTTCCACAACGTTGACGACATTCTGGCTTCAATCCGGACCAGCATCCGCGAAGAAGGCACGAGCGCCAGACAAATGTCGGGCGAAATTCATACACCACAAGGACGGCGTGAGCCGTATGTCGCGGAAGAAGCATCAGACTTCGAATTACCGGCCATTTTTAAACCTGGCCATCAATCCTCGCCTGAGAAACAAAAACTCCTTGGCCGCTTAAGCGACGCACTCAAAGCCACAAACCCGGCCGAGCCCGGCCATGCGCGTACCGTCATTCCGTTTGAACCGAATACGGCGCGGGGCTTCGATGCACCAGCCCGCATGATGGCGGCGCAGGCCTCGGCCGATCGGTCTTACCGGCCGCCGCAACACACCGAACCCGTACACCAACCCGAGCCAGTGCGTGCGCCTGAACCCGAAGAAGTCAAACGTATCATGCCGACGTTCTTCGATACGCGCATCAGTAAGCTTGGTGAAATGTCACGCAAGGCCTTCGAGCCTGAGCCCGCGCCTCAACCTCGACCGGTCCAGCGCGCACCTGAACCCGTGCCACCGGCGCTGCCGCCGCTGCAATTGCGGACGCATCCGCTGCTGCCGGAGGGCAATCTCGCGCATCATCAGGGCCAAGGCGTCGAAGATGCAGCCGCACAGTTGTTACGGCCGATGCTGCGGCAGTGGCTGACCGAGAACATGCCGAAAATCGTTGAAAAAGCCTTGCGCAGTGAGGCCGAAGCCGAGATGCCCGAGGTGCGCAGAAAACCCGGTACGTGAGGGCTGCGGCCCGGGTCAGGTTGACAGCAAGGGAAGGGGGGCCTTACCACCGGGGGTGAACCCCGTTGATAAGCGATTTCCCGCCCATGCTTGATAAGACGTTTCAGCCAGCCGAGATCGAGCCGCGCATTGCCGCCGAATGGGACAAGGCGCAGGCCTTCAAGGCAGGCAGCGGCGTGTCCGGCGGCAAAAACGCCGCCTACGCGATCGTCATCCCGCCGCCGAACGTGACGGGCTCGCTCCACATGGGGCACGCCCTCAACAACACCCTTCAGGACGTGCTGGTGCGGTTTGAGCGCATGCGTGGCCGCGACGTGCTCTGGCAACCGGGCACCGATCACGCAGGCATCGCGACGCAGATGGTCGTTGAGCGCCAGCTCGCCGCCAACAAGCAGCCCGGCCGGCGCGAGTTGGGCCGCGAGAAGTTTCTCGAAAAAGTTTGGGCGTGGAAGGCCGAGAGCGGCGGCGCCATCGTCCATCAATTGAAACGCCTTGGTGCGTCGTGCGATTGGAGCCGCGAGCGCTTCACGATGGGCGAAAACGGCAACCCCAATGATCAGATGGTCAAGGCCGTCACCAAAGCCTTCGTCGATCTTTACAATACCAAGCTGCCGGACGGCACGCGCCTCATCTACAAGGATAAGCGCCTCGTCAACTGGGATCCGAAATTCCAGACCGCGATCTCCGATCTCGAAGTCGTGCAGATGGAAAAGCGCGGGTCTTTTAGTTGGGTCTCCGGCGATCCTGAAAAGCCGTTCGACGCCGAGGCTTTGGCGAAGGTTCTCGCCAAGGACCCGAGCGGACACATGTACTATTTCCGCTATCCGCTGACCAAGAAGATCGCGGGTTACCCGCACGATTACATCGTGGTCGCGACCACGCGGCCAGAGACGATGCTGGGCGATACCGGCGTCGCCGTGCACCCAACCGATGAGCGCTATGCGACCCTGATCAAGGCCGGTGCGACGGTGACCTTGCCGCTGGTTGGGCGCGAGATTCCAATTGTTGCGGACGAATATTCCGATCCCGAGAAGGGCACCGGCGCGGTCAAGATCACGCCGGATCACGATTTTAATGACGAAGCTGTCGGCTATCGAAATGGGCTACAACAAATCACAGTCCTTGATGCTTCAGGCCATCTTAAGCTAAGGCGTGGGCAAAAAGAGCCCTGGAGTGGTCAACTTTATACTTGTGATTTCGAAGATGGCCTTCAAGCCGATCCAGACTTTCAAACGGTCCTAGCCTTGGAAGGCTCGGACAGATTTGCTGCGCGCTTGTCAGTTGTTAAATTATTACAGGCACGGGGGTTGGTTGAGAAAATCGAGCCAACCACACACACAGTCCCGCATGGCGATCGTTCGGGCGTGATTGTCGAACCTCGTCGAACGGAGCAGTGGTACGTCAACGCCGCCGAGATGGCCAAGCCTGCAATCAAGGCCGTCGAGAACGGCAAAACCGAGTTCATTCCGAAGAACTGGGATAAGACCTACTTCGATTGGATGAACAACATCCAGCCGTGGTGCATCTCGCGCCAGCTTTGGTGGGGGCATCAGATCCCGGCTTGGTACGGATTGTATTTGGAGGACGGAAATCTTCTTCTAGGAAGTACAAATCCAAACAAACAAGAATTTAGGTTTGTGGCCGCAACTGAGGCTGACGCACTCGAAGAGGCCCGAGAGCGTTACGGATCACAGGATGTGGTTGTGGTCACTAATGCCAAGGCGGCGCTCGACGAGATCTATGAACCGCAAAGAGGTCTAGGCAAGCCATCGAAGCATGCTATCTGGCGTGACGAAGACGTCCTCGACACGTGGTTCTCATCGGCGCTGTGGCCGTTTTCCACAATGGGCTGGCCGGACACCACGCCGGAACTCAAAAAATACTACCCGACGTCCGTCCTCGTCACCGGCTTCGACATCATCTTCTTCTGGGTCGCCCGTATGATAATGATGGGCCTGCATTTCATGAAAGACGTGCCGTTCCATCAGGTCTACATCCACGCCCTGGTCCGCGACGAGAAGGGCCAGAAAATGAGTAAGTCCAAGGGCAACGTCATGGACCCGCTCGTCATCATCGACGAGTTCGGCGCCGACGCCTTGCGCTTCACGCTCGCTGCCATGGCCGCGCAGGGCCGCGACATCAAGCTCGCCAAGCCGCGCGTCGAAGGCTACCGCAATTTCGCGACCAAGCTTTGGAATGCCTCGCGCTTCGCCGAGATGAACGAGTGCGTGCGCCAACAGGGGTTCGATCCTAAATCCGCCAAGCAAACCACCAATAAATGGATCATCGGCGAGACTGAGCTGGCGGTGAAGGGCGTGACGCAGGCGCTCGAAGCCTACAAGTTCAACGAGGCCGCAGGCACAGCTTACGAGTTCGTCTGGGGCCAGTTCTGCGATTGGTACGTCGAACTCATCAAGCCGATGCTGGCGGGCGACGATGAAACCGCCAAGGCCGAAACCCGCACCGTGACGGCCTGGGTACTCGATCAGATTTTGAAGATGCTGCACCCGTTCATGCCCTTCATCACGGAAGAACTTTGGGCCCATATGGTCGAGCACGGTGTCGCCCGGCAATCGCTGCTAGCGACGAGCCAGTGGCCGGTGCTGGACGGGCTTTATGATCAATCAGCCGCCGGCGAGATCAACTGGATCGTCAGTCTGGTGTCGGAAATCCGTTCGGTCAGGACCGAGATGAGCGTGCCGGCGGGTGCCAAAATTCCGCTTGTGATCGTCGCAGCCAGCAAGGCTTTGAAGGATTGCGCGCTTCGCAACGAGGAAACCGTCAAACGCCTCGCTCGCATCGATGCCATCACGTTCGAGAAAACCGCGCCCAAGGGTGCCGCCCTCATCGTCTCGGGCGAAACGACCGCTGCCTTGCCGCTGACCGGTATCATCGACATGAGCGCGGAAAAGAAGCGTTTGGAAAAAGCCATCGACAGCGCCAATAGCGATTTAGCCAAAATGGACGCCAAGCTCTCCAATCCAAACTTCATGGAGCGCGCCAAGGAAGAAGCCATCGAGGAAGCCAAGGATCGCAAGGCCGAACTCGAAGCCGAAATCAAGCGCGTGTCCGCCGCGCTAAAACGGCTTGGTGATGCGTAGGCCACCTTGTCATCCCGGCCGGAGCGAGGGCGCGGAAAGCGCTCACGCGCAGAGCCGGGACCCAGTATTTTAATGAAGATTGCTCATATCCAATGGCTGGGTCCCGGATCTCCGCAATCGCGCACGCGCGATTTCTCTGTCCGGTATGACACGGATGAAAGATTGCCGCCGCTTTGCCTGTGGCCCGATTGCATTTGAGGGGTGGGAAACTGACGACGGAGCGTTGACATCGCGGGGCTTGGCCCAGACGATGCCTCCAGATTTTAAGTTGGGGGTTTCAATGTTGCGTCGTATGGTTGTTGCGGCTGTGGCCGGGTTTTTGTGTGCACCAACTTGGGCCCGCGCCGATCAGGCCGCCGAGATCGTTCTCAATCAATATTCGGTTTATCGCGCGTCGCCCTCGGCCCGATATTTCACGCCGGGTTCTCTGGTCATGGGCTGGCCCTATAAAGGTGTGCTGCGCCTCGAGATGGTCTGCCGCAACAAGGTCGATGTCGACGCCGACGCCGATGTTTTGAAGGCGCCGCTCGAGCAGGGCGGATTTTCCGCGACGTCGGGCTGGCAATTCAATATCGGCGTCGAAGCGGTAACCCAGCTCAATGCCAGCATTGGTGGCAACTTCGTCAACAGCGTCACCATGAAAGTCGAGAACCCGGTCGTCTACGAGTACTCGGCGGAAGATTTGCGCGCCATCCGCGCCAAGCTTTTGAGCCGTCCCGACTGCGCCAAGGAAGTTCGCAACGCCCGCTATCGCATACGCGACTATAACGGGGGCACCGCTGGACTTTTCCAGAACCAGCGCTTTGCGCTCGGCACGATCAGCTATGAGATCGACTTCAACAAGGACAATCCCAAAGCACTTTCAGCCGACGTGCAGGCCACCATCACCAAGAAGTTCCAGGCCAAATTCGGCCTGACCTATCTCAAGGCCTCGCAGTCCAAACTCACTGGCGACAACATGTTGATCGGCGTCTATCCGATCTGGCGCAATTTGTGGAATTGAGTGAAAACGTGCATCCCCGGACGAAGCGCCATGCGCAGTTTGGCGCGCAGATCCGGGGCCACGTCCTATCAATTGAAAATGATCATTCGTTCGTTTCAAATTCACGGGACGCGATCCCGGGTCGCGGCCTAGCCCGGCTCGGCCTATGCCCGGGAATGCACTGGACTGGATATTGCCAGCACTATTGAATTTGCGTTCCCGAAAATTTGCTGGCGCTGTTGGCAGCCGTCGTCAGCAGCTTGATGCGCAGCTCTTTGAGCTTCCAGCCAAGGCCGGTGAGTTCAAGCTTGCCGAGATAAATGCGGTTGGGATCGTGTTTGTCCGCCATGTCCATTTCAAACTCGGTCAGACTTTTGAATTCGGCGCGCTTCACTCGCGCCCACGAGCGTTTGATGCGCTCGGTAATTGAAAAGACCTTGGCCTCGTCGGGCTCGCCCGAGATGTTATCGCGATAAAATTTGCGCAGACCGAACAGCTGCGGCAGCCCTTCAGGTGTCATGTAACTGTCGATGGCTTGATCGAGGGTCGAGCGGCCGAGGTAAGTCTTGAAGCGTTGCCAAAGTCCGGGCGGGCTCGCCTGTTGATCGCCATTTGCCGGTAGATCAAAAGCAAGCTGGGCCAAAGTCGGCTTCAAAGTCTCGCGCACCGACGGCCAGTCGATGACCCGTTCGAGATAAGCGGCGTCGCCATTTCTCACAGCCTCGCGGATCGACCACGCCGTCACGAAGGGCGATGCAACATAGGTCGCGGCAACGAGTGTCAGAAGACCAAACTTAACAAGCAGACTTTTCATTTTGGGACTTGCCCTCCCGCGCTGGTTAGCGCCCGTATTCGTGAGCTTAGTAGGCCGCTCAATGGTGGCCATTATCGGACATGTAGGGGGCAGGGACACGGCTTTCCAGCGTTAGGCCGCGAAACATCTGTCCGGCGCCGATACAAATCGTCGGGGAGAAGCGTCGCCGGCGGCCTATTTTTCGGCGCTGACGGTGGTTTTGCAGACGTCTTTGAGGGCCTGCCAACCGGCGTCGTCCAGGGCCGGCGTCGATGGATAATCCGGCTGTTTGCGCACCATCTCGCTGCGCTCCGCCGTCGGCGGGTGGGTGCGCAGCAGATCGAACGGCTTCATGGATTTCTGGGCGTTGTCTTCGCCTTCAAGCTCAGCCACGCGTTTGAAAAAATCGCCAAGTCCGTGTGGAGAAATCTTGGCGGCCTTGAGCAGATTTAAAGCTTCGATATCGGCTTCATGCTCGGAGGAACGGGTATATCCGATCTGCGCCAAGGCTAGCCCGAGGTTTGCGAGCGTACCGCCGCTGCCGCCCATCATGAATTCGAGCGCCGCCGCCATCCCAACGGCGCGGATGATGCTGGTTTCCGGATGCAGGCGGATGCCGTGGCCCATTTCGTGCGCCAAGACGCCAGCAACCTCGTCTGCGCTGCCGGCCTTTTCGATCAAACCTTTGGTCATGACGATCTGGCTGCCGGGAACGGCAAAGGCGTTCATCAACGACCAGTCGGAAATAACGACCCGGAACGGCTCCTTCCGGGTTTGGCCTTCGGCGAGGCGCCGCGTCAACATTTCCATCGCCGCGACACCTGTCGGATCGGTGCAGCGCTTATGACCTTCGGTCATGGAGTTGATGGCAGCTTGGCCCAATTTTGTCCGCCATTTTTCGGGCATGACCGTGGCAAGGGCGCGAGCTGGGCTGAAGCCCGCGGCAGATCCGGCGGCGATCAGCGCGGCCAGGGCGAGGGACCCAATCAACCACGGCCGGGCATGGCGCCAGCGTTCGGCACGCGCCGTTAGAGCGGACGCATGGCCGGCGAGTTCCCGCGCGAAGCCTGTTCCTGGAACAAACAAAGTCGCGTTCGGCGTTTCGGACGAACTGAGCAGCACGTCGACCGCGTGGTTGCGTATCGGCTCAGCAGCTTTCAGCGTGCCGTAAGGCCAAAGGTGGCGTTCGCTGCTGCGGTCGAAGGTTATCTCGAGGCCGCTCAACTGAAAGGCCACGGATGCGTCGCGGGCGGCGGCGCTTTTGCCGTCGCCGAAGCGCGCAAAATGCTTGTGCTGGCCGGATGTCAGCGGTGATGATGTCTTTGGGATGTCAGAAGGCATCGATATCGAACACCTGCGCCAAGCCTTCGCCACGCCGGATGCCCTGATTTTGTCCCTGCAGGACGTTGTCGAGATCGACAGGGCCATCAAGCTTCAAGCGAGACATGAAATAGCGCGTGGACCGGAATTGCGCAAATGTCGATGCCACGCCTGTCATGAGAATGACTGGCATTGCCATCAGCAAGACCGGCAAGACACTTGGGTCTTTGGCTGGCGCGCCGCCTTCGGGCAAGTCCGGAATGGCCCCTGTGTACTGGAGCACAACGAACCCCAGTACGAGGCCGCCGATCAGCCCCAATGCCGCAATGAGCCAATTGGAAATCGCCAGCCACATCAGACTGCGGCCCGTTGCGTCCAGCCGGAAGCGTGCTTCCTGAAAGGAGGTATGCTTTGCAAAATGGTTCATTTGATTGGCGCGATACCAAGCCGTGATGACGGCTGCCAGGATCAGTGTCAGAATCCAAATTCCGGCGAGGGCGAAAATCGCGAGGGCCAGGCTGCGAAGATAAGGCGCGTCCTTTGGCATTTTTGAGAAGTCCGGCAATTGTCCGAGGTCGATTGCCGACTTGGCCAAACCGCTGTGGATCAAGACCAGGATACTGGCCGTTGCAGCCATCAGCAGCAGGAATGCGCTGCCACCCCAGGCAAACAGATAGCGCCTGTAAAGCGGGCGCGCCGACCCTGAGTAGGTCAGTGAACTATCGCCGAACCGCATATCGTTGGTGATCATGCCTTGCAGCGTGTTGGCACGCCACGGTAGCACCCACAGGCCCGCCATGAGAGCTAGCATGACAAGCACGCCGCCAACCGTCGGCGCTGTCGCCGCCGCGGCAATTCCAGCGACCAATGCCGCACCGAGAAAAGGCGCGGCCAGCGTCCAGAAATACGTCCAGCCGTAACGTTGCGGATTGCCGACGAGCGAGCCGTGAATGCCGCGCCAACGCGTCCGGCTCATGCGATAGCGCTGGGCCCGGTACATGGCATTGCCAAGCAGCATGAAAAATAACAGGTAGGCTGCGAGCTGATAAAGACCCGCTGCCTGCTTTCCAAACAATGCAATGACGGCCGCGCCTCCGAGAAAAACCGGCAGCAGCACGGCGAAGAATACGATGACAAAACCGAGGAACAATTCTTTGCCGGTGCCGGTGTATTCGAGCGGTTCGCCGTTGATGCGCGTGAACGACCAGAGCCGGCGGCGAACTTCGGTCTTGCCCCAGAAAGAGTACAATCCCAGCGTGATAATTTTTAAACAGGCGTTGACGAATCCCAGTCCGATCAGGCGATCGCCGCGGTTTTCGAAGGTAATGTTGATAGGCTGGTCCGAGTTTGCGGTCGCGCCAGCGTCCGGCATCGTTTGCATGGGCCCCCGACCAATGAAATTTGAAGTGGCAAAGCTGTGCGGCGAAGCGGGTTCGCCGGATATTTCTTACCAGTAATATCATGCAGCGGACCATCGAGACGTCTGGCGCATGCCATTGCGCCGCCCCACTGAGGCCCTGACCGCGCCGAAGTTCGCAATTAGCCCTATATCCGGATCTAAAGTTGGCGCCGCCCTTATCCCGGCGTTGCCAATCGTACGTCATCGAACCCCAACGTCATCTGCGCATAGCCCTGTACCCTATGATCCGTTATCGTTAGTGGCCGTTAAGCAACGTTTTGGTAAGGCGGTGCCACTTTCGAGCCACAAAGTCCACGCAACAACGCACGTCGCGGCAACGTAGAACGAAGATAGGCATCGTCTTTTGAGTTCCCGCGCAACGGGCCCGACCGGAAAAGCCGGGATCTAAGGCCGATTGCCTAACGTTATCAAAATGACTGGCTTCAACAACGGCCGGCTGGGTGGACGACGCCTCGCAAGAAATTTGGCGCTAGCGGCGCTGAACGGGGCGCTGAAAAGGTAAAAAAATGGACGCGAAGACGTTCGACAAATCAAAGCTGCCAAGCCGTCACGTGACCGAGGGTGCCTCGCGCGCGCCGCATCGTTCCTATTATTACGCAATGGGACTGACGGAAGAAGAAATTCACCGCCCGTTCGTCGGCGTCGCCTCGTGCTGGAATGAAGCCGCGCCCTGCAACATTTCATTGATGCGCCAAGCCCAGTCGGCGAAGGCCGGCGTCAAGGATGCAGGCGGCACGCCGCGCGAATTTTGTACCATCACGGTGACCGACGGTATCGCCATGGGCCACCAGGGCATGAAGTCGTCGCTGGTCTCGCGCGAAGTCATCGCCGATTCCATCGAACTCACCATGCGCGGCCATTGCTATGACGCGCTGGTCGGCATTGCCGGCTGCGACAAGAGTTTGCCTGGTATCATGATGTCGATGCTGCGCCTCAACGTGCCGAGCGTGTTCATGTACGGCGGTTCGATTTTGCCGGGCCGCTACAAAGGCCGCGACGTCACCGTGCAAGACATGTTCGAAGGCGTCGGCATGCATTCGGCTGGCAAGATGACGGATGCGGAGTTGCACGAACTCGAGTGCGTCGCGTGCCCGTCGGCGGGGTCTTGCGGCGGACAATTCACGGCGAATACCATGGCGTGCGTCTCGGAAGCCATCGGCCTCGCCTTGCCCGGTTCGGCAGGTGCGCCGGCGCCCTATCTGTCGCGCGATGAATACGCGGTTCAGAGCGGCAAAGCGGTCATGAAGCTGCTGGCGCTGGGCCTGCGCCCGCGCGACATCTGCACCCGAAAAGCCTTTGAAAACGCCGCCATTATCGTTGCCGCGACCGGCGGCTCGACCAATGGCGCCTTGCACCTTCCAGCCATGGCGCATGAGTGCGGCATCGACTTCGATTTGTTCGACGTCGCCGAGATCTTCAAGAAGACGCCCTACATCGCCGACTTGAAACCCGGCGGCAAATACATCGCGAAGGACGTCTTCGATATTGGCGGCGTGCCGCAGATTTTGAAGGCCCTGCTCGAAGGCGGAATTCTGCACGGCGATTGCATGACCGTCACCGGCAAGACCATGGCTGAGAACTTGGAAACCGTGACCTTCAACAAAGATCAAAAAGTCATCTATCCGGTTTCAAATCCGCTGAGCCCTACCGGCGGTGTCGTTGGCTTGAAGGGCTCGCTCGCACCCGACGGCGCCATCGTCAAGGTCGCCGGCATGACCAACCTCAAATTCTCCGGTCCGGCGCGTTGCTTCGATTGCGAGGAAGACGCGTTCGCCTGCGTGCAAGATCGCACCTACAAGGACGGCGAAGTTTTCGTCATCCGCTACGAAGGACCCAAGGGCGGGCCCGGCATGCGCGAGATGCTCTCCACCACGGCTGCTCTCTACGGCCAGGGCGCGGGTGACAAAGTCGCCCTCATCACGGACGGACGCTTCTCCGGTGCGACCCGTGGCTTCTGCGTCGGTCACGTCGGACCGGAAGCAGCAGTTGGCGGTCCGATCGGCCTCGTCAAAGACGGCGATATCATTACGCTCGACGCCGAGAACGGCACCATCGAGCTCGAGGTTGCCCCCGACGAACTCGAGCGGCGCCGGAAAACCTGGACGTTGCCGCCCAACATGTACCAATCGGGCGCACTGAAAAAATTCGCGGATCAAGTGGGCCCTGCGCGCTACGGTGCCGTGACCCACGCTGGCGGAAAGGCTGAAGTACACTGCTATGCGGACATTTAACACCACATTCGCACTCGCGGCATTGCTGGCGGTGACGTTGATCCCAGCGGCATCTGCTGCTGGCGGCGGCGTCACCTTCCGCTCGTCCGATGACGCCTTGCGCCAAGGCATTGCCGCGTTCAATGGCGGCTACTACGAACTCGCGATGCCGGCCCTTGAAGCCGCGGCCGAGAGCAATCCGGCGCTCGGCGATTTTTACCTCGCGCGCATTTTCTCGGACAACGAGGGCGCTTACACAGATCACGCCAAGGCTTTTCAGATTTTCAAAAAACTGGCCGAGGACCTTCAGGATACCGATCCCGATGACGAAGAGATGGCGCCGGTTGCGGCCAAGTCCCTGACGGCGGTTTCCGTTTATCTGCGCGATGGCGTCGCCGACGCCGGCGTTAAACCCGACGTGCAGGCGGCCAATCGTGCTCTTCAGCGGGCGGCGCTCACCTTCAACAATGAAGACGCGCAGTTCGAACTTGCGAAAGTGCTGTTGCGCGGCGAAGGCCCCGACATCGCGCTGACGGGAGACGATCCCAATCGCAAGATCGAGAACGGCCGGCACTGGCTGTCGCGGCTGTCGCGCAGCGGTCACGCCGGCGCGCAAGCTTTTCTTGCCGATCTGTTGTGGCGGGGCAAATATGTGCCCCAGGATCAGATCGGCGCCTTGAACCTGATCGACGTCGCCGTTGCCAACGCGCCGGTACGCGAGCGGGTGTGGATCGACGACATCTATCAGAACATCTATTGCAACGCAGGCGAAGGGGTTAGGGCGCAGGCGACGGGGCGCGTCGCCGAGTGGCACGACCGCTATGGCCGTCACGCCGAGAAACGTGCCGATAAAACGACCGGCCTTGAAGACCTGGCGGTCGATCCGGTGCGGACGTGCGCCAACGGTGAAGCCGTGCGCCCGATCCAGCAGCAGATCAAAGCCAATCAGCCGATGCCGCGGTCGGGGAGTTTACCGGTGCAGCCTCAGGCCGCGCCCCGCTCGCCCGACCCAACAGGCATGCGCGATGTCGGGACTCGTTTCGCACCCGACACAAAGTGATTCCCGTACGCTCCCTCTCCCCTTGGGGAGAGGGTTGGGGTGAGGGGGTGGTCCGACAAGAACGCCCCCTCATCCGCCCTTCGGGCACCTTCTCCCGAGGGAGAAGGAGTCTAGCAATCCAGCTCCACCCACACCGGCACGTGATCGGAGGGTTTTTCGGTCGCCCGTTCGGCCTTGTCGATGCCGCTAGCGATCAGCATGTCGGCGGCTTGCGGCGATAACAGCATGTGATCGATGCGGATGCCGTCGTCCTTGTGGAAGGCGCCAGCTTGATAATCCCAAAAGGTGTAGACGCCAGGTCCCGGCAATGAGCAACGCACGGCGTCGGTGAAGCCGAGGCCGAGAAGGGCGCGATAGGCGCTGCGACTTTCCATTTGAAACAGCGCGTCGTTGACCCAGGCTTGCGGGCGTTTGGCGTCGATGGGGTCGGCAATGACGTTATAATCGCCGGCCATCACCAGCGGAATTTCGTCTTTGAGGAGAGACGCGGCGTGGGCCTTCAGGCGTGCCATCCAATTAAGTTTATAGCTGAACTTTTCGGTGCCGATGGGATTGCCGTTGGGCAGATACAGCGAGACCACCCGCACGACTTTTTTGCCCGAGGGTACCAGGGCTTCGATCCAGCGCGCTTGGGGGTCGGTATCATCGCCGGGCAGTCCGCGCGTCACGTCTTCAAGCGGGGATTTCGATAAAATCGCAACGCCGTTGAAACCTTTTTGGCCGTGCGTCGCGACGTTGTAGCCGAGATCCTCGAACGCGCTTTTGGGAAAGCCTTCGTCGACCGATTTGATTTCCTGCAGACACGCGACATCAGGCTTGGCTTGGGCGAGATACGCCACCGCCGCCTCAAGCCGGGCCTTGACGCCATTGATGTTCCAAGTCGTGATGATCATCAAGACTGAATGCCATTTCGCCGCCAGGATGGCGAGTCCCGTCATGTCCCTCTCCCCATTCCTGCACTCAATGGGGAGAGGGTGCCCGTCGCGCCGAAGGCGCGCCTGCGGCACGATGCGGAGCATCTCTCCGCGAAGAGGGGCGGGTGAGGGGCAGCCGCTTGTTCTGAGCTTGCCGCCGCTAGTAGCGTCCCCCCCCCCCAGCGGGGAGGGGTTAGAGCCTGCCCCGGACGCCGTCACCCAGTGACGGCAACCGATCCGGGGGGTGGGGAGACGCCGAGCGACAGGTGTCGGATGTCCAAGCTAGGCTTGGTACGCAGCGGTGGTCGCGCCAAGAAAAGCAATAACATGAGCGCGGACAACAAGCGGATGAAGCGTTACCCTTGGTGTAGACATGACTTCTTGGTTGCTGTGCAATTCTGGTGGGGAGTGCGATGGCGGATTTCAGAGATCTAGAAGTTTTGGTCGCCAAGATACAACAGCAGTTGGCTCCGGAAGCGAAGGTTGCTCACAACGCCAAGCTTACGGGTCGGCGATCTGGCATCCCGCGTCAGATCGATGTGCTGGTGCAGCAGAACATCGGCCAATACACGATGTCGATTGTGATAGATTCTAAAGACTATAAGGATCCTGTCGACGTTAAGGGAGTAGAAGAGTTTCAGGGCTTGGTAGATGACGTTGGAGTTCAAAGGGGCGTAATGGTTTGTCCTGCGGGCTTCACCGCTGCCGCAAAGAATAGAGCCAAAGACCTGCAGATCGACCTCTATAGCCCGATCGACACCGATCCTCATAAGTGGACTGCAAAGGTGACTATTCCAGTTGTGTGCGATTTTAGGAGCGCAGCAATCGCTTGCGGTATCAGTAGAAGTGCTCCCTACCCCTTTGCTCTCAAGCCTGACTTCCTCACGAGCCTACGGGTATATGATGCAGCCGGTGCCGAGCTTGGCACAATGTTTGGCACCGCGATTAAGCGGTGGAATAACGGTGAATTCCCGATGGAGCCAGGCGAGCATCATCTGCTCCCAATCTTTGCGGGTGGCGAAGTTTTTGTCGATAATGGTCATGGAAGGCAGGTGCCAATTGCAGCTTGGGCGACGGTACATGTATCCAAGCAGCTCTTTCTTGGCCATATTCCGATCTCGCAGATTTCTGGCTTCAAGGACGAACTTTCTGGTGACGTAATCACGAACGCCTTTACAACAGGAATATTCGACCCCGACGAGGTGATGAACAAATGGGAAAAAATTGGTGCTGTAGAAACGCTTCCGACGGCACCATTTATGATCCTGCGAGGACTGCTTGGTTGGCCGGAAGACCACGAGATATCTGACGCTTTCGGGTTCGGACGCTGAGGATTTCGGTGCAGCCGCCACTGCATACGAAGTTGCTCGCTTTGCTGGTCGTACGGGCCCGTCCCCCCATCGCGCCAAGCTCGTCACCCCACCCCTGCCCCTCCCCTGAGGGGAGGGGGATTCTGAGCAAGCGTCACGACCCGTTACCCCTCCAACCACTTCACCGCATAGACCGGCGGCAATCGCGCGGCGCAGGCAGACCAGCTGTCGCCCTGATCGTCGGAGGCCCACAATCCGCCCGTGGTCGAGCCGATGACGAGATCGTTGCCCGAGGCGCTGACATCGAGGCCGTGCCGGTAGACGATGTCGCCCCTTGCGCAAGGTCTTGAAGGTCTTGCCGCCGTCGCGCGTCCGCGTCACCACGAACTGGCCTTCGGCGGGAATACGTTTTTCGTCCTTGATTTCCGGCACGAACCAGGCAACGTCGGGGTCACTTGGATGGACGCCGACCGCGAACCCGAACGACGATGGCTTGACCTTCAGCATCTCGTGCCAAACCTTGCCGCCGTCGTCAGATCGGAAAATGCCGTTGTGATGCTGCACCCACAGCCGGTCGGGGTGGCTCGGCGACTGCACGAGGCGATGACAATCCTGGCCATTGGGATCAAACTTGGATTCCTCCGGCGCATGATCCTGCCACATGCCGGTGCCTTCGTTGGCCCAGGTCGCGCCGCCGTCACGCGTGATCCAGATTCCGCCGGATGAAACCGCGACGCGAACAACGCGGCTGTCGCGCGGGTCGACGCAGATCGAATGCAAACCGGGTAAATCGGCGCCGCCGCCCATCCATGCCAAGCGTTTGGGATCGTGCCAGAGCGCACTCATCATTTGCCAGCTGGCCCCATGATCGGTCGATCGAAACAGCCCGCCTGGAATGGTCCCGCACCACAGCACGCCGGGTTCTTTGGGTCCGCCCGTTTCAAGGCCCCAGATGCGAACCGTGCTCCACGGCAGCGGGTTGCCCCACATGTCTTTGTCCGGCGCATCTTCGGGCTTTGGCGGATAAGCGGGCGCGGCGAGTTCTGTCCATTCGGCGCCGGTTTCTGTCGCGGCGTGCAGTTTGACGCCGAAGTGGCCGTGATCGAGGGCGGCGAAGAGTTTACCTGAGCGCTTATCGTGAAGGACTAACGAGACGTTGTCGGCGAGAAAATCGCTACGCTCGATTTCCCACGGCGCCTTGCCCTTGCCGGTGCGGGCCAGCGTGAACAATCCTTTGCGTGTGCTGGCAAGAATTTTGAGTGTCATTAGCCGGCCTCCGTTTAGCACCCCCACTTGTCATCCCGGCCGGAGAAATTGCGCATGCGCAATTTTGGAGAGCCGGGACCCATCGGCGAACGCACACCGTGTTTCAAGACTAGTCTGGGTCCCGGCTCTTCAGAAGCATGCTTCGCATACTTCCTCCGGCCGGGATGACAGCGCTCTTTGTCGCTTGAGTTTACCCGCCAGACAAAGCTTGGACAACGTAGATGTGACACGCGGGATCGACGAGATCGGACAGACCTTTGCGATCCGCCACCGCCCGGCCGTTGATAAAAACCGACATATGTTTTCGTAACTGAGATTGATCGTCGAGCACGTAGCTGCGCATGCGCGGATGCTGGCGAAAGACCAGTTCGAGTGCCTCGCTGACCGTCTCGCCGCCGACGTCGCGGGCTGGAACTTGAACATGGCGCTGAAGTGCGCTGCCGAATGTGACGGTTGGCATCGAGCTACTACTCCGCGTCAGTGCGGCCGCAAATCCTTCTCCCGTCGGGAGAAGGTGTCCCGTCGATGCGAAGCATCGCTTCGCGATGGACGGATGAGGGGGCGGACTGTTGCGCGATTCAAATCGAAAAACTGGTGCCGCAGCCGCACGACGCCGTTGCAATAGGGTTCTTGATCTTGAAAGCCGCGCCGATCAGATCGTCGACGAAATCGATTTCCGCGCCTTGCATATATCCAACCGACACCGGATCGACGAGCACGGTGGCGCCGGCTCGCTCAAGAACGAGGTCGTCGGCGGCCTTTCCGGCAACGAGGTCGAACCGATATTGAAAGCCAGAGCAGCCGCCGCCGTCGACCGACACGCGCAGCATTGGCAGCGTGGGATCGGCCGCGACGATTTCCGCGACCCGGATGGCGGCGCGTTCTGTCAGGGTGACGGTCGGTGAGATGGCGTTCACGGGTCTCTCGATTCTGTTGCGGGCACACAGATTAACAGCCGCGTTGCGAAAACCGGCACATGCGCCTAGGGAGAAGATAGGTGGCCCGCTGGCGAAGTCAAACCCAGAGGCGCTATTTTGAGCCGCGACATGCGATTTTGCGCGAGATTCCAGGTCAGATGGCGATCCAACTCAAACCAGTCGCGATTGTAGGGGACTTCGGCGAAAGCTTGAAAGCCGGCGAACGCAGCCTCGCGCCCTACGCCGCCAGCGCCTGTCCGAGCCGGGGCCGGCGCTTTGATGAGCCGGAATGCGCGACCCGCTCACCGTTTCAGCGCGACCGTGATCGCATCCTGCATTCGACGGCCTTCCGGCGTTTGATCCACAAGACGCAGGTCTTCATCTTTCATGAAGGCGACCACTACCGCACCCGCCTGACGCACTCTCTCGAGGTGGCTCAGATCGCGCGCACCATCGCCCGGCAACTGCGCTTGGACGAAGACTTGGCCGAAGCCTTGGCGCTGGCGCACGATCTTGGTCACTCAGCCTTTGGACACGCTGGCGAGCGGGCGCTCGACACCGCCATGCATGCGTTTGGCGGCTTCGATCACAACGCCCAATCGTTGCGCGTGGTGACGATGCTGGAGCGCAAGTACCTTGGGCACGATGGTCTCAATCTGACGTGGGAAACCTTGGAAGGCTTGGCCAAACATAATGGCCCGGTGTTGAACGCGACAGATGCCGTTGCCAAGGCCGTGCGCGGATTGGAGCGCTGGCAGCCGCTCGATCTGAAGCGCTTTGCCTCAGCGGAGGCGCAGGTCGCGAGCTTGGCGGACGACATCGCTTATCTCACGCATGACGTCGATGACGGGCTGCGGGCCGGATTGCTGACTTTCGAGGATCTGCCCGGCGTGACGCTGGTAGGCCGGATTGTGGACGATGTGATCAAAGGCCTGAAAGATCGCACAGGTCTGGGCGACAGCCGCGCCATTTACGAGGTCACGCGCCGCATGATTACAGTCATGATCGCCGACGTGGTGGCGGAGTCGCGCCGCCGTTTGCAGGCGCTCGCGCCGACAAGTCCCGACGACATTCGCATAGCGCCCGGCGCGACCATTGCGTTTTCGCCCGCGATGGAGGGCGATCTCGCCACCCTCAAGAGCTTCCTGTTCGATCATGTCTATCGCCATCCCAAGGTGACGGCCGTCATGCAAGGGGCGGAGGCCATCCTCACGGACCTGTTTGGACGCTATATGAAGGAGCCTCACGCCATGCCGGACGCGTGGTCGGCGGCGGCTCAAGGCCTCGATGACCGGCGGAGCGCCCGCCTCATCGCAGATTTCGTCTCCGGCCAGACCGACCGCTACGCGCTTGCCCAGCACCGCCGCTTATTTGCAGCGACCCCGGAATTGCGTTAGAGGGCGGCTCTTCTCCTTCCCCTTTCAAGCGGAGCTTAGCTGCGCCAAGGGTGTGCGGGAGCCGGGAGTCACGCCGGAATTGAGTTAAGCCGCTGCTCTTCTCCTCCCCCCTTGTGGGGGAGGCCGGGAGGGGGGTAATCCGTGACGGTTGAAATTGATCGCTAAGGCCCAGCCGCAATCCTTTGGGGTTCCCCCCCCACCCCTAGCCCCACCCCCCAGGGGGGCGGGGGGTTAGACCTTCCAAGGACACGCTGAATATCTTTGCCGACGTTGA
>JANLYX010000030.1:0-1837 GCA_031365865.1 Hyphomicrobium sp. | reverse complement strand
ATTTCGATCTCGCCGCTTTTCAATGCGGCCGTGAAACGCGGCGCGAGGCCGTATTCGCCGAGCGTTATGGCCGCGGCCTCGACGCGGGCGACGGCTCTGGCGCCGATCAGCATGTCGGCTTGAATGCCGACGACGGGGACGGCGATGAGATGGAGATCACGCACGGGATTTGAGCGGCGCAGGATCGCCCGCGTCGCCGCCATGGCCACGCCCGAATAGTCGGGCGGCAGTGCGATTTTCGCACCGTTCGGGATTGAGGCGGCGAGATCGCCGAGGGAGATAACCGGCGGGACGGTGGGGGACATGATCATCATGACCGCTGCTCGCGTTCCGAAAAACATTCCGTCATGGCCGCGAAGGCGGCCACCCAAGCAAGTATCATATTAACTCATCCATTGATGCATGGATCGCGCTTATCTGGAACCCGGAACGCATTTGCCGCAGTCCTGGCTTTGGCGATGAGCGAGTGAATTGCAACTTGCTTGGGTGGCCGCCTTCGCGGCCATGACGAATTTTGGGGGAGCTCATGCTCTCCCAATTACTTCCGAAACGCGGCCACGATCGCCTCGCCGTCGGCGCCGGCTTTTTTGAGCCAGCCGGCGGTGAGGTCTTCGCCGAACTTCTTCAGGCCGGCTTGCAATTCGGGGCTTGGCTGCTCGATCTTCATGCCCTTGGCCTTCAACTCGGTGACGTACCACGTCGCCTTTTCCTGCGCGGTTTTCCAGCCGCGCGCTTCGGCTTCCTTGGCGGCTTTAAGCACGGCGTCCTGTTGATCCTTCGGCAAGCCATCGAATGCGGCTTTGTTGACGAAGGTCACGTTCTTCGGAATCCACGCCTGCGTATCGTACCAGTGCGATAGGCTTTCCCAGACCTTGCTGTCGTAGCCGGTCGAGCCCGACGAGATGAACGAGTTGACCACGCCGGTTGCCAGCGCTTGCGGCAATTCTGCCGCCTGAATGGTCATGGCCTGGGCGCCGGCGAGTTCGGCGATGCGCGCGGTGCCAGCGTTATAGGTGCGGAACTTCAGACCCTTCATGTCCTCGATCTTGGTCAGCGGCTGGTTGGCGTAGATGCCTTGTGGGCCCCACGGTACCGTGAACAGCAGCATCAGGCCTTGCGCCGCGAATTTCTTCTCCACCGCCGCGCGCGACGCGTCGTCGAGTTTCTTGGCATCGGCGAAGCTCGTCGCAAGGAACGGCACGACGTCGATACCGAAGATGGCGTCTTCGTTTTCGTGCAGCGAGATCAAGACTTCGCCGATTTGGGCTTGTCCGGTCGCGACCGCGCGCTTGATTTCCGGCGCTTTGAACAGCGAGGCGTTGCCGTGCACCGTGATGTCGAGTTTACCACCGGTGGCGGCCGACACGTCCTTGGCGAACTGCGCCAGATTTTCGGTGTGATAGTTCGAAGTCGGATAAGCAGCGGGCAAGTTCCATTTGGTCTGCGCGAAGGTGGTACCATGAACGGCAACAAATGCCGCAGCCGCAGCTAAACCGGTGAGGATGTGACGGCGAGACATAAGTGGCGCTCCTTCGTTGTCAGAAAAGATGGCTTAGTCATTTCAGTCGTGGCGTTTCGGGGAAGACCCAGTTCGGAACCGCCATGACGATATCCGGAAAAGCCGTGATGATAATAACGGCGACGTTCAGCAGCAGAAAGAACGGGAACGCGGCTTTGGCGACAGAGAATGTGTCGCGTCCGCTCATGTTCTGCAAGACAAACAGGTTGAAACCGACCGGCGGCGTGATCTGCGCCATCTCGACGTGGATGATCAGATAGACGCCAAACCAGATCAAGTCGAAGCCCGCGCGTTCGACCATCGGCAGCACGATCACCG
>JANLYX010000079.1:0-90771 GCA_031365865.1 Hyphomicrobium sp. | reverse complement strand
TTACGAGCTCCGAAGCCAACCGTTGGGGCGTAGGTGTTGTCCAGGAAATCGACGCCGCTGCGATGTCGCTGTGGGCCAAGTGGCGCCACCACGAATACGACGCGACGCTCGCAAACGGCACGACCTTCAATGCCGAAAACGTCGACATGTTCCTCGCTGGCGCCGTTATCTTCTACTAAGCCAAGCTGAGATCGACTCTAAAAGCAGCGTAGTTGATCTGCGCTGCTCGACACCAAAGGAACACTGGCCGCCTTTTGACTCCCGTCGGGGGCAGGCCAGTGTTCCTTTTTTTATGCCCGGCTTTCCCCGGATGGCATCACACCCGATTCGCGCTCACGACGCCTCGCTCGACCCCTCCGAAAGCATAGCAAAGCTGCCCGCCCTTGCGGTCGCCCGCCAAGACCTTCATATTTGCTTCGTGGAACCGGATGGCCCGGCTTCGACGAGGATCGAATTGGAAGGCTCTAAGGGTGCAATGGTGACAGTCGTCGATAAGCGCGGGGCGGGGACAGGCGGGCAAAGTGGGCCCGCGCCCCAACTACAGCCACGCCACCCCGAGAAGGCCGCCAAGCCCGATACGCCGTTGCTCGCCAAGCCACACTGGATTCGCGTCACGGCGCCGACGTCGGGGATCTACGCCGAGACCAAGCAGATCGTGCGCGCCCACGGCCTGCACACGGTGTGCGAAGAAGCCGGTTGCCCCAACATCGGCGAGTGCTGGTCGCAGCGGCACGCCACCATGATGATCATGGGCGACACCTGCACGCGGGCCTGCGCATTCTGCAACGTCAAGACCGGCTTGCCGGGTCCGCTCGATGCCGGCGAGCCCGGCCGCGTCGCCTCAGCTGTCGCCAAGCTCGGCCTCAAGCACATCGTCATCACCTCGGTCGATCGCGACGATCTCGACGACGGCGGGGCAGCGCACTTTGCGGCCGTCGTCACCGCCATCCGGCGCGATTGCCCGGCGGCGACGATCGAAGTCTTGACCCCCGATTTTCTGCGCAAGAACGGCGCGCTCGAAAAAGTCGTGGCGGCGCGTCCGGATGTTTTCAATCACAACCTCGAAACCGTGCCCGGGCTGTATTTGAAAATTCGGCCCGGCGCGCGTTACTTCCACTCGTTGAGGCTGTTGCAACGAGTCAAGGAGCTCGACGCAGGCATGTTCACGAAGTCCGGCATCATGGTTGGACTTGGCGAAAGCCGCGAAGAAGTCCTGCAGGTCATGGACGATCTGCGCTCGGCCGATGTCGATTTCCTGACGATCGGGCAATACCTGCAGCCGACGCGCAAGCACGCCGAGGTCAAGGCCTTCATCACGCCCGACGCGTTCAAGGCTTACGAGGGCATCGCCAATTCGAAAGGCTTTCATCTCGTCTCGGCGAGCCCGCTGACGCGCTCGAGCCATCACGCTGGCGAAGACTTCGCGCGCCTGAAAGCGGCCCGTGCCGCGGCGCGCTGATGTGACGGCGGGTTAACTGCGATGTCCCGCCGCATTAACGCCGCGCAATCGCTAAGTCTCTGATTTCGCTCGGCTCCACAAAGTTATCCCCGTCGTTCTGGGCGGGCGCATAATGGGGATAGGCTCGGAATGCGCGTTTGATGGCAGGTGTAGTGATGATGTTCGTGGCGATGACGGTCTTGATGCTGACGATGTGGGCGGCGCTATCGGAGGCGCGGCCGGCATTTCCCGCATATCATCAAGTTCGTATGTTTGGGCTCGAGAGGGAATTTGAGCCGGTTCACTCGGCAGGCAGCGGCCAGCCCGAAGTTGCGGGCGTTGGAACTTTGCCCTTGGCAGCGGGGCATGTGACGGCTGCGTTGGACAACGGTCCAGCCACGCCGCTCGGAACAAATCAGAGCGGACACGGGCCAGCTCACGGCCCTGATCATTCTGTGCATCTTCCGGCAAGCGGCGAGGGTGCGCAGGGCGCAACTACAAGCGCCGCAGGGCAAGCTGGCCCGCCGCAAATCTCGGCGCGGGAAGTTCATTTCGCGGTCGCATTTACGCGCATCACCGCCGTTTTGATGCGGTCAAACCCGTACCGGCATTCCTCGCTCTCGGACCTTGAGTGGCTGGTACTGCCGCCGATCATGACCGGGCAATTCGCGATTTTGGATGCGCAGGTCAACGGCCAGACGGTGCCGGTGGCACTCGCGCTGTGGGCCAGTGTCTCGGCCGAGGTGGATCAGCGGCTCTCCGATCCGACGCTGCCTACGCTGCGCCTGAAGCCGGACGAATGGCGCAGCGGCGAGATCCTCCGGCTCATTGATGCCGTGGGCGACGGCAACGCCATTCCGCACTTGTTGCAGCGATTGAACGAAGGCCCGTTCGCGAAGCGGGAGGTGAAGATGAGACGGGCGGGGTCGCAGGGCATAACGACGATAGCACGGTTGAGCGAATTGTTCGCGAGCGAAGTGCGGTGATGATCGAGCACCGCTTCGATCGCTATCCTGCAGGATGCGCGATCTCGCGAAGTGCGTTACGCAAGGAGCACGGGTCGTGGAAAAATTCGGGCACCACAAATTTCTCTACGTGATCAAGAAATTTCTCTTCAGGTTTACGATTGCCAACAAATGTGGAGTTTGCGGTGCGGTGCACATTAGATCGCCAAGTGTCTTGTGCAAACGTAGGCGCATAGGGCTTCCGTGTGAGTATTCCAGGTCGCAGAATGTACGCTGCACTGTCGAAGACGCACCTTGGAGTTTGATTATATACAGCAACATCACATTGGTATTTCTTATATGTCTATACGCAGGTGTTATCATCCATTACTTGATGAATTTGTTTCGGTGAGACGCTAATCAACCTTTGAGGTGCCGGGCATGGATAGGAATTCGACCGGGTTTATCGCGGGCTTTCCGATGTTTAATGTTCCGACTGATTTTAGTCAGTCAAGGCCGGGTTTTATCCTCGGGTTTGGAGCTAATATTCCGGTTTTTGAGCTTCCTGTTGGACCAGGCGGTCAATTGACAACAACGTTTGATGTGGATCCTTCCGGTCGTTATGGTCTTGCAATTGATAAAATTTATATTGGTCCTAGTTTCGGAGGCGCTGGTATTTCCAGTTCTCTGACATTTAGCGGTGATGCGAATAACACCGCCAGTGGTTGGGGAATTTCTGGCACGTACAAGGGGGTCGCGGGTAGCTATGCTCCCGGTAACTTGGATGAACTATCATATCCAGATCTTTCAAATTTTTCAAATGTTGCGTTTGGTGGTGGCACCGGCAGCGGATTATCAGGCGGATATAATTTTCTTGTCTATAGCAATCCGCAAATTGCTTTTCGAACGGGCTACTACACTCCTCAAACCGACGGTATCGATTCGGGCTACGGTATTTCCGGCGTCAACGTGTTTCCGAATATTGTATCGCCCGAATACAGCGCCTTTCCGCATCCTATACCGCGCGATTTTTGGTTCTATGCTAATGACGTTGCGAGTGCTGGAAATCCTTGGACATCATCCACGTATCTTGAATCCTTGAGTCAACACATTTTTCAAACAGGCAATTATGCATTGTCTTCAAATGGCTTTTTAGACATGGCCAGTGGTGTTCCCGGCATAGGCATCGGATATTCTGTTCCAGCAGGTGGCGGCAATGATTACGGGGCGTACCTCCAACAACGCATCGAAACTGGTAACAATGACAGCGGTCCAGGGTACTTAGCCGATCCATTCAATCTCGCCGCCAACACCACCGGCACGATGAACGATGCGGGATTTGTCGGCGGGCAATCGTCAGCGTCGAACGGCCAATACGACCCCTTTGCGGGATCGTCGTCCCTCTCGGGAGACAACTTCCAAAGCGTATTCGACTCGCAGTCGCAAGCCCGCGTAGCCCGCATAATATCGCGGAATCGTAGGGTGCATAAGCCGCGCGTTTTTCCTGGCTCGTGCGGTAGCCCGCACGCAACCGCGCGCGCGGCGTCATGCACCGCGAACTTGCACCGGTGATCGGGGCATGATGGCGCATGACGGCCCGGCGTACTGGCGGTGGCGTCCAATCGAGACGACGGTGCAGACGCCGGACCTTATGCGCCCTACGATCGTCAGGTGTCAGGCGTCGCAAACGCGGCTTCAAGGTCGGCCAGAATAGCGGCGCTTAGGATCAGGCCTTTCTCGCGCGTGGCGAGGGTTGGGCGGCCGTAACTGCCGCTCGGGGCATAGTTGGGAGAGGTGGTGTCCGTGCGGCTCAACGGTCCGTCGACGGGACCCACGGAACGAGGGGGCGGCGAATCCTGGGCCTTCGCGATATCCACGCGCTCGGGTGCAATGGCAAGAAGTATCGAGGTTTCGATTTCGTCGGCGTGAGAGCCGTAACTTTGCTCGCCAACCTGCGCGACCGCAGCGCGAAACCTCGGGCCGTCATAGATCTTGAGATGGCGCACGCCGGACGGCTGGGTGACGCGACCGAGCGCGCGATCAATCGGCGCAATCGTGCTGAGGCCGGTGTTGAGGATGACGATCTCGCGGGCGCCGAATTCGATCAAGCCCTCGGCGATCTCCAACACCAGCGCTTCAAACGTCGACGCCGTTAGGCTGAGGCTGCCGGGGTAAGCCGTGAAGGCTGGGTAATAGCCGTAAGTGAGCGCCGGCCAAATCAGCGCGTCGATTTTCTTGGCGAGCTGACCCGCAAACCATTCGGCTTGGATTTGATCGGTGGCCATCGGCATGTGCAAGCCGTGCTGTTTGGCACCGGCGCCGATGGGCATAATCGCGACCGCGCCACGCGCCAATCGCGCCGCAACCTCGCCCCAAGTCATGCTGGCGATAAGGCTCTGGCTTCGCTTTTCGGGAGTCATGGTGCGCTCGCGGCTCCTATTTCACCGCGACCATAGCAAGCCTGAAATTTAAAGCGCAAACCCTGATCGGCTTGGTCTACGTGCTCGACGCGTGAGGGGGTCTTGATGCCGGGAGCGGTTCGCGTCGCGTCATTCCAGCGGTTGCGGCGTGGCGATGAGTAGCTTAGCCAATTCCTGCAGCGTTGGCAGCGCGCCGGCGCACGCCCTTGGAGCTTGCCCTAGATCGGCGCTGCGCAATGTGCTGGCGGCGGCGATAAACAAGCCGGGCAAACCGTCCGAAGCTGCTCCTTCGAGGTGAAGGCTTTTCGATGGATCCATGCTTGCGCCTTCGTGGCACCAGCGCAGGTCAATTGTTTTTAAAGCGTGGTCGCGCACCAGATCCGCAACCGAGTGGGCTTCAGGGCCAAACCGCAGAGGCATGGCCCAGCTGGCACGATTGGCTTTCGTGGCCGTCGAAGTTGCGGGGGGAGGGCTGGCAAGCCCATCGGGCTCGAGACTGGCAATGCGCTCGCGCCTCGGCGGGGGTGTTGGCGCAAGGGAAGCCGCAAGCATGCGGGCCGGCGGGACATCAGAGATTTGCCCGGCCGGGTCGTTCGTCGACTCTGTCAGGGACGCGGGCTCATTGTCCTCGGTATCCGGGCGCGGGCCGCCGAGCGCGAAGGGCGCGGGCACCTTGGCTGCTGGCGCTGCGGTCAAAATCGCCGGCAGGGGAAGCGGTTTCGGCTTCACGTCCGGCATCAGCTTGGCCGTACCTGACATGCCGTCGTCACGGACCCAGCTCAGCATCTCGCCGTCGCGCTTGATGCGCATGCAGTTCTCAGCGCCGTCGAGCCAGCGTTGCCATGTCAGGCAGAGCTTGCTGCCCTTGACCCTCCACTTGCCTTGATCTTTGGCGGATCCCAAATAAAATCCGAGGTCGCCGGCCTTGCCGGTCATCGAACCATCATCGTTCAGGGCCACTGGAAGGGATGAGCCCAGGGGTGTATCGAGGTTTAACGTTCGCCCCGTCAAAAGATCCCGGATGGCAGCGCCCGTAAGCGTAACCGGCGCCGCGGATGCGGACGTTGTCACAATCAGTCCTGCAAGATAGGCCGCGCTCTTAGACATTCAGCTGTTTTCGTTCCGGTCGGTCGTGTCGCGTTGAAATGGCCGGCACGCCATGCATGGCGGTTGCAATGCCCAAGACGGCGTTAGTTCCGGCTGACGGCGGTCGAGCCGAGGAGGGTTTGTGCGCGCCGGTTTCGCGACCAGCATGAAATGTCGTCGCACGACATGACGGGACGCTCTTTGCCATAGGACATTGTCCGGATGCGCGCGGCGTTGATCCCGTTGGCAACCAGCATGCTTTTCACGGATGTGGCGCGCCGTGCACCAAGTGCGATGTTGTATTCCCGTGTGCCGCGCTCGTCGGCGTGACCCTCGATCGCCACGGTTTGCGATGGGTATTGCTGCAGCCAACGGGCTTGCGCGGCAAGTGTGGTTTGGCCCTCGGGCGTCACATCCGAACTGTCGGACGAGAAATAGACGATGTCTTCCGCGGCAGCCTTGAAGCCTTCAGGGCCTGCCGCCATTGCGCCCAGACCATGGCGGCCGCCGCGCGCGGATGGGTCGTACCTGCCGCCCTTATAAGTGTATTTCTCTTGCCCTGTGTTGGCGCCGAGGCCGTCGGGCGCGTTGTTCGAGCTGGCGCAACCCGCGAGCAACACGGGAATGGTACAAAGCAAAAGACGGTTCAAAACGCGGTACATGGTGCCCCAACTCAACGACGGATGCCGACAAACGCTTGATCGATAACGGCGGAGATGACCTTGGCCGCTTCTCGCATCACTGTGCGGCGTGCATGGTGAACAGAATATTAACGCCACGGCCTTTTGGCGGCCAGGAATGCCGCTCAACGGGCGGAACTGTTTGTCCAGATCAGCGAGGATCGAAATTGCGCCGCGATGCCGGCCGGCAAAAGCCTCAATCGTCTTGCCGTGCGAGTGCCGCAAACCAAGCTGTAATGATTGTCAGGCCGTCACGGGTTAGACTTTTCGCGCAGATTAAAATGGCGCTTCCATCTCGAACGGGTCGGGCATTTTTCCGTGCCTGAGTTCATAAAAATACATTTGAAGCCGGTAGCGCCATTTTTGATAGTAAGGCGTTTCCTGACGTAGGTGAGCCCGCGTCCACTTCGCTGAACCGCTATGCCGCGCCTCCGCGTAGACGTACCGTCCCGAAAAATTCTGAATTTCGTCGAGATCGAATTCGAATGACAAACAGTCGCTCGCGACGAGCGAAACAGGTTTTCGCCGCGAAACTTTAATCAACGCTCTGACCGGTTTGCGGCGCAGCACTTTCTGCAAAAAATTTCTATAACTCGCTAGCCGAACGTCGGTAACAGTCAGCCGCCTTGAAGTAGGATTGGTGACGTCGAGAAAAAGTATGCACTCCGACTCCTGTTCGTCGCCGACCCAATAATAGTTCATTTCGTATGACGCCCTAACCCAAATTCGTCGGCGAGAGTCGCGCCATGTAAAACACGCCGACCATGCGCCCATTGCGCCGCCGAGTTCCGCGAACGACCACGGATGCTCTAAAACCGCTACTATGATCCAGTTCAAATAATCTATCATGCTGCCCCCCGACGCACATGCAAACCCCAACCGAGGAACGTACACAACGTTCGTTGATCATCAAGATCGAATCGATGATTATGAACACGGTCGACGCAGAGAAATGGAGGTCACCTTGACCAAAATTTTGAGCGTACCGGAAAATACTCCCCAATTTTGGTGGAGATAACCACAGCCTCCCGGTTTGCCGTTGGTGATGTGCGGTAGAGGTTCTGTTGTTGTGGTCAGATTATGAGGGATCAACAGGGCGCGTAACGTCGAGCGGATCAAGATCGCACACCCGATCGAGTGATACTCGGCGCATTCTTCATCTTTCTATTTGTCCTCTCGACAACCGGACACTGGAGCCCCCCGTCGCCGCGCTCGAGACGCGATTGGCGTTGCCGGGATCGCGCGCCCGCGAACGCGGATCGTTGAGCACTCATGAGTTCAAGAAAGTTGCCCGGAAGGTTTGGCCGGTCACTAGTTAGACGTGAGCCGGTGAAAGGTTTGGTGGAGCCAAGCGGGATCGAACCGCTGACCTCTTGCATGCCATGCAAGCGCTCTCCCAGCTGAGCTATGGCCCCGAATCGTTTGGGAACGCCTCTGGATTCCGGCGCATCCGGCCTGATAGGTCTTCTCACAGCAAACTGCAAGGGTGTTTGTTGCCGCTTGGCGTCGCCATGCAAGGTCGTGATTGAATTATCGTGGCCACGGCACACTTTACGCGCTGCCCAGCGATATCCGGCAATGCCGAACCCTCAATTTCCTTGCTACACAGGCAACTACGGCTCTTCGTCGCCCTCGGTCGAACCGCCGATGATGTTCGACATGTCGCCGCCTTCCTCTTCTTCCTCTTCCAGGAAGGTTTCGTCGGCTTCGCCCGCGACCGTTTCTTCCGTCTCGACGTCGGCCAAGGCCTCCTCGCCCTCGACCGCCGGCAATTCGCCAGGGGCCTCGGCATCTTCCGTAAAGACCGGTTTCTTGACCTTCTTGGCGGCCTTTTCCTCGGCTTGCAGGGCGGCGAGGGCTGCCGGAGACGAGGCAATCACGTAGGCAGATCCGCACAGCGGGCAGGTGATGGGGCTGTGGTTCAAATCGTAAAAGCGTTCGCCGCAGCCTTGGCAGAATCGCTTGGTCCCGCGCGCTTGCTTGGTTGCCATGGGTGTGGCCTCGAAAGTTGAATTGAGCTGTGATTTTGGGCGCCGGTCTGCCATAGGCAACACGCCCTGTCAAAAGCAAATCTGGTGATCGGCCCGGGCTGCGGCAAGTCCGCAGTTTGCGATCCTGGCAATGGCGTTGACAGGCAGCCTATGGCCGGGCCTGTATCAGCGCCACCTGACCTGCAGGCCCAGCCTTTTTCTCGAAATGGACATCCTTCCGTGCACGACGCTGCTCTCAAACTCTTGGCTGCCTCCCGAGCTCAGGCCCTGAAGGGTGTCGTGCGAGTCCCCGGAGACAAATCGATCTCGCACCGGGCCTTGATTTTCGGGGCCTTATCAACCGGCACAACCCGAGTGACGGGGCTTTTGGAAGCCGAGGATGTCGTCAACACCGCCAAGGCGGTAACAGCGCTGGGCGCGGCGGCCGCCAAGGTTGGCGAGACCTGGCAGATCAAGGGCCGGGGCGTCGGCGGTTTGCGGCAGCCGGATGGGGCTTTGGATTTCGGCAATTCCGGCACCGGCACGCGGCTGATGATGGGCGTGGTCGCGGGGCACGCCATGACGGTCGAAATGACGGGCGATGCCTCGCTGTCGAAACGCCCGATGCGGCGCGTGCTTGGCCCGCTGAAGCAGATGGGCTTGGAAATCGCGGACGATCGCGAACGCCTGCCGCTGAGGGTGCGCGGTACGCGCGATCTGGTGCCGATCATTTACTCGCTGCCGGTGCCCTCGGCACAGGTAAAGAGCGCAATCCTGATTGCGGGCTTGATGGCGGCGGGCGAAACGACGGTGATCGAAAAGGAAGCGACGCGCGATCACACCGAGCGGATGCTGCGATATTTTGGCGCCAAGGTTCAATCGGTCGAGAAAGACGGCCTGACCCACATTACCGTCACGGGCGACGCGGAAATGATAGGGCGCGATGTGGTCGTGCCGGGCGATCCCTCCTCTGCCGCGTTTCTGGTGTGCGCGGCGCTGATCGTGCCGGGTTCGGACGTGACGGTGCAAGGTGTGCTGGTCAACCCGACGCGCACCGGCCTCTATACAACGCTGCAAGAAATGGGCGGCGATGTCACATTCTTGGATATGCGCGAGGAGGGCGGCGAGCCCATTGCAGACATTCGTGTGCGGTATTCCAAGTTGAAGGGCCTCAACGTGCCGGCCGCGCGCGCGCCGAGCATGATCGACGAATATCCCGTGCTGGCGGCGGTGGCGGCGTTCGCGAGCGGCGAAACCCGCATGGACGGCTTGGCGGAACTGAAGGTCAAAGAGAGTGATCGGCTAGCTGCGACGGCGGAAGGCTTGCGCGTCAACGGTGTGACAGCGCGTGTCGAGGGTGATAGCCTGATCGTCACTGGCGGACCAAAAGTCAAAGGCGGCGGGAATGTTGCGACCCACCTCGATCACCGTATCGCCATGGCATTCCTGACGATGAGCCTAGCGAGCGAAAGCCCTGTTACCGTCGACGACACCACTATGATCGCCACCAGCTTCCCGGAGTTTCGAGGGCTGATGGAGGGCTTGGGGGCGAGGTACACGGATTAACCAGACCGCTTGTGGATTGGATTGGAATACATTATGTATTACGCGGTGTAATACGCCAATTCGGGTGCTCTCATGACCATCACAATCCGCTTGCCGGATCAGCTCGAGGAGCGGTTGCGGGCTCACCTCGAAAAGGGTGGCACTCCGCTCTCGGAATACGTGCGCCAGGCTATTGCCGAAAAGCTTGAGAGGGAGCCGGAAACCGCCAGGCCGTCGGCGTATGAGATTTGGCAGAAGCATTTTACTGGCTGGGGCAGTGGAGAGACCGACCGTTCTGAACGGGTAAAGGAAATTCTCGGGGCTGAGTTCGATGCCAAGCATCGCGACCGATAGCAGCGTCCTTTACGCGGCATTCGACGCGACGGATCGACACCATCGCCGTGCGGTGCAGTTCCTAGCTGAGGTGCGGGAAAGACTGGTGACAAACCTTCCCGTGCTGACGGAAGTTTCGCATATGCTTCGAAAGTCAGGCGAGACGCAGCGCAGCTTTCTGCGCTTTGCGGACAGTGCGCTCGGTACGGATGGGGGCACCGGCGGGGATCTGCCGCGCATCGTTGATATCATGACGAAGTATTCCGATCTTCCGGCGGACTTTGCCGATGCCGCGCTTTTGGCCATGTGCGAGCGGCTTGGCGTCGAGGCAATTGCCACGTTTGACAAAGATTTTCTCGTCTATCGCCTCGCCAACGGAAATACCTTGCGCAACGTATTGCAGAAACCGGGGACTTGAGTTTTCGGTATTGAGACCCGCCTGCCGACTTCACGGAGCCTTACCTGCAAAACGTGTTGCAAATTCCTAAGGCCTGATGGAAAAGCTCGGCGCGAGCTATAGGATTGGAGCTTGAGGAAACGGTGATGATCCCGAGCTTCGATACGGTCATTGAGTGCCTGAAGCAGCCGGCGCAAGCCTGCCTGGATCTTCTAGCGAAGGTCCTGCCGGCGCAGTGGCACGGTTTGGAGCTGCAAGCCGGCGCTGCGACGGCCGTGCTCTGTTTGCTGCTGGCGATCATCGGCTGGCGGGTCAAACGCCGCGACGATGCCGGCTTTGCGAATTTTCGGCGCGGCTGGTTTCGCGCAGCATTCACCGTGCTGCTGGTCGGCATCGCCATGCTGGCATGGCTGTGGTTCGTACCCATCCCAACGGATGCCAGCGTCGCCATCGAAATGCTCGAAGTTGGCGCCCTCGCCGCGCTGGCCGCCAGTGCTATTCTTTTCGCCTGCTGGTTTTCAGTGGCGCTGGGCGGGCTATTGGGGGGCTTGGGTTCAGGCATGCGGCGCGGTCATCCGATCGTCATTGCCATCGATGGCCCGGCCGCATCCGGTAAGGGCACCCTGGCGCGACGTATCGCCGACCATTACCGCTTGCCGTGTCTCGACACCGGTCTGTTGTACCGGGCGGTGGCGCGTGATGTAGTTGAGCGAGGTCAGCATCTCGACGATCAAATCATGGCGGTTGCGTGTGCGCGATCGCTCGACCCTAAGTCCCTCGACGATCCTCTGTTGCGGACCGAGCCGGCAGGAGAGGCGGCGTCGGTCGTTGCCAAGTATCCGGACGTGCGCGCCGCCTTGCTCGACTATCAGCGCGATTTCGCGTGCGGAAAACGCGGCGCGGTGCTCGACGGACGCGATATCGGCACTATTGTTTGCCCGGACGCCGACGTGAAAATCTACGTCACCGCCAAGCCTGAAGTGCGCGCCAGGCGCCGGCATCTCGAACTGCAAGCGCGCGGCGACACCTCGAAAACCTACGACGACGTGCTGGACGATATCCGCCGCCGCGATAGCCGCGACATCGGCCGCGCCGTCGCACCGCTGTGGCCCGCCGCCGATGCCGTTCAACTCGACACCACGACCTTGACGCCGGATGAAGCCTTCAAGGCCGCGCTGAAAATCGTGCGGGAGAAGTTGCAGGGTTAGAGCGCTTTTCGTTCCTCTCCCTTACGGATGCCCGAAGGCAGGTGAGAGGCTATTGCTTGGCGAGTTGAGAGGCGCGGGCTGCGTCCTATGGGCTTGTGCCGGCCTCGCGCGCGTAGGCCTTCGCGATGTTGTCCTCGATGCGTTTGTGATCGGCCTCGATGCCATGTCTTAGGTTCGCGTGTAATTGCGAAAAATTCGCGGTCGCAGCCGCCATCATCGCCGGATAGATGCTGGACAAATTGAAGTCGCGATCTTCCAACACGGCAGAGATTTGCTCTTTCATGGCCGTCACGTAGAGGTTCCTAATCGTCGTGTTGGCAGCGAGGCGGCGCGCAATCGCGCCATTGGGATCTTCCCGCGGAGCCGTCACGTCGACCCCGATGCGCGTCGCGTGATCGCCGACAGCCTTCAGAGTGGCGACAAAGTTGAACGCTGGTTTGCCGTTAGGTTTGAGCGACCAGACGATACGCGCAGGGTCTGAAACATCGATTGTGTAGCTGCGTTCGGCGTCATCCTGATCAGGAGGAGGCAGAAGCGTGATTTTTACCCGCGCCGGCATGGCGGAGGTGAATTCGGGAATGTCGTCTTGGACTTGCGTCCCAAATACAATAGGCGGCAGTGGTGTTCTGGCCAGGATATTGTGAGCTTGCGCCAAGGACAAATTGTAAACTTGGCTGACCGGCGAAACGTATCCGGCCGCATAGAGAAAGAATGCGACAGCGACGGAAATGCCGATCAGATAGCGATACAAAATGTTGTCCATGGTGCCATTTAACCCCGGTCTTCAGGTATAGGATCGTCGACGCTGAAGGGCTCGCCCTCTTCCAGCCGTCCGCGTTGCACATTGCAGACGGTGTCACGGGAGATTTTGCCGAATGTTCCGGTATCGGACGGAAGCTCCTGCAGGTGCGCGGGATTGAATGGCCGGTCTTCCAGCAGCGCTGCAATTTGCTCTTGGATTGCCGGGCGAACCGGCTGCATGACGGCCGGGCGTCGATAAAACTGCGTGCCGTCGTAGGCTTCGCGCCCGTTGATTTCTTTCTGGACTTCGATGGCGACTTTGGTGCGATTGGCCGAGACGGGCGTCAAGCGGGCCGTGAAGTTCAGCATATCTTGGCCGCTGCTCGTTATGCGCCAGTTGACGGATTTGCCGTCGCCGCCGTCGCTTTTGATGTGGATGAGGACACCGCACAGGCGGTTGCGCATGAAGTCTTTGAAATCGGCCTTTGACAGGCGCTGATAGACCTCGCGGGTGCTCAGCCGATATTGGCCGGGGGGGTCGCTGCAGCCCGTTGCCAATCCTAAGAGGGTAATAGCAGGAACAAATCGCAAGTTCATCTTCGCACTGCCCGCATGCGCATATCCGTATCACGTGAGTGAACCACAGTTTGTTTAAGAAGAATTTACTCAACCCTTGAGCCCTGTTTACAGATGCGCCCGGCGGGCAAATCCCGCCCGCATTTCTAACCCCTTGCCCCGTGACCCTGGCTCCGCTATACCAAGGGCATTCGGCGTCATTGTCGGATGGATCAAGAGGAAGATCGGCCAGTTGGGCTCTGCGAATCGCGGGCCCGAATTTTGACTGGCAGGGCCAAGGGCCCCATCACAGTGACCCACCATCCACACATCCAGCCTTTCAAGGTTCGCTTGCCCGCGTCTGCGGTCGTGCGGTCATTTCAGGCTTTCAAACCCAAAACGCAGCTTTAGCCAGGGCTCTCGCAAGCCTGGGGCGCAAGCTGTTCAATGAACCCTAACAAATCTCAACCTATTCAGAGCAGGAGATCGAATGTCGACCGCAACGAGTACCAACAAAGATATGAATCCCTCGATGGAGGACTTCGCCGCGATGCTCTCGGAGAGCCTCGCCAAGGACGACCTGTTCGAAGGCTCCGTTGTCAAGGGCAAGATCGTCGGCATCGAGAAAGACATGGCCGTCATCGACGTCGGCCTGAAGATGGAAGGCCGCATCGCGATGAAGGAGTTTGCCCTCAACGGCAAGCCTTCGGAGCTCAAGGTCGGCGACACGGTCGAAGTTTACCTGGAGCGCGTCGAGAATGCGCTCGGTGAAGCCGTGCTGTCGCGCGACAAGGCCAAGCGCGAAGAGAGCTGGACCCGTCTCGAGAAGTTGTTTGAAAAAGGCGAGAAGGTCACAGGCGTCATCTTCAACAAGGTCAAGGGCGGCTTCACGGTCGATCTCGACGGCGCCGTCGCGTTCTTGCCGGGCTCACAAGTCGACATCCGGCCCGTGCGCGATATCGGTCCGCTGATGCACCAGCCGCAGCCCTTCCAGATTCTCAAGATGGATCGCCGCCGCGGCAACATCGTCGTATCGCGCCGCTCGGTGCTGGAAGAGACGCGTGCCGAACAACGCGCCGATATCGTCGCGCGCCTGGAAGAAAACCAGGTCATCGACGGTCTGGTCAAGAACATCACCGACTACGGCGCGTTCATCGATTTGGGCGGCATCGACGGTCTGTTGCACGTCACCGACATGGCGTGGCGCCGCGTCAATCATCCGTCCGAAATACTGAACGTCGGCGACACCGTGAAGGTGCAAATCATCCGCATCAATCCCGATACGCAGCGTATTTCGCTCGGTATGAAGCAGTTGCAGTCCGATCCGTGGGCCGCGATCGAAGCCAAGTATCCGGTCGGCACCAAGATCAAGGGCACCGTCACCAACATTGCGGACTACGGCGCATTTGTTGAACTCGAGCCCGGCGTTGAAGGCTTGATCCACGTCTCGGAAATGAGCTGGACCAAGAAGAACGTTCATCCCGGCAAGATCGTCGCCACCAGCCAGCAGGTCGAAGTGCAGGTTCTGGAAGTCGATCCGCAAAAGCGGCGCATTTCGCTTGGCCTCAAGCAGACCCAGGAAAATCCCTGGGACGGCTTCCTCACCCTCCATCCCAAGGGTTCGACCGTCGAAGGCCCGATCCGCAATATCACCGAGTTCGGTTTGTTCATCGGTCTCGACAACGGCGTCGACGGCATGGTGCATTTGTCGGATCTCGATTGGCAGAAGGCGGGCGATGAAGCCATCAAGGATTACAAGAAGGGCGACACGGTCAAAGCCATCGTGCTCGACGTCGACGGTTCGAAAGAGCGGATTTCGCTCGGCATCAAGCAGTTGGCCGGCGATCCCATCGACGCGCTCGCCAAGTACAAGAAGGGCGATGCCGTGACGTGTACGGTCATCGCGGTCAACGACGGCGGCATTGAAGTCAAAGTGGCCGACAGCGATCTGACGGCCTTCGTCAAGCGCGCAGACCTCTCGCGTGAGCGCTCAGAGCAACGCCCAGAACGCTTCAACGTCGGCGACAAGGTTGATGCGGCCGTGCTCTCGGTCGATAAAGCCGCGCGCCGCATTGCAGTCTCGGTCAAGGCGCTGGAAATCGCGGAGGAGAAGCAAGCGGTTGCGCAGTTCGGCTCGTCCGACTCAGGCGCCTCGCTCGGCGATATCTTCAAGGCCGCCATCAAGAAGCGCGAAAACACCGACGAAGAGACCGAGTAAGATTTCCCGGTCCTTTTGCTGCCACCATTAAAAAGCGCGCGGTCCGATGGATCGCGCGCTTAGCTTTTGCCAAATAAGCCGTCGGACGGCCAGCATCGAAGGGCAATTTGAGCGGCAATCATTGCCGTTGGGCTGAACCTTCCCTAAGTTGTCGGCAGCTCGCGACTAAATGCTATTGCGGGGGTTGTGCACCGCACTCCCAGCGACGATGAGGTTCTCATGCTCGAAACTGAAACAGTGCTCGACCGCCGCCGGCTGCGCCGCTCGGTAACCTTGTGGCGGGGCGCGGGTATCGCGGCGCTGGCATTGGCGATTGGGAGTATGGCTTTTGGCGGCAACAAGCTGGCTGCCCTGACCGGCGAAAAGCAGATTGCGCGGATCACCCTCGAGGGCACGATCACCGAAAACCGCGAACAATTGAAAATGCTGAAAGACATCGCAGATGCCGACAATGTCGCCGGCGTCGTCATGTTCGTTAACAGTCCAGGGGGCACAACCTCAGGCGGCGAAGCGCTGTATGAGGGCTTGCGCGAACTCGCCAAGAAAAAGCCGGTGGTTGCCCAATTTGGAACTGTCGCCGCGTCCGCCGCCTATATCGCGGGCCTCGGCACCGATCATATCGTCGCCCGTGGCAATACGATTACGGGTTCGATCGGCGTGATCCTGGAGTGGCCCGAGCTGCACGAACTGCTCGGCAAGCTCGGCGTCAAGGTCAATGAGATCAAAAGTGGGCCGCTGAAAGCCGCACCATCGCCGTTCGAACCGTTGACCGAAGGCGGACGCAAAGTCGTCGAGGACATGATCGCCGACGGCTTCAAATGGTTTCTGGACCTCGTCGAGACCCGCCGGGGAATCAAAACCGCTGACATTCCGGGTCTGATCGAAGGCCGCATTTTCTCCGGCCGCGAGGCACTGGACAAAAAGCTGATTGATGAAATCGGTGGCGAAGACGAAGCCGTGCGTTGGCTCAAGGACGTCAAAAAAGTCAACAAAGACGCCAAAGTCGTCGATTGGAAGCCGGAATCGACCTCGACATACGGCTTTAAGGCAATGGCGTCGGCCGTGATCAGGAGCGTTGCAGGTGCTGATATTGCTGATTTAGCGCAGCTTTTAATGCGTGATCGTGCAATTCCTGCAACTGGCCTTGACGGTATGCTTTCTGTTTGGCATCCTTCTGATAAATAAAGATAATCGAAGGCAGTGCTGGGGAGTGCGCCGTGATCAAATCAGAGCTCGTGCAAAAAATCGCGACGGCCAATCCACATTTGTATCACCGTGACGTCGAACGCATCGTCAACGTAATCTTCGATGAAATCGTCGATGCCTTGTCGCGTGGAGATCGCGTAGAGTTGCGCGGCTTTGGTGCTTTTACCGTCAAGCATCGTGCTGCACGTCAAGGTCGCAATCCACGCACTGGAACGACCGTTTCGGTATCCGAAAAATTCGTGCCGTTCTTTAAGACCGGCAAAGAGTTGCGTGACCGCCTCAATCACATGGGCAAAAGTCAGCATTGACGCGGTTCGCGTGCCAAAGATGATAAATTCGTCCGTGTAATTGGCCGAGGAGTTATGTGGTGTTGAGACGTATCTTATCGTTATTGGTGGCATTTCCACTGGGCGTGTTGATTGTCGCTCTTGCCGTCTCCAATCGCCATGGCGTGCAACTTATTCTCGATCCCTTCCGGCCCGACTCTCCGGCCCTCTCGGTGGTTCTGCCGTTTTACGCGTATTTGCTCGGCGCACTGGTTTTGGGTGTGATCCTCGGCGGCACGGCGACTTGGATGAGCCAAGGCCGCTGGCGCAAGACGGCACGGGCGCAAGGCCAGCGGGCTGCGCGCTATCAGGCCGAAGCTGACAGGCTGGCGCGCGAGCGCGATAACGAGGCCGCAACTTCGGGGCAACTTGCCCTGTCGGGGCGCTAAGAGCGCAAACAATTGATGGATACCCTGACGCTCTTTGGCTTCATAACGCTGACTGTCATGTTGGCGTTCTACGCCTACGAGGACAAGAGCCACTGGTGCGTTTTCGGGTTTATGGTCGCGTGCGCGCTCGCTTCAGTCTATGCTTTTCTGCAAGGCAGCGTGCCGTTTGGCGTCGTCGAGATTTTCTGGACGATTGTCGCGTTCAAACGATGGCGGGCGCGGCGCGTCTCGCAGGGCGCCTGACGAAAGCTGCTGCCATTTTTGAGATTTGCCGCTGAGAACGGAACGCATGGCAACGGACGTCAAAATCTGCGGATTGAAAACCGAAGCCGCGGTCGACGCGGCGTTAACGGGCGGCGCCGACTATATCGGCTTAGTTTTTTTTCCGCGCAGTCCGCGTCACGTCGATATTGCGACGGGCTTGAAATTGGCCGATCGCGCCCGTGGCCAAGCCAAAATCGTCGCGCTCTTTGTCGATCCCGATGACAAGGTCCTCGATCAGATCGTCGATAGGATTCAGCCAGATCTCATTCAGTTGCATGGCGACGAAAGTTCGCCCCGCGTCAAGGAGATCCGCAAGCGCTGTGGCGTACCCATTATCAAGGCCATCAAGGTCGGGTCGTGCGTCGATGCTAAACGCGCGCAACGCTACGACGATGCCGCCGATCTCATCTTGTTCGATTCCAAAGCTCCAAATCACGGTTCGCTGCCCGGTGGCAATGGCTTGTCGTTTGATTGGCACGCGCTCGATGAGGTCAAGGACCGCATGAAATTCATGCTGTCGGGAGGGCTGACGCCTGAAAACGTCGCCGAGGCGATAAGGTTGACCCATGCCAAAGCTGTCGACGTTTCGTCGGGGGTGGAAAGCGCACCCGGCATCAAGGATCCTGAATTGATCCGCCGCTTCCTCAAGGCTTCAAAGGCGGTTAAGCAGTCATAGAAATCCGCTCTGCCCATTGAGTTCAGAAATGGGGAGAGTGAGAAAAATGGAAATCCATGCATGGCGACCAAAAGCGGGAAATCGAGCGCTGAAAAACTCAACAGTTTTTCAAAAGGTCCCGACGACAAGGGCTTCTTTGGGCTGTTTGGCGGACGCTTCGTCGCTGAAACCTTGATGCCGCTGATCTTGGATCTTGAGCGCGCTTACGATGACGCCAAGGCCGATCCAAAATTTCAAGCCGAGATCGACTATCTCAATCAGCATTATTCCGGCCGCCCGAGTCCCTTGTATTTCGCCGATCGCATGACCCGGGAGTTGGGCGGCGCCAAGATTTATTTGAAGCGCGATGAGCTCAACCACACCGGCTCGCATAAGATCAACAATTGCTTGGGTCAAATATTGCTGGCGCGGCGCATGGGCAAGACCCGCATCATTGCAGAAACCGGCGCCGGTCAACACGGTGTCGCGGTCGCGACGGTATGCGCCAAGTACGGCTTGCCGTGCGAAATCTACATGGGCGCGACCGACATCGAGAGACAAGCGCCCAACGTTGCGCGCATGAAATTGCTTGGCGCCAAACTCAATCCGGTGACGTCGGGTGCGGGTACACTCAAAGACGCCATGAACGAAGCGCTGCGCGATTGGGTGACCAACGTCAAGGATACCTACTATCTGATCGGTACGGCAGCCGGTCCCCATCCTTATCCGGCCATGGTGCGCGATTTCCAGTCGATCATCGGCAAGGAAGTGCGGACGCAGATGTTGGAGGCCGAGGGGCGTTTGCCCGATACGCTCGTCGCCTGCATTGGCGGCGGCTCGAATGCCATCGGTTTATTCCATCCTTTTCTCGATGACAAGAACGTCGCGATTTACGGCGTCGAAGCCGGCGGTCATGGCCTCAACGTTGAAAATGGTCATGCCGCGTCGATGACGGGTGGCACGCCCGGCGTGCTGCATGGCAACCGCACATACCTGCTGCAAGACGCCGATGGCCAGATCCTTGAAGGTCACTCAATCTCGGCAGGCCTCGATTATCCAGGCGTTGGACCCGAACATGCCTGGCTGAAAGATACCGGCCGCGTGACGTACGTTGCGATCACGGACAAAGAGGCGCTCGAGGCGCTGCAATTTTGCACGCGGATGGAAGGGATCATTCCAGCGCTGGAGCCAAGCCACGCGCTCGCTCACGTAATGACTCTTGCGCCAAAGCTGCCTAAGGACAATCTGCTCGTCATGAACCTGTGCGGCCGCGGCGACAAGGATTTGTTCACCGTCGCCAAAGCGCTTGGGTTGAAGATCTAAATCATGAAGACACAAACTCGCATCGACGTCCGCTTCGCTGAACTTAGAAAGCAAAACCGCCCCGCCCTCGTCACTTTCATATCTGCTGGCGATCCGGATTTAGCGACGAGTGAAAAGATCTTGGCGGGCCTGCCGCAGGCCGGCGCCGACGTCATTGAACTGGGCATGCCGTTTTCCGATCCGATGGCGGATGGGCCGGCCATCCAAGCGTCCTCGCAGCGGGCCTTGAAGGCCGGTCAAACCATGATCAAGACGCTGGAGATGGTGCGCCGTTTCCGCCAGAGCGACAGCGATACGCCCATTGTGCTGATGGGCTACTACAACCCGATTTATGTCTACGGCAATGCCCGCTTCGTCGACGAGGCCAAGGCCGCGGGCGTCGACGGCTTGATTGTCGTCGACGTGCCGCCCGAAGCCGACGACGAGTTGTGTTTGCCGGCAGTCCATGCCGGCTTGAATTTCATCAGGCTTGCCACGCCGACCACAGACGCCAAACGGCTTCCTGCGGTGCTGAAGAACACCTCAGGCTTCGTTTACTATGTGTCCATCACCGGCATCACAGGGGCAGCGGCGCCTGTTGCGAACGATGTTCACAATCAAGTGAAGCGGATCAAAGGCCAGACCGATTTGCCTGTCGTTGTCGGGTTCGGCGTTAAGACAGGCGATCAGGCCAAGGCCATCGCCAAAGGCGCAGATGGCGTGGTCGTTGGCTCCGCGCTGGTTTCGGCGATTGAAAAGTCATTGAATTCAGATGGTAAGGCAACGGCGGCGACGGCCAAAGCCGTGTTCGAAATGGTTGAAAACCTCAGTGCGGCATTGCGCGCGCCTTGACCATGGACCAGGATATCTCGCAAAAGGACTGTTAGAGACTAGGATCGCGCCCATATAGTGGGAACGCCTCTGCCAGAGGCGCAGGCCCGGCGTTAGTTTAAGCTGGTTGATGCTCAAATGAACGGCCCTGGCACCCGCTGGATGGGGGCAGGGTTTGTTGGGCTCATAGTGATGAGGAGCCATTCGCAGTGAACTGGATCAACAACGTTGTCCGGCCGAAAATACGCGGATTGTTGTCCACCACGAAACGCGAGGTGCCCGACAACCTGTGGGTGAAGTGCCCCGATACCGGGCAGATGGTCTTCTATAAAGACCTCGAGGCCAATCAATTCGTTGTGCCGGGGTCCAATTTTCACATGCGCATGGGCGCTATTCAGCGCTTAACCCACCTCTTTGACGGCGGCGAATTCAAAAAAGTCGCAGTACCGTCTGTCCCGCAAGATCCTCTTAAGTTTCGTGATGGCCGAAAGTATGCCGACCGCTTGAAAGACGCCAAGACCGAGACCGAATTGGACGATGCAGTCCTGGTTGCTGAAGGCACGCTTCAGGGCATGGCGATTGTCGCTGCCGCGCAAGATTTCCGCTTCATGGCAGGGTCGCTTGGAATGGCTGCGGGCGAAGCAATAGTTGCCGGCATGCTGCGAGCTGCCGAACTCAAAACACCGTTTATCCTTTTTGCGGCGTCGGGTGGCGCGCGCATGCAGGAAGGCATTATGTCGTTGATGCAGATGCCGCGCACCACGATCGCCGTACAGCGCCTGCGCGACGCCAAGTTGCCCTATATCGTAGTCCTCACGGATCCCACGACCGGTGGCGTCACGGCGTCCTACGCGATGTTGGGCGATATTCACATCGCTGAACCCGGCGCCCTGATTTGTTTTGCCGGTCCCCGTGTTATCCAGCAGACCATTCGCGAGCAGCTACCGGATGGATTCCAGCGCTCTGAATACCTGTTGGCGCACGGCATGATCGACATGGTCGTGCATCGCCACAAACTCCGGGAAACTCTGGTCAAGATTTGCACAGTGTTGATGGATGGTCTCAGCGCCGGTAAAGGCGCAAAGAAGATCAACGGTCATAAGTCTTACGTGAACGGCGCGTCCGTCGACGGCAAACTCATCGAAACAGCAGCACGCGAGTCTGGCGGGGTCGTTGAGCCGGAGGCCGTACCGGCCAGCCAACGCTTCGACCTGACCAGAACCGACCGGACCAAGCGCGAGAGCGATGCTGGCCAGCCCCTACCTCCCAAGAATGCCCCGCGCGGAGCCTGATGCGCCGCCTCTCTTAACCCGGCGCTGGGCGCTCTCATGACAGTCTCGACCGAACGGCCGACGAGCGATGCGCTTCTCGCGGAAATGAAGCTGCTTCACCCCAAGCTCATTGATTTGTCTTTGGGCCGGGTTGAGCGCTTGCTGACCAAACTGAAGAACCCTGAACTTCATTTGCCGCCCGTCGTGCATGTTGCTGGCACCAACGGCAAAGGCTCGGTGACCGCCTTTCTCAAAGCCATTTTCGAAGCTTCGGGGAAGCGGGTCCATGTTTACACATCGCCCCATCTCGTGCGTTTTCATGAACGCATTGCGTTGGCTGGCAAAGACGGCAAGGCTCGCCCGATTGGCGAATCCGATCTGGTCGACGTCTTAATGCGGGTGCGTGCCGTCAACGATGGTGACGACATCACGCAGTTTGAGATCACAACGGCGGCGGCATTTTTGGCATTCGCGGAACATCGCGCCGACGTTTTGCTTTTGGAAGTTGGCCTCGGAGGCCGTCTGGACGCGACCAACGTCATCAATAAGCCAGCGCTCAGCGTGATCACATCGATTTCACTCGATCACTCCGACAAGCTCGGCGCGACACTCGATAAAATTGCCGCGGAGAAAGCTGGAATTCTTAAACCCGGCGTGACCGGTATTGTGTCGGCGCAGGCGCCAGCTGTTCTTGACGTCATCGAACGTGCGGCCCGCGCTGCCGGTGCGCCGCTGGTCGTGTGGGGTCGAGACTACGATGCGTTTGAACAAAATGGCCGCTTAGTCGTCCAGCGCGAGGACGACCGTCTGCTCGATCTGCCTTTGCCGGCCCTGATTGGGCGCCATCAAATTACCAACGCCGGGACGGCCATTGCCGCGGCCTTGGTTCTGGCCGATCAAAATCCGCAACTCGCATTGAGCGAGCATGCCATTGAAAAAGCCATGCGCAGTGTCGAATGGCCGGCACGGATGCAACGCCTAACGACAGGTCCATTGCCTGAGATTTTGGGTAACGACGCCGAGCTATGGCTCGATGGCGGGCACAACCCAGCCGCCGGCGAGATGCTGGCGGATACGCTGGCGTCTTTCGAAGACAAGTCTCCCAAGCCAACGTTCCTGGTCGTCGGCATGATGGGGCAGAAAGATGCGGCGGGATTTTTATTGCCGTTTCGCGGTCTCGTCCGATCGGTCTTGACGGTGCCAATTCCCGGCGCGCATGAGATGCCGCATTCGGCGGAAACGCTGGCTCAGATCGCGCGCGACACTGGCTTGGACGCGGAAGACACGCCGGGCGTATCAGAAGCATTGAAAAAGATCGCGGCATTGCCGAAAGGCCAGAAGCGGGTTTTGATTTGCGGCTCTCTTTATCTCGCCGGCCATGTTCTTGGGCTGCAGCAAGGCGTCGTTCCGCAATCGAACTGAAGCGTAGCCTCTGGTTCGCAACGCAAACTATGCCCTTGATGTCCTCCTACTAAAAGACAACCGCGTTGGGCCTTACGTCTTGCTGACTTGTAGCGCTATATACACTAAAGCACAACGCCTAATCCTAAAAAACTGGAGGAGACCAACACCATGCAACACGTCGCGATGGATAAGCTCAACGGCACGAAACTGATCAAGCCTAAGTACGATAACTATATTGGTGGCAAGTGGGTGGCCCCCGTTCGTGGCCAGTATTTTTCCAACGTCTCGCCTGTCACTGGTCAGCACGTTTGCGATATCGCACGCTCGACCGCTGAAGATATCGAGCTCGCGCTCGACGCCGCCCACAAGGCCAAAGTTGCCTGGGGCCGCACCTCATCGACGGACCGCGCCAAGATCTTGAATAAGATCGCCGACCGGATGGAATCCAATCTTGATATTCTGGCTCTTGTTGAAACGATCGACAATGGCAAGCCAATCCGCGAAACGACTCACGCCGATATGCCGCTCGCCATCGACCACTTCCGCTATTTTGCCGGTTGTGCGCGTGCTCAGGAAGGCTCTATTTCCGAAATCGATCACGATACGATTGCCTATCACTTCCACGAGCCGCTTGGCGTTGTCGGTCAGATCATTCCTTGGAACTTCCCGATTCTGATGGCGGTTTGGAAACTTGCTCCCGCCCTTGCAGCAGGCAACTGCGTTGTTTTGAAACCCGCCGAACAGACGCCAATGAGCATCATGGTACTCATGGACATCATCGGCGACCTGCTGCCTGAAGGCGTACTCAACGTCGTCAACGGTTTCGGCATCGAAGCCGGCAAGCCGCTGGCGTCCAACAAGCGCATCTCAAAGATCGCATTCACGGGCGAGACGACCACGGGCCGTCTGATCATGCAGTATGCTTCGGAAAATCTCATTCCCTGCACACTCGAACTCGGCGGCAAATCGCCGAACATCTTCTTCGCCGACGTCATGGACGCCGACGACGACTACTTCGACAAGTGCATGGAAGGTTTCACCATGTTTGCCCTTAACCAGGGTGAAGTTTGCACGTGCCCAAGCCGCGCTCTGATCCAGCGCTCGATCTATGAAAAATTCATGGACCGCGCGCTGGCCCGCGTTGCCAAGGTCAAGCAGGGCCATCCGATGGATGCCACCACGATGATTGGGGCACAGGCGTCCAACGATCAGCTCGAAAAGATCTTGAGCTACATCGACATCGGCAAGGCTGAAGGCGCTCGCGTCCTCACCGGCGGCAAGCGCGCAAACCATGGCGGCGAACTGGCGTCCGGTTACTACGTCGAGCCGACGGTCCTTGAAGGCCACAACAAGATGCGCGTGTTCCAGGAAGAAATCTTTGGACCCGTCGTATCGGTGACGACCTTCGAAACGCCAGAAGAAGCACTCGCCATCGCCAACGACACGCTCTACGGCCTCGGCGCTGGGGTGTGGACGCGCAATGGTACGCAAGCCTACCGCTTCGGTCGCGAAATCCAGGCCGGTCGCGTCTGGACGAATTGCTACCATCTCTATCCCGCCCACGCGACGTTCGGCGGCTACAAGCAGTCGGGCATTGGCCGTGAAAACCACAAGATGATGCTCGATCATTATCAGCAGACCAAAAACATGCTGGTCAGCTATAGCCCGAAGGCGCTAGGCTTCTTCTGAGGTTCTGCTGATGATCTGACAAATAGGGCACGCGGTCTATCTGGGGCGCGTGCCCTTCTTCTTTTAAGTTATCCGGAGGCCACTATGGTTGATCGCGTGACCGCAACTCCAGACGCACTGAATCTCATGAAGAAGCTCATGGTGATCCACGGACCGTTGCTGTTCCACCAGTCCGGCGGATGCTGCGATGGCTCGGCGCCTATGTGCTACCCGCGCAACGAGTTCAAAGTGGGCGCTCAAGACGTGTTCATGGGTGAGATCGGTGGCCAGCCCTTCTACATGGGGGTCTCGCAATTTGAATACTGGCAGCATACCCACCTCATTATAGATGTCGTACCCGGGCGTGGCTCAGGGTTTTCCGTCGAAGCGCCGGAAGGCGTGCGCTTCCTGACGCGCTCGCGTGTGTTTACAGATGCCGAGAACGACGAACTAGACGCCGGCGGAAAACCTCCGACCGGTGTCGAAAGACCCGCCAACATTGTAGAAACCGCAAAGGCCGCAGCACCATGACTTTGAACCCTTCCAAAACACTGCGCGAAGTGGCGGGTCTTGGTCATACGCCAACAACCGTTGGCAAGTCCGCGCTGATCCTAATCGATTGTCAAAATACCTATCGTGAAGGGGTGATGCTGCTTGAAGGCGTTGAGCCGGCCTTGGATCAATGTCGTAGGTTGTTGAAGCGGTTTCGCGACGCAGGCCGTCCGGTTATACATATTCAGCATGATGCCGGAGCCGGGTCACCCTACGATCTTGATAATCGGATTGGCGCCATTGCTGACGTCTTTCAACCGCGCGAGGGCGAACCCATTGTCGTCAAGTCTTACCCAAGTTCGTTTGAGAAGACCAATCTTGACGAATTACTAAAAAATTACGGGGTCAAAGATCTCACGCTTGCAGGATTCATGACGCACGTCTGCGTGAATTCAACAGCGCGCGCATCGTTCAATCTCGGCTACAATACGACGGTCGTCGCGGATGCAACAGCAACGCGTTCGCTACCAAATCCGACAGGCGGCGTCGTTCCCGCAAAAGAGTTGCATGATGCAAGTCTAGCTGCGTTGCACGATTTCTTTGCCGTTGTCGTTCCGAATTTAGACCGCATCGGCGCTTAGGACTATTCCGCTCGGAATGCCCCTGCCACAACGAGAAAGGCCCGCTCGCACAAACGGGCCTTTTCAGTTTATCTTTACCGAGATGAATTTTACGCCGAAACGCTGGCGTTGATCCAGTCTTCCAGCTTCTTCTTCTGGACGATGGCGCCGGTATGCTGTGCGTGCACTTTGCCGGCCTTGAACAAGATCAGGGTGGGCATGGCGCGGATGCCATAAGTGCCGGTCACCTTCGGGTTCTCGTCGACATCGACTTTGACGACTTTGATCTTGCCTTTCATTTCAGCCGCGACCTGCTCGAGCGCCGGCGCCATGGCTTTGCACGGCCCACACCACTGAGCATGGAAATCCACGAGCACTGGCTCGCTGGATTTCAGAACTTCGGCATCAAAACTGGAATCAGTCACGGCGTTTGCCATCAAATTTCTCCTGGATCCGGCGCTTTAAGCGACCGATTGCAATCGCATAGGTGCGATTGACGCTACTCGTTGCTTGGCGAACGTAGGTATTGGGTTAGGACGCGTCAAGGCTGGCAGTGTCGAGGTCCCACATCCGCGATATATAGTCTTGAACCAAAGGTTGCGGGATTTCCATCAAATGCGGGCCATCTGTCCACAAAAGGCCGGCCCGGATGGTGTGTGAGGGATATATTTCATTGAGCGCCAGAGCGTAAGCCGCGAGCTGGTAAAGGTAGGCGGGTGCGACATCCTGGGGCCGCTTGGGCGGAGGGCGATTGGTCTTGTAATCTACAATCAAGACGTCGCGTGCCGTGACGGCCAATCTGTCGATTTGGCCGGTTAGGCGAAGGGCTGGACCTTTGCCGCTTGGGCGCGGCAGCAAGGCGGAAATGGGCACTTCGGCGCGGCTGTCCAAACCAAACAGCCGTTCGAAAACAGGATCCGTCAAGATACCGAGTGTCTCTTTGACGATGCTGGTGCGGGCGGAAGCGCTCAATCCGGCGCCGCGTTTTTCGATAAAAGCAATCGCCGCATCGCGGCGCAATGTATCGGGGATCGAGGGCAAGTGCTCCAAGAGTGCGTGGGTCAGCGTGCCGCGCAGGAAACGATTGCCCGCTGCCAGAAACAGCGGTGATGGCCGATCGGTGACCGCGGCAGGATCCGGTCTTGGGGCGGGTAGCGGCTCACCGTCCTCGTCCGGCGCATAAGGCTCTAATCGCGACGGCGCCAAAGGAACAGAGAGCTGCGGCTCCGCTGCGACGCGGCTCAAGGCAAACGCCGGCAGGGACTCGGCAGTCAACGCCGAAGAGACCACCTTGGCGTTTTTTTCGATGCCTGAAATCTGCGGACTGACGAGGCGTTGTACTTTGCCGGCACGGCTATCAGCTTCGATGAGGCGCCCCGCCAACGCCTCAGAGATCAACTCATACCAGCAACCGGGCGCGGCGCGCTTCTTGCCTTCGAAGCCGGAGATGTAAAGCCGGTCGCGCGCACGCGTCATGGCGACGTAAAGCAGTCTATTACGCTCTTGCGTTTCGCGGCCCTCGTTGAGGGCTTGCGCGGTCCGGACCAATTCCAGCCGCGACGTGCCTTTGACGGGCCAGACCATGGGATCGGACACGCCGCTTGGGCGTTCGACATGGGCTAACCCGATCAGCCGGGTGCCCGGACTGCTGCCTGACGCCGTTGTGCACGTATCGGGCAAGAATACGATCGGAGCTTCGAGCCCCTTGGCGCCGTGGACGGTCATGACGCGGACTTCATCGCGGCCATGATCCATATCGCGTTTGACGTCGCGAGAAGCAGCCCGCAGATCGGCGAGAAAGCCCGTCAGAGATGGCGGAGAGCGATCGTCATAGTTGAGGGCAAAGTCGAGGAACTCGTCGATCGGATCAGCAGCTTCGGGGCCAAGACGCTCCAGCATTTTCGTGCGCCCGCCGTCGCGGTCCAGCAGGCTGGAGAAGAATTCAAAGGGCGGGGTGAAGTCGGCTTTGGCGCGCCAGCGCTTAAGGGTTTCGGCAGCAGGCTTATAGCGCAACGTTGTGCGGGCGTCAGCCAGAAATGCTTTCCAAAGCGAGCCCTTGCGGTCGTGAGCCACAGCCAGAAGATCGTCATCGGTCAGATTGAAGAGTGGACCCTTCAGGACATTGGCCAGCGCCAGATCGTCCTCAGGCAGGGTCAGGAAATCACCGAGCGCCAGCAAGTCTTCAACCGCGATGTGCTCGGTCAGGGTCATGCGATCGGCCCCTGCGACGGCAATGCCGCAGGCTTTGAGCGCCGCGACCATCGGCGCCGCGAAGGGCTGGCGTTTGCGCACGAGGATGAGAATGTCGCCAGCGCGGACCGGACGGCCCTCACTCGCCAGTATCTCTTTGTTGCCGAGCCATTCGGCGATGGTTGCCGCGATGCGCTCGGCCAAGCGATGAACGGGCGCGCGTTCGCTGGTATCCAACAACGGCTTCCAGGGATCGGCGCTTGCGACATCCCCGGTCTTTTCCGTTGGCCACAATTCGAGGGTACCGGAATGACCAAAGCGGCTGGCGATATGTTCGATGGTCTGCGCTTCGGCGGTTAATCCAGGAGTTTTTTTGGCATTCCGGAAAACATTATCGACCGCGTCGAGAACCGGCTGCACCGTCCGAAATGACAAGTTCAGCGGCACCCGGCGCCACGTGATATTGGCTGCTTTGGCCATGCCGGCAAAGTGCTGCCCCATGCGCGCAAACATTTCGGGCTCGGCACCCTGGAACGAATAGATCGATTGCTTCTCGTCGCCGACCGCAAAGACGGTGCGGACATCGTCGCGCTGGCCGGCGCCCGAGAAGAACTCTTGAGCGAGCGCGGAAATGATTTGCCATTGCGCCGGGCTGGTGTCTTGAGCCTCGTCGACGAGGATATGATCAAGGCCGCCATCGAGTTTGTAGAGCACCCATTGGGCGGACGAAGCGGTCGAGAGCAGATCCGTGGTGTGGCGGATGAGATCGTCGAAGTCGAGCGCGCCAGCGGCGGCCTTGGCGTCGGAGTAGCGCTGCAAGACTGCGCCTGCCAGCCGGTAAAGCGCGACGGTGGCATCGACAAGGGCGGCAGCCTTTGATTCTTCGTCCAGTTGGCAGAACTTGGTTTGTGCACGTTCGGCAATGGCAAGAAGATCGGGCCCGGCCTCGCTCAAACTCTTGGTCATGAGAGCGGATCGCGGTTCACCCGACGAATTAAAGAAGTATTTTGCAAGACTGTTTGCGCGCTCCGACGGCGCGGACTGCGCCAGTGCCTTTGCCAGAGCCTCGCTATTTGTGACGTCGGACTTGGTGCCGCTGGCGGCTAACTCCTTGAGCGCGCGCAGATCGGTATCCAACAGCACGCCAGCCCGCTCAATATCGAGACTATCAGGCGTTGAGTTTGGCCGCATGCCAAAGGTTCTGCGCAGATAGATTTCCGCGCCGTGAAAATCGTCGCCGGATTGGCCGAGGTCGAAGCGCGCCGCCGCTTCCAGCCAATCGCGTTCGCGGATGGCTTTGGATAGCAGCTCGTCAAAATTTGAATCCGAGGCGTACCGGATCGTTTTCGTCAACGCTCGGCCAAGCGGATTCGCGGGCTGCCGGGTGGCTTCTTGCAAGGTGGCGTCAATGGCCTTGCGCTGCAGCTCGCGGGTTTTGTCGTCATCGAGAATTTTGAAGCCCGGCGGCACACCGGCTTCAAGCGGGAAACGCTGCAGCAGGCGCTCGGCAAACGCGTGGATGGTTTGAACTTTTAAGCCGCCTGGCGTCTCGATGGCGCGGGTGAAGAGCGTACGTGCGCGCTCGATGGCGGCGCCGTGTTGGCTGACGCCAGTAAGTTTCTCAAGAGTGAGCGCCAGGTCTGCAGGTGCCGCCGTCACCCACTTCGCGAGTTCGCCGAACACCCGCTTCGACATCTCAGCCGCTGCTGCCTTGGTGTAAGTCAGGCACAAGATTCGTTCGGGGCTTGTTCCGGCAAGAAGCAGGCGCAACACCCGCATCGTCAGAACATGGGTTTTACCGGTGCCGGCGTTGGCGCTGACCCAGACCGACGATTGAGGATCTGCGGCGTCGGCCTGGGCGCGCCTGGTTTGGGCGCGGACGTTTTCGATATCGCGATCGGGGTGCGGTAAATCCATAATCAAGCCTCCTCGTCGCCGTGCGCCGACCACTCGGCAACCCGAGCCAGGTGCGCGTAATCGTCGAAATCGTAGCGAAAGCCTGGCCGGCGCACGGCGCGGTAGGGTGTGGCGGGATTATCAAAGTCCGCAATCAAGTCCTCGAGGCCCCTGAGCGCTCGTGCGGCAAGTTCAGCGGGACTTGTTGTATTGAGCAGTTTCTCTTCTCCCGGCGGCTCGCCTCCGGAAGCACGGATGTAGCGCAAGGCCGTCACGGTTCGCCCCGAGAGACCGGGAAATCCGCTGGCGCCCATCGCGATCGCAGCTTCGAGCGGTAACTGCGGCGCACGATTGCTGTCTACCGCCTTGGAATTTGGAATCTGACCGGTCTTGTAATCGGTGATGACCAAGCCATCGATGCCGTCATCGATGCGATCGGCGCGCGCGGTCAGCGTGAACGGTCCGGCGGGACCTGCGATGACCAGGCTGCCCTGGGTTTCGGCAATGACTTTGCGGACGCCGTTACGGCGGTCCGGTTCGGTGATGGCGAACCAGCTCAGAAAGCGTTCCAGACGCGGTAGCCAGAACGCCGCGACGCGCGGATGGCCGGTATAGGCCTCAAGAACGCCAGCGGCGATTTTCGAAAGCTCACCGTTGACGCCGGCCGGCAGATGCTCCGGGTTTTGGATCGCAAAGCGCGAGAGCACCTCATGCACAAGTCCGCCGCGCAGGCTCTGATCGGGCGCGGTCCCAAGCCCTGGCAGCGGCTCTAGCTTTAAGATCTGACGGGCAAAAATCGCGTAAGGATTTTTCATCCACTCTTCGACGCGCGTCACGCTCATGCGGCGCGGCCGCGACGCGAGCGCGGGGCGAGGTTCGGGGGCGGAAATCCTGATGCGGCGATTGTCGTCGATGCGATCCCGGGCGCGGGCCCAGCTCAACCACGGCCGATCCGGCTGCAGTGCGGTGTTAAGGTCTAGGCCGTCGAGTAGAGCCTTCATACGCATCAACCAGCGCGAGGGCACTGTCGGCACGCCTTTGATTTTTTCGGCGCGGGTGAGATAGACGCGGGAGGCGCCGAACAGCGAGATGAAATCGTGGGCGGCCCTGCCGATGTCTTCTTCCGGAGATGGCAGTTTCAAAGTTTGTCGCATCGGGCGGTTCAGCCAAGCGCCCGGTTCTGCCGCTTCCGGCCAAGTTCCCTCGTTAAGTGAGCCAAGCACCAGCACGTCGGGTTGCTGCAAGCGTGCTTCAAACGGTCCCCATATGGAGACGCGCGGATGCACGGGCGTTCTCTCGCGGACATTTTCTCGCGCCAGCAGGCTGCGATAGAGATCGGCATAATCAGCGGCGTGGATTTTAGGCGCTGGCATGGTTTCATCCAGCAAGCCGGCAAAGAAAGTATTGGCGGCTTCACCGGCTTCACCTTGCCACAACGGACTTGTGCCAAGGCGTTGCAGCGCTTCCTCGTCCGGCAACGCGGCTAAAGCCTCGGCGGACTCAATGTGGGCTTTGGCGAAGTCCTGCAACGCGTGGGCGCGGTTATTGGCGTAGAGCGTCGTCAAGGGTTGCAAGGCGGCTGTTGCCCGGACCACGAGATCGCGGGCACCGGTCCAGTCGTCTTGCCACAGGCGGCGGACAGCAGGATGCAGACGCTGGTTATCGATTTTGTCCTGCTCGGCTTTGTCGAGTGCGGCACGCACGCCATCGAGCCCGCGCCCGAGGTAAGGTGTGCGGAAGGCCGCGATTTCCAGCGCCCGGCCGAAGCGGCGAATGTCGAAAGCTTTCAGACCCAGCCGGCACAGGGGATGCTTAAGCAACGCCATGACGCTGGCGGGCGCGTAATCTGTAACAGCGGCATCGATGACGAGATTGAGAAACGTGCCAGGCACGGTCTTTGCGAACGGCCGGCCCGCGCTGTCGTCGACGCGAATGCCCCAAGCCTCGAGACGGATGGCGACGCGGCGCGCTAATAAGCGATCCGGCGAAACAAGTGCCGCAGTTCGGCCGGGAACTTCGACGGCTTCACGCAAAATCAGCGCGACCGTTTCGGCTTCATCTTGTGCGTTCGGAGCTTCGATCAACGAGACGTTTTTCAACGCTCGCGCAATCGCGTTTTTATCAGCCTTGGCGGTGTAGTGATGCCAGCGCGCGGTGGTGGCGGACGGCCGCATGGCTTCGCTCAAGAACGCATTGCGAGTTGCCAAATCAGGTGACAGTTGGGTTCCGCTCAACGCCTTGACGTCGCGACGGGCAACACCGAGCGCATCAAGAAGCTTCTTCAAACCATATTGCGGATGCTCGGGATGAGCGGGGACAATGGTATCCCAGCTCTCGTCGTCCAAAGTCATATCCAAGGCCGGCAGAATGATCGCGCCGTGCTTGAGCTTGGCAACGGCGCGGATCAATGTGACCGTCGCGGGGATAGAGCCGGTCACGCCGGCTACGATGACCGGTGAATTAGGGGGCAGCTTCTTCAACCGCTCGGCTTCCGCCAATATCAGCTTGTTGCGGCGCTCAACCGGCGACGTAAAGCCTCGTGCCTCAAGATGGATCGGCCAGTAGTCGGTCACGATCTTCAAGAACTCGACCGTCTTTTGCCAATGCTCGGAATAGGTGTCGGGGACGAGATCCTTGATTCCGGAGAGCGCGACGTTCTCGGTTTCCAGCATGTCCATCAGGCTTGCAAGCTCGCAGGCGAGGGCTGCTGCTTGCGCGGGTGTATTGCTGCCGGATGCCGCTTCGGGATTTGCGGTTTCCATGACGTCTCGCCACTTGAGAACGAGTTCCATGAGGGTCAGCGTGCGCTCGAGCGCGGAGACAGCGGGCGGTAGATCGAGGGCGCCGGTGCCAAGCGTGGTTAGTCCTGCGAGACCGGCGAGAAGAGTGAGCTCCTCTTCGCCCTCGGAAATTGGCCGGATGCGCGGCATCAAAAGCGCGCGCGCGCCCGAGGCCGCCAAAAAAGCATCTTGAGTGGCGCGTGCCGCGCGCCGGGTGGGCAGAAGCAATGTGACATCGGGCAATGTCAGTGGCGTGGGTTTTGCGCCGCCCGTTGATCCAACATCGCCGTTGAGAATTGCGCCTGCAAGCACGGTTAAAAACGGTTGACCCGGCGGCACCGTGAAGATGCGCGGGCTCATAGTGTTTGGTCCTCGTGACGGCCGGTGACCCCGGCGCTGTGCAACGCCTGCTCTGCTTCGCCAACAGCGTCTGGAGTTCCGACGTGCATCCAAACGCCGTCAAGACGAATACCAAAGAGCCGTCCTGCCGCAATGGCGCGGTCCCAGACATGATTCAGCGAGAAGCGCCGTTCGGACTCGCCATTAAACATACAGGGGTGAATCATCGACACGCCGGTGAAGACGAACGGCGCGACACGAGCCCCGCTTTGGCGCGTCAAGCGGCCAGCGCCGTCCATACTGAAATCTCCCAATCCGTCATAGCCGATACTGGCCGCAGCCGGTGCAAGCAGCATGAGGCTGTCCATCGTCTTGGCATCGAATGCCGCGATCAGGCGCTCCAGGTTACTGCCTAAGCCGTCGATCCAAACCGAATCGGAGTTGTGAATGAGGAACGGCCTGTTGCCGATGAGCGGTAAGGCGCGGCAAACACCGCCCCCGGTGTCGAGCAGAACGCCGCGCTCGTCGGAGATGATGATCTTCGGCGCAACGCGCTTTGCAAGATGGCCTTCAAGCTTGTCGGCGAAATAATGGACGTTGACGACAGCGCGCGTGATGCCCGCCCCCGCGAGACGATCCAAGACATGATCGATGAGAGGCTTGCCAGCCAGCAGCACAAGCGGTTTGGGAATCGTGTCCGTCAGCGGTTTCATGCGCTGGCCAAGTCCGGCAGCAAGCACCATGGCGGTCGTTGGGCGCTCGGATTTGTTCATGCTGGCGTGACCCCGTCATTCCGTGAAATTGGGCGTAAGGCTTCGGCTCAAATGCTCAAGCCGCGCCCGCGCGTTTCGGCGGACAGGTGGTGGTCATACCATGCCCTGAGTGACGCCAATTCGACATGAGCCAGTCCACGGGCGAGATACCCCCAGATACGTGGCAGATGTGCTAAATATTGCCGTTTCCCGTCGCGTTTAGCGAGCCGTGCGAAGATGCCTGCAATCTTGGTGTTGCGCTGAACTCCGAGGGCTGCATAAACGAATCGAAATTCTTGCGCGTCGAAGTCTGGCTCAGTTACCTGGACCGACGCGATGTAGTGGTCGAGCAGCTTTGATTCGAGGCTAGCCGCAACGTCGAGTCTTGCATCCTGCAAGAGTGAGACGAGATCGTAGGCGGCGGGCCCAATCATGGCGTCTTGAAAATCAATGATGCCAACGTTTCGGGGTGGCGGTCGGTCGGGCAGATAAATGAGGTTGGGCGAATGATAATCGCGCAGCAGCCAATGTTTCGGGCTTTTTAAAACGCGCGCAAAAATAGGCGCCCACAGCGCGTTGAACTCTTGGCGCTCGGTTGCGGGACACGGCACGCCGTAAAGCGCCGGCCAATACCAATCGATCAGCAGTTCGGTTTCGATTTGCAATGCGCCGGTGTCGAGAGGCGGAACGATGTGGGGTCTATCTTCCAGCATGATGGTGCCGGGCGGTGAATGGCGGCGCAGCGCTACCAGCGTTTCCGTAGCCGTGTGCCAAAGCTTCTCTTGCGATGTGCCGCGCATCGCTTCCACGCCGAACACCGCGTCTCCGAAATCTTCAATTACAAGAAGACCGGTTTCGAGATCTTTCGCTAGAATCTCCGGCGTCGAAAATTCTTCGCTCTGCAGCGCGACACCAACGGCGACAAATGCGCGAACATCCTCGGCCAGGTGTGAAATCTGGCTGTAGGGCTTGCCATCGCGAACTGGTGGACCGTCGGGCTGGCGTGGAGAATCCATCAAAATCCTAGACACGCCACTTTTCGTCAGCCGCGCATAGCGCCTCGGCGATGCATCGCCTTGCAAATAGCTGAGACGCCACTCTGCGCCGCCGAAACCAGCGCCGCGTAAAAACTCCCGAATGTCTTTCAGCCTCTGCAATCGCGGCGCAAAAGACCCTGTTCCGATCGGCGTAACGTCGCGCGTACTCGCATCGGCCGCTTCGTCAAACCGCAACGTCAAACGGTCAGCCGCCAAAGCGCCTTCGGCCCGCTCCGGCCATTCGATCACCGCGATACCGCGCGCAAGCGCGTGTTCAAGTCCAAGTTCTTTCAACTCGTTAGGATCCGTCAAACGATAGAGGTCGAAATGCGCGACCTCGAAACGCGATGTCTCGTAGCTCTGAACGAGTGTAAATGTCGGGCTTGGAATCTCAATATCCTCGCGGTCCGACAAAGCTCGGATCAAGGCCCGCGCAAACGTTGTCTTGCCTGCGCCCAGATCGCCTTCAAGGCAGAGCGTATCTCCCGGCCGCATGCCGAAAGCCACCTCTTGCGCGAGGCGGCCCAATTCTAATTCCGACAGGGATGGAATCGTAAAACGGATGGTCATCGGGGCCGAGTTTACGCCGCCGGATAGCGTCTCGCTAGAGTGGCTGGATGGATATTCTCAACCGGCAGCGGCCTGTCAGGCAAGCGCACGGCGACGCGGGTGCCGCGTTGTTCTTCCGATTCGATCTCGACACGCCCGCCATGCAGCTCAACAAGGCTTTTCACGATCGAAAGCCCAAGGCCCGCACCACGATGCTTGCCGCCTTGGCTGCGGCTTTCGAAGCGTTGGAAAACCCGGCCAATTTGGTCTTTCGGAATGCCGGTGCCTTGGTCTTCGACGGTAAAGACGATCTCGCCGCGCTCGCGCCAGCACGTCAGTTGCACGGTTTCTCCGCTCTTTGAGAAACCGACCGCATTCGACAAGAGATTATAGAGGATCTGACGGGCGCGAGCCTCGTCGACCATGATCTCGGTGACGTCGTCGGCCACCGCAATATCGATCGTCAGCTTGGCCCGGATCGCGCGCTCGCGAATGCCGAGAATGGCAGCGTCGATGACGCTGCGCACGCCGACCGGCGCCAGCTTGAGGTCAACGCTGCCTGCGTCAAGCGTGGCGAGATCGAGAATATCATCGATGATGGCGAGTAGTGTCTTTGACGATGACATGATGTCGGCGACGTACTCGCGTTGCTTGCCGTTGAGGTCGCCCATAAACGGGCTTGCCATCAATTCGGTAAAGCCGATGATGTTGGTCAAGGGCGTGCGCAGCTCATAAGAAATGTGACCGATGAACTGCGTTTTGAGCCGATCGCCGGCGATCAGCGCTTCGTTGCGTTCGACCAATGCCCGCTCGGCTCGCTTGGCATCGGTGACGTCGGCGAAGGTTAGAAGCGTGGCGCCATCCGGCAGAGGCATCAAGGCGTAGTCGATGACGTTCTGATCGGCGCGCGTCATTTGCCCTTCAAAGGGTTCGCGCTCATCCAGAAATGCGGTTGCGGCACGGCTGATCTTCGACCAGGTCGCTGGATCCTGATGCAGCAGCGATACTTGCGCGATGACGGTGTCGACGTGCTGGCCTTCGGCCGGTGCCATTTGCCAGATCGACTTGAAAGCAGAATTGAAAAGCTTCAGACGGCCGTCGGTGCCAAACACGGCCACACCCTCCTTCAGACTGTCGAGCGTTTCCCGCTGGACGTCGATCAAGGCATTGTAGCGGCTCTCGAGAGACAAGCGCTCGGTCTCATCGACAAACAAGTACGTCACGCCACCGTCGGGGCGCTGCTCGGCCATGACGTGGAGGATGCGGCCGTCCGTCAGATGCCACCAGTCCTCGAGTTCAGCGCCGGTCTGATAACAGGCGAGCACCTTGGCTTTCCAATCGCGATAGTTGACGACCGGGGGCAGTTTGCCTTGTTCCCTCAAGCGGTCGAGAACGGCACCGTCGCTCGGCAATGTCTTCAGCCAGGCGGGATCGAGCGTCCAAAGCTTGTGGTAGGCGTCGTTGAAAAACACGAGCTGTTGCTCGCGGTTAAAAATAGCGACGGCTGTTTCGACGCGATCGAGCGTGCGGTCATAGGCTTGGATCTGGCGTTCCAGCTCGCCTTGCACGGTCTCGATCGCGGTGACGTCAATGGCGGCGCCGGCCGTCACATCGTCGATCGGGAGCACAACGATGTCATGGGGTTTGCGCTCGCCGCCAGCGACGAGATGGACGCGGTCGCGGTAGCTCTTACCTTCGCCGATGACTTTGCTGACGACCTTGCGCTGACGGCTCTCGAGCAGTTCGATCTGGCGCTCTAGGACTTCGGATTCACTTTGAGCTTCGACAGCGCTGACGTAAGCGCTGTTCACCCATGCGATGCGGCCGTCCAAACCTCTGAGCCAGACCGGCATCGGCAGCATGTTCATGAGGGCGCGGCTGGTGCGCACGTCGCGCGCCAGTGAGGTGTGCGTGTCGCAGATTTTTGCGAGTTCCTGTTTGTAGCCGGAGATATCCTTCAGCCGCAGCACCGCCCGCCCACCGGCGGCCCGGCCCTCGGCCTCGACGATGCCGCCCACCAAAGTGCGCAAAATCAGGTTGAAAGAGCGGCCGTTGGCAAAGAGCTGATCGAGACCTGATTTGAGGGTCTGCGCGCCGGCGCTTTCGAGCCAATGTCCAAAGCGCAAAATTTCCGCTTGGTTCTCGGGCAGACCCGGCACGGACGTCAGCGTATGGGCGACGATCCGGACGGCTTGCCCCTGCTCCCAGAAGATCAGGACTTGCGGCTCTGCGCGGATAATGGCGTCGGCGGCGGCGAGGTTGCGCCTCAATTGTAGGCATTCAGCCTTAGCGTAACGAGCCTCGCGCCGGGCTGCACTCGTCATGTGCCAGACGATCAGACCGGCGATGAAGCCAGCGCCCGCGACCAGAGCGATCAGCGAGATATGACGCAAGTCAAGGCGATCGGGCTGGGCATGGTCGCCGGCAACGATGGCAACCAGCAGCGCCACAACGCCAGCCATAGCCGCCAGCAACAAGGCTGCCAGCTGGCGTCGTGTGGTCGTCAATTGGACCCTGCGAGGGGCGATTGCGCGCATTGGTTTCCGGTTCGGATCTGGGACAAACGGCATGCACGCGCTGATAGCCATGCCGGTGAAAAAAGGAGGTTCGAATCACACCGCCCAAGTATGCGGAACTCAGGGCTCCGGAGCTAGTGCCGCGAGCCCTCAAAAAGAGAACGGCGCCGGGGTGTTTCCCTAGCGTATACCGGTCTGAGAGCTTCTCAGTAGCGGTAATGATCCGCCTTGAAGGGGCCGTGCTCCGGAACGCCGATATAGGCGGCTTGATCAGGGCGCAATTTGGTGAGTTTGACGCCGATCTTGGCGAGGTGAAGCATGGCGACTTTTTCGTCGAGATGCTTCGGCAACGTGTAGACCTTCTTCTCGTACTTGCCGACGTTGTTCCAGAGTTCGATCTGCGCCAGCGTCTGGTTGGTGAAAGATGCCGACATCACAAAGGACGGGTGGCCCATGGCATTGCCAAGGTTTACGAGGCGGCCCTCAGAGAGCAGAATGATGCGCTTACCATCGGGGAATTCGATCTCATCGACCTGCGGCTTGACGTTGTGCCACTTGTAGTTCTTGAGGCCCGCAACCTGAATTTCGTTGTCGAAATGACCGATGTTGCAGACGATCGCCCGGTCCTTCATGGCCTTCATGTGGTCCGAGGTAATGACGTCCTTGTTGCCGGTGGCGGTGACGAAAATGTCAGCCCGCTTGACCGCGTCCTCCATGGTCGTGACTTCATAGCCTTCCATGGCGGCCTGCAGGGCGCAGATCGGATCGACTTCCGAGACCATGACGCGGCATCCGGCCTGACGCAGCGACGCAGCCGAGCCTTTGCCGACGTCGCCGAAGCCCGCGACCATCGCAACCTTGCCCGCCATCATGACGTCGGTGCCGCGGCGGATACCGTCGACGAGGCTTTCGCGGCAGCCATAGAGGTTATCGAATTTCGACTTGGTGACCGCATCGTTGACGTTGATGGCCGGGAACAACAGCTTGCCGGCCTTCTGCATTTCATAGAGGCGATGGACGCCGGTCGTGGTTTCTTCCGAGACGCCCTTGATGCTCTTGGCCAAGTCCGCGAACCAGCCCTTAGGCTTTTCTTTCAGGGTCTTCTTCAGAAGCGCGAAGAAAATTTCTTCTTCCTCGGAGCCCGGCTTGTCGAGGAAAGCGGTATCGCCGTTTTCAGCTCTGAGACCGAGATGCACGAACATGGTTGCATCGCCACCGTCGTCCAGGATCATGTTCGGCATGCCGTCGTCGCCCCATTCAAAGAGCTTGCGGGTGTAGTCCCAATAGTCGACGAGCGTTTCGCCCTTGATAGCGAAAACCGGGATGCCGGCCTTGGCGACGGCGGCCGCGGCGTGATCCTGGGTCGAATAGATGTTGCAGGACACCCAACGGATGTCGGCGCCGAGCGCAGCCAGCGTTTCGATCAGCACCGCCGTTTGGATTGTCATATGCAACGATCCGGCAATGCGTGCGCCTTTGAGAGGCTGCTTAGCGCCGTATTCTGCGCGCGTGGCCATCAGGCCCGGCATCTCGGTCTCGGCAATGGCGATTTCCTTGCGGCCCCATTCGGCTAATCCGAGATCTTTGACGATGTAGTCGTTTTTGGTGGTCATTTCGGCTCCTTACAACCGGGGCTCGCAGAGTTTGCGGGGCATCTTCCTACCCTGCTCAAAAATTTCAAATTCCGTGGCGCTGCGGCTTGTCGCAGCCATCCGTCGCCAAGAATTCTTTTCTCCCTATAGCGGCGGACCGGCGATGCCGCAACAAGATATAAACAACTCTTTATGTCGCATTCTCAGTGCCGCACTTTGACTGACGCCCAAAAACCTCAACAAAACCAACTGATCAAATGTATAAAACCTCATTCACCACAGTAATTATCGATAATGCTAAGTTAAATACAAGAATAAAATTTGAGATAAATTAGATTTAAATTGGATATATATTTTCTAAAGAGCTTCAAAACATACAACTAGTCTTCACTATTGTTAAAGAGAGCATCGCTTATTGTGAAACTGCCAATATAACGTGCAGGAGGCGTATTATGTCTAGAATCAGTCTTCAGCGGGATCTGTCCGCTGTGACATTACAAAAGGAAGGCCCGCCCGTTCGGGGCGTGCTCAAGCGAGGTCTCGCGGTGGTCGCAGACTTCGCAGCCGATACAGCTGGCGACATCGCCATGATGTTCGGTTTGATGGCTATGGTGATGTTCGTGCTCATTGGCGCGGCCGTCGACATGGGCCGTTGGCTCAATGCCCGCGATCAGACGCTGTCGGCCATCGACGCGGCCGTTCTTGCGGCTGGACGAGCTCTGCAGACCAACGGTGGGGATACCGCAAAGGCGATCGCCATTGCGCAGAAGTACTATGCCCAGAACACCAAGACCCGTCTGAACGTGTCCAACGACACCGTGAGTTTCTCGGTTGTCGACAACGGTACATCGGTTCTGGCGACGGGTTCCGCGATCATCAAGACACCGTTCATCGGTTTGCTTGATCCGTGGACCCACAAGTACTCGACACTGCCGCTTCTCAATCTGGCCGGCGGCGATCCTTCCAAGGCGACACTCGCTGTCGGCGGCAACGCTAACACCAGTCTCGAGATTTCCATGATGCTCGATACCTCGGGCTCGATGGACGAGTACACGACATCGGGCAATAAGAAGTACATCGACATGCGTGCCGCTGCGAAAGACCTCATCGATATCGTGGTCTGGGCGGACCAAGGCACGTACACATCGAAGGTTGCGATCGTGCCGTTCTCGGGCGACGTTCGGGTTCCGACGAGCATGCTGAGCAATGTTGGCGATCCGACTTGGCCAGCGAGCAAAGATTGGGGTACCGGTAACAACAAAATCACGTACCATAAGTCGGTCTGCGTTGCGGAACGCGCGGGCGCCAACAAGTACACGGACGTAGCTCCCGGCACCGGCAACTACGTCATGAACAACTACACGTCCAATGGTCATTGTTCGCAAAGTCAGTCAGGCGACGAGCTTCTGCCCTTAAGCAACGACAAGAACGTTCTGAAGGCGAAGATCGATCTGCTCAGCCCCCGCGGACGTACCGCTGGTCAGGTTGGCACGGCTTGGGCTTGGTACATGTTGTCGCCGAACTGGGCGTCGGTTCTGCCCGCTACGGCTCAACCCGCTGCTTACGGCGCTGCGAAGCTGAAGAAAATCGCCATCCTGATGACGGACGGCGAGTACAACAGCGAGCACGACGTGGCGGGTCTCGACGTGACGATGCCAAGAGCCGGCGGAATTGCCAACGTTGATCAGTCGCCCGTTCAAGCCGTCGCAATTTGCAATGGCATGAAGCTGAAGGGCATCGAGGTCTACACCATCGGCTTCAACGTCGGCGGCAATGCGACGGCAATCACCACGCTGTCGGGCTGTGCAACCGATGCCTCGCACTTCTACAATGCGGCGAATGGAGAGCAGATCAAACAAGCTTTCCGTGACATCGCACTCAAGGTTTCTTCGCTCCACTTGTCGAAGTAATCTCGAGATATTGGCCACCTGCACCGGACCGGGGGCGCCTCACCAGAGGCGTCCTCGGCTCCGTTTTTGCATATGGACTGGCCGGCGCAAAAACTTTTCGCGAATCTCTTGCCACCAGCGTTACCAGAACATGCGTCCGACGCTCGTGTCTTATGCGTCTCCGACGCTCGTGTCTTATGCGTCTCCGACGCTCGTGTCTTATGCGTCTCCGACGCTCGTGTCTTATGCGTCTCCGACGCAGTCTTCCCCAAACCCGGCTTCGACCAGTTCGACTAAGGCTTGGATGGCTTCCGGCGCTTGCGGCCCTTGCGCGGACATGTGCAGCGTTGAGCCCGGGCCCGCCGCTAGCATCATTAGCCCCATAATCGACGTGCCGCCGACTGACTGACCTTCCCGCGTCACCGTAATTTCGGCGTTGTAGCGCTCGGCGCATTTGACGAATTTCGCAGAGGCGCGGGCGTGCAGCCCTTTAATGTTGCGAATGGTCACTACGGCTTCCGGATGTTTGCTGTTGGCGAGTTCCGGCATGTGTGCCCCGTCCCAAATGTTACTCGCCGGACAGCTCTTGGCTTGCGACTTTGATGTACTTGCGCCCCGCATCGCGGGCGATGTTGACGGCCTGCGCCAGGGTCATTTCTCCACGGATACTCGCCAGCTTGACCAGGATGGGTAAGTTGATGCCAGCGATCACTTCGGCCTTTGCTTCGTCCATTACGGATATCGACAAGTTCGAGGGCGTGCCGCCAAACATGTCGGTCAGAATGATCACGCCTTTCCCGCCGTCGACGCGCTTCACGGCCTCGAGAATTTCGCGCCGCCGCGCTTCCATGTCGTCGTCGGGACCGATCTGAATGGTTTCGACGTGTGACTGGCGGCCCACGACATGTTCGAGCGCATTGCGGAATTCCACCGCAAGCCCGCCGTGCGTAACTATGACGAGACCGATCATGGATGCTTGGCTTATCCTCAAGCGGGCTGGCCCGATGTGAGCAGTCCAGCCCTCGTTCGTCATCTAAATTGGTCGACCGGCCCAAATCGCAACTGCGGGCGGGGCGGAAAGTGGCAAGGCTTGATGTGAATCGCAAGTGGATTCTTGCATCAGCCCGCAGACTTATGCCCGGACCTTAGGCAGGGCCGGATTTAAGAGCGCCAGCATCACCTTTAGCGGCGCGGAATTCTCAAAAGCCCAGAGCTTCAAGACCGGCACTTTAAGGCCCAAAATGTCTCTGAAAGGCCACGGGTCCGGCAGCCGGGGAACCTCCAAACGTGAGACGAGCTCAACCGCCAGGGCCACTCGGGCGGGTCCGGCAGCGTTGATCTCGAGGATGCCAATGCCGCGGACCTCTAGTTTACCGCCAATTGAAGAGGGGGCGGAAGCCCAAAGCTCGCTCTCGCGCCGTTCGAGAACAACTTGATCATCGGCAATGAGCTGGGCCGGCGTTGAGATCAGATTTGAAACCGGCAATGCCAAACAGCGCAAAGCCAAGTCGGATTTGCCGGTTCCAGACGCTCCAAAAATGACGGCGGCGCGCGTTCCCATGGACAGGGCTGTGGCGTGGACGCGCTCAGTTGCGCCGTCCAAAGCTTCCTCCCGGCCCGTTAGCCACCGGCAACCTGACAACAAACCGGGCCCCGATCGAATTGCCGGGCTTGACCGGGTCGTAGCGGTTTTCGGCGAAAATCTCGCCCTTGTGACTATTCACGATCTCCCGTGAGATCGACAATCCAAGACCCGAATTCTTGCCGCGTTTGGAATCGGTTGCCGGCCTGTCGCTGTAGAAGCGCTCAAAAATGGTTTCCAGCCTGTCTTCGGGAATACCCAGCCCTTCGTCCTCGATCGCTATTTCGACCTTCTGCGGCAGCGAGCGGGCCCGCACCGTGACAGTCGCATTTTCGGGCGAGAATGACAGGGCGTTGTCAACGAGGTTGGTGAAGACCTGGCCAAGCCGGCCATCGTTGCCCGAAACGATGAAGGCAGCGTCGTTGGGAGGTGGCTCGATCACCAGCTTCATTTTGCGTGTGTCGTCGGTCAAGAGATCGCGAAAGATATCGTTAACGCTTTGTAAGACCCCGCAAACATTGAGCGATTGCATGTGCTGGCGGGCCAATTCGGCATCGAGGCGCGAGGCGTTCGAGACATCGTTGATCAGCCGGTTCAAACGTTTGAGCTCGCTCTGGATCTGGCTCACCAGTTCGGTGCGATCGTCTTCGGTTTTGGCGTAGCTGAGGGCTTCAGCGGTCGAACGCGCTGCGGCCAGCGGGTTTTTGAGTTCATGGGCAACGTCGGCTGCAAATTTCTCGCTCGCTTCGATGCGCTTATATAGGGCCGCCGTCATAGCTCGAAAGGCGCGTCCCATCTGCCCAACTTCGTCGCGCCGGCCCGCGAAATCAGGCAGTTCTTGACGGGCGGCGATATTTTGGCTGACGTGATGGGCTGCTTCCGAAAGGCGGCTCATGGGACCGGCCACCGTGCGCGATAGGAACAGCGCCGAAATGATTGATGCCATCAGCGCGATCGCGGCTATCTGGAGAATGAGAAAGCGCTCATCCCAAAGAATCTCGTCGATTTCGCCCGGACGCGTCGACAAAAACAAGACGCCGAGAATTTTGGTGCCCCGTTTAATGGGCTCGGCCATCGACACGATTTGCTGGCCCTTGCTGTCCAACAGCAAGATCGGCGTTTCGATACCCTGTTCAGCCGCAAGTTTGACCTCCGGATACATGAAGCCGTTGGCGGTGCCGATTTCCCGGTACACCTTCAGCTCCTTGTTAATCAGCCAATAGTGCAACCGGGTCCAGAAATTCTTGAGGCGCGGCGTTCCCGTGGCCGCATCGACGGCGGCTCGTTCCGGGGACTGGCGAGCGAATAGCATCTCGCTGTCGATGATCAGCGTGCCCTTGGGCGAGTAGATGCGGGCTTTCAAATCGGTCGGCCGGATAAGTTTTCTCAAGACCGGGGCGGCGCGTTCGGGGCTGATCGGCAATTCCAGCGTCGAGAATCCGTCGTCGCGCATGGCTTTCGGAGCGGTATAATCTGGCAATCGATTAGGATCGAACAGGGCCCGGTCGGTATCGTTGATGGCGCGATAAGCGATCGCTTCGGCGGTGATTCGCGACAGCGTTTTGACAACATCGACTTTGGCGTCGAGAAGCCAGCCATGCTGAAGGCTCAAATACAGCATGCCCAGCAGCAGCCCGAGCAATCCCATCAAGTTGGAAATGAGAATGCGCCGCCACAGGCTGGCGGAAATGAAGCGGGTCAGGGGTTGACGCGCGAACCAGCGCCCGAGCGGCCCACGAATATCCGACACAGCCGCAGTCCAGGCGCGGCCACGCTTTAGTGGCTCAACGCCGCCGTCGAGTGGCGCCGCAATCAGGCGCGCACTCTTGGTCAGCTCATTGACGTCCAGCGCCATCCTGTCTCCAATGATGGCCGTCTCCAACGGAGCGGTTGAGACTATTCCTTGAAGCGATAGCCGACGCCGTACAGCGTCTCGATCACATCGAAATCGTCGTCGACCTGTTTGAATTTCTTGCGCAGCCGCTTAATGTGGCTGTCGATTGTGCGATCGTCGACATAGACCTGATCGTCATACGCCGCATCCATCAAGGCGTCGCGGGTCTTGACGACGCCGGGGCGGGTGGCGAGAGCCTGCAGAATCAAGAATTCCGTGACTGTTAGTGTCACCGGCTTGTTGTCCCAGTGGCAGGTATGGCGCTCCGGATCGAGCTTCAACTTGCCGCGCTCCAGTACGCGCTTGGCCTCCTCTTCGACGGCCGCTGGATCCTTGGGCGCGATACGGCGCAGCACGGCCTTGACGCGCTCAACAATCAGACGTTGCGAAAACGGTTTGGCGATATAGTCGTCGGCACCCATCTTGAGGCCGAACAGCTCGTCGATTTCTTCGTCTTTTGAAGTGAGGAATATCACCGGCATATTCGACTGCTGGCGGACGCGGCGCAACAGCTCCATGCCGTCCATGCGCGGCATCTTGATATCGAAAATCCCGAGATCGGCCGGTTCTTCGGTCAGAGCTTCGAGCGCCGAAACGCCGTCGCCGTAGGTGCGGACTTTGTAACCCTCAGCCTCAAGCGCCATTCGTAGCGAGGTCAGAATGTTGCGTTCGTCGTCAACCAACGCGATTGTGCTCTTCTCTTTCATTTTATCCTCTCCAGCCCGGGTGGGGCATGCCGAGCACCCGCTATCAGGGGCTCTATGGCCGCAACGTGAACCAATTGTGGCGGCGCCTACATCGCTGGTGGAGCCTGAATGTCACCTGAATAGGCGGTCGTCACGCTGGCGGCAAGCAAAGTGGTGGATAGCAGTCTCGCACGGGCGCGCGGCCACTGGGAAAGAATCGGAAACAGAGCTATGCTGAATTAAATAAATTGTAAAAATATCAATGATATCGTGGCGTTGCACGAATTATGGTTGGGACTTTGGTACTGCCGACTATAGCACACCTTGAGATCGGGCCTGAGCTTGCTTAGTCCGAAAGAACGATTTGCTCCAGGTAGCGGCAACCTTAGGACTGGGACGAATTAAGACTAAAGAAGACTGAGAAATATGCCTTAGAAGCGCCGGCGGTCTCCCATCCGTCATTTGGATGGGGGCCGGTAAAGCGCCCGGTTTTTGTTGGACGTGGCACCACCTTCACGGTGATCGAAGCAGGGCAGACATGACGGTACAGCTCTTTCCACTCGAAGTTTCTCCCAAAATTCGACGCAACACATTGCCGGCCGAGCTTATCGAAATCGCCGTCCGGCGTGGCGAGGGCCGGTTGGCGGCAACGGGCGCCTTCGCGGTTGAAACGGGTCAGCACACGGGCCGCTCTGCTGAGGACAAGTACGTCGTTCGCGATAGTGAGACTGAAAAAGCCATTTGGTGGGACAATTCCAAGTCCATGTCGGACGAGCAGTTCGACCGGTTGCTGGCCGACTTTATCGCGTTCGCCAAACACAAAGAGCTGTTCGTTCAGGATCTCTTTGCCGGCGCTGATGCCGAGCATCGTCTCAATACCCGGGTTGTAACAGAGTACGCTTGGCACGCGCTGTTCATTCGACATCTCTTGCGGCGTCCGTCCGCTGAAGAGCTCAACGGCTTTGTGCCCGAATTCACGGTCGTCAATCTGCCGAGCTTCCGGGCCGCTCCGCTTTATCACGGCACGCGCTCGGAAACGGTGATCGCTTGCAACTTCAGTAAGCGAATCGTACTTATCGGCGGCACCAGTTATGCCGGCGAAACCAAGAAGAGCGTGTTCTCGTTCTTGAATTACATTCTGCCCCAGAAGGGCGTCATGCCGATGCATTGCTCGGCAAACGTTGGTCATGATGGCAATTCAGCGGTGTTTTTCGGCCTCTCAGGCACAGGAAAAACCACGTTATCGGCCGATCCAACGCGTGAACTTCTCGGCGATGACGAGCACGGCTGGAGCGACACCGGCATCTTTAATTTCGAAGGCGGCTGCTACGCTAAGACGATCCGGCTGTCGAAGTCGGCGGAACCGGAAATTTGGGACGCTTCGAACCGGTTCGGAACGGTTCTCGAAAATGTCGTTCTCAGACCTAATGGCGCCGTGCCCGACTTTGACGATAACCGGCTCGCTGAGAATTCACGCTCTGCTTATCCGCTTGAAGCGATCGCCAATGCCAGCAGCACCGGCTGCGCAGGGCACCCCAAAAACATCGTGATGTTGACGGCAGACGCGTTTGGGGTTTTGCCGCCGATCGCAAAGCTCACGCCAAGCCAGGCCATGTATCATTTCCTGTCTGGCTTCACAGCCAAGGTCGCCGGAACCGAGAAAGGCATGGGATCGGAGCCCAAGCCGACGTTTTCGACCTGCTTCGGTGCCCCGTTCATGCCGCGCCACCCCAGCGTCTACGGCAATCTGTTGCGCCAGCTTATCGCGCAACATGAGGTCGATTGCTGGCTGGTCAACACCGGCTGGACCGGAGGCAAGTATGGGGAAGGCTCGCGCATGCCGATAAAAGTTACGCGGGCTCTCTTAAATGCAGCACTGTCGGGCGAATTGAAACACCAGACGATGCGCGTTGATCCGATTTTTGGTTTCAAGGTTCCGGCCGTTCTACCGGGCGTTGACCCCAAAATCATGAATCCGCGCGATACCTGGGCCGATCCCAAGGCATACGATCTTGCCGCTGCAAAGCTTGCGCAGATGTTCCAGAAGAACTTCGCCAAGTTTGAGGGCTACGTTGATGCTGAGGTCATGCGCGCCGGCCCCTCGCTGGCAACGCTGGAAGCGGCCGAGTAGCTGTTGCGCGCTGCCGCCCAAGTTACCTTTAATGTCAATTGCTGCTCAATCGGGTTTGCCTCTAGCGCGCCGGAGGGCGCGATAGGCTCTGTAGACGACGTAGAATGGCGCAAAGATCGTCAGCAAAACCGCGTCCGCGATGAGCCCTAGCCCTCGCGAGGGGACCGCGAGAATGCGTGCCACCATATTTGGCGAAGCGGGTAGCCTTTCGGGACCCGTGGCATGGACAGCAGACGCGCGATCCCGGGTAAAAAGCCGGCCTTCGGCGCGCGATGTCTTGGCACGAGGTGATGACCTCTGCGCCGGATCCGACTTTCGCGAAACTCGATCAACTAACATAATCGCCACCTCACACCCCCCTCGTAACGCATATACTAGCGACAAAGTTCGGCCTGTTGAGGGCGGCACAATATTTTTCTGTGGTTTAGAGCGGCAATGCGCCGAACAACTGAAATACAAAGCCGATTACAATCAGAACTGCGGCCGCCAGAAACCAGCGCTTGCGGCCCGCCTGGGCGGCATGACGACCGTCCCGGGCGCGCCGGATAGCCATATCATCCTGCATTTCGCCAGCGCGTGCCAAGTGCTGACGCATTGTGTCGCTGGTTGACTGCGAGGCGAAAGCCCGCAACTTTTGCTGCCGTTCAAGCTGCTCTTCATGCGCCATCAAAGAGGTCTCGCTGAGAAATGCGATCCACCATTCCCGCAGCAATAGGCAAAATCCGAGAAAATCGAGCGTAAGCCCGAGGACAGTCAGCCATGCCTGCAGAGTGTTGGTCATTTCAGGTCCCCAGTTTGCAACGCGCGCAGGTCTTTCACTGATTTTCTTTGAACCAAGATGCGTCATTTGATTGTGTTGTGAGTGCGGCTTTTCGCGCCTTCTGCAGTCGAAGCCGCCGCACATTGCGCCTTGACTGCCAGGCTATTCGTGCTAAATTTCTGTAATGACAGAAATTACGAAAATGGAAGCCGTTGCGAAAACGCCAAAGACGCTTCGCCCGGCCGTCGAGCGCTTTGTGCTGAAGTGGGGCGACATGGGCAGCGCGTGGGGCGTCAACCGCTCCGTCGCTCAAATTCATGCTTTGCTCTATATCTCGGATCATCCTTTGACGGCGGAAGATATCGCCGATCAGCTCGCTATAGCCCGTTCCAACGTTTCAAATTCTCTGAAAGAGCTGACATCGTGGGGGCTGGTGCGGCGGGTGCCGGTGCGTGGCGATCGCCGCGATCATTTCGAAGCCGAGGCCGAAATCTGGGACATCGTCACGCGCATCGCTGAAGGCCGCAAAGCACGTGAGATAGATCCCGTCGTCGCGACGCTCAAATCCTGTTTGGACGAGGCTCATAGCGACAAAGCAGTGCCCGAGATTGTCCGCAGGCGCCTTCACGACATGCTCGAGTTCACCGCAGCCGCGGATCGCTGGTTTGGCCAGGTTCTCAGCCTGCCGCGCGGCAAACTTAAAGTTCTTCTCAAGCTCGGCGCCAAAGTTGCCGCCCTCCTTCCCGCTGGAAAATCCTGAAGCCGGAGTTCTTGCCATGGTCTCGCACCGCGTCTTGGGGATCCACGACAGGCCGGATTATAAGCGTGATGATGTGGCGGACCTCCGGTTCCGCGCCCTCGTTTCGAGCGCGGACTGGGCGATGTTGCCGGCAGCCGTCCAGACGCGTTTTTCCAAGCGTTTGAACGAGGGCGCAAGCGCTGTCTATATCGGCCGCGTCACTGCCATCCAGTATTCGAGGCTGGGTTTTATCCTAGCACAGGCGTTGCGCATCGTTGGCGCGCCACTGCCAACGATCAAACGTGCAGGTGTTGCAACGGTTGTGACCGTCACGGAAGACCAGACCTCGGGAGGTCAAATCTGGACGCGCATGTATGGACGGACGCGCGGCTTTCCGCAGGTCATTCATTCCGTCAAACGCTTTTCGGGTCCGACAGGATTGGAAGAATACATCGGCTGCGGCATCGGCATGGCGCTCGCGATTTCGGTTGAAGGCAGCGCACTCGTATTTCGCAGTCAGCATTATTTTTTCGAGGTCAATTTTGTTGGGACCCGGCGCTACCGTCTCAAAATCCCGGGCTGGCTGACGCCGGGGCACATCACAGTCAAACACTTTGAAACGCGCCCTGGGGCGTTTCTCTTCACACTCGAACTCAGCCACGCTGTTTTCGGCACCCTTGTCCGGCAGGACGCGCTCTATCACCAGGAAATGCTTTGAGCCGCCGCGTACTCCTGATCGGCGCGACCGGATTTTTCGGCCGCCGTCTCGCCAGCCATTTGGCCAAACTCGACAACATCGAGCTGGCTATCACCTCGCGCACCCTCGACAATGCCGCCGGCTTGGCGCGTAGCTTGAGGACCGAAAATCCGACGGCGGTCGTTACGCAGTGGGCCTTCGACCGCGCCGGCGACAACGCGGCAATATTGGGTCTCAAGCCGTGGCTTGTTATCGAAACTTCCGGGCCGTTTCAAAGAACCGGCTACGATCTCGCGCGTATGAGCCTTGAAGCCGGAGCGCATTGGATCGATATCGCGGACGCACGTGATTATGTCCTCGGGTTCGCCGCTGCCTTGGATGGACTGGCTAAGGCCAAGGGATTGAGCGCGCTATGCGGAGCAAGTTCGACGCCCGCTTTATCGTTCGCAGCCGTTGAAGACCTGACGCGCGGCTGGCGGCGCGTCGATACCATCGACATTGCGATTTTTCCCGGCGGCGGCGTCAAGGTCGGTCCAGCCGTCATCAAGGCCCTGCTGAGCTATGCCGGACGGCCGATCGCAACTTGGCGCGAAGGATACGCACAGTCGGTCACTGGCTGGAGCTGGCCGAGGGCGCAACGCATTCCCGGTCTCGGCTTGCGCTACCTTTCGCCGGTTGAGACCGCTGACGACAAACTGTTGACCGAGCGCTTCGCCGTGACGTCGCGCGTTGCCTTCTCTGCGGGGCTTGAATCGCGCCTTGAACAATTTGGTTTGAGTACCCTCGCCGCACTGCGCCGCCAAGCTCTCATCCGCAATCTCGATCCTTTAGCGCCGTGGCTCGAAAAATCCCGCACCGTCACAAGTATTGGAGCGCGTGATAAAGGTGGCATGACCGTCGCCGTCACCGGTATCGATGACGAGGGCCAACAGCTTGCCGCCTGCTGGTCTTTGTTGTCGGGAAAAGGCGAGGGTCCACACGTTCCAATCCTGCCGGCGCTGGCCCTAACTCGAGTGCTTTTGACCGCGACGAACGTGGCGCCTGGTGCGCGGCCAGCTGCAGGTGTGTTGCCTCTTGGGCTGATAGAGGCGGAGATGAAACCGCTCGCGCTCAAAACCGCACACACGCGCAAGACGGCACCGGGGCGCGGACTTTTCGCGAACGTCATGGGCGCAGATACATACGCGGCTCTCGCGCCAGCCGTGCGCGCTTTCCACGATTGTTCCGCGCCGCCGGTATGGACGGGACGCGCGGATATCGAAGCTGGGACAGGCCTGATGACGAAGATCATCCGCCGGGCCATCGGATTGCCTGCAAGTGGACGAGACGTCCCTGTCACTGTCAGCGTCGATCGTCACGGTGGTGACGAAACCTGGACGCGTAATTTTTCAGGGCGGCGCTTTTCTTCGCGCCTTCGTTTTGAAGAACATGGCCGGGTGACGGAGCGATTCGGACCGTTTGACGTCATTCTCGGCCTTCAAGCGGGGACAGCGGGCCTCGAAATGCCTGTTGTTGGATGGCGAATGGGCCGAATCCCCCTGCCGCGCCTATTCGCGCCACGCTCAGACAGTCGCGAATATCAGGACGAACAAGGCCGGTTCCGCTTTGATGTCGGAATATCGGTACCATTATTAGGCCTGCTGGCGCGCTACCAGGGCTGGCTCATTCCCCAGACAGTCCCGCCGGCCATTCACCCGCCGTTGTAATTCTGCCGCAAAGAGGCCGGACTTACGGTCCAATATATCACTGAGCATGGCCGTTGCGTTCGCTGGCGTCATCCGTCACTCGCGTTTTTTCGGATGAGACTGCGATGTATCCCAGGGCAATTCGCTAAAACACGATGAGGTCATTATGTCTGCCGCACGCAAAGCCACTTCAGCATTTGTCTGTTCGCTCTATTGTTCTGCCGCGATCCTCGGCACGTTGCTCGATGTTCAACGCGCCTATGCGCTTGATCCGAACGCTCCGGCCGTCAACGAGACACCGGAGCAGGCGGCTGCACGCTTGAAGGCTGAGGCCTGGAAGAAGGCGCACCCTGGTCAGACGCCGCCAAAGGCCGCGAGCCCGGCCGCGCCCGCTCAGCCGCCCGCTGCGCAACCCCCAAAAGCCGTGACCACACCGCCGGCGGCACCACCTGCTGCGAAGCCTGCGGCTGCGCCGCCGAGCCCGCCGCCAGCCGCAAAGCCGGCTGCCGCGCCACCGTCCCCGCCACCTACTGCGAAGTCTGTCGCTGCTCCGCCACCGGCGCCACCGGCCGCGAAATCGGTTGACGCTCCTCCCGTCACGCCACCGGCTGCAAATTCGGCGGCTACTCCGGCGGCGCCGGATGCTAATCGCGTTCGCCCCCGCGGTCTGAGACCTCCGGGTGGTCAGCCACCACCTGCCGGTAACGCAGCCGTGCCGGCCGCGAAGCCCGCTGCCGCCGCACCTGCCGCCGCTGCGCCGCCCCCTGCTGCGTCGCCACCAGCTCCCGCCGCCGCCGCACCAGCAGCAGCGCCACCGGCTGGCGCCCCTCAGAACAGTCAGGCTTACGGCGGTGCTTCGCAGAAGAGCCAAGCCTACGGTGGCGCGCCGCAGACCAATCAAGGTTTGCCAGCCGCCAATGCGCCCAAGCCGGTCATCGTCAACACGCCGGCCACCGAACCAGCGCCCGCGAAGTTGCAAGCGCTGAAGGACGCGCGCACAACCACGACGGTTCCAACCGGCCGCCCCGGCCATCCAGGCGCGGCTCAAACGGTCATTAAGGAGCCAGACAATCGCACCATCATCAAGCAGGGTGGCAAGGCCGTCATCCAACACGACGAAAGCAAGCGGCTGGCACGCTCGGCGCCAAACGCCGTGGTCAACCAGCAGCCCAATGGCAACAACGTCACGGTCATCAATAGCGTCAACAATACTCAGGTCGTAAATGTCACCGACCCGAACGGCAACTTATTGCGGCGCTACCGCAAAGGCGCTGATGGCAACGAAGTCAACCTCATCGACAACACGCCGAGCCGCCGCAACAGCCACTTCGGCCGCAATCTCGCGATCGGAGCGGGCATCGGCCTTGGCGTTGTCGCCGGCGCAATGCTGTTGAATTCCGTCAGAGAGGTGCATGAGCCACGCCACGAGCTCCCGCCGGAACGCTACAGAGTTCGCTATGACGGCGCCAGCGATGAGGAGCTATACGAGACGTTAAGCGCTCCGCCCGTCGCCCGCTTGCAGCGCGCCTACACGCTCGACGAAGTGCGCTCCACCTACCATTTGCGGCAGCACATGCGTTCGGTCGACCTCGACGATATCAATTTCGAGTTCGGCTCATGGGAAGTCGATCCCTCGCAATACCGAACGCTCGAGCGCATGGCGCGGGCGATGCAGCGGGTCATCGATCGCAACCCCAACGAGGTCTTCATGATCGAAGGCTATACGGATGCGGTTGGCTCGCAGGAAGACAACCTGACCCTTTCGGACCGGCGCGCCGAGAGCGTTGCCGAAGTGCTGACGAAAGAGTTCAATGTTCCGCCTGAAAACCTGACCACACAGGGCTATGGCGAGGAATACCTGAAAATCGAAACGTCCGGTCCCGAGCGCGCCAACCGCCGCGTGGCCGTACGCAACATCACACCGTTGATCACGCGCACGCAGGAGAGCGAGCGGCGTGACAACGACCGGAGGGATTATGGGCGCGACAACGAACGGCGCTACGAAAGGTACCGTCGCTGAGGCGGCGATGCTTCGTTTAGAGACAAAAAAACGGCCCGCTAAATTAGTGGGCCGTTTTGTTTGGTGAGGCTTGCAGCGGAATTGTCAGCTCTGCGGTCCGACCGGGAATTTGCCGGACCACGTTCCGCCATCGGTATCCTGCGCCGTGACCTGCAAATCGCTGGCGCCATTGCGCTTCATGTCGAATTCGATTTGTGGGTTTTGCGAAAACGCGATGGAGCCTTCCACCTTAAAGACCTCCTCATCACCCTGCCGCACGTCGATATCCGAAACCATCTTGACGGGGGTGTACAGCAACGTCTGCTGATCGAGCACCATGCCGGTGTGATTAGGATGGCTCAAGAGCAACCGGCCGCGGGTCACGACACTGCCTGCAGCCGTCGCCGAGGCCAAAGCCTCGAATTTCATCTTACCCATGTTGGCGGCGATTTCAGCGGGATCTCCGGTCGGGGGTGCTGAGCACGACGACTGACCGCCGGCGAACTTCACAAGCTGGGACACCATGTAGAGCTTGCCGTCGCTGGCTTCGATCACGGCTCTGACGTCGGACTGGCGATCGACCCGGAAATTGACTTTGAGGGAGACCTGCTCGCGTGCGCCGCCCATGTGAAATACCGCGACCACGGGCGTTGGATTTTCATCGATGATAAAGCTGACAGTCTTAATCGTGCGCCCGTCACTGAGTGCCGCGTCGATGCCAAGAGGAACGGCGCGCATATCTTCCGGCCGATAGGGTGCACTCAGAGTCACGATGCCATGACCGTCCTCGATGGCGCGCTTGCCATAAACGCTGCCTTTTACTTCGTCCCATGCCCCACCGGCCAAGACTGGAGCCGCGGACAAGGCGGCAAACGCCGCGGCAATAGTCGCGACCTTCATAGCTGATTTGCGTGCGTGCATGAGTGCCCGGATCCTCTTTCAGACTGGGAGCGAAATTTCAAAAACGATTACGCCATATTCGCGCCGGCAGGTCAAAATTGTCAAGCAAATGTTGACCGATCGGTCAAGTTACTCCGGGCTCTCAATTTTTTGACGCCGGACGCCAGCCGGCGCCGATTGCTTCGGCTTCCGAGCAGAACCAGCGCTCGCCGCGATCAGGATCAATTTTGACGTTTGCGTACCAAACTTGCCAGGGCATGTGATAGATGCGGCCATTCTTGGAAATGTTGCCTTTGATCGCGCAGCCCTCTGGCGCCCCGGCCTCCGCGACTTGCCAGCCGGCGTGCCGAAACTCCCAAGCCGGTTGGGCAGCGCCTTGCCAAATTCCAATCTTGGCGGCGCGGGCCTTCGCTTCTTGCACGACATATCTTTGCGAATACTTCACGAAAGCCCAGGCGTTACCGCTTTCAACCATATAGCAGTTGATGTCCTCGCCATCTAGAAAGCAAATACCGAGCATTCGACCGTATTTGTCTGTGCCGACACTTTGACAAGCGACGATTTGATTGTCTGTGATCTGTGCTAAAGCGCGGGTTGCTACCCGTCCGCATGCGGTGGTCGCGCCACCCTCGGTCTGGCATGTCTGCGCCGATTCGGGGGCGTCGATGCCTTCGAGCCGAATGCGCTGACCTGCGATTTCAATGGTATCGCCGTCGACAACGAGCGGCCGTCCCGCAAGTTCAGTACCCACCAGCGGCGCCGCATAGCCCTCGCTTTGCAAAGTAAAAATGAGCGCGCTTGCGAGACTACAAGCGCGCCCAAGGCGGATGTACGGTGGTGAAATTCGTGGGGTCGGGCTTTCCATCGGCCGAAAGTCACCGAGTCGTGTGGCACAACCTTGGCGGACTCGTGGCGATTACATGCAACCCTAAGATGAAGATACAACTCTGATGATACAGCTCTGCTGTCAGTTTTGGGCCGGGTCGACCTTGCTTGCTCCGCCAGCCGGCGTAGCATCTTGGAACCGGCAATTATTTAAAGACGCTCGACCCTATTCGACGATCAAATAATTTTTGAGGTCGTTCATACTTCCCGGCACCGCTAATGCGGAAGCCCTGGGCGTTTATCGCCATCTGCGTTTTAGCCATTGCAACTTGGCCGGCCGCCGGAGTTGCACAACAAGATAGCCAAAATGCCGAGGCTCTAAAGAAACTGGAGGCGAATGCGCCATCTGAAATCCGGGATCGCAAACTTCAGCGCCATTAAGCGGCGGGTGTTGCTCAATCAATCGATTCCCAATGAACTCCTGCCAGCTCGGAAACTTGACGATGGCAGCGCCGTGCCCAAAAAATAGAACACTTCTCCGGCGCTCTGCCGTAGTTTAAAAAATCAGTTCCGGCGCGCGGGCTCGGCCTTGGGGCCGTGTGCGGTGCGCTGGGAGGATCTTTTCTTAAATGTGCCAGCCGACGCCTTAACGTTTGTGTCTGATCTTTCCAGGCCTGCCAAATCGGCCAAGGTGTGTTGATCGAGAACCGAGACGAATGCCGACAGCGCGTCGTCGAACAGCGTGGCGATGATACCGTTTTCAGGCGCAGCGCCAATGCCGTTGGTTATTTCCCCTGCGACGTGCACGCTGGTAACTTCCATGGCGCGCACCACATCGCCGATGCGGATTTCATGAGCAGGGTGCGCAAGGTGGACGCCGCCATTGGGCCCACGGACGGCGGCAACAAAGCCTGCACGCGACAACAAATGCACGATCTTGAAAACGTTCTGCTTCGTAATATCGAGGCGGTTCGAGACGTCCGCGACCTTGACGAGCTGACCGTCTGCTAAGGCGCAGTCGATCAAAATGCGAATGGCGTGGCTGGACTGCTTGGTCAGGCGCATGTGCCTATTCCGCTCTCGATATCATTGTTCCGGCCATCCGTCTCGCCAACAAAAACGTAACTTGACAGGCGGCAAGTTAGGAATTCTATACCGGAAAAGTCAATAACTATCCAGAGGCTTCAAATATCGCCGGGTTGGCCGCTGGCCGCCATGGCAATTCAAGGATTTCTGCGATGAAGCATATGAGGCAAATAGGAATCGCAGCGCTGCTCCTCGCGATCTCGGCGCCAGCCCATTGTGCGCCTGCAGCTTCAGAGATCATCAAACATTATGAAGACATGGCGCTGGCAATGTACGGGGAATCCCTGTCGAAAGCCGAGGCGCTCGATAAGTCGGTCGAAGGCTTGCTCGCCAAGCCTTCATCGGAAACCCTCGGCGCGGCGCGTGATGCCTGGAAAGTCGCCCGTGTGCCCTATCTGCAAACCGAAGGGTTCCGGTTCGGCAACAAGATCGTCGACGACTGGGAGGGTGAGGTCAACTCGTGGCCGCTCGACGAAGGCTTGATCGATTACGTCGATGCCGGGTCTTACGGCGACAAGAAGGATGACAATCCGCTCTACACCGCCAACGTCATCGCTAACAAGAAATTGCGCATCGGCGCCAAGATCCTTGACGCGGCCAAGATTGACAAAGCGCTGATCAAAGGCTTGAACAGCGCGCTCGACGTTCAAGCCAACGTTGGCACCGGCTATCACGCCATTGAGTTCCTGCTGTGGGGGCAGGACTTGAATGGCACGGGCCCAGGCGCAGGCAACCGTCCAGCCAGCGACTACGATCTCAAAGCCTGCACAGGCGGTAATTGCGATCGCCGCCGCGATTATCTCAAAGCCGCGACGGGCCTGCTGGTGGACGATCTAAAGGTCATGGTCAAGAATTGGCAGGTCGGCGGCGCGGCCCGCAAGACAATCGCAGCTAAGAGCGAAGCGGAACAGTTGGCCGTTATTCCGACCGGCCTCGGCTCATTGTCTTACGGCGAGCTGGCGGGCGAGCGCATGAAGCTCGGCGTGCTGCTGCACGACACCGAGGAAGAGCAGGATTGCTTCTCCGACAACACCCACAACGCCCACCTCAACGATCAGCTTGGAATCATCGCCATTTGGACCGGCACTTATGAAGGCTCGAAAAAAATAACCGGCCCCAGCATGGCGGCATTAGCCCGTGAGAAGGCGCCCGATGCCGCCAAACGGCTCGACGAAGCCATGGCGTCGGCGCTCGCCAAAGTGCAGGCCATCAAAGACAAGGCCTACAACGGCGGCATGGCCTATGATCAGATGCTGGCAGCCGGCAACGATGAAGGCAACAAGCTGATCCTAGATGCGTCTGCCGCGATGGTGACGCAGGCTCGCGCCATCGAAGCGGTGGTGGCGGCGCTGAATTTGAAGATCAATCTCGAGGGCTCGAAGGGTCTCGAGAAACTCGGCGACCTCGGTAAACTCGATACCGGCAAGACGCCCTAATCGCACCTAGGACAACAGATGTGATGCTGACGCGCAGGCAACTGATGCTCTCGAGCGCGGCGCTGGGCGGTGCCTGGGCTGCGCGTGCACTACCCTTGCCTATGGCTTTTGCAGAGACGCCTGCGCCGCGAATGGAACCGAAAACCGGCAAGATCGTCTCAGTCGATTTCGACATTGCAGAGCGGCAAACGGCGATGCCGGCGTTCGGCGGAAAATCCTTGCCGCTCTGGACTTTCAAGCACAGGGCGGATTTTCCGATTGTGCGATTGCAACTTGGCGACATCTTGCGGGCCAATGTCAAAAATTTTCTGACCCGGCCTGGCGAGCATGTCACCATTCATTGGCATGGGCTTCGCATTGCCAATGCCCAGGACGGCGTCGCTTACATGACCCAACCGCCGATCCAGCCCGGCAGCGAGGCGACTTATGAGTTCGCGCCGCCCGACACCGGCACGTTTTTCTTTCACACCCATTGCAATTCGGTTGAACATTTCGGCCGCGGCCTAATCGGCGCACTGATCGTGGATGGCGACGAGGTCGAGCCCGCCGATCAGGATCTGGTCTTGATGATGAAGGACTGGCGCATCGCCCCCGATGGCACGTTCCTGCCGTTCTCGACAGACGAGGGCGCGGCCAAGGCTGGTACGTCAGGTACGGTGCGCTCGATCAATGGCACGACCAAGCCTGTCATTAAGGTCAAGGCCTCGGCGAATGTTCGCCTGCGCTTGCTCAATGTCGATAGTTCGCGCATACCCGACATCGGCATTGAAGGTGCAGAGGCGGCGATCATCGCCATCGATGGCAATGCTTGTCGGCCAATGCCACTACAGTCGTGGCGCTTGGGTCCAGCGTCGCGGCTCGACATCCTGATGCGCGCACCAAAGCCCGGCGCGACAGCCCGCATCGTCGATTACTTTGCGGCGAAACCGATTGTGCTGGCGGAGTTCGCAGCTGAAGGCGGCGCGATCCGAACGGACACATTCAAAGCCCACCCGCTACGGGCCGGACGCTTCACACCCGTTGACGTAAAGACAGCCGAGCGCCTGACCTTCGATCTCTCGACCACGGCAACCGGCGAGAGCATCGCGGCGCTGGGTAATGCAGCCGGTTTCGAGATCGGATCGTTGTGCCTGTCAAAACGCACATTCTGGGCCATCAACAAACAATCGTGGGCGAGCACCGATCATAGTGATTCCGGTCCACCGCTCGCGACGCTTAAGGCCGGCGGCAGTTATGTCTTCGTGTTGAAGAATCTCACCGCCAACGCCCATCCGATCCATATTCACGGTCACACTTTCGAGGTCCTGTCATCAAGTCTGCGCAAGCTGCCGCGCCACCGCGCCGACACTGTGCTGGTGTTGCCGCGCGAGACCGTCGAAATCGCCTTCAAGGCCGACAACATCGGCAAATGGATGTTTCATTGCCACATCCTTGAGCATCAAGAGACGGGGATGATGGGGTATCTGGCGGTCGTATGAAATTGTTTGCGCTCACACTGGCGGCGAACTTGGCGGTTGGTGCGGCTTTGGCCGATGACCTCGATTCCGTCGCCGGCCGGGCGCTGTTCAAACGGCAGTGGGTACCGGCGCCTTCGTCCACCGTCGCGTCGGATGGATTGGGTCCTCTGTTCAATGCCCGGTCGTGTGAAGCCTGTCACGCCAAAGGCGGGCCTGCGCGCGCCGTCGCCGGATCGGGCGGCAAACGCGATATCAAGGGCGCTGTCGTTCGCTTCGGTACGGCTGAAGGCCGTACGGATTCCTATTATGGCCAGCAACTACAAACCAGCGCCGTGCCAGGTTTGGACTCCGAAGGCAGCGCGCAATTTCTACCTCGCCTCAAATACGCACTCAGCGGCCCGCCTTTGAACGTCGAGGTCAAAGCAGGTGCGCGCGTCGCGCCTTCGCTGCTAGGCCGCGCAAGGTTCGAGGACATCGCAGACGAAGAAATTCTCAAACTGGAAGCTGCGCAGAAAAACACCGGGGGGCCGGTCAAGGGTCAGGCGAGGCGGCTTGGCAAAGACGGGGCCAGCGGTCCTGTCGGCCGGTTCGGGTGGAAAGCCTCGCAGGCAACGCTCGAAAGTCAGATCGCCAACGCCTTTGCGCTCGATATCGGCCTTTCCAGCCCGCAAGATCCACGGCCCTTTGGCGATTGCACACAACTGCAGCCGCAGTGCCTGACGATGCCGCATGGCGAATCGTCAATCACAGACGACCGCGAAATCTCGAATCAAATGCTGGCCCTAGTGGCGCTGTATCTCAAAACCCTCGAGCCGCCGGATCAGGATGATAATGAAGACGGCAAAGCGCTTTTCGAGAGAACCGGATGCGCGGCTTGTCACGTAACCAGCATACCGGGCAAAACTGGCCAGCCCGTAGTGACGTATTCCGATTTGCTACTCCATGACATGGGCCCCAATCTAGATGACGGAGTTGGTGAGCCGGGCGTCAAGTCATCACAATGGCGAACCGCACCGCTGCTCGATATGTCGACGCGAGGCGGGCAAAGGCGCTATTTGCACGATGGCCGTTCGCCGGCATTGGATGGGGCGATTACGGCTCACGGCGGGGAAGCCAAGGCGGCACGGCAGTCCTACGAAGACTTGAGCCTGGAAGACAAGCGGCAATTGATTGGATTTTTGAAAAGCCTATGAAGACAATCGCAAATCCAATAATGCGCATCGCTGCGGTGTTTGCTGTGTTCGCCAGCGGCACTGCCGGCGCCAAAGAACCGCCCAGCCATTTCGCCATCGTCCAAGCTGTGCTTGATCAGCACGTGCTACCTCGATTTGAGGCTCTGGAGACATCCGCCGCGGCGCTTCCGCCGGACGTCGAGAGTTTATGCAAAAATGGCGGAGACGGGGCCCGTGAAGGGCTGATCGGGCATTTCCGCCAAACCGTCAGCGATTGGGCGGGCGTTGAATATTTGCGGTTCGGGCCGTTGGCGGACGGCGGCCGCCGCGAGCGCTTTTCGTTCTGGCCGGATCCCCGTGGCGTCATGACCAGGCAACTCCGCCAGCTCATCGTCTCTAACGATCTGAAAGCCATCGAAGCTGGCGCAATTACCAAACAAAGCGCCGCCTTGCAGGGACTGCCAGCCTTGGAAGTGCTGCTTCAGGACAGAGACGTTCCGCTCGGACCGGGCGATCCCGCTGCTTACCGGTGTGCGCTCGCCAAGGCCATTGCGGAAAACCTTAGCGGTCTCGCACACGAATTGCACGAGGCTTGGGTCGCTCCGGCGGGCTGGAAAGCCAAAATGCTTCGGCCTGGCTCCGACAACGATACCTACAAAGAGCCGAGTGAAGCCGCGGGTGAATTCGTGAAAGCCTTGCTGACGGGTTTGCAAATTCTCGGCGACGTCGAGGTCAAGCCGCGGATCGACGCTAACAAAGACGAACCAGCATCCGGCCCGTTCGCGAAGTCGGGCCCATTTTCTAAATCTGGATTGTCCGATGTGTACTTCGAATCTGGCGCCGCATCCCTCAAGGCCCTTTACGATGCCATGAACTTGGAAGCGTTTTTGGCCGAGGACAAGGACTGGGTCAAGCCGTGGGCGATGGGCGCATGGCGGGCAATTCTCTCAAGCAATGGCATGGGCGGCGTGGCCTCGATCGCGAACGTTAAAAAAGAAGATGCCCCGCCGCTGAAAGAATTACATGGCCGGATCGGCGGTCTCCGGCAATTGATCGGCAAAGAAATGGCAAGTGCGGCCGGCTTAACATTAGGGTTCAATGAACTCGATGGCGATTGATCGCAGACAGATTTTACTCGGCACGCTCAGTGCGGTTGTTTGGCCCGCAGCTTTGCGCGGACCCGCGCTTGCTCAAAGCGACGTTGCATTCGTCGCCGCTGCAAAGCGCGGCGATGGCTACGGCGTGATGTTGTTGGGCCGCGACGGCCACATCGTCCGCGAAGTACCGCTTTCGGCGCGCGGTCACGACATTGCGCTTCACTCGGGCAGCGGCCGCGCCGTCGTGTTCGCGCGCCGGCCCGGCACGTTCGCCGTGGCGTTCGAAACTGGCCGCGACAGCCCGCCGGAAATATTTTCGGCCATCGAAGGCCGCCACTTCTACGGCCACGGCGCATTCTCGCGCGACGGCCGGCTGTTGTACGTGTCTGAAAACGACATTGCCAACGCCCGCGGCGTCATCGGCATTTACGATGTCGACAGCGGATATAAGCGCCAAGGCGAAATGCCGAGCTTCGGCGTCGGACCACACGAAATCATTTTATTGAGCGACGGTCGGACGCTCGCGGTTGCCAATGGCGGCATCGACACGGTGCCGGAAGCGGGCCGCGAAAACTTGAACCTCGACGCCATGCAACCATCGCTGGCATTCATTGACGCCTTATCGGCCGCGCTGCTCGCCAAGCATACATTGCCGGCAGACCTTGCGAAGCTCTCTATTCGCCACATCGCGCCCGACAGTGAGGGCCGTGTTTGGTTTGGCGGCCAGTGGGAGGGCGATGCGGCCGCAACGCCCGAACTGATCGGCTGCGCGGCTCCCGATCAAAGCCTTAAGTTGATCACGCCGCAGGAGTCATTGGGTAAGGGGCTCAAGGGTTACATCGGGTCAGTCGCCGCCAGTGCCGACGGCGCGATCATTGCGGCGAGCGCGCCGAAGGCCGGCCGCGTACTGTATATTGAAAGCAGCAGTGGCAACGTCATTGGAACCAGCACCCTGAAAGACGGTTGCGGCGTTGCGGGCGGCAGCGCTCACACCTTCGCGGTCACGTCTGGTCTTGGCGTGTTTCGCTACGAAAATCCCGGTGAGGCCACCATCTCAGAAATCGCGCTGGCCGATATCGCCTTCGACAATCACTTGCGGCGGCTGGTGTAAGGCACGAGTCTAGCCGGCCGCGCCGTCCTTCGGCCGGCTCAGATCCTCAACCGTATCGACGTCGAAAAATGCTGCGTCGCCAGTCGCCGCGATCGTCACTACGCGATCAGAATATTTCGCCAGCAGGGCTTTCGCGCCGGTGTCGCCGGTGAGAGCGCTTAATTCTGCAAACAACGCCGCCGGCCACAAGACCGGATGACCTTGCCGGCCCTGTGTCGAGACCGGAAAGACAATAACGTCCCAAGCGCGTGCTTCAAACGCCGCGATCAGCTGATCAATCAAAGCCGCTGAGACCCCCGGCATATCGCCAAGAACGATCAACACTCCGTTGACCTCGTCAGACAAGGCGGCGAGACCTGCGCGTATCGACGATGACAGCCCAAGCTCCGGCTCGAGGTTGGCAACAATGCGCCATGGCCCAGGACCCACCGCAGCGGCGACACGGCCGCCATCGTTGCCGGTTACGAGAACGATATCTTGAACTCGGGACTCCGCGACCGCGCCTGTAACAACTTTGATCATTGGTCTGCCGCTGACATCCGCGAGCAGCTTGTTGGCCTCGCCAAAGCGCGACGACCGTCCGGCGGCGAGAACAATGGCTGAAATCGTCATTAATGGTGCTTTCGGAGATGGTCTCATGATCTTTCGGTGAACTGGGACAACCGGCACGATTGCGTGACGCGCGCGCGCGGTCTAGAAGCCAGGGCATGACAGAAGCCTCAGATCAAAGCTCGGCCAAGACCTTGCCAAAAGCAAGCCCAAAGGTTCGCCGCGCCGCCGCGCCGCGCACCCCAAAATCCGCGACCGCACCCAAAGTCGGCTTTGTTTCGCTCGGCTGCCCGAAAGCGTTGGTCGACAGCGAACGCATCATCACCAAATTACGCTCGGAAGGCTACGACATCGCGCGCGATTACTCCGGCGCCGATGTCGTCGTGGTCAATACCTGCGGCTTTCTCGATTCCGCCAAAAAAGAGAGCCTGGACGCAATTGGCGAAGCCATGGCCGAGAACGGCCGCGTCATCGTCACCGGCTGCTTCGGTGTTGAAGAGGCGCGGATCCGGCAAGCCCATCCCGGCGTGCTGGCGGTGACGGGTCCACATCAATACGAGCAGGTTGTCTCCGCTGTTCACGCCGCCGTGCCGCCGCTGCATGACCCTTATGTCGATCTGGTGCCCCCCGAAGGCATCCATTTGACGCCACGCCACTACGCATATTTAAAAATTTCCGAGGGCTGCAACAACCGTTGCTCGTTCTGCATCATCCCATCGTTACGCGGCGACCTTGCCAGCCGCCCGGCCAACCAGGTGATGGCCGAGGCTGAGCGTCTCGTCAAAGCCGGCGTCAAGGAACTCTTGGTCATCAGCCAGGACACCAGCGCTTACGGCCTCGATATCAAATATGCCGAGAGCCCGTGGAAGGGCGCACCGCTCAAAGCAAAATTTCTCGATCTCTCGCGCGCTCTCGGGGATCTAGGCGCCTGGGTGCGCATGCATTATGTTTACCCCTACCCGCACGTCGACGACGTCATTGCGTTGATGGCGGACGGCAAAATTCTGCCCTATCTCGACATTCCCTTTCAGCATGCTTCGCCGCGCATTCTCAAAGCCATGCGCCGCCCGGCTTCGCAGGAAAAAACTGCAGAGCGTATCCGGCGCTGGCGCGATGTCTGTCCCGATCTTGCGATCCGATCAACGTTCATCGTCGGCTTTCCGGGTGAGACGGATGAAGATTTCGAGATGCTGCTGCAATGGCTCGATGAAGCCCGAATCCAGCGCGCCGGCTGTTTCAAATATGAAGCTGTCTCCGGTGCCAAGGCCAACGATCTCGGCGGTGCCGTTCCGGAAGAGCTCAAAGACGAGCGCTGGCACCGCTTCATGGCCAAGCAGCGCGAGGTCAGCGGCAAGCTGATGGCCGTCAAAGTCGGGCGCGAGATCGATGTCCTGATCGACGAGACCGACGACGATGGCGCCATCGGCCGCTCAAAATGGGATGCGCCGGAAATCGACGGCAGCGTCTTTCTCAACGGCGAAACTCGCGTCAAGGCCGGAGACATCGTCAAAGCAAAAGTCGTCCAGGCTGACGATTACGATCTGTGGGCCGAACTCAGCCTTCCAAACTGATCGCGCCTTTCACCTGCGGTTTGGCCTTGTGATCGGGCTCGACATGAATGACGGCTTCTGAGCCCTCGATTTCGGCTTCGATAGCCGCTTCGATGCGATCGCAAATGGCGTGCGCGTCGTTGACGGACATCGCGCCCGGCACGACCAGATGGAACTCGATAAAGAGCGCGCGTCCGGCTTGGCGGGTCCGCATGTCATGGGCTTGCAATGCACCGCCGCCATTCGCCGCTATGAGGCTTTTGATGCGGGCTTCGATCTCGGGGCTGGCGGCTTGATCAAGGAGGCGCGACATCGATTCAAGCGCGATCTTATAGCCGGTCCAAAGTATGTTCAGGGCCACCGCCGCGGCTAGCAGGGGATCGAGAATGTGCCAGCCGGTGAGCAGCGCTAAGCATAGCCCGAGAAGAACGCCAGCAGAGGTAATGACGTCCGTCACGAGATGGTGGCCATCCGTCTCGAGGGCTGGCGAGCGCCACAGCTTGCCGCGACTGATCAACAAATACGCCCAGCCCGCATTGATCACCGCCGCCGCGCTGTTGATCGCCAGGCCAAGGCCGGGAGATTGCAAACGCGATCCTTCGTAGAGTGCGGTGTACGTCTTGGCGAGGATCAAAAGTGCGGCGATAATAATCATCGCACCTTCGAAAATGGCGGCAAAAAATTCAGCCTTGTGATGGCCGAAAGGGTGGTCCTTGTCGGCTGGCTTGGCGGAAATGATCACAGCCAACAGTGCCGCCACCGCTGTCATGACATTGACGACGCTTTCCAAAGCGTCGGAGTATAAGGCGACGGAACCCGAAACCGCGAAGGCCAGAAATTTAATGCCCATCACGGCGGCCGCGACCGCAATGTTGATGGTTGCTATAAACCTAAGCTTGTCCGTCAGCTTCAAGCCGTTAATCCGCGACCGGGTTGGTTCAAGAACATGAGTCTAAGGGAAATGCCGCTCGAGGTCGTGTCACAACTTGCCAGCCCCCGCCAGATGCCATTGCGCGCACGTCTGCGCGCAAATTGTGCGTTATCCACACTGCTCCTCTCTCAACGCCTCGATTCGCCGATGCGAATCTGGTCGTCAGGTACCCTGACTTAAGCTGCAACTGCTGATGGCATCGGCACGTGCTGGGCGAGGGGACGCAAATGGCCAATTTCACAACGCATATCGGGGCTGGCACCGTGGTAGCAGGGGCGCTCGCGACCTTGACGCTCGCAGCCGATGTCGTCGCGCCCGAAAATCTGGTGGCCGTGACGATGGCCGGCGTTCTTGGGTCTGTTCTGCCTGATATCGATTTGAAGGATTCACGGCCAAGCCGGGCAATGTTCGCGGGCCTTGCAGTCTTTTTCTCCTTCGCCGTTTTGTTTGCAGTGGCAACAAAATACTCCATTGCCGAGCTGTGGATCGTTTGGCTGGGTACGCTTGTCGGCGTGCGCTACGGTCTGCATAAAATCTTTCATAAGTTAGCCGTTCACCGGGGTATTTGGCATTCGTTGCTGGCTGCCGCGTTCTGTTCGATTGCAACGGCGATCGTGTTTTATCGTGGCCTTGGGCGCCCGGATGGCGTGGCCTGGCTCGCCGCCGGATTCATGTTTATCGGCTATCTGACGCACTTGGTTTTGGACGAAATGTATTCGGTCGACGTCATGGACGTGCGCATCAAGACGTCGTTCGGCACAGCGGTTAAGCTGATAGATACCCGCTACATCCCAGCCTCGATCGCAATGGTCGTTGCAACCGCCGGGGCTCTGTATTTCGCGCCGCCGGTCAAAACGTTTGTCGATGGCATTGGCTCGAAGAGTATGTGGGCTGGGCTGCAGCATCGCCTGCTGCCGGATCAAAAATGGTTTGGTTTGTTCGATGTTCACAAGCTCGCGCACGCTCAGTCGCCGGCGTCGGACATCACCACCGGATCGATCGACAAGGCGTCGCCAGCAACGACCGTTGAGACCGCGCCCGCTGCGCCAAAACCGCAATAACGGCAATCGCACCTGCGGCCCCTCAATCGACAACGAGGCCTTTGAGATAGGTTTTGCCAAGCTTCTCGACGTAGAGGATCGCGGTTTCCCGGTTTATGCCCGGCATCCGATTGGTGGTTGCAACGGCGGTAATGCCGTGAACACCAGCACACAGAATGCGGGCGTGATGGCTAATCTGCTCATGCGGAACGTCTGGCAGCGCGGCCCCGAGCGCATCTGCGACGATGGTCGCTATGCGTTCCAGACTCGCCTGGGATGCCTGGGGCCGGATAGCGGCAGTTTCCTCGTGGCGCTCGAACAGCAAATTCCATAACTGGCGATTTGCAAATGTGAATTCGACGTAGGTTTTGAGAGTCTGGCTGACCAAGCGTTTGGCGTCGCCGTTGCTTTTCAACGCGCTGAGTTTTACGCTTAAGTCCTCAAGCATGTCGATTTGCAGCGTCAGCCTGATGTCGTCGAGATTGTCGAAGATGTTGTAAAGCGTGCCGGCGGAATAGCCGATGCGGCGGGCAATCTCGCGTGCGGAAAGCGCGGTCAGCCCCTCAGTTTCAATAATGTCGCGCGCCGCGCTGAGTATCAAACCTCGCAATTCGTCGGAGGTGTGGGCTGATCGTCGTCCCATTCTGTAAGGTCCTGCCCGCAGTCTTGACGTGTTTTTTTCCTGGCGAAACGGTTCGCTCAAACAACGTTCTCTACAGGCAATTATTGGTATGCAGATGTTCTTGCAAGCGCCTTCTTGGGAATCGGTTGTTCCCGGGCATGGCTAATCCGCCGCAGCGCACGCGCCATTTCAACGCAAAAAAGCCTGAGAGCCTTCAGCGTTGATATGCCTCTGGGCCAGCCGGCAGCCCATCAAATTGGGTTATTGAACAGTGATCAATTGGCTGTCCGCTCGGCGGACGCCACGGTCATTCGTTCGTTTACCAGCTCGGACAGTTGAGAACGCAGTTTTGACCGGCATAGTCGACGCAGCTGTTACGCGGACTGTGGGTGATGGTGTCCTTCCAGGTGATGGCGTTCGAGAACCCTGGCACCAGGTTGGCGAGTAACGGCGTATACGTGTACTGCGCCTCGACCATGATCGCTGCGTTGCCCTGGGTGATCATGCCTGTCGCCGGCATGCCCTTGTTGGCGCATTGAGCGGGCTCGGCGCCGCCCTGAAAACCGTAGGACCATTCGATCTTGGTCTTTGTGGCATCGTCACTCTTGGCGCGAATAGCCATTACAGAAACTTTCAGCGTCGTTGTGCTGAAAGGCTTCATGACGTGCTGAGCCGACGCCATAATCCCATCCATTTCCGCGCGGGCTTGGTTGACATTGGTGCCAATCTGCTGCTCACGCGCGACGAGGTCGCCAACCATGGCGCTAACGCGTTGAAAGCGTTTGTGCATCAACACGGCGCGCGCCACCTCGAATGTTCCGAAGGTCGCGAGGATTAACAGCGGCGCGAGATACGCGAATTCGATCGCCGCGACGCCGGTCGTGTTGACGCCGAACCTGCGAAGGCTGCGGGGAAAGCGAGAAGCCGGGAACTTGGTCATCGTCGTGAATCCTGATTTATACGAAGTCGCAAAGCCGTGTTTCAACTCATGGACCCGCAGGTGGGGTATATGGCTCAGTGCGGAACGCGGTGGCGGATTGCATCATCATGGCGTTGTCGCTCATGTTGCCGAGTTTGAGGTAGGGCAACTTTTTTGCGAAATCCCATTTATAGCAGGTTGTCACCAGCACAACCTCGCTGGCGGTGCCGCTGTATTGCGCAATCTTATCGCTGCCGCCGGCGTTGTTGGTCACCACCTGGCCGCTGCCGTTGAGGCAGGCTTGCGGTTGAACTTGCGCCCAATCGGGGAAATGCTGCACGAAGATCTGCACGCTCGGGCATTTGATCCACGTTCCCGCGGAGGCGCAGACCGCCTGCTTGAAGTCGTTGACGGTCATATTGGTGCTTTGCGCCTCACCGGTGCGGATTTTGCGCGATTGCTTGTCCATGCCCTTGTCGATCGAGGTCATGACGAAGAAGAACATCGAAATGCCGATGAGCGCGAAAAGGAACATGAAAAACGGAACGGCAACGATGGCGAATTCGATCGCCGTGGTACCGTCTTCGTTGTGCTTCAAGCCCTTATAGCCGAGCTTTTCAGCCAGGCGGCGAGCAGGCGCAGCGAGATAAGCCGGATAATTCATGACATAGTCCTCGACCGCTCTTTTTGAGAGAGCTCGTGTTATAAACTGTCGGGGAATATTAGAGTTTGAGTGTTTAAAGAAGCATTTAGTTATTCTTGCGTCGGCTTATTTGGTTATTTATCCGTTAAAATATTTGCCGGAGTTTTAGCCGGCGATTTCATCCTTCATTGTCTCAAGTCGAAAAACTTCTTCGACAATGGAAAGATTTTTAGCGAAAACAGTTCGAGGCGCCTGGACGTCCCTCGCGTTTGCGCCCTCGGCTCTGCACGGCTCTCAGCCAGCAGCCCGAAATGACTGAGAAGTCATGTAATCTGACGCGGCATCGATGTGCCCCTATCGACGCCGCGTCAGCATTATATGAGATTGCGGGCTGGCCCCGATTTGTCTCTCTAAATATGTCTCTCTATATATAAGAGAGCATCGAACCGTTAATTATGCCGTCAGCTGGCGACAATTCAACGTTATTGACCGCCGCCCGCGCTGGCGCTTTCAGCTGCACCCTCGGAGAAGCGCGACTTTCCGCCGTTATGGCTGAGGATCGTATCAAAGAAGAATTTGTCGTCGCCGATGCTCAGATTTGGTGCGCAGTTGGGTGTGCAGGAGAAGGTAGATCGCGACGTACCCTTCATGAGGGTTACAACGCGGCGATCGTCACGCTCAACCAGAACCCGCTGGTCCTGAATGACGTTGCGGTCCGCATCGAGAGCGATGACGTTGGTGATCCCGAAGGTCTTGCCCGTCACCACCAGAAGATTGCCGCCGTTAAGCGCGACGTCGGCGATCGACGGATTGCCGATGATGACTTCGGCGGCAGGCCGGGGTAGCCGCAGCAACTGTGATTGGTCGTAACGAACGATCAGATCGCCCGCTTGGGCCGGATGGCCGTTTGGCCAGGCGAATGCCAGAACCAAAGAAATCAACATTGCGAAGCGGAACAGCTGTTCGCTGGCAATCAAAGGCGCGCGAAGCCACATGGTACAATCATCCCATTCAAGAGGTGCGGTTGAGCCATTACCTCAGGAAATGGTGAAGGAACTGCAAATGATCGTTCTGCTTTCGAACAAATGCCGGTTTGACTGACACGGATCGATGCTGCGCAGCTGCCTCGTCCAGTAAAACGCGTACCATCTCGCGTGCCGAACCGAGTGTTCGTGTGGCGGCGGATAAATCTGAACCGCTGACGATTGGAAATTTTAGGGCTTTGACTGCCGATGAGCAGAATAAATCTCAGAATTTGAGCCGCCCCGCCCAAACGTTGGCCCGGCGGTCAGCCCAAGGCCGCCGTCTAGTCCTCGAAAAACGAAGTATTAACGCATGTATTCTGAAAAATATCATGGAATATCGAAGATAAACGACGATATATACATATAAATACTTCAATCGTTGGATGTGATACAGGTTTATAGACATTTTGATGCGCCGATTTAAGAAGTAGTCAGGAATTATTTATTTGAGATCTGGCGGTTTTTACCTGGACTTAATCTGTGCCGGGTAATGTCACAACAGTTCAGCGGTGCGGACGTGCTCCCCCGATGAACCGGATCGGAAGATCGTTTCAGAGCAAATTGGGAGAGTAGTAGTCATGAAGTCCATGTTTTCGCGTTTCGTAGCTGACGAATCGGGCGCAACTGCAATCGAGTACGGCCTGATCGCCGCTCTCATTGGCGTTGGCATCATCGCATCGGTCAAACTGGTTCGCACCGCGCTGTCGAACACGTTCACGACCATCCAGACCGAACTCAGCGCTGCCGTTCCGAACTAATGGCTCTGCCGGCGTAAGGCTGGCACTGGCCGAAAGTTCGAGCGCAGTTGCGTTCATCTGATTACGCCCGGAGTGCATGCTCCGGGCGTTTTTCGTTTTGTGCGACCCGCGCCGGCGGCTTCAATACTTTTTTGATCTTGACCGCAAACATCTTGCTTTTTTGAGATCAAACGGGCCGTCGCCACCGCGCGTTAAGGACTGTGAACTAGGGTCGTATCTGCAGGGCGCTTGGGCAGCGCACCGCAGCCATGTGAATGTCCGATAATAGGGGAAGCAGGCCGTGCACGTCGTTCACTGTTTCAAAAATTACCTCGTCGATGACAGCGGTTCGACGGCGATCGAGTATGGCTTGATCGCCGCCATGCTGGCGATCACCATTATTGCCAGCCTCAAGCTGATCAGAACGCAGCTCACGAACTGGATGAGCACGGTCGTTGCCGAACTCAGCGCGGCTGTGCCGAACTAGAGTTCGGCCGGGCCGTTGGATGTTAGGCGTCCAGGGTCGACGCCAGCGATCCGTTAACACGCAATTAACCGGATCCCGGCACTGTGCAGGTCTCTCAACCTCAAGACTCAAACTGCCCGAGGAGATCCAACAGTGATCCAAACCGCTCTTTTGCTGTCGTTCCCCGTGGCCATGACGTTTGCCGCGGCCAATGACCTGTTCACGATGAAGATCCCCAATAAGATTTCGCTGGTGATTGTGGCGTCGTTTTTGGCCGCCGCTCTCATGACCGGCATGGATTGGCAGACATTCGGACTTCATCTCGCCTGTGGCGCTGCCGTGCTGGTTTTTGGTTTTGTGCTTTTTCAATTCCGCATGTTGGGCGGCGGTGACGCAAAACTCATGGCCGCAAGTGCTCTTTGGATGGGCGTGGATCAGGTCGTCTTCTTCATGGCTTACGTCACCATCTTCGGCGGCATCCTCGCGCTCGCAATACTTTTTTATCGCAGATACATCCCAGCTTCGGCCTTGTCGGCGCCAGGTTGGACGATGCCGGGCTGGGCCCAGCGGCTGCATGTCCAGGGCACTGGCATTCCGTACGGCATCGCGATTTCTGCCGCGGCCCTTCTGCTCTACCCCCAGACGTCTTGGTTTCAAGCGCTGGCAATCTAAAATTACTCGGCGATTTTTTCAGCTTGCCGGGCGTGTCCAGAAATGGGCGCGCCCGTTTTGCGTTTACCCGCCGCTAACGTTCTCCTCAAAGTTTCTGAAATTCGCGTCAATCTGAAACGGCGATTAACCGGACATTGACATTTCTCGACCAAGCTCAGTCTCGAGAGTTTTTCTAGAAACTGGTTTGAAGGATCTTTGAGCGCGATGAAACGAGCCCAGGTCATTGCATTGGCGGTTGCAGGCGTGGCCGGTTTAGGCGCCGCCTACTTTATCAGCGGATTGGTTGCCCCGCCGCCGCCGCCCGACAAGGTCGAAGTACAGATCAACACCACCGAAGTGCTGGTCGCTTCGGCCGACGTTTCGATCGGCCAGACCGTCAACGACGGCAGCTTCAAGTGGCAGCTATGGCCGTCGGAAGCGGCCGCGCGCGGATATATTACCAAAGACAACGGCGGCGATGCCAAGAAGCGCGAACTGGCCGGCTCGATTGCTCGTTCGCCGCTGCTGGCTGGCGAGCCGATCACCACCAACAAATTGATCAAGGCTGGACAAGGCGGCGTCTTGGCCGCGATCCTGCCGCAAGGCATGCGCGCCATCTCGACCAAGATCAAAGCCGAGACCGCGGCGGGTAGCCTCATTCTTCCTAACGATCATGTCGACGTCATTCTCATCCGCCGTCTGCGCGGCAAGAACGGCGTCGAAGAAATCGTTAGCGACACGCTGTTCCGCAACGTCCGCGTCATCGCCATCGGTCAGCAGATCGAAACCAAAGAAGGCAAGAAGTCCGCTGAAGCAGGGGCTTCGACCGCAACGCTTGAGCTGACACCGCGTCAGTCGGAGATGATGGCGCTGGCCAATTCGATGGGCGAAATCACTTTGTCACTTCGTTCGGTCGCAGATTTGAGCACGGACCCGGCGGCGTCGGGTGGTCTTGATTTCAATAAACAACGCGGCAGTGCCGTGAGAGTTCTGCGTTATGGCGCCAAGTCACGTGTGTACGGCGTGAACTAAGTACACCACTGTTGGTACTCGTTATAAGGCAGAAAATTCATGCGCAATAAAGTCATCCATCACGCCAGCTTGGTGCTGTTTGCCCTTGGCGGGCTGATAGCATCGTCGCTGCTTGCCGGCTCCGCGAGCATGGCTGGGCCCGCCGCGCCCGTCGACAAGACCGACGCCCGCGCCTTGGCCGGCGCGACAGACCATCAGTCGCTCATTCGTGTTCCCGATACCGGCGGACAAGTTCACAAGAACGTCAAGATCGGCCTCGGCAAATCGGTTCTGGTCGAATTTACCCGCGATGTTCGCGACGTCATGGTGTCGAACCCCGCTGCCGTCGATGCGGTGGTGTTGAGTTCGAACCGGGTGTTCATGCTGGCCCGCAAAGTCGGCGAAGCCAACGCCTTCTTCTTTGGCACCGACGGCGAACAGATGGCCACATTCGAAATCTTCGTCGAGCGCGAAACAGCGGGCATCGAGAATCTGCTCAATCGCTTGCTGCCGGGATCGAGTATTAAGGTCGAAATGTTGAACCAGACCGTCGTTCTGACGGGCACGGTCAAAAATCCTACCGACTCGACGCGCGCCTCCAACATCGCCAAGCAGTTTGTGACGGTCGAATACGAAACGACCACCAAAGAAACCGCTGAAGGCTCGACCATTGGCCGTCTCGCCAAAACCGACCAGGAAACGGTCATCAATATGCTGGTGGTAGAAGCCGAAGAGCAGGTCATGCTCAAGGTCACTGTCGCGGAAGTCCAGCGCACCCTGCTCAAACAGATGGGTATCAACCTCAGCGCCACGATCTCGGCCGGCAACTTCGCAACTTCGCTTCTGACTGAAAACGCCCTGCCGCTGACCGCCGCCGCCGGTCTTGGAAAACTGCCGCTGTTTGGCCAAAACACCAAGATCGACCCGCAACAGGCCTGCGGCGGCGCCGGCCAAACCTGTCTTTACAATCCGGGCCCAGGGACCAACTCTTTCGGTAACTCGGGCTTCGGGGGCAGCTGGAACGCCAACGGAAATTCAATCGGCCACGCTATCCGTGCTCTTGAGCGCGACGGCTTGATCCGCACCCTCGCCGAACCAAACTTGACGGCCGTTTCGGGAGAGCCTGCGAAGTTCCTCGCTGGCGGCGAATATCCGGTGCCAACGGTCGACTCGCTCGGCGCGCTTGGCGTCACCTACAAGGAGTTTGGTGTCGGTCTGGCCTTCACGCCGGTTGTTCTCTCCGAGGGCCGCATCAGCCTGAAGATTGAAACCGAAGTCAGCGAGCTGACGCTCGATGGCGCCGTGACGCTGTCTGGCATTCAGATCCCAGCCTTGAAAAAGCGCCAGGCCAAATCGACTGTCGAACTTCCCTCGGGCGGAACTTTGGCCCTCGCCGGTTTGATTTCGGACGACACCCGTCAGAATATCGACGGTCTGCCCGGCGCGAAAGACATACCGATTTTAGGCACGCTGTTTCGTAGCCGCGATTACATCAAGAGCGAAACAGAACTCGTGGTCATCGTCACGCCCTACCTCGTCAAGGCGGTGGCCCGCGGTCAAATCGCGAGCCCAACCGACGGTCTCGCCGCCGATACAGATCTCAAAGCCAACTTCCTCGGCAATCTTAATCGCGTCTACGGTCGCAGCGAGGCCATGCCCGCTGGCGATCTCAAGGGCGACTATGGCTTCATCGTGGAATAATTGGCGCTCCGGAGACTTCTCATGACGATCACACGCAAAACTTCGGCCTCCGCTCTGCTGGCCCGCCGTGCTCTTAGGTTGGCCTTGCCGCTCGCCCTTGCCACGATGACGCTGGCTGGCTGCAAGCACGATGACGGCTCGCAAGTCGCGGGCTGGACTCTGGTTGATCCGACGCAGCGTCACCCCATTATGGTGTCGCAGCAGCCGGCATATCTGAACATGCAAATCGCGCGCGGTTCGCAGGGGCTGACGCCATCGCAACGCGCCGAGGTTTCCGAATTCGCTAGCCGCTACCGCGCTGGCGATTCTGGCAACAGCCGCCTCATCATTTCGGCACCAAGCGGTTCAAGCAACGAAGTCGCGGCGATGGCGGCCGCGCAGGATGCGCGCGAGCTTCTAGTCGGCAGTGGCTTCAGTGAATCTGGCATTGCTGTTGAAGCTTACAGTGATGAAGCCAACAACGCGCCGCCTGTCCGCATCTCGTATATGCGCTACGTCGCAGAGGGCCCGTCCTGCGGCCACTCCTTTACGGCGCTCTCGAGCGATCCAAAGAATATCGGCAACCCCAATCACGGTTGTGCCAACCAGCACAACTTTGCTGCCATGATCTCCAATCCCGCTGATCTCCTCGGCCCCCGTTCGGAAAGCTCGCGCTATTCGGAACGTCGTGACGACGTGATCAACAAGTACGCCAAGGGCAAGATCACTGGCGCTGAAAAGAGCGAAGAAGAACGGGTCCGGGTTAAAGGCTCCAACTAAGGTTTGAAATCCGATGTCTAAGAATGCACAAGCGGCCGATGATTTTGAAGACGATCAGGTGTACGACGACGCCGGGGTAGACGCCGAGGCGTTGGAGCGGGCGCGGCCCATTCCACGTATCTCGATTCAGGCCTTCTGCGACGATACGCGGACAGCCGACGTCCTGCAATATGCGTCCGAAGACCGCCGGCTTTCAAAGGCCCACGTCAGTATCCACATGGGTGGCATCGGAGCCGCAATCGCTCACTATGTCGAAAGCCCGACGCCGAACTTGATCATCGTAGACAGCAATCTCCCAGGTTCCCAGCTTGTCGGCGAACTCGATAAACTGGCCGAGAGCTGCGATCCGGGCACCAAGGTCGTGGTCATTGGCCGTCACAACGACGTGCTGCTCTATCGCGAACTCCTGAAGCGCGGTGTCAGCGAATACCTTGTCACGCCCATCGAGCCGCTGGCTTTGATGGAGAGCATCTCCAATCTGTACAATAATCCCGACACCGATCCCGTCGGTCATGTTTTCGCATTTATCGGCGCCAAGGGCGGCGTCGGCTCGTCGACCGTTTGCCACAACGTTGCTTGGACGCTTTCGGAAGTCCTGAAATCAAACGTCGCCATCGCTGATCTTGATCTCGCTTTCGGCACGACCGGCCTCGATTTCAACCAAGACCCGGTGCAGGGCATCGCCGAAGCCTTGGCTGCGCCCGAGCGCCTCGACGATCAGCTTCTCGACCGGCTTTTGACCAAGTGCTCCGAGCATCTCTCGATTTTTGCGGCTCCCGTCGTTCTCGACCGCGACTACGAAATCTCGCCGGAAAGCTGCGACATGGTCATCGACGTCGTGCGCCAGAACATGCCGTTTGTCGCGGTTGATTTGCCCCATGGCTGGTCGCCGTGGACCAAGCGCATCCTGCTCCAGGCCGACGAAGTCTTGATTACGGCTGCGCCCGATCTTGCCAATCTGCGCAACGCCAAAAACATTGTCGATCTATTGAAGACGGCGCGCAAGAACGATTCCAAGCCGCATTTGATCCTGAACATGACGGGCGTTCCCAAGCGGCAGGAAATTACGCTCAAAGAGTTCGAACAAGCTCTCGATATCAAGGCAATTTCCGTCATCGAATACGATTGTGAATCGTTCAGTCAGGCTGGCAACAACGGTCAGATGATCGAAGAGTTCAATCCGAAGGCCAAGGCCATCGAAAACTTCCGCCAGATTGCGATGGGAATGACGCGCCGCAAGGAAATGAAGGTCGAAAAGAAGTCGACGTCGCCGTTCGCTCCATTGCTCGAAAAATTCAAGATCAAGCGCTAAGGAAATTTGCACATGTTCGGCAGGCGTACCAACGAAGCGGCTCCCCCCAAGCGAATTGCACCAGCGGCTCCCACGTCAACTCCGGCGTCGAGCCCGGCTGAACAGAAGCCGGTAGTCCAGCGCCAAGCTGCGCCGGCAGCTGCTCCAGCCCCCCGTCCCGAGCCCGTGCCGGAACCGCAGCGCAAGCATTCGGAAGAATATTACGACGTTAAAACGACCGTCTTCAACGCTTTGATCGATACCATCGATCTGACGCAGTTGGCCAAGCTCGACGCCGCTGCCGCACGCGAAGAAATTCGCGATATCGTCAGCGAGATCATCAAGATCAAGAACGTCGTGATGTCGATTGCCGAGCAGGAAGAACTGCTCGAGGACATCTGCAACGACGTACTGGGTTACGGTCCTCTCGAGCCACTGCTGGCCCGCGACGACATCGCCGACATCATGGTCAACGGCGCCGGCACCACCTTCATCGAAGTCGGCGGCAAGGTCCAAAAGACCGGCGTTCGCTTCGCCGACAATCAGCAGTTGATGAACATCTGCCAGCGCATCGTCAGCCAGGTCGGCCGCCGGGTCGACGAATCGAGCCCGATCTGCGACGCGCGACTGCCAGACGGCTCGCGTGTCAACGTCATTGCGCCGCCGCTCGCCATCGACGGGCCTTGCCTCACCATTCGTAAATTCAAAAAAGACCGTCTGAGACTCGAGCAGCTCGTCAAATTCGGCTCGATCACGCCGCAGGCCAAAGTCATTCTCGAGGTCATTGGCCGGGTCAGATGCAACACCATCATCTCGGGTGGTACGGGCTCGGGCAAGACCACGCTACTCAACTGCTTGACCGGCTCGATCGACATGGACGAGCGCATCATCACTTGCGAAGACTCGGCTGAACTTCAGCTTCAGCAGCCCCACGTCGTCAGACTTGAAACCCGCCCGCCCAATCTCGAAGGCGAAGGCGAAGTGAAAATGCGCGATTTGATCAAGAACTGCCTGCGTATGCGGCCTGAGCGTATCATCGTCGGCGAAGTCCGCGGCCCGGAAGCCTTCGATCTTCTCCAGGCCATGAACACCGGTCACGACGGTTCGATGGGAACGCTGCACGCCAACAGCCCGCGCGAGGCTCTCAGCCGTCTTGAATCGATGATCATGATGGGCGGCTATGCGCTGCCCGTAAAAACCATTCGCGAAATGATCACCGGCTCGGTCGACGTCATCGTGCAAGCGTCACGTTTGCGCGACGGTTCGCGTAAAATCACGCACATCACCGAAGTTTTGGGGATGGAAGAAGACACCGTTACCCTTCAGAACCTCATTGTTTATGAAATCACCGGCGAAGATGCCAACGGCAAATTGACGGGACGCCATCGTTCCACCGGCATCGCGCGCCCGCGCTTCTGGGATCGCGCCGAATATTACGGCGAGACCGATCGCCTAGCGCGCGCCCTCGCCGAGTCCGAAGTCGCCGACGATAACGGCAACCCGATGGGTGACAAAAATGCTTAGTGGTGGACTGTCACCGATGGTCGTTGCCGGTTTTGCGGCGTTGGCGATTGCGGGCGCTATTTTCGCGCTGATCTATCCTTATCTTTCAGGCGAGCGCCAGAAGGACAAGCGCGTTCAAAACGTTGCCGAGGCGCGCAACGGCCGCAAACTTGGGACGGCGGCTGTCGCCGAGACTTCGAGCCGGAAAAAATCCGTTGCCGACACCCTCAAGGATATCGAGAGCCGTCAGAAGGCCAAAGAAAAAGTCACGCTGCCGCTGATGCTTGAACGGGCAGGGCTCGACCTAACGCCGAGAGATTTTTATATCTCCAGTATGATCGCCGGCGCCGTCTGCTGCGCCGCTGTCATGCTTGGAACGAACGCGCCGCTTCTCGCCGCTCTCGTTGCCGGTTTCGTTGGTGGATTCGGTTTGCCGCGCTGGTTTCTCGGCAAGCTGATCAAGCGCCGGCAAGCCAAGTTTCTGGCGGAACTCGCCAACGCGATCGACGTCATCGTGCGCGGCGTCAAATCCGGTTTGCCGTTGAACGAATGCATCGGCGTGATCGCGCGCGAAAGCCCGGATCCGATCGGCGGGGAGTTTCAGCAGGTTGTCGATCAGCAGCGCTTGGGCGTGCCGGTTGGCGAAGGTCTCGAACGGATGTGCGATCGGCTGCCACTCCCGGAAGTCCGCTTTTTGGCCATCGTCATCGCCATTCAGCAGCAGGCCGGCGGCAACTTATCTGAAGCTCTCGGCAATTTGTCGGGTGTTCTGCGTGACCGTTTGCGTCTCGCCATGAAAGTCAAATCCATGTCGGCTGAAGCCAAGGCCTCGGCCATGGTTCTTGGATCGTTGCCACCCTGCGTCATGTTCATGGTCTACTTGAGCAACACCGATTACATCATGCTCCTGTTCAACACAAAAGTCGGCAACTTCATGCTGGTGGGTGCGCTGACGTGGATGACCATCGGTATTTTGATGATGCGCAAGATGATCAACTTCAAATTCTAATTTCAAAGACGCCAACCGAACTTGGCCGAAGCAAAACAGTGGAAGCGCTATTGCTATGATGAGCTTTGTCGACACCATCATGAACCCGCAGTTGCTAGCCACCATTCTGGCGGCGGTTTGCGTGTTCGCAACTGTTATGACGGTGACGATGCCAATGCTGGCGCGTGACCGCATGAATCAGCGCATGAAGGAAATGGCGGTTGAGCGCGACCGGATGCGCAATGCACGCCTTGCCGAAATGGTCACGAAAGAGCGCCAGACCGGTAAGCTTCGCCAAGCCCCCAAAGGCTTCATGCAATCGATCGTCGATCAATTGGATCTGCGCGCCAAGTTCGACAACGAGGAGCTGCGCGAGAAGTTGAAGATGGCGGGTCTGCGCGGCCAAGCCCCTATCGTCTCGTTCATGTTCTTTCGTATCGCGGCGCCGATCGTGTTGTTCGTCGCAGCTTTGTTGTATGTGTTCGTCATCGGCGAGCTTCAGTATCCACCGTTGATCAACTTCGGTATCGCGGTCGTCGCGGGTTTCGCCGGCTATTATTTCCCGAACGTCGTGATCGAGAACATGGCGCAGAAGCGCCAGCAATCGATCAAGCAGGCCTTTCCCGACGCTTTGGATATGCTGCTGATCTGCGTGCAATCGGGCATGTCGGTTGAATCGGCTTTCAGCAAAGTTGCCAAGGAAATCGCGGTTCAATCGATCGAGCTCGCGGAAGAAATGACGCTGACGACGGCTGAATTGTCGTATTTGCAAGATCGCCGCCAAGCTTACGAAAATCTCGGCAAACGTACCGGTCTGGCCGGCGTGAAATCGGTCGTGACCGCGCTCATCCAAGCGGAACGTTATGGTACGCCCGTTGGGCAAGCACTCCGCACGATGGCTAAGGAAAATCGTGAAATCCGCCAGGGTGAAGCCGAGCGCAAGGCCGCTGCACTGCCGCCAAAGCTGACCGTTCCGATGATCATCTTCTTCCTGCCCGTGCTGTTCGTCGTCATTCTCGGACCAGCCGGCATCGAATACATGCAAATGCCGCAGTAACGCGCTTTGGGTTGGTCGTCGCTGGCCATCTTTGGCCACGTTTCGCCGCAGCACGACCGCCGTTTGCCACAAGTTTGTGTTGCGTTGGCCCCAGCCCTTATACGGCTGGGGTCTTTTTTTGTTTGCAGCGAGCCTGCTTGATTTCCAGGCGATGGAGCGCATAAAAAAACGCGCCGACCTGAGGTCAGACGCGTTTAATCAATGGCGATCGTTGAGGTGGCCTATCGCGTCGAGCCCTTCAGCACCGACCCAGAACCGGCGGCCGGCGCTGCCTCGGTTGCGGCGACGTGGGTGGTCCAGCTTTGAGCGGCGCTGGCGCTATCGATCGCGGCCGGTTTCATGGCTGCTGCATCGATGGCCGAGGCAACGTTTGTCGCGAACGGCTTGGTTTCAGCTTTGGCCGCGACTTTGTTGGGATCGGGTTTGTTCGCGGTCTTGACCATGCGGCGCATATATTCGGAGTTTGCGGTCGCGGACATCGCCGGCAGATCCTGCGTTGCGACGGCTTTGGCTTCGTCGTGACGGCCCTGTAGGCCAAGGACCAAGGCTAGGTTCTGGCGAACTTTCGGAGAGGCCGCATCGTCGGCCGCCACCGACCGCAACAGCTCTTCGGCGTGTTTTGGGTCGCCGCTCATGGCGTGCGCCATTGCCAAATTGTTGATTACCGAGGCTTTGTTCGGAGATAACATCAGCGCGCGCTCGTAATAAGGAATGGCGGCTTTATACTGGCCTTGTTTAGAGAAAACCGTTCCCCGGGCCGAGATGATGCGCCAATCGGGTTTGGCGGGGTCGTCGGCAGCCTCGAGAAGTTTGCTTGCCAAACTGACCTGATCAAGCTCGAGGGCGAGACGGCCATATTCGCCGTTGAGTTCTGGGTCGCCGCCATGCAGAACGCTGGCCTGCTGCAGCACGTTCAGCGCGCGCTGGCGATCCCCAAGGGCCTTGAGGTTTTTGGCATAGCTCAATGCCGCATTGAGATCATTAGGTTTTTTTGCAAATTCCTGGCCCCAATAAGAGGTGGCTTTTTGCAGGTCGCTTTGGGTCGTCGTGGTCTCTGCTTTAGGAGTATCGGAGGCCATTAGGCTTTCGGCCGACGGCAACAGATCGGCGGTTTGGGCGCATGCGCCAAGCATCAAGCTCGCGGTCAAGCTGGCAACCACGCGGACGTTGGGCAAACTGAAAGGCCGTCTCAACGCGGCCGGAACATGCGCCATATGCAATCTCCGAATAGCCGCTATCGCGGCGTTATTTCTGCGACTGTCAGTATCTGGCACAGCGGTCAACGAACGCTTAACTCTTGAGCATTTTTCTGCGAAGCACATGCAACTGAAGTCGCGTCGGATCCAACCTCTCTTGCGTCTATCGCAAGCAACGTATCTGTTGGAGCCGTGAAGCCGCCGCTATAATTTCAAAGTGCTGGGACACCGTGCAGGCATGAGCAAGGGCTTAGGGATGGTCGAGACGACGGCGTGGACTGCGGCGCGGGTATTCGCAGAGGGTCCGCCGTCGGCCGCGGATTTGCCGATCTGGCTGGTGGCAAAAGGCACAGCCGCCGACATCCCCGGACTTGACGCGCGGTCGCGGCAGTGGCTGGCAGCGCAATCGTTCACCGGCACGGCAAAAAAAACCGTTCTGGTGCCAACCGAAACCGGAACCTTGAAAGGCGTTGCGCTTGGTACCGGCAATGGTCAGTCCGGCGATCCAAGCGGCCCGTCCGAATTGCTGCTTGGCATGCTGGCCTCCAGCCTGCCATCCGAGATCTACCACGTCGCTGACGCCAGCAAGGCCACGGAACTGGCGGCGATCGCATGGGGTTTGGGCGCTTACCGGTTTTGGCGTTATCGCGGCAAAGACAATCACGAAGCGCCGGCGCAATTTCGCATCCCCAATGGCGTCAATGCAGCGCGCGTCGTCAATACGGTCGAGGCGATTTGGTTCGCGCGCGATTTGATCAACACGCCTGCCGCGGACATGGGGCCTGCAGAACTCGAGGCCGCCGCTCGTGTGCTGGCTGAGCGCCACGGCGCGACGATGTCGGTGATCACGGGCGATGATCTGCTCAAGGCCAATTTTCCAATGATCCATGCGGTCGGACGCGCCAGCCCGAAGCCGCCACGTTTGATCGACATCGCTTGGGGCCCACCCGGCGCGCCCAAGATCACGCTGGTCGGCAAGGGTATTACTTTCGATACCGGCGGGCTCGATATCAAACCGCCAAGCGGCATGCTGATCATGAAGAAGGACATGGGTGGCGCCGCCACGGCGCTCGCCCTTGGCCACATGATCATGGGCGAGAAACTCAATTGCCGCTTACGGATTTTAATTCCGGCCGCCGAAAACAGCATCAGCGGCGACGCCTTCCGTCCTGGCGACATCTTAAAAAGCCGGGCGGGCTTGACCGTCGAAATCGGCAATACCGACGCCGAAGGCCGCTTGGTCTTGGCCGATGCGATCGCGCTTGCGGACGAAGATAATCCCGCCAGCATATTTGTGTTCGCAACCCTGACCGGCGCCGCACGCACCGCGCTTGGGCCCGACCTGCCGGCATTCTTCACCGACGATGATAATTTCGCCAGCGCCTTGACGGCGTCGTCGGCAAGCATTGGCGATCCGGTCTGGCGATTGCCGCTGTGGGACGGCTACCGGCGTCATCTCGATAGCGATATCGCCGACTTGAACAACGTTTGGGAGAGCCCGTTTGCAGGCGCCATCACCGCCGCATTGTTCCTGCGCAAATTCGTCCAGAATGCCAGCCGCTTTGCGCACTTCGATCTTTATGGATGGCGCACCGCCGCCCGGCCGCTTGGCCCCAAAGGCGGCGAACCGCAAACCGCGCGCGCCGTCATGGACCTGTTGAGACGGGAATTCGCAGCGTGAGCCGCCCATCTCCCACGCCTCAAAAGTCCCGCGCCGCGCCAGTCAGTGGCGCGCCGCCCGATCCCCGCCGCAACGCCTATCGTGGCGACATTGCCGCCAAGTCTCTCGAGGGCGTGGTCAAGGCGGAACGCTTTATCGCCGGTACGCCGGCGCAGATCGTGCGCGGCGCCGTGCCGCTTCGCAAGACCCCGGACATGTCGCGCGGACTGGAAACGGAGGCGCTGTTTGGCGAAGCCGTCACCGTTTACGACGAAGCCAACGGCTGGTCCTGGGTCCAGCTGATGCGCGATGGCTATGTCGGCTATGTTCCAGCCGACGTCCTCGTGCCCACGATCGTCACTCCGACCCACCGCGTGCAATCGCTCGGCACCTTTCTCTATCCCTTGGCCGACATCAAATCTCCGCCGATCATGCATTTGCCCCTCAACGCGGTTTTTAGCGCGCGCAACAGCGATGATAAGTTTGTCGCGTTGGAGCAAGGTGGATTTGCTGTCGGCCGCCACGTCGCGGCAATCGACCGCGCGGCCCGCGATTTCGTCGAGATCGCCGAGCGTTTCATCGGCACGCCGTATCTGTGGGGCGGCCGCACGCGCATCGGTATCGATTGTTCAGGCCTTGTGCAGATGTCGATGCATGCGGCGGGCCTGAGCGCGCCGCGCGACAGCGACATGCAATTGGCGGAATTGGGCCAGCCAGTCCGGCCCGCTCATGAATTAGACGGTCTCCAGCGCGGCGACTTGGTGTTCTGGCAGGGCCATGTCGGCATCATGACCGACGGCATCATGATGGTCCACGCCAACGCCCATCACATGGCGGTCGCCATCGAGCCACTGACCGACGCGGCCGTGCGCATTGCCAAAACCGGTGGCGACATCCTCGCCGTTAAACGATTGAAGGGGCGATAGCTCGCTCTCCGCTTCGTGGCGAAGCCACGCTTCGCTTGGGCGGGTGAGGGTTGGGGAGAGGGGGCGGACAAGACTTTAGATTGCCGAAATCCTGCCCGCTTCGGGCCAACTACTAACATCGCCCCCTTGCGCACGACGATGATTTTGGGTGAACTTCCGGCTGGACCGTTGCAGACCGTTTGGGGATGGGCAGCGGGGCGGGAAACGGTGACGCAGCATGAACCGCGAACAGACACTGGCGCGCTACGCCGAGGGCAAAGATGCGTGGAACGCCTGGGCCACCCAGATGCTCGCCCGGCGGGCGGAAATGGAAAATTCCCACACTTGGGCAGCGGAGTTGCGATTCGGTGTTCTCGAAACCAAGAACGACCTTACTGCCGAATGGACGAAGGAGGCGGTGGTCGATGTTTCCTCGGCCACCACGCCCCAGTCGCATGGCCCAGCTTTCGATTTTTCTGGTTGGATATTTCCGGGAACCGCGATTTTCATTGGGGCAGTATTCCACGAAAAGATGCATTTTACGTCGGCAACATTTCACGAGGACGTAAGCTTCGATGAGGCGACGTTCCGCAATGCTGCAAATTTCAAAAACGCTACTTTCTTAAGGGGCGCGTATTTCAACAGAGCAAAGTTCTCGGCGGACGCGGGGTTCGACGGAGCGAAGTTCGAAGGTTACGCGACGTTCGGCGATACGTCTTTCCTAGGGCGCGCGCAATTCAGCGAAGCAAGGTTCTCCGGTTATGCGGATTTCAGCAAAGCGAGGTTCTCTTGCACCACCCGGTTCGCAAAAGCAGCATTCTCTCGTGACGCATTATTCGAGAAGGCAGTTTTCTCCAGCGATGCAGATTTTGGCGAGGCCAAGTTTAGGGGAGCTGCGAAGTTTGAGAGAGCAAAATTCACTGAACGCGCGACATTTATGAAGACGGAATTTGGTGCCGTAGCGGGCTTTGAAAAGGTGCGGTTCGAAGATACCGTCGTCTTTTCTGAGGCCTCTTTCGGTGACGCCGCCCGGTTGGGACAAGTCAAATTTTGTAGCAGCGCACGCTTTCGAGGGACCCAATTCCATGGCGACGCCAGGTTCGATCAGTCTACCTTTGAAGGGCTCACGACCTTCCAAAGCGCTAGGTTTCAAAAGAAAATCGATTTCTCAGCAATTCGCTCGGATCGAGCATTCACACTGAACAAAGCGACGTTCCACGATGTGCCCGACTTTGTTCAAGCTAGTTTTTCAGAGGCGCCCCGGCTGGATAATTTGCACTTCCGCCCGGGTCCTATCCAGCCGGGGCGCTTCTGGGAACGCAGTCTCGCTCGTGTCAAGCGACAGTTTCAAGGCAACGAAAGCGAGCCGGCGCGCTTCCGGGCCTTGAAGCGCCTTGCGATCCAGGGCCACGACCACGACGCCGAAATGAAATTCTTTGCTGGCGAGATCAAGAGCGCGCGGTTTGTCTCCGACTTTCCGCTGACGTGGCGCATTTGGAGCGGCAAAGCGTGGTCGAGCGTCGCCCGTTTCTGGTTTGGGTGGCTGTATCAGGTCGTCGCCGACTTTGGCCGGTCACTGTTCCGGCCTTTTATGCTGTGGTTGGCAACGATTGCGCTGGCGACGCTGTTTTTCGTCGGCCAAAGTCCAAGCCTTCCCGTCAACTCGGAAGCGGTCGCAAAATCGGCCCCGGCATATGGTGCGAGCAGCAACGTCAAGGCGGCCGTCGATGCTTGGTGGTATCAGCGGGATTGCTACGAGGGTCTCAAGGATAAGGACAACAAGCCGAGCCCGCACATTATCGGCCTCGCCCCACCGGTGCGCGAACAGACCAACAGCGCGAGCGAGGCTTTGCACCTCGCCGTGCGCAATGCCTTCATTTTCCTCGAAGGCGGGGAGGAAACTGCGCACCGTACCTACGGCTGCCTATATGGTTTGGAAATGTCCGGCGGCAACGCCGTGCCGATTGTGCCGAGCAACGTTTCTTTTGCGTCAGCGGTTCAAAAAGCGTTCTCTGGTATTTTCATATTTTTGTTTGGCTTGGCCGTGAGAAACATGTTGCGGATGAAGTAGGGGCCGAGGTTTGCTGCGGGTCACGCGCGGTCCCTAAGGACACAAACCCCCTACCTTCTAAACGGCAAGTACCGCTTGAACTCTTTGATCTCGAATTCCGGCGGGCAGGCGTGCGCGGCGGGCATCACCGAGCGCGCGCCGAACCAGTACGTACCATCGCTAAGTGAGATCCGCGTCTCGAGGCTTTGCAGGGCGCCGGTCAGCGCGCTTCTGATCGAGACGCGCGAGACATGCCCACTGGCAATGGATTTCGCCAAGCCAGCGAAAATCGAAATGTCGGTGATCGGCCGGTCCTCGTAATATTCGCCCGCAATCGCCAGATCGTAGCGCTGATCGGCCCGCAACATCAGTTCGAACGGGCAGGCGCCCTGCGCCAAAGGTGCGACCTCGAGACTCCAAAATCCTGGTGCATTGCGCAGTTCAACCGTCGCGCAAGCGTGCAGCGAATTCGCCCACATCTTCAAGTGGTCCGTCGTCAACGCCAATTCGGCTCTGAACACGTCATCGGGTTTCAAGGCCGGGGGTTTCAAGGCCGGGGGTTTCAAGGTCGGGGTTTTCAGGGTCGGGGTTTTCAGGGTGGCGTGCATGGTGTCCCGTTGGCTGCGGCTGAAGCACTGCTAAGCATGACCGGTATTTTGGCGCATTCAAGGGCGGAATTGCAGCGTCCCCAACCCGAGCTCGGCGCGCTTCTTCTTCGACAGGCCTGCCGCCACCAGCGCGTGGGAGAGCCCCAGATAGGCTTCCAAGTCTTTGTCCGAGAGGCCGGGCTTGGCGTAAGCTTGGATCCATTTCATGCCGCGCGACGCCAGATACGGCGCTGGCCGCAAGCCCGGCTCGTTGCCGAGCACCTCGAAGGCGATTGGTGGCACTTTGAAAGTTATCGCCGGATGTTTACTCTCAAAACGGCCAATCGTGAAGACCTTCCCGCCCACTTTCCAAACGTGCGCGCCGCCCCACTGGTTGACATATGTCGTCGCGGGCAGCGCGCGGCAGAAGGCGTTGAATTGTTGCTCGGTCATGGCATTACGTCCCGCCGCCCTGGCCTGGCCACGCGTCTAGGCCATTGCCGCCGCCAACTCCTGATCCTTGGCGGCGGCGCGCTGCAACGCAGGCCGCGCGGACAGGCGCTCGGCATAGGACGTGAACTCTTTGCGCTCCGGCAACAGTTTGAACATCAGCATCCAGCGCACGCCCGCTCCAATGACAATGTCGGCCGCCGAGAACCTGTCGCCGAGCACGTACGGGCCCTTCGCGAGCGCGCCCGCCAGCGCATTAACGGTGTCCTCATAAGTGCCATAGGCCATCATCGAGGGCTGGCCCGGCTCGCGCTTCAAATAGTGATCGGTGAGCGCGGGTTCGACGGCCGACTGATTGAAAACAATCCAGCGGTAGTAAGTGCCGCGCGCGGTGTCGCCAATCGGCGGGGCGAGCTTGGCTGCCGGAAACAAATCCGCCAGATACATCGCAATGGCCGCTGTTTCGGTGATGACCGTGCCGCCATGCACGACCGTTGGAACTTTGCCCATCGGATTGACCGCGAGATAAGCCGGCTTTTTATGGTCGCCGTTTTTGAGATTGAGAATTTTCATCTCGTGCGGTGGATTGCCGAGTTCCTCAAACAACCAGCGGACCGCGAACGAGCGGGTGTTGGGCGCGTGATAATGCACGAGAGCCGGAGCGGTATCGGACATGGCAATCTCCACGTTTTTATTCGGCGTCGATCAGGTCGCCAGCACGGCCTTGTGGATGACTTTGTGATCCAGAGCGGCGGCGAGCAGCGCGCGGGTGTAATCCTCTTTCGGGGAATCGAATATGTCCCGCGCCGGGCCTTCTTCGACCACCTTGCCGTTGCGCATCACGATCACATAATTGCACAAGGCTCTGACGACTTTAAGGTCGTGACTGATGAACAGATAAGCCAGATTGCGCTTTTTCTGTAAATCGCGGAGCAAATCGACGATCTGCGCCTGCACGCTCATATCGAGTGCGCTGGTCGGCTCGTCGAGCATGACGAACTTCGGCTCGAGCACCATGGCGCGAGCAATGGCGATGCGCTGACGCTGGCCGCCGGAAAATTCGTGCGGGTAGCGGTCTTGGGCGTTGGCGTCGAGACCGACTTCTTTCAAGGCGCTGCCGACGCGAAGGCGCCGCGCGGCGTCATCGAGTTCCGGTTCGAGTATGATCAGGCCTTCCTCGATGATCTGGCCAACGGTCAGGCGCGGCGACAAAGACCCGTAGGGATCTTGGAAGACGACCTGCATCTCTTTGCGTAGCGGCCGCATTTCTTTGGAGTTAAATCCGTCGATGCGCTTTCCAACGTAGGCAATCGGCCCCTCCGACGAGATCAAGCGCAGCAGCGCCAAGCCAAGGGTGGTCTTGCCGGACCCGGATTCGCCGACGACACCGAGCGTTTCTCCTGCCCGCAATTTCATGCTCAGGCCGTCGACGGCTTTGACGTGATCGACGGTCTTTTGCAGCCAGCCGCGCTTGATCGGAAACCAGACCTTCAAGTTGTCTGTTTCAACAACAACTGGCCCCGTTGGATTGCCGGATGGCGGCGTGCCCTTCGGTTCAGCTGCAAGCAAGTGGCGCGTATAGGCGTGCTTTGGACTTTCAAAAATTTGTTTTGCCGCACCCGTCTCGACGATCTCGCCGTTCTGCATGACATAGACCCGGTCCGCCATCCGCCGCACAATGCCGAGATCGTGGGTGATCAGCAGCATCGCCATGCCCATCTCGCTTTGAAGTTTTTTCAACAGCTCCAAAATCTGCGCCTGAATGGTGACGTCGAGGGCGGTCGTCGGCTCGTCGGCGATCAGCAGGTCCGGCTCGTTGGCGAGCGCAATGGCGATCATCACGCGCTGGCGTTGCCCGCCGGAAAGCTGGTGGGGATAGGAGCCAAGGCGCGCTTCCGGGTCGCGAATGCCAACCTTGGTCAGCAGCTCGATGACCTTCACTCGGGCCTGGTTGTCGCTCAGACCCTGATGCAGTTTCAAAATTTCGCCGACCTGCTTCTCAATGGTGTGTAACGGGTTGAGCGTCGTCATCGGTTCTTGAAAAATGATCGAGATTTTATCGCCACGGATTTGGCGCATCTCGTTTTCCGGCACTTTCAGAATGTCGCAGCCCTCGAACAGGATTTCGCCTGTCGGATGCGACGCCGAATTCGGCAACAGCTTCAAAATCGACAGCGCCGAAACGGTTTTTCCGGATCCGGATTCGCCGACCAGCGCGACGGTCTCGCCCTTGGCGATGTCGAACGAGATATTCTTGACCACGCGCGACGCATCTTTGCCCTCGCCGAATTCGACGGACAGATTTTTGACTGTGACAATAGGTGTGTTGGTCATCGTCATTTCGCCTGTCTGAAGGTTTTGCGCGGATCGAGCGCGTCACGCACCGCTTCGCCGATGAAGACCGCGAGCGACAGGATGATCGAGACGGATATGAAGCCCGAGATGCCAAGCCACGGGGCCTCGAGATGCTGCTTGCCCTGCAACAGCAACTCCCCCAGCGACGGCGATCCCGGCGGCATGCCGAGGCCGAGGAAGTCGAGAGCTGTCAGCAGGCCGATGCCGCTGGAAAGTTTGAACGGCAAGAACGTCAGCGTCGCGACCATGGCATTGGGAAGCAAGTGCTTGAACATGATCTGCCAGTCGGTCAGCCCAAGCGCACGGGCGGCGCGGACATATTCGAGATTGCGGCCGCGCAGAAACTCCGCTCGCACCAGTCCTACCAGCGAGGTCCAGCTGAACAGCAGCAGAATGCCGAGCAGCGTCCAAAATCCCGGCACGAACAGCGATGAGATGATCAGCAGCACGAACAGTTCTGGAATTGAATTCCAGATCTCGAGAACGCGCTGAAAGACGAGATCGGTCCAGCCGCCGAAGTAGCCCTGCACCGCGCCGGCGAACACCCCGATAATGGAGGAGACGACGGTCAGCAGCAGTCCAAACAACACCGAGATACGAAAGCCGTAAATAATGCGCGCCACGACATCGCGGCCCTGATTATCAAGTCCGAGCCAGTTGGTATTGCCAAGCGTTTGATAGCGCGCGACCTGATCGACAGGTGCGTCGCACAGCTTTAAAGACGACGACCACGGCGGCGGCGCCGGATAGCCGAGGCAGACATTGTTTGGCCCGACGCGGCCAGGGTAATCCTTGTTGATGGTGTCGTAGGAAAACCGGATCGGCGGCCAGATCACCCAGCCGTTGGCTGAGATCTCGTTGGCGATTTCCGGCGTCCGGTAATCGGTGACAGCGAGAAACCCGCCGAACTTCTCCTCGGGATAATCGACCAGAACCGGAAACAGCAGCTCGCCCTTGTACATCGCCAAGAGCGGCCGGTCGTTGGCGATGAATTCGGCGAACAAGGTCGCCAAAAACAGCGCCATAAAAATCTGGAAACTGCGATAGCCGAGCTTATGGGCTTTGAAGCGCTCCAAGCGGCGGCGATTGACCGGCGACAGGTTGAAACCGAGCCGGTCCTTCAAGCGTTGCCGCCACGACGTCACAGGCCTTTGTTTAATCGCGGTCGCGTCCATGATTTGCGCCATCTCACACCTCCCGCGTTTCGAAGTCGATGCGGGGATCGACAAGTGTGTAGACGAAGTCGGAGAGAATGCCGACCAGCAGGCCGATGAGCGAAAACACATACAGATTGGCGAACACAACCGGATAGTCGCGCTTTTCGATACTCTCAAACGATAACAGCCCAAGCCCATCAAGCGAAAA
>JANLYX010000077.1:0-64532 GCA_031365865.1 Hyphomicrobium sp. | reverse complement strand
CCGGTCTTGGTCTTACCTTCGACCAGCGACTTGACGGGGCCGCCCTTCCACAACCCGGACCTGTCAACGATGACAAGGTGCCGGATGCCGGGCGAGGTCGGACTGAATGTTTTTAGCGCCATAGTGCCCTACTCCTTAGAGACCGGTCGTCACGTCGATGGAATGACCATCTTCGAGGGTGATGACAGCTCTTTTGGTATCGCTCAGTAGCGCGCGGATGCCGCGGAATGTCCGAAGCTTGCCCTTGCGCACGATGGTGTTGACGCCTTTGACCTTGACCTTGAACAGGCTTTCGACCGCGGCTTTGATCTCGGGCTTCGTCGCCTGAGGGTTAACCTTGAAGATCACCTGGTTGTGTTCCGAGGCAAGCGTCGCCTTCTCGGTAATGACCGGGGAAATGATGACGTCATAAGCGCTGCGTTTGGTCATTTGGAGCGCGCCTCCAGCGCATCTTTGAAGCGTGCTTCCAGCGCGACTATCGCCGCCTTGGTCAGGACCAGCTTCTTACGACGCAGAATGTCGTAGACGTTGATTCCCTGCACCGGCAGCACGTCGATGTTTGGAATATTGCGGGCGGCGCGGGTGAACGCGGGCTCAAGCTCGGCGCCATCGATGATAAGCGCGTTTTTAAGATCGAGTTTCGCGAACTGCGTTTTGAGACCGGCGGTCTTGCCGTCCTTGGACGAAGCCTTGTCGAGCACGATGATTTCGCCGGCTTTGGCCTTGGCCGAGAGCGCATGACGAAGAGCGAGTGCGCGCACCTTCTTCGGCATATCGACAGCGTGCGAGCGGGGCTTGGGACCAAAGGCCTTGCCTCCGCCGCGAAACTGCGGTGCCGACTTATCGCCGTGACGAGCGCCGCCGGTGCCCTTCTGCTTGTACATTTTCTTACCCGTGACCGCGACTTCCGAGCGGTCCTGGGCGTGATGCGTTCCAGCCATCCGCTTCAGGGTCTGATAACGCACCATGCGGTGGATCAGGTCCGGGCGGGGATCGAGGCCGAAAATGGCATCCAACAGTTCGATGTCGCCGGCTTTGGCGGCGTCGAGTGTGGTGACCGAGGTTTTCATCACGCACCCTCCTTCTGAGCTACAGCCGCGCGGGCTTTGAATGCGCCGGGCTTGGGGGTGTCTTTGTGAGCGGCTTTCTTGACGGCGTCGCGCACCAGCACCCAACCGCCCTTGGACCCCGGCACTGCGCCGCGCACCATGACCAGACCGCGTGCAACGTCGACCTTCGCGACCACCAAATTTTGCGTGGTGATGCGGTCGTCGCCCATGTGACCGGCCATCTTCTTGCCTTTGAAGACTTTGCCCGGATCTTGCCGCTGACCGGTCGAACCGTGCGAGCGATGCGAAACGGAAACGCCGTGGCTCGCGCGCAAGCCGCTGAAGTTCCAACGCTTCATCGCGCCCTGGAAACCTTTACCCTGGCTCGTGCCCGTCACGTCGACGAACTGGCCGGGGACAAAATGGTCGGCCGTGATTTCGGCGCCGACTTCGATGAGGCTATCGGGCGAGACGCGGAACTCGACGAGTTTGCGCTTTGGCTCGACTTCGGCTTTCGCGAAGTTGCCGCGATCGGCCTTGGTGAGGCGCGAAACCTTGCGCGTGCCGGCGCCAAGCTGGACAGCCGTGTAGCCGTTTTTCTCCACCGTGCGGTGGGAGAGCACTTGGAGATGATCAAGCTTCAGCACGGTCACAGGCACGTGTTCGCCTGCGTCCGTGAAGATGCGGGTCATGCCCACCTTCATTGCTAGTACACCTGACCTCATGGGTCTTGTCCTTGTTTGGGGGGAGTGGGTGTTGGGAGCTGGAAGTGGGCGCTCAGAAAGCGCGACCGACGTCCTATTCCCTCGTCCCCATTCCCAACTCCCTTAGAGTTTGATCTCGACGTCAACACCGGCCGCCAGATCGAGCTTCATCAAGGCATCGACCGTTTGCGGCGTCGGATCGACAATATCGAGCAGACGCTTATGCGTGCGCATCTCGAACTGCTCGCGGCTCTTCTTGTCGATGTGCGGCGAGCGGTTGACGGTGTAGCGCTCGATGCGCGTCGGCAGAGGAATGGGTCCTCTGACTTCGGCACCGGTACGTTTCGCCGTGTTCACGATTTCGCGCGTCGACGCATCGAGAATACGATGATCAAACGCTTTCAACCGGATGCGGATGTTTTGGCCGTGCATGATATTCTTTCACTCTGAAATGACAGAGGAAGCGAACCGGGTGGCGCGCTTCCTCGTCAATTGACGGCTATTCAAGAATTTTCGTGACGATACCGGCACCAACCGTCCGGCCACCTTCACGAATAGCGAAGCGGACCTTCTCTTCCATGGCGATCGGCTGGACGAGTTCGACGGTGACCGAGACGTTGTCGCCCGGCATCACCATTTCCGTACCTTCGGCGAGCTTGACGGTGCCCGTGACGTCGGTGGTGCGGAAGTAGAACTGCGGACGATAGTTGGTGAAGAACGGCGTATGACGGCCACCTTCGTCTTTCGTCAGAATGTAGGCTTCGGCCGAGAACTTCTTGTGCGGTTTGACCGAGCCCGGCTTGCAAAGAACCTGGCCGCGTTCGACGGCTTCCTTGTCGATACCGCGCAGCAGGCAACCGACGTTGTCGCCGGCTTCGCCGCTATCGAGGAGCTTGCGGAACATTTCGACGCCGGTGCAGACCGACTTCTGGGTGTCGCGAATGCCAACGATCTCGACTTCTTCGCCGACCTTGACAACGCCGCGTTCGATACGGCCGGTGACGACGGTACCGCGGCCCGAGATCGAGAATACGTCTTCGATCGGCATCAAGAAGGGCTGATCCTTCGGACGCTCGGGGATGGGAATGAAGGTGTCGAGCGCTTCGTAAAGCGCCAGGATCGCTTCATCGGCCAGCGGACCCTTTTCGCCGTTCAAGGCTTTGATGGCCGCGCCACGAATGACCGGCGTGTCATCGCCCGGGAACTGGTACTTCGAGAGCAGTTCGCGAACTTCCATTTCGACGAGGTCAAGGAGTTCCTGATCTTCGACGATGTCGCACTTGTTCAAGAACACGACGATCTTTGGTACGCCGACCTGACGAGCGAGCAGGATGTGCTCGCGGGTCTGGGGCATCGGGCCGTCGACGGCCGAGACGACGAGGATCGCGCCGTCCATCTGGGCGGCACCGGTGATCATGTTCTTGACGTAGTCGGCATGGCCTGGGCAATCGACGTGCGCATAGTGCCGGTTCGGTGTCGAGTACTCGACGTGCGAGGTTGCGATCGTCAAAATCTTGGTCGGGTCGCGGCGGCCCTGGCTCTCAGAAGCCTTGGCGACTTCATCGTACGCGATCGCCGTCGAGGTCCAACCCTTGTCGTGCGAAACTTTGGTCAACGCGGCCGTCAACGTCGTCTTGCCGTGGTCAACGTGACCGATCGTGCCGACGTTGCAGTGCGGTTTGGTGCGCTCGAATTTTACTTTGGCCATCGGAGGCTCTCCTTCTTTACTTTCTTCGCCAAGACCGGTGCCAGGTTCGTCCCCGAGCCCGGGTCGTGAAGCGTTCTTTAAATCCCAAACTTCGGCCTGTATGCAACTTCCTGAGCAGTCAAGCCAAACCTTTGTTTCAGGCGTATTTTGCCTTCACTTCTTCCGCGACGTTACGCGGGACTTCCGCGTAATGCGCAAATTGCATTGTGTAAGAGGCGCGCCCCGTCGACATCGAGCGGAGCTGGCTGACGTAACCAAACATGTTGGCGAGCGGCACGTAAGCGCGAACGACAGTGGCGTTGCCGCGCATCTGCTGGTCGCGGATCTGACCGCGGCGGCCGTTGATATCGCCGATGACGCCGCCGACGAAATCGCCAGGCGTGACGACTTCGACGTCCATGATCGGCTCGAGAATTTTGACGCCGCCCTTTTCGCAGCCCTCTTTCATGGCCGCCCGGGTCGCGATTTCGAACGCGATGGCCGACGAGTCCACGTCATGGAAAGCACCGTCATAAAGAGTGACCTTCATGTCGACGAGCGGGAAGCCGATCAGAATACCGTTGTCCCAGACCGACTTGACGCCCTTTTCGACACCCGGAAGATATTCCTTCGGCACCGTGCCGCCGATGATTGTTGTTTCGAACTCGTTGCCCTTGCCGGTTTCATTTGGCTCAAGCTTCAGCTTGACGCGGGCAAACTGACCCGTGCCGCCGGTCTGCTTTTTGTGCGTGTAATCGACATCCGCGGCGCGTGCTAGCGTTTCGCGATAAGCAACCTGCGGCGCGCCGACGATGGCATCGACGCCATAGGTGCGTTTCAGGATGTCGACTTTGATGTCGAGATGCAATTCGCCCATGCCTTTGAGAATGGTCTCGCCGGATTCCTGATCGACCGAGACGCGGAACGACGGATCTTCGTGCGCCATGGTGTACAGCGCGATCGCCATCTTTTCCTGGTCGGCCTTGGTCTTCGGCTCAATTTTCTGGGCGATGACGGGCTCGGGGAAGTCCATCTTTTCGAGAATGACGGGCTTTGCCGGATCGCACAGCGTTTCACCGGTCCGAGTGTCCTTGAGACCCTGCAGCGCCACGATATCGCCCGAAAAAGCTTCCTTGATTTCTTCGCGATCGGCAGCGTGCATCAGATACATGCGCCCCGCCCGCTCTTTCTTGTCGCGGGTGGTGTTCGCAAGTGCCGTGCCCTGCTCGAGCTTACCCGAGTAGATGCGGCAGAACGTGATGGAACCGACGTGCTCGAAGCTCATGATCTTGAATGCGATCATGGACAGCGGCTCGGCATCGGACGGACGGCGCAGAATTTCTCCGCCGGTCTTGGGGTCGATGCCGGTATAGGCTTCGCGATCCAAAGGCGAAGGCAGGAAGTCGACGACAGCGTCGAGCAGGGGCTGCACGCCCTTGTTCTTGAAAGCCGAGCCGCACATCATCGGATAGAAGGCGCGCGTAACCGTCGCCTTGCGGATCATTTTGCGCAAGGTTGCTTCGTCAGGCTCTTTGCCATCGAGATAGGCAGCCATCGCGTCGTCGTCCATGTCGACGGCAGCTTCGATCATGTTGGCGCGGAATTCGGCGGCCTTGTCGGCGAGGTCGGCGGGGATTGGCCCCTCGACCATCTTGGCGTCCTTGCCGTCGCCGTCCCAGGTGATTGCAATCATGCGGATCAGGTCGATGACGCCCTTGAAATCGGCTTCAGCGCCGATCGGAATTTGCAGCGGCACGGCCTTAGCGCCGAGCTTGTCCTTGATGTCGGCGAGGCACATGTAGAAGTCGGCGCCGGTCTTATCCATTTTGTTGGAGAAGATGATGCGCGGCACGCCGTATTTGTCGCCTTGGCGCCAGACGGTTTCGGTTTGCGGTTCGACGCCTTGGTTGCTGTCGAGAACGCAGACGGCGCCGTCGAGCACGCGTAGCGAACGCTCAACTTCAATCGTGAAGTCGACGTGGCCTGGGGTGTCGATGATGTTCAAGCGGCGCTTGCGGCCGTCGCGGCCGGGCCAGAAGCAGGTCGTGGCGGCGGACGTAATCGTGATGCCGCGCTCGGCTTCCTGCTCCATGAAATCCATGGTGGCGGCGCCGTCATGAACTTCACCGATCTTGTACGACTTGCCCGTGTAGTAGAGCACGCGCTCAGTGGTCGTGGTTTTCCCGGCATCGATGTGGGCCATGATGCCGAAATTCCGGTAGTCTTCGATCGCGTATTGACGGGCCATGAGTGCCTCGGAAGTCCTATTTCGTTTGCGCTTCAGTTGCCCAGACAGCAACCGCGCGATGAATTACCAGCGATAATGCGAGAAGGCACGGTTGGCTTCCGCCATCTTGTGCGTGTCTTCGCGCTTCTTGACTGCGGTACCGCGATTGTTGGCGGCGTCCAGAAGTTCGCCTGAAAGCTTGTCGATCAGTGTGGTTTCGTTGCGCGAGCGGGCCGCGGCGATGATCCAACGGATGGCAAGTGCCTGACGGCGTTCGGTGCGGACTTCGACCGGCACCTGATAGGTCGCGCCACCGACCCGGCGCGAACGAACTTCAACCGCCGGCATGACATTTTCGAGCGCGGATTTGAAGAGGTCGAGGGGGTTGGCTTTGCCCTTCGATTCCATTTTCTCGAACGCACCATAGACCATGCGCTCTGCAACCGACTTCTTGCCCTCTTTCATCACCGCGTTCATGAACTTGGTGACGACGAGGTCGTTGAACTTCGGATCCGGGATGACTTCCCGCTTTTGAGCCGCGTGACGACGAGACATTCTGAGAGCCCTTCGCTTCGAATTCTGTTTCTTGGATCAAAATTGCTGATCCAAATTCTGTGTCTACTGCCCGAGATCCCGAATCGCGCCTTGCTTCGCAACGCGTTTCCGGGATGACCCTTCGCTTGACGCTCGGGTCACTTCGGACGCTTGGCGCCGTATTTCGACCGGCGCTGACGGCGAGCCGAGACGCCCTGAGTGTCGAGGACGCCGCGGATGATGTGGTAGCGAACGCCCGGCAAATCTTTGACGCGGCCGCCGCGGATGAGCACGACGGAGTGCTCCTGCAGGTTATGACCTTCGCCCGGAATGTAGCCGATGACTTCGTGACCGTTGGTGAGCCGGATCTTGGCAACCTTACGAAGCGCCGAGTTCGGCTTCTTCGGTGTCGTCGTATAAACGCGGGTGCAGACGCCACGCTTCTGCGGGCATGCATCCATGTGGCGCGATTTCTCGCGATAAATCTTCGGCTCCCGGGGCTTCCGGATCAATTGTTGTATCGTCGGCATCAGCCCAATCCTGCCTTAGTGTCTAAACCTCGGGCGCATCCCGAATTGAAAATGCGCCAAATAACCCTGCCAGGGCTGGAAACCGCCCCAACAAGAAAAAACCAGAGGATCGTGCCAGGCTTTGAGGCCAGCAGATCGTGGTCCGTCGATGTTTCTCTGCGTCTTGGACGATAGTGTTTAGGCCGATATGCCGCCAATAACCGGCGCACGTGGCCTACCACCTATCGTGAGAGTGGGCGAGCTATATACACGGGTTTCATCTTGGTCAACTGCCGCCACACTGGGATCGAAGATTATTTTTCGAAAATCTGGGCTATTTGGCAATCGGATGGCTGCGACGGAGTGTCGTGGTGGGCGGCGAGGTTGCGTTTTGAGAGCCGGTCTCAACGTCATTTTCGCGCTTTGACGCGCACCAGTTCGCGCTGAAATGCCGAGACAAAATCGCGCCGCGCCCGGCTTTCGCTGTTGTGTGGACGATCCGGCAAATTCGTGACTTCGATCCGTTCGCGCCCGTCGGAACCAACGCCGACGCGAACGCCGATCTCGATGCCTTGTATAGTCAGTTGCGTGCTGGTGATTTTCCCGAACAAGACACTCTCCGGAATTTGCGAGGTGCGCAGGTGCCATGCTGGCTGTCTAAAGTGCTCATAACAACAACCGGTATTGGAAAATGAGTTCTGCAATTTTATCGGCAACCCCGCCGAGGCTGAGTAGTGCGCAAAAAAACGGCCGCCCATTGCGGGGCGGCCGTTGAATGCTCAAGTTGTGGCTGATTACGATGCGACTTCTTCCGAAGCCGGGCGGCGGCGGCGGCGGGCCGGGCCAGCGGCATCGGGACCTGGGATCGATGCCGACTTGGCCTGCTCCTTGGCAATTAGCTCGTCGCGCATGGCGGCTATCTTGCGCAGACGGCGCAACATGCCACCGGTACCGGCCGGGATGAGACGGCCAACGATGACGTTTTCCTTCAAGCCTTCGAGCATGTCCGACTTGCCGTTGACGGCAGCGTCGGTCAGCACCCGTGTCGTTTCCTGGAACGAGGCCGCCGAGATGAACGACTTGGTCTGCAGCGACGCCTTGGTGATGCCAAGCAGGACGGGCATCGAAAGGGCTGGACGCTTGCCTTCTTTTTCGAACGCGAGGTTGACCTCTTCGAATTCGGTTCTGTCGATCTGCTCGCCCTTGATCAGATCGGTTTCGCCGATGTCGGTGATCTCGACCTTCTGCAGCATTTGCCTGACGATGACCTCGATGTGCTTGTCGTTGATGGTCACGCCTTGCAGACGGTAGACGTCCTGGATCTCGTTGATCAGATAGTTGGCGAGTTCCTCGACGCCCTTGATCGCCAGAATGTCGTGCGGCGCGGGATTGCCGTCGTAGACGAAATCGCCACGCTCGACGCGGTCGCCATTCTGGACAGTCAAGCTCTTGCCACGCGGGATCAGGTATTCGACCGTCTCCTTGGTCTCATCATCAGGCTTGATGTGGATGCGCTGCTTGTTCTTGTAGTCCTTGCCGAACTCGATGGTGCCCGAGATTTCGGCAAGAATCGCGTGGTCCTTGGGACGGCGGGCTTCGAACAGTTCGGCAACACGCGGCAGACCGCCGGTGATGTCGCTCTGCTTGGCCGACGAGGTCGGGATACGCGCCAGCACGTCGCCGGCCTTGACGTCGGCGCCGCGGTCGACCGAGAGAACGGCATCGACGGAGAGCAGGTAACGGGCGTCGCCGCCGCGCGCGACCTTGATCGGCTTGCCTTTGCCATCCTTGATGACGATCGCCGGTTTCAGTTCCGAGCCCTTCGGGCTGGCACGCCAGTCGACGATGACGCGGTTCGAGGTTCCCTTCATTTCGTCGGTCTGTTCGCGCACGGAGGCGCCTTCGATCAGATCCTCGAAATCGACGTGGCCGTTGGCCTCCGACAGGATCGGGCGGGTGTAGGGATCCCATTGCGCGATCTTGGTGCCGCGCTTGACGGTATCGCCTTCGTCGACGAACACGCGGGCGCCGTAGCTGATCTTGTGCGCCGCCAGTTCCTTGCCCGACTGGTCGACGATCATGATCGACATGGTGCGGCCGGTCGAAACGTGTTGACCTTTCGAATCCTTGGCGATGCCGCGGTTCTTGATCTTCACCGTGCCGTTGAAGTTCGATTCAATGAACGAACTATCGACCAAGTTGGCGGTGCCGCCGATGTGGAAGGTACGCATGGTGAGCTGGGTGCCCGGCTCGCCAATCGACTGCGCCGCGATGACACCGACGGCTTCACCGATGTTGACCGGCGTACCGCGCGCCAAATCGCGGCCGTAGCATTTGCCGCAGACGCCAAGCTCGGCTTCGCAGGTCAAGACCGAGCGAATACGGATTTCCTGGATCTCGGCCTTGCCGATGGCTTCAGCGTGGCGTTCTTCGATGAGATCGCCGCGCTTGATGATCATCTCGCGCGATACCGGATGGACAATGTCTTCCTGCGCGGTGCGTCCGAGAACGCGGGCCGCCAGCGTGACGATGACCTGACCGGCGTCGACAACGGCCTGGACGTTGATGCCGGCATCGGTACCGCAATCCTCTTCCGAGATGATTGCGTCCTGGGCGACGTCGACGAGACGGCGGGTCAGATAGCCCGAGTTTGCCGTCTTCAGGGCGGTGTCGGCGAGACCCTTACGGGCGCCATGAGTCGAGTTGAAGTATTCGAGAACCGACAGGCCCTCTTTGAAGTTCGAGATGATCGGGGTCTCGATGATCTCGCCCGAGGGTTTGGTCATGAGGCCGCGCATACCGGCGAGCTGCTTCATCTGCGCTGGCGAACCGCGCGCACCTGAGTGGCTCATCATGTAAACAGAGTTCATCTGCATATCACGACCGGTCTTCGGGTCCTTCTGAACCGTGGAAATGCGATCCATCATTTCCTTGGCGATCTGGTCGGTGCACTTCGACCAAGAATCGACAACCTTGTTGTACTTCTCGAGCCGCGTGATCAGGCCGTCCTGATACTGCTGCTCGAAATCGAGAACTTCGGTGTTGGTCTTGGCGACGATCTTGGCCTTGCTGTCGGGGATCTGCATGTCGTCCTTGCCGAACGAGATGCCGGCCTTGAAGGCATGGTGGAAACCGAGCTGCATGATGCGGTCGCAGAAAATCACCGTCTCCTTCTGACCGCAGTTACGGTAGACGGCGTCGATCATGCCGGAAATGTTCTTCTTGGTCAGAAGCTGATTGACGAGCGCGAATTTGACGCCCGGCTTCTTCGGCAGCAGTTCGCCGAGGATCAAGCGGCCCGGCGTCGTTTCGTGCATTTCGATGACCGGCTCGCCCTTGTCGTTGACGGTGCGGAAGCGGCCTTTGACCTTGGCATGCAGAGTGACCGCGCCGGCGTTGATGGCGTGGTGAATCTCGGCGACGGAACCAAAGGTCATGCCTTCGCCCGGCTGCTTGTCGCTCAGAATCGACAAGTAGTAGAGACCGAGCACGATATCCTGCGACGGCACGATGATCGGCTGGCCGTTAGCGGGATGCAAAATGTTGTTGGTCGACATCATCAGCACGCGCGCTTCAAGCTGGGCTTCCAGTGAGAGCGGAACGTGAACGGCCATCTGGTCGCCGTCGAAGTCGGCGTTGAAGGCGGCGCACACCAGCGGGTGAAGCTGGATGGCCTTGCCTTCGATCAGTTGTGGTTCGAACGCTTGGATGCCGAGGCGATGCAGCGTCGGCGCGCGGTTGAGCAGGACGGGATGCTCGCGAATGACTTCGTCGAGAACGTCCCAGACTTCCGGCTTTTCCTTTTCAACCAGCTTCTTGGCCTGCTTGACGGTAGCGGCTTGGCCAAGGGTCTGTAGACGCGCGTAGATGAACGGCTTGAACAGCTCAAGCGCCATCTTCTTCGGCAGTCCGCACTGGTGCAGCTTCAGTTCCGGACCAACGACGATGACCGAACGGCCGGAATAATCGACGCGCTTGCCGAGAAGGTTCTGGCGGAACCGGCCCTGCTTGCCCTTGAGCATGTCGGCCAAGGACTTGAGCGGCCGCTTGTTGGCACCGGTGATGACGCGGCCACGGCGGCCGTTATCGAACAAAGCGTCGACGGCTTCCTGCAGCATCCGCTTTTCGTTGCGGATGATGATGTCGGGCGCGCGCAGCTCCATCAGCCGCTTCAAGCGGTTGTTGCGGTTGATGACGCGGCGATAGAGATCGTTGAGGTCGGAGGTCGCGAAGCGGCCGCCATCCAGCGGTACGAGAGGACGCAATTCCGGCGGAATGACCGGAACCTGCGTTAGGATCATCCACTCGGGACGATTGCCGCTTTCCATGAAGGCTTCGATGACCTTTAGGCGCTTACCGAGCTTCTTGGGCTTCAGTTCGGTCGTGGCTTCCGAGATTTCCTGGCGAAGATCGACCGCGATCTTGGGCAGATCCATGCCCGACATGATTTCGCGAATGGCTTCCGCACCGATACCGGCAGTAAAGCTGTCGGCGCCGTATTCTTCGATGGCTGCGTTGTATTGATCTTCCGACAGCAGCTGCTTTTCAGCGAACGGCGTCACGCCGGGCTCGATCACGCAGTAGTTTTCGAAATACAGGACGCGCTCGAGATCCTTCAACGGCATGTCGAGCAGCAGGCCGATGCGCGAGGGCAGCGACTTCAAGAACCAAATGTGAGCAACCGGAGCCGCGAGTTCTATGTGGCCCATGCGTTCGCGGCGAACTTTCGCCAACGTCACTTCGACGCCGCACTTTTCGCAGATTAGGCCCTTGTACTTCATGCGCTTGTACTTGCCGCACAAGCATTCGTAATCCTTGATCGGTCCGAAAATGCGGGCGCAGAACAAACCGTCGCGCTCCGGCTTAAAGGTCCGGTAGTTGATGGTCTCGGGCTTTTTGATTTCGCCATACGACCACGACAGGATGTCGTCGGGCGACGCGATCGAAATCTTGATTTGGTCGAATGTCGGGAGGGGCGCCTGGGCTTTAAAGATATTGGTAATTTCGTTCATGTGCTCTCTCCTGGTTCGGCGACTGACCGATGTCGAAGACGTCTCTTCGATAAAGGGGTCTGACGCCTCTGCGCCGGATGTCTAATGGCCAGTGATCAACATGAGGCTGTCACTGGGTCGTCAATTCGAGCGAGGTGCCGGGAGTGTTTAATTCCGGCACCTCGATAACGGTTACTCGGCGGCGGGCGGAAGCTGGGCTTGGGGCTTAGCTTCCTCGGGTTGCTCGCCTTCCGGCGGTGGCAGTTCGGTGTTGATCAGCTCGACGTTGAGGCCGAGCGCACGCATTTCCTTGACCAGAACGTTGAAGCTTTCCGGCACGCCGGCTTCGAACGCGTCGTCGCCTCTGACGATTGCCTCGTAGACCTTGGTGCGGCCCGCGACGTCGTCCGATTTGACGGTGAGCATTTCCTGCAACGTGTAGGCGGCGCCGTAGGCTTCCAGCGCCCAGACTTCCATTTCGCCGAAGCGCTGACCGCCGAACTGGGCTTTGCCGCCGAGCGGCTGCTGCGTAACGAGCGAGTACGGCCCGATCGAACGGGCATGGATCTTGTCGTCGACAAGGTGGTGCAGCTTTAGCACGTACTTGTAGCCGACCGTCACTTTGCGATCGAAAGGTTCGCCGGTGCGGCCATCGTGGAGCGTAACCTGGCCCGAGGCATCGAAGCCGGCCATTTCCAGCATTTCGACGATGTTCTTTTCACGTGCGCCGTCGAAGACCGGCGTTGCGATCGGAACGCCTTTGCGCAGGTTTTCGGCCAAGCCAGCGAGTTCGTCGTCCTTGATCGACGCCTTGTACTCGTTGTTGACGTAGATGCGGCCCATCTGCTCGCGCAGGACCTTGGCGTGGCCGCTTTCGTGGAATTTTTGGAGCGCATCGTCGATGATGCGGCCCAAGCCACGGCACGCCCAGCCCATATGAGTCTCAAGAATTTGCCCGACGTTCATGCGCGACGGCACGCCCAACGGGTTCAAGACGACATCGACAGGCGTGCCATCTTCGAGGAACGGCATATCCTCGCTCGGCACGATCATCGACACGACGCCCTTATTGCCATGGCGGCCGGCCATCTTGTCGCCCGGCTGGATCTTGCGCTTCACGGCCACGAAGACTTTGACCATCTTCATGACGCCTGGCGGCAGTTCGTCGCCACGCTGCAGCTTGTCGACCTTGTCGACGAAGCGGCGCTCAAGACCCTTCTTGGCTTCTTCGTACTGCTTGTTGATGGCTTCGACTTCGGCCTGGGCCTTTTCGTTAGCCAGACCGATTTCCCACCACTGACTGCGCGGAATGTCGTCAAGGATGGCGGTGTCGACCTTGGTGCCCTTGCGAGCGCCCTTCGGACCTTTCGCCACTTCCTTGCCCATCAGGGCGTCTTTGAGGCGGGCGTAGACGTTACGGTCGAGGATCTGCATTTCGTCGTCGCGGTCCTTGGCGAGACGTTCGATCTCTTCGCGTTCGATGGCCATGGCGCGTTCGTCTTTTTCGACGCCGTGACGATTGAAGACGCGAACTTCGACGATGGTGCCCGAGACGCCCGGCGGCAAACGCAGCGAGGTATCGCGGACGTCGGAAGCTTTTTCACCGAAGATGGCGCGCAGCAGCTTTTCTTCCGGCGTCATCGGGCTTTCGCCCTTGGGCGTGATCTTGCCGACCAGGATGTCGCCTGGATGCACTTCGGCGCCGATGTAGACGATGCCGGCTTCGTCGAGGTTCTTCAGCGCTTCTTCCGAGACGTTGGGAATATCGCGCGTGATTTCCTCAGGCCCGAGCTTGGTGTCGCGGGCCATGACTTCGAATTCCTCGATGTGGATCGAGGTGAAGACATCCTCCGAGACGACGCGCTCGTTCATCAAAATCGAGTCTTCGAAGTTGTAGCCCATCCACGGCATGAACGCGACGAGCACGTTCTTGCCGAGCGCCAGTTCGCCAAACTCGGTCGAAGGACCGTCGGCGATGATTTCGCCGGCCTTGACCGTGTCGCCAACGTTGATCAGCGGCCGCTGGTTGATGCAGGTGTTCTGGTTCGAGCGTTGGAACTTGCGCAAGCGATAGATGTCGACACCGGGCTTCGAAGGATCGATCTCCTCCGTCGCGCGGATAACGATACGGGTCGCGTCGACCTGATCGACCACGCCGGTCCGGCGCGCCGCGATCGCAGCACCCGAATCCTGCGCCACGCGCTCTTCCATGCCGGTGCCGACCAGCGGCGATTCCGCCTTGATCAACGGCACGGCCTGACGCTGCATGTTCGAGCCCATGAGGGCGCGGTTGGCGTCGTCGTTTTCCAGGAACGGAATGAGCGCGGCGGCAACGGAGACCAGCTGCTTTGGCGACACGTCGATAAAGTCGACCTTGTCGGGTGCAACCAGCAGAACGTCGCCGTTGAAGCGGCAGGTGATGAGTTCGCCTGTCAGTTTGCCCTTGGCATCAACGGTCGCGTTGGCCTGAGCGACGTGGTGGCGCATTTCTTCCATGGCCGAGAGGTAGATGACCTCGTCGGTGACCTTGGAGTTGACGACCTTGCGATAGGGGCTCTCGATGAAGCCATACTTGTTGACGCGCGCAAACGTCGCCAATGAGTTGATCAGACCGATGTTGGGGCCTTCCGGCGTTTCAATCGGGCAGATACGGCCGTAATGCGTCGGATGAACGTCGCGGACTTCAAAGCCTGCCCGTTCGCGTGTCAAACCGCCCGGGCCGAGCGCCGAGAGACGGCGCTTGTGGGTGATTTCGCTGAGCGGATTGGTCTGATCCATGAACTGCGAAAGCTGGGACGAACCAAAGAATTCGCGCACGGCGGCTGCCGCGGGTTTGGCGTTGATCAGATCCTGCGGCATGACGGTGTCGATATCGACCGACGACATGCGCTCCTTGATGGCGCGCTCCATGCGCAGCACACCGACGCGGTACTGGTTTTCCATCAACTCGCCGACCGAACGGACGCGGCGGTTGCCGAGATGGTCGATGTCGTCGATGTCGCCCTTGCCGTCGCGCAGATCGACCAGCGTCTTGACGACCGCCAGGATGTCTTCCTTGCGCAATACCCGCATGGTGTCGGGGGCATTGAGTTCGAGACGCATGTTCATCTTGACCCGGCCGACGGCCGAGAGGTCGTAGCGCTCCGAGTCGAAGAACAGGCCATGGAACAACGCCGTCGCCGCTTCGATGGTCGGCGGCTCGCCCGGGCGCATCACCCGGTAGACGTCCATCAAGGCTTCCTGCGTGTTGGCGTTCTTATCGACGTTCAGCGTGTTGCGAATGAAGGCACCGACATTGACGTAGTCGATGTCGAGGATGTGGAATTCCTTGACCTTCTCTTCTTTCAACTCAGCCAAGAGATTGGCGTCGAGCTCGCCGCCGGCTTCCGCCATGATCTTGCCTGTCGAAAGATCGACGACATCTTCAGCGATATAGCGCCCTGCCAAATCCTCGGCCGAGACCAGGATTTCCTTGAGACCGGATTCGCCGAGTTCGCGCGCACGCCGCGCCGTGATCTTCTCACCTTGACGCACGATGACTTCGCCGGTTTTAGCGTCGGCCAAATCCGATTGCGGGGTCATGCCGCGAAACTTTTCCGCGAGATACGGCATCTTCCAGCCGCGCTTGGATTCCTTGATCGGGATGTGCTTGTAGAAATGCGACAAAATCTGCTCGTCGTCGAGGCCCAGCGCATATAGCATCGTCGTCACCGGCAATTTGCGGCGGCGGTCGATACGGACATAGACGTTGTCCTTGGCGTCGAACTCGAAATCGAGCCATGAGCCGCGATAGGGAATGATGCGGGCGGCGAACAACAGCTTGCCGGACGAATGAGTCTTGCCGCGGTCGTGATCGAAGAACACGCCGGGCGAACGGTGCATCTGCGAGACGATGACGCGCTCGGTGCCGTTGATGATGAAGGTGCCGTTCAAGGTCATGAGCGGCATGTCGCCCATGTAGACGTCCTGCTCCTTGACGTCCTTGATCGATTTCGAGCCGGTCTCTTCGTTGACGTCAAACACGATCAGGCGGAGCTTGACCTTAAGCGGCGCCGCGTACGTCATGTCGCGCTGCATGCACTCGTCGGTGTCGAACTTGGGCGCTTCGAATTCATAGCGCACGAACTCGAGCGTCGCCTTGCCGGCGAAGTCCGAAATCGGGAACACCGATTTGAACACCGATTGCAAACCGGAATCGTCCGCCCGGCCACCCGGCGGTTCCTTGACCATCAAGAAGTCGTCGTACGATGCTTTTTGAACCTCGATGAGATTCGGCATCTCGGCGACTTCGCCGATGGAGCCAAATTGTTTCCGGATTCGCTTGCGGCTGTTCAGGGTCTGAGCCATGTCCGCTCCTTCATGCTCGTTAGGCGGGAAATGTCCCGCGATCACTCGATGCCGTCATCGCCAGTTGAGAGGGGGCCCTCTCAAAACGGCTGTCCGGAACGACTTTTTCAGGGTTTTCGCCCTTGAAAGACCCTCCGGAAAACCGTCTTGAAATTCTCCCTCTCCCCGCTCTCTTGCGGGGAGAGGGAAAAAAATTATTTCACTTCAACAGCAGCGCCTTGATCTTCGAGCTGCTTCTTGAGCTTGGCAGCCTCGTCCTTCGAGACGCCTTCCTTGACGACCTTGCCGCCGGCCTCGACGAGATCCTTGGCTTCCTTCAGGCCAAGACCCGTGATGGCGCGGACTTCCTTGATGACGTTGATCTTCTTTTCGCCACCCGACTTCAGGATGACGGTGAATTCGGTCTGAGCTTCGGCAGCGGGTGCTGCGGCAGCGGCGGGACCGGCAACGGCAACGGCGGCGGCGGCCGAGACGCCCCACTTTTCTTCGAGCATCTTCGCGAGTTCGGCGGCTTCGAGAACTGTCAGGCTTGAGAGTTCATCGACGATTTTCTCGATCTTCGACATGTGTAAATTTCCTTCCGGTTTGAACCAAATGTTTCGAGTGCAGCGCTGCGGCTGCGATAAGCTTCGTAATTGCCCTTAAGCAGCTTCGCTTTGAGATGCCTTCGCCTGGATGACGCGAGCAAGCATTGCGCCTGGCTCCTTGACGGTCCGGGCAATTTTCGTTGCCGGAGCGTTGAGGAGGCCGCAAATCTTGGCTCTCAGTTCATCGAGTGACGGCAGTTCAGCAAGTGCTTTCACGCCTTTTGCGTCGAGGACGATCTTGCCCATCGATCCACCAAGAATAACGAGCTTGTCGTTCGTCTTGGCGAAGCCGACGGCGATCTTGGCGGCAGCAATCGGATCTTTTGAGTAGGCGAGGACGGTTGGTCCCTTCAAAAGATCGGAGATGCCGGTGTAATCGGTGTCCTTGAGCGCAATTTTGGCGATACGGTTCTTGGCCACCTTGACCTTACCGCCGGCGGCTTTCACCTGCTGGCGGTAGTTTGTCATTTGAGCGACCGTGAGACCGTTATAGTGGGCAACGACCACCAGGCCCGTGTTCTTGAACACGTCATGGAGAGTCGTTACGAGCTCACTTTTCGCGGCTCTATCCACGTCTCGTCTCCTGCTTGCGGGCTGCTCCCCTATTCAGGGGTCCCGCGGGTTGCACCTTGCCGCCGTCCGTTTTTGCAAACGGCAAGCGACGCTTGGTCTGTCCTAGTCCCGTGAACCTCTTGACGAGGCGGCACGGTGCTGACCCAGAAGGTTCAAACCGGAGTGCTGGGTTGCCCCTTGATCCGGCAGTCTTCTGTCTCATGCGGGCTCTCGGGTATTCGAGGACTTAAGCGTCGAGCGGCGAACCGCTTTTGGCACCCACAATCTCGGACAGTACCGGACCGGAATTTTCACCCCGGTCCGGGGTTTTCCGGGTTACCCCGGAATTTCTAAATCTCGGCTTAGATGACCGGGCCCGAGGCCACGGTCGCGGCGTCGAGCTTCAAGCCCGGCCCCATCGTCGAAGACACGGAGATCTTCTTGAGATAGGTGCCTTTCGAGCCTTGCGGCTTCGACTTGATGACGGCATCGACGAACGCTTTGATGTTTTCCACCAGCGCCTTCTCGGTAAAGCTCGCCTTGCCGATGCCTGCGTGAACGATGCCGGCTTTCTCGACGCGGAATTCAACCGAGCCGCCCTTGGCGCCTTTAATGGCGCTGACGACGTCCATCGTCACGGTGCCGACCCGCGGGTTCGGCATCAGGCCGCGAGGTCCGAGCACCTTACCCAAACGGCCGACCAGACCCATCATGTCGGGCGTCGCGATGCAGCGATCGAAGTTGACCGTGCCCTTCGAGACGATTTCGACCAGATCTTCAGCGCCGACGAGATCCGCGCCTGCAGCTTTGGCTTCTTCGGCCTTGGCGCCACGAGCGAACACCGCCACGCGCGAGGTCCGGCCCGAGCCGTTTGGCAAGTTGCAAACGCCGCGGACCATTTGATCGGCGTGCTTGGGATCGACGCCGAGGTTCATCGCCACTTCGACGGTCTCATCGAACTTGGCCTTGGCGCGCGCCTTGATGATCTTGACGGCTTCATCGACCCCATAAGCTTTGCCTGCCACGAGGCCTTCCGTCACCATAACCATGCGCTTGCCGCCGGCTTCGCGCGTCGCCTTGATTTTCTCGAGGCTAATGTTTGCTTTTTTATCGGCCATTGGCTTACTCCACCACCTTGAGGCCCATTGCGCGGGCGCTGCCAGCGAGCGTGCGTGCCGCGGCGTCGATATCGTGCGTATTCATGTCCTTCATCTTGACCTTGGCGATGTCGCGCATCTGCGCCATCGACACTTCACCGACGAAGTTACGGCCCGGCTCTTTCGAGCCCGAACCCGGCTTGCCTGTAGCCTTCAAGCCGGCCGCCCTCTTGATGAGGAAGGTTGCCGGCGGCGTGCGCATCTCGAACGTGAAAGAACGGTCGGAGTAAACCGTGATCTTCACCGGGATCGGCGTGCCCTGCTCGAGATCCTTGGTCTTGGCGTTGAAGGATTTGCAGAATTCCATGATGTTGACACCACGCTGGCCAAGCGCGGGACCGATGGGCGGCGACGGATTGGCCGCGCCCGCGGGTACTTGCAAGTTAATATAGCCATCGACTTTTTTCGCCATGAAATCCCCTACGAGGTTACGGAATGACCACCCCGGCTGAAGGGCGGCGTTCCAGGGTTAGCGGTTCAACGGGCGTTGCTTCTTAATCAGAAGCGCGGCCCTCCCGCACGACACTGCAATTGACGTTTCCATCCGTTGCAGTCTCCGGTCGCATCGACCGGAACTTTCTACGAGACGATCGCAAATCCAAGGCCGTGGCCTCAAGTCGCGATCTTCTCGACTTGGCCGAATTCAAGCTCAACCGGCGTTGGCCGGCCGAAAATTGAAACGGCGACTTTGACACGCGAACGTTCTTCGTCGACATCTTCCACGACGCCCGTGAAGGATGCGAACGGACCGTCCGCGACTTTGACATTCTCGCCGACTTCGAACGTGATCGTCGGCTTCGGGCGCTCGACGCCTTCCTTCACCTGGTGAAGGATGCGCATCGCCTCGTCTTCGGAAATCGGCATCGGCTTGTTGTCGGAGCCGAGAAACCCCGTGACCTTCGGCGTGTTCTTGATCATCACGAACGCGGCGTCGGTCATCTTCATCTTGACGAGCACGTAGCCCGGCAGAAATTTACGTTCCGTCGGGATCTTGCGGCCGCGCTTGACCTCAATGACTTCTTCGGTCGGAACCACGATATCTTCAAAGAGATGATCGAGACCGCCCGCCTTCGCACGCTCGCGGATGGCGTCAGCCACCTTGCGTTCGAAGTTTGTGTAAGCGTGGACGATGTACCAACGAGAGCCGGCCGCCGTCTTCTTTTCTTCGCGTTGTTGCGCGACAACCATTATCTGAAGCCCTCTCGCCTCGAGTCCTTAGGCTCACAAACCCAGAACGAAGCGCACGATCCTGCTTAGCGCCTGGTCGACCAGCAAAAAGAAAATAGAGGCGAACGCGACCATGATGAGCACCATCACTGTCGTGATCCAAACCTCTTTGCGTGTCGGCCAGGTAATTTTGGCAACCTCATGCCTAACTTCCTGCATAAACGCGATCGGGTTCAACTTCGCCATAAAATTGCTTTCTTAGCCAAACATGCGACAACTTGCCGCTACCCGCCTCCCGGTTTTCAAACCCGAGGCTGGTGCTGCACGTCGAACCAGAACGAGGTGGCAGGGGCGGAGGGGCTCGAACCCCCGACCTTCGGTTTTGGAGACCGACGCTCTACCAATTGAGCTACACCCCTAAAGAGCGCCTCAAGACATGCTCAAGGGAAACTCTGCCTCATTCAGGGCTCGTCTCCATAACCGATGTTTTCGAGTTTGTCACTTGGGGGCAACAGAGCTTTTTTTCAAGCGGAGCCGACAGGCTCGACGACGACGGCGGTGCCGTAGGCCAAAACCTCGGTGACGGCGGCGGCAATCTCGTTGGCGTCGTAGCGCATGGCGAGAATGGCATTGGCGCCCATGGCCTGAGCGTGTTCGACGAGCAGATCGAAGGCTTCCTGGCGGGTTTGCTCGGCAAGCTTGGTGTAAACCGAGATATTTCCGCCAAAGAAAATCTGGATCGCGGCGCCGAGATTGCCGACGACCGAGCGCGACCGGACCGTCAGGCCCTTGACCATGCCGAGGTTGCGCACGACCCGGTAGCCCGGCAAATCATTGGTTGTGACGACGAGCATGATGTGTTCCTTTGGTCCTATGACGGCGACGCCTGTGACTTATCCCAGTTGCTGGGATCGATAAAGCGACAGTTGCTCCAAGGCGTGAGCGTCGGCCTTCTCCCGCGTGTGACGTCCTTTGCCAACGAGTAGCGGCCAAGTGTTGAATTTAATAAAGCCGTCGAGCTTCTCGCTGACCGCCGCCATCGTCGGCAAGCGCCCCTGGTCAAGCTGGTCTTCGGCATAGGTCAACCACATTTCAGTCATTCGGTTCTTGGTGCGCGCTTCGCCTTCGGCCAAGTAGTTGTTACCGGTCACGACATCGCGTTGGGTTGGGCCACGCTTGCCGGCGAAATAGGTCAGGCCAAGGTCGGGCTTTTCAGAATTGCAGCGCTCTAGAACTAGTTGTGGCGCGGTCTTGTTGGCCGATGCCCACAGCAGTTTGTTTTCCATGGCCATGAAGAAATCGCGCGCTGTATGACTGCTGCCATCGTAGTCGGCGCACAGCGTGCACAGCCGCAGCACTTCACGGTACGAATTGCGGATCGAGGTGCGGATTTCCCGCGCGATCTCGCGGAACTCGTCAAGAACGTCGGGCGTGCCCTGGTTTTTCAGGCGTTCCTTGTCGACGTAGAAACCCTTGGTCAGAATTTGAACCAGCCGTTCCGTCGCCCAGATGCGGAACATCGTGCCTTGTTTTGAGCTAACCCGGTACCCCACTGAAATCATGGCGCTCAGGTTGTAGATCGGCTGAGCCCGTTGGACCAGGCGTTGGCCCTCTTTCCGAACCTGTGAATTTTCTTCACATGTTGCGGATTTCTTCAGTTCACCCTCGTCGTAGATGTTTGCAAGGTGCTTGGTAATGGACGTCCGGTCGACACCAAACACTTCAGCCATTTGCGCCTGCGTGGCCCAGAACGTGTCGCCCTCGAAGCGAAGCTCGACGTCGATGCCCTTAGAAGTCGCGTAGATCAGTACCCGACGCCCCGTATCATCCTCGATTAGACGAACCTTCTGGTCGTCGGATTCTGTGGTAGACGGTCCATTGGCTCCGGCTTGGTCAAGCCGTTCAATGGCCTGATCAAGGCCTTTGGCAGGAGCTGGCTTTTTTGGTCTCGCCTTCGATTTCGCCATTGGAGCGACAGCCTGCTTATCTTTTCACAGCCTTGGCGGAGGCGGATGGAGCGGATGAAGGGAATCGAACCCTCGTATGAAGCTTGGAAGGCTTCCGTTCTACCATTGAACTACATCCGCGCGGCTTGCACGACATCAGCCGGGCAAGCGGGTGTTAAACACCATGCGTCGCCTTGGCCGTCAAGCTAGGGACGCCAAGCGGCACGTCAAAGCGCGATTGAGGGTGTACCCGCGCCCAACAAGATTTTTGCAAAACTCAAATTCGGCAGAGCCCTGGGACATCGGTTTGCATTCAACGGCGGCGATGGTGGAGAGGGCTGGTTTCGAACCAGCGTAGGCATAAGCCAACGGATTTACAGTCCGTCCCCTTTAACCACTCGGGCACCTCTCCATGCCGCCGGACCACGCGAGTGCTATCGCTGGGCCTTCAATAAAATCGACCCCACCGAAGACGGCAGGGCCTTGGCCGCGTTATCTGCGACAGGGGCCTTTATTGTCAATCGGAAAAGCGCGATTGTGCTTTTCAAAGGCCGAGTCCTATGTGCCGGCCGGTAGCCGCAATTCCCTTGTCATCCGAGGCCTATCCTTGAGCAAAGAGCCCTTTAAGAAGCCGTGGCGCGGCAAACCCGCTGGTGCAAGCGGAGCAAAGCCGCACTTTTTCAAGCGTGGCGGCAGGGCCGAGGACAAGCCATTTAAGCGTGAGGCTGAGCGCGAGGACGGGCCGTTGCGATTGTTTGGCCTGCATTCCGTGGAAGCGGCGCTGAAAAATCCGCAACGCGTTTTTAAACGGCTGGTGCTGACGGAAAATGCCGAACGCCGCCTCGTCGAAGCCATGGGCACGCTGCCGCATGCTGTCGAGTTTGCGTCACCCCGCGACCTCGATAAGATTTTGGGCCCGGACGCCGTGCATCAGGGTGCCATGCTCGAGACCGAGCCGCTGCCGGAGCCGGATTTCAGCGAACTCATCATCGCCTCGGGCGGGCGGCCGCTGATCGTGCTCGATCAAGTGACAGACCCGCACAACGTCGGTGCGATTTTGCGCTCTGCCGCTGTATTTGGAGCCGCTGGTCTGGTCATGACGCGCCGCCACAGTCCGCCGCTCAATGGCGTCCTCGCCAAGTCCGCGTCGGGCGCGCTGGAAATGGTGCCGGTCGCGCTGGTCGGAAACCTCTCGCACGCGCTGAGAGAACTCAAAGATGTTGGCTTCCGGCTTGTCGGCCTGGATGGCGATGCCGAAGGGACAATCGAGGACATGGACTGGTCGCGACCGACTGCGCTGGTAATGGGCTCGGAAGGCAAGGGCTTGCGCCATTTGACGGCAGAGACCTGCGATCAATTGGTGCGGATTTCGACGGATGGCCAGATCGGCAGCTTGAATGTCTCCAACGCCGCCGCGATTGCGCTTCACACCGCCGCCTGCGCGCGGCGGGCTGGTAAGAAATAGGCGCTCGGACCTTAGTGCGTCGGCAATCTGACGCTCAAACCCGCGCGCGCCGTCCACTCATTGAGTTCGCCGCTGCCGTTCTGATTATCGAGGAAATCCTTCATGCGAAAATAGCGCCGCCGGGCGAGCCGGTTGCGCCATATTTATCGCTCGCGAAGCGAATTTTACCAGATCGGGATTACTCGCAGATGAGCGGACGTTCGCACATATAGCGGCCGCCACGGCAGACGGTGTCGCCGTAGCTGTTCTCAAAACAGCGCCGCCCGGCCCAATGGCACTCACGCGGACCATAGAAGCAGCCGTCCTCACGATAGGACGAGTAATAGCGTGGATGGCCGTGGGCGCTGGCCGCACCCAAGATGCCGAGACCGATCAAACCCGCGGCAACGCCAATGGCCACGCCGCTGCCATGGCGGGCTTCGGCCTGAGGCACTGACGATAGTGTCATACCCAAGCCCATGGTGAGAGCCATGAGCGCGTGCGTGAATTTCTTGAACATGGGACACTCCCCGAGTGCGAGCCGCCAGTAGCGGCAGTTGAACCGAGCCGCGTAACGGCTGCAAAATCGACGCGCTAACGGAAGCCTGAATTCCCGTTAGCGCCGATCATGAACGTGGCCATATGAATGTGGCATGAACACGTAGTTTTTCGAGGAAAACTTGTGTTCGATGTGAGTGTTAACTGCTCTGCTCACCAGTCGCCGCGACGATGACCACCGTGGTGCCGATAGTGCCACTCGACATGATGATAGTTGTGCTTGGGCGCACCCCATGACGCGTAATAGGGCGGCAGGACGTGGTGGTTGCGGTGGATGGTGGCGTGATGCCAATAGCCCGAGTTGTAGTAGGGATAATAGCCGCGCGGACTATACTGGTAGGCATGCGGATCGGTTTCCGGATGCGTCAGGTATTTATGGTTGTAGTGGGGATAATAAACCCAGTGCCGGACGGTGCTCAAACGATCCCAGCCGGCGGGCTGATCGGGGCGATCCCAAAAGAACGCTGATGCAGGTTGGGGGGCGGCAATGCCAATGGCGATAACGCCTGCGGCCAACGCCAGGAGGCTCTTCAAACGCATGACTCTTTTACTCCTCGATTGCCCGGCGTGCTCTTTCATCAGAGGCCGGTAAACGGTGCGGTAATGTTTGACCGAGAATGCCTAACAGAACGTTAAATCTATCCTGCCACGCCGGACCCGCAACGCATCATTCATGTCGCGCTGCTGGTTAATCAAATCGTCATGCTCTTCGGCCGACACTTAGGGTGAGCGAATCGGCTAGGTCCTTGGGGGATCTAGCCGCACAGCCGTGCGCCCTTAGCCACGGCTTTAAAAAATCGCAGGCAGGAACGCTTAAGTGGCGCGCAGAAAAGACAAAAAGCAGGACGAGCGCGACCGCATGCTGGCCGCCATGCGCCGGCTTGACGAGCTTTTGCAAAACCCTGGCCCCGGCATCACCGTTACGCCCGTCGGCAGCGACGAGGACCGCCGCAATCTTTTGATGCGCGATGTCGACGTCACAGAATTCGCGGCCCTTCCGCCAGCTGACGGCGATGTTACTCCCTTATCGAGCCTCGCCGCGGAAGCGGACCCGAGCGCCGCCATCGCCAATGCCACGCCAGCCGCCGCGCCGATGGCCAAGGCGACCGCCACATCAGCGCCAGCAGCGCACTACGACGCGATTGCGAAAGCCGATCCTGCAATGCCTGCGTGGGTCGCGAAAGTTGCCGGTGGGCCTGATGCACCGCCGCCAGCGCGCGAACGCGCGACGCCGGCAACGACAGCATCCCAGCTCAAGCCACGGCCTGAGGGCCTGAAAGGTTTCGAGCCTTCCAAATCGAGCGCCGGATTGTTCGGAGTATTTTTGAACTGGCTTTTGGGCCCCAAGGACAGCGAAATCAAAGCCGCCGTTGCGGCCAGCCGGGGCGCGCTCAATGCTACGTTCCTGTTCAGCGCGGTCATCAATCTGCTGATGATGGCCGGACCGCTGTTCATGCTGCAAGTCTACGACCGCGTCTTGACGTCGGGCTCGTTTCCAACCTTGATCGCGCTTTCGCTGATCACCGCCGGGCTCTACGGCATCATCGGCATGCTCGAGCTGGCGCGATCGCGCATCATCAGCCGCGTCGGCGCCGAGATCGATCAGCGGCTCAGCGACCGCATTTTCGAAGCTTCGCTGCGCAAGAGCCTGGCGACGCAAGGCTCAGCCGGTCCCGCGCTGCGCGAACTCGACAGCTTCCGCCAGTTCATTGCCGGTCCCGCACCGCTGACATTTTTCGACACGCCGTGGACCCCGATCTATCTGCTCGTCATTTTCATGACCCATTGGATGCTCGGCGTCGCCGCCACGATCGGCACTGGAATACTGCTGTTTTTGGCTTGGATGAGTGAGCAACGCGCCCGCCAGCCGATGGCTGAAGCCAGCCGCTCCGTCACCAAGAGCCTAGAGATGGCGGAAACCGGCCAGCGCAACGCCGAAGCCATTACCGCCATGGGCATGCTGACCGCTTACCGGTCACGCTGGCAGCAACTCAACGGCGATGGTCTCGGCTGGCAGCTGCTGGCCTCCGACCGTCTCGGCTCGATGTCGGCGATCACCAAGACCACCAGACTTTTGCTCCAATCGCTGATGCTGGCCATTGCCGCCGGCCTGGCCGTCACAGGCGCGATCTCGTCGGGCTCGATCATCGCCGCAACAATCATTTTCGGTCGGGCGCTGGCGCCTGTCGAACAAATCATTGGGCACTGGCGCGGCTTCATCAAGGCGCGGGAAAGCTACTTCAAACTTGAAGACGTTCTGACCTATGCGCCGCCGGATCGCAGCCGCACGCAACTGCCGCGCCCACGTGGTTTGCTTGAAGTCTCCAGCATTCGCGTCGCCGCGCCGGAATCGCGCAACATCATCCTCAACGGTCTAACCTTCTCGGCTCACCCCGGGCAGATGCTGGCTGTAATCGGTCCGAGCGCGTCGGGAAAATCAACGCTTGTGCGCGCCCTCGTCGGGCTGTGGCCAACCTTTGGCGGCGCCATACTTCTTGATGGCGCACGTCTCGATCAGTGGCATCCGGAAGATCTTGGCCGTCATGTCGGCTATCTGCCGCAAAACGTCGAACTATTCGCCGGCACCGTCCGGCAGAACATTTCACGCTTCCAGAACAACGCGACCGACGCCCAAGTCATTGAAGCCGCGCAACAGGCCCACGCACACGAGCTCATCCTGTCCTTGCCCAAAGGTTATGAGACCGAGCTTGGAGCGTACGGAACCTATCTTTCGGGCGGGCAACGTCAGCGTATCGCGCTTGCTCGCGCGCTGTTTGGAATGCCGCCATTGGTCGTGCTCGACGAGCCAAACTCCAATCTCGACCGGCCGGGTGATGAAGCCTTATCCTCGGCGATCGACGGCTGCCGCGGGCGCGGACAAACCGTCATTCTGGTGTCGCACCGGGTCCAGGCCATCGGCAAAGCCGACCTTCTATTGTTCCTGGAAAAAGGTCAGCAGCGCGCCTTTGGACCGCGCAACGAGGTCATGAAACTGTTCCAGGGTCCAGCTCCCCAACAAGCGCCACCGCAGCAGCAGCAGCAGCGCGCGACCCATAAATCGCCGATCGAAGAACGGCGCGGCCCGGACCGCAAATCCGACGAAGCAGCCCTTGCTTCCGCTTCTGCCGCCGAACCCATTCAGTCGACAGGGAGTGAGGGCTGATGAAACTTACAACCCTGACCCGATCGTTTCAGCCATCGGCGACGGCCAATTATGATTGGCACGCGACCGACCCGTGGGTGCAGTACGGCATGCGCGTGGTCATACTGTTTTTCGCCGGGGTCGCGGTCTTGTCGGTCGTTCCCATTTCGGGCGCCGTCGTTTCGACCGGCACCGTGACAGTCGAGGGCGACTATAAATCGGTCCAGCATCTCGAAGGCGGCATCGTCTCTAAAATCCTGGTCAAGAACGGCGATAGCGTCAAAGAGGGCGATGTCCTCGTCAAGATCGACGACACCCAGGCGCGCGCCAACGCAACGGCTTCGACCTCGAAAGTCATCGAATTCGCTATCCAGGAAGCACGCTTGATCGCCGAGCGCGACCACAAAGACAGCTTTGCCGTGCCCGACGGCATCGATCCCACCGATCCTGAAACCGCCAGAATTCTGATCGCGCAGCAGGCACTGTTCGATGCCAAGAAGGTCGCTTATACCGGCCAGCAGAAGGTCATCAAACAAAAGATCGGCCAATCCGAAAGCGAGATCAAGAGCAACGAGAGCCAGATCGCGGCACGCAAAAAAGAGCGCGAATTGAACGACAAAGAACTGGCGACCGTTTTGCCCCTGTTTGAAAAAGGCTATGTCAACCAGCAGCGCATCGGGCCTTTGCAGCGCGAGGCCGCCCGTTTAGAGGGCGAGATCAATACCTTCAAATCGGAAACCAATAAGCTAAAAGCCGCGCGCGCTGAAATGGCGGCACGACTTGCGCAAATCGACAAAGATTTCGCGCAGCAGGCTGCTGAAGAGTTGCAAAAAGTTCAGCCGCAGCTTTCCGAACAGCGCGAAATGAAAAAATCGTTTTCCGACAAGATGAAGCGCACCGAAGTTCGGGCGCCGGTGGCGGGCCTAATTCACGCCCTCGCCGTCCATACCGAAGGTGGCGTTATCCAACCCGGGGGCACCGTTCTGCAAATCGTGCCGCAGGCCAACGCGCTCGCCGTGCAGGCGCGCGTGACGCCGCACGATATCGATAAGGTCCACGACGGCCAGACGGCAACCGTGCGCTTCTCATCCTTCGATTCCCACACCACGCCGCGCCTGCAGGGTAAAGTCCGTTCGGTATCGGCCGCTGAAATTGTCGATAAGGATGGCAAATCCTACTTCACGGCTGAAGTCGACATCCCCGCAAGCGAACTTGCCAAACTGGAATCCGATCAGCACCTTTTGCCCGGCATGCCAGCAGAGGTTTATCTTGAAGGCCGGTCACGGATGATCTTATCGTACTTCTTAAAGCCGCTGACCGACATGATGGCGCGCACGTTCCGCGAACATTGAGGCGGCCTAGGCTAAGTTTGCACGATGCCGCTCAATATGCGTTGGATTTTGCCTTGCGCGAGATCACCGTTAGCACGATGATATGCAGGTCGAACATCACCGACCAATTGTCGATATAATAGAGATCGTGGGCGACCCGCTGGCTCATGGCATCGTCGGTCTCCGTCGCACCTCGAAAGCCATTGACTTGAGCCCAGCCGGTGATCCCAGGCTTGACGTTCAAGCGCCGGGGATACATCGCGATGCGCTTTTCGAAGAACCGGTCATGGGCAACCGCGTGCGGCCGCGGCCCAACAAGCGACATCTCGCCTTTCAACACGTTAAGGAGCTGCGGCAGCTCGTCGAGCGAAAGCTTACGCAAAAGCCGTCCGATACCGGTGACACGGCGATCGCTTTGCGTTGCCTGACGGACGACGTCGCCATCGTCCAAGGTCGTCATGGTGCGGAATTTCCAAATCGCGAACTCTTCGAGATTGTAACCGCGCCGGCGCTGGCGGAAAAACACGGGGCCCGGGTTGTCCCATTTGATAGCCAAGGCGATCGCGGCGAACAGCGGGCTCAACAACAACAGCGCCATTCCAGCGAGGGCTATGTCAAATGATCGCTTCGTCATCGCACCAAACGCTCCAAGCGGCTCGCGCGTCAACGACAGCGTGGTGGCGCGGCCAAATCTAGCGATGCGCGCATCCTTGAACCGGCCAATCAGACCGCCAGCGCCGAGATGAATAACGACAGGCAGAAGGCTAAACGCAGCGATGGCCTTTTCTATGAATTCCGCGTGCGACCAGGCGCTTGAAATCACGACGTCCTCAATGCCGAGCGTTCGCGCATTGCTGACGGCCGTTTCAAGGCGTTCCGCGACTTCCGCTTCGGACAAGCTGTTCGCCGGCAATGCGACCCGGGCGGCAACGTGGACGCTGGCAGCCCCATCCACTACATCACGTTCCAACCGCGCAATTTCATCCTCGGTACCAACAATCATGAGACGGCGGCGCATGACAACTCCGCGCTCGATCAAGGTGCTGAGGCTGCGATGGAGAATTGTGTTGAGCGCGATCGCCGCCATCAAACCGGTTGCATAAAACAGAACCAGCCAACCGCGCGAAAAAAGTGCGGTGCTCTTGGTCAGAAAGCCGATAACCGCGAGGCCTGCAAAAGCCAAGTTCCAAACCAAGAATAGCCGGCCGTTGCTGCGGCGGCCTTCGAGCAGATTTTCGATGCCATACTCGTCGCGGATCAGAAAGCATAGGCCGTATCCGAGCCCTGCAAGACTGCCAACAGCCGTGTAATTCTCGATGATCCCTACTTCGCCATAGGCGACGAGATGGTATCCGACGCCCGTCGCCAGAGCAACCACTACGATACTCATAAGTTCGAAAATGAATGCTGCTGCGGCGAAACCGGTGCTCGACAGAGCAAACCGCGAGCGAGGCTCAGAGATGAGCGAATTCACTTCAAGATTAGCCGCACGATTGAACACGACGCAAACATCCAAAGTTGTCTGACGAGACGATTGGCAAATCCTAGAAGCCAAATGCAGACTGTTCATTACACATATTTTTGAATACTCAGTGTGACGAAATGGTCGGTAAGTTAAAATCATCGTTCCGCGAAAGACAGTTATCGCATCACGATGAAGTCGGCCGGGAAGGCGCCCTGATGCCGTCCGGATATGAGATCATTTCCAGCCAATAAAGCTGCAATTTCGCTCTGACTTTAACGAACTCGACATCCAAAAGTAGCTTGGGCACAGCTATTGCAGTACCCGCTGGGCCTTGCTCGAGACCTCATTTATTAGACAATTAATGGGGTTGACCCGCTGGGAACGGCTGCATGCCGATCCATATCTGGTGCTTTTCGGAACCAAAATGATACAGTCAGTCGCACGGCTTAGCACAATTTCTTCACCACAAGCCTCAGGAAGACGGGCTGCGGATATGGGCTCGAGAAGCGACAATGCCACACGCGGTCCAACGTCAAAGGACAACTATCGCCAGCGTCTTGGCGATACCAATGTCGACGGGCTTTTTCATATTCTGAGGCGCAACCTCTGGAAGATTCTTCTGGCGGGACTAACGTCTCTGGGTTTGGCTCTTACATATCTGGCCTTCGCAACGCCTTTATATACCACGACCGCGTCATTGTTCGTGGATCCGCGGACTCGCAAGGTGGTTTCCGAAGAAGTTATACAGGGCGGATTTGGCTCGGATTTGGCGCTCGTCGAAAGCCAAGTCTCGATCGTGACCTCGGACGCCGTCTTGCGCCGGGTCGTTGATAAGTTGGCTCTGATCAATGATCCAGAATATGCGCCACCTTTCAATCCAGGCCTGTTGTCGCGCGTCAAAGGCATTTTCGTCAGCCGCGCCACCACCCCGGATCCAACAGTTCAGGCTTTGACTACGCTGGCGCAATCGATCAAAGTCAAACGCGCCCAAAAGACATACGTTGTCGATATCGACGTAACGGCTTCTTCCGCCCCCAAGGCTGCCCAGGTCGCGGAAGCTGTCGTCGAGGCGTATCTTGCCGACCAAACCGCCGCCAAGGCTTCGGAAGCTAAGCGCGCCAATGCCTTGATCGATGCCCGACTCGGTGAATTGCGCGAGCAAGTGCGCAGAGCCGAAACCCGGGTCGATGAATTCCGTAAGGTCAATAAGATTTTGTCGGCTGACGGCGGCATCGTAACCGAACAGCAGCTGTCAAAGCTCAGCAGCGAACTGGCGACGACGCGTGCGGTCGCTGCTGAAAACAAGGCCCGCCAGGACCAGATTGCGACCGCACTTCGTCAAGGCGCCAGCCCGGAAACTCTGCCGGATGCGGTTCGCTCCGGTTTGATCCAGAAACTCCGCGAGCAGTACGCTCAGGTCGCAAGGCGGGAAGCTTCCCTAGCATCGCAACTGCAGGCTCGGCACCCGGTTTTGATCGATGTTCGGTCGCAGTTACAAGAGGTTAAGGCGCAGATCAATGCGGAGTTGAAGCGCATCGAAACTGTCGCCAGAAGCGATTACCAGGTCGCCGAAAACCGCGAAAAGGACATCGCGGCGCAATTTGAAGCGGCCAAACAAGAAGTCACGCTGTCGAATACCGCTCAAATTAAGCTGAGAGAACTTGATCAGGAAGTCGCCGCCAGCCGCGAGCTTCTGAAGCTGTTTTTGGCTCGGGCGAAAGAAACTCAAGAACAGGTCAACACATCAACGCCGGACGCTCGCGTGATTACGCCGCCCGCCATTCCAGCCAGGCCGTCAAAGCCGGTGACTTGGTTCGTGCTGGCGCTCGGACTTATGGGCGGTTTAGGCCTCGGTCTCGCGTCCGCACTGATTTCCGATCACTTTGATAAGTCCGTACGTGCGCCCGCCGATCTCGCTTATCAAACCGGAACATCTCCGGTCTTGTCGATCCCGGCCTTAAAGGGCGGATCATCGTTTGTCGCAAAATATGGCCGTGGTAAAAACGCGGCCCCGCGCGTTGAGGCATCTCAGTTCAGCGATCTTCTCACCGCCATTTGCGATACCAAGGGCCATGCCGAATCTACTTACCGGCAAAGCATTCTTCGCTTGCTTGGCAAACTGAAGAGCCAACAGCGTCCTGGACGGCCGCACACCGTCATGTTCGTTTCGCCGTCGTCAGGGGCTGGCAATTCCGCCACCACGCTTGCCGTTGCTTACGCAGCCGCCACCGCTGGAGAGCGCGTACTGCTCGTCGATGCAACCTCGACGAACCCCGAGCTTTCGGCGATTTTCGCGACTACGCTGAAACCGACCAACGTCGTTGTCCTCGACAACAAGGAACACCTGGCAAGTATCACGACGCGCGACCTGCGTTCGGGTCTGGCCTTTCTGCCAATCGCGCTTGCTGATTTGCGAACCTTGAAAAACCAGCAACGCCGCCGCTTGGTTGCCGGTCTCAATAGCCTGAGCCAAGGCTATGACATGATCTTTATCGACGCTGGCGCGGTGCTTGAAGATGAAGCCGCCACGTGTTTGTTGCCGGCCGCCGATCAGGTGCTGGTCGTGGCACGTGCGGGTGTGACCAGCAGGCCTGAACTTGGGCAGATTATGGAAGTCCTTGAGGGTGCCCGCGATCGCATCACCGGCGCCGTGATGACAATGGCCAAAGACAATTCGTGATCTCCAAGGCACTGATATTGCGATGATTTTTGGCAATGGTCTCGAATTGGCGCAGGCCCCGGTTGTGTACCGTCAAAACGGCGAAACTGGAACGTGACGACGACTTCGGCACAACCAGCCAAAATGCCGTTTGGGTTTGAAGACAATTGCGTCTAAACAAGGCGCAGCGCTACGCCTTCGGGCTGGCGCCGCCGAGGAGTATGTAGAGTGACATTGAGTTCCGTAACGTCGGCAGTGGCGACCGTCGATGGCTGTTCGATCACGGCGCCATCCATGGCGAGCGCGATCACCAGTATCCTGCGCGCGGTGACCGCCGGTCAACCGTTCACCGTCTTCACGCTCAATCTCGATCATCTCGTCAAACTGCGGCGCAATGAGGCTTTCCGCAAAGCCTACGCGCATGCTTCGGTCGTAACCGCTGACGGCGCTCCTGTCGCTTGGCTTGCTAAGTTTCAAAATCGTATGATCGAACGCACGACCGGCGCCGATCTGTTGCTGCCTCTGACGCAAGCCGCCGCGGAAGCAAAAATACCGGTATTTCTATTTGGCTCCTCCGCCGGTGTCATGTCCCGCGCCGGCCGCGATCTCGGCGACCACACGGATGGCCGTCTCGATATCGCGGGAACTTTAGCTCCGTCCGAGAGCTTCGACCCGGAAGGTCCGGAAGCCGACAGTGCGATTGAAAAGATTCGCCAGTCTGGCGCCAAACTGTGCTTCATCGCCCTTGGCGCGCCGAAGCAGGAAATATTTGCAGAGCGTGCCCGCTTGAAGGGCCTGGCTTGCGGCATGATCTGCATTGGGGCCTCTCTCGATTTCCTGGCAGGCACGCAAATTCGCGCGCCCCAATTGCTGCGCGACAATGGTTTCGAATGGATCTGGCGCCTGGCGACAAATCCCCGCCGCCTTGGCCGCCGCTACGCGGAATGCGCGGCGTTGTTCTTCGATCTGACGCTCATTGAGCCCGTCAAAGAGCGCATGATCCGAATTCGGGCTTAGACGGTTGAAGAAGCCATTCAACTTTCACCCCTGGTACCAAAAACCCGTGTCTGCTTGGTTTGAAAGCCGCATCAGAAGGTCCGTCAATGCCAGCCAAACTGCTTTTTTACACACACGGCTTGGTCGATGGCGGAGCAGAACGTCTTTGGTCTTGTTTGGCATCCGCCATGAAGGCCCGAGGACACGACGTTATCTTCGTGCAGGATTTTGAGGCCGACGAAAATCGCGCCAATCTGGACCCGTCAATTCCCGTCTACACGCTAGGACGCGGCCACTTCCGCGCGATTCACGCGCTGTCCGGCGTTCTCAAGCGCGAACGGCCAGACGTGTCGCTGTCGGCGGTGGCTGGCTGCAACACGAAAATTCTGGCTGCCAAGGCCATGGCCCGCGTGCCGATGAAAACAATCATCACTTATCACGGATTCAATGAGTGGGAGACGGGACTGGCGAGCCACGCCACGTACCTCGGACTACCAATTCTCAGCGCCATCTCGGATCGCACGGTGGCGGTATCGAACGGTTTGCGTGACGAGCTGATCGAAAAATGGGGCGCGCGATCCAAGAAGATCGTGTCGATCCTCAATCCGGTATTTTTTCCCGCAGATGCGCCCGTCCCAACCGAAGCTGAGCTGAGAGCCAGACCAGAAATCATTCTGGCGGTCGGCCGTCTCGTCAAGGAGAAGAGTTTCGTCACCTTGATCAGGGCCTTCGCTCTCCTCAACCGGCCGGGCGCGCGCTTAGTGATCCTCGGTAAAGGCTCCGAGCACGGCAAGATCGTCGCGGAAATCGAAAAGCTCGGTTTGCAAGACCGGGTGAGCTTGCCCGGATACAGCGAAAAGCCGTGGGCCCACTATGCTCAAGCCAAGTGCTTTGTGTTGTCATCCAACAGCGAGCCATTTGGAAACGTCGTGGTCGAGGCGATGGCTTATGGCTTGCCGGTCGTCGCGACCGACTGCGCCGGGCCGCAGGAAATTCTCAATCACGGAGAATTCGGCCGCATTGTCGCTATCGATAATGCGCAGCAGCTTGCAAATGCGATCAACCGGACGCTCGACAATACCGGTGATCCTGGCCTTCGCCGCAGACGCGCCGACGAATTCTCATTCGACGTCCGCGTGCCCGCTTATGAAGCACTGATTGCGGAGGTTCTTGGCAATGCCCGCAGTTCCGGCGGCGCGGCGCTCCCAAATTTGAGCGGCCAAACGCGCGTAATTTCGTAAAGTCAGGACAGGACATGACGCCGGCCGCTCGAAAAACCGCCCGGGTCTATCTCGATTTGACGCATCTTGGCCGTCATGTCACCGGCATCGAACGCGTTTCCATCGAGCAATTCGAGAAAACCCATTTTGACGGCGCCGAGGTTATTCCCGTACGTTCGAAGGGCGTTTTCTCGATGATCCTGCGGCAGCAATTTTTGTTGCCTTGGCTGGCCATGATCCATCCTCATGCACGATTTATCTTTCCTGGATTTCCACCGTCACCTGTTTTCGCGCTGTTTCGCCGCCGCGCCATTTTGTATGTCCACGATACGTTTCTCATCACACGTAAACAGGATTTAGGTGCCAGAGCCCGCATCTATATGGCTCCGGCGTTTTCTTTAGCCGCGCGGACGTTCAAGCATTTCTTCGTCAATTCGGAGAAGACCAGGGCCGATCTGCAGAACTTCGTTGGCGATGACGCCGGGATCCGCCTCTATCGCCCGAGCGTTGCCAACGTCTTCAAACTTGATGCCGCAAACCGCATTCACGCGAGCGATGTTCGGCGGCCCTTGAAACTGGTCGCTCTCGGCACCGTCGAACCGCGCAAGAATTATGCGGCGGCGTTGACGATCCTCGATGCTTTGCGCGCCCGGCATAGTCCTGAAGCCGAGCTTCATATTATCGGGCGCGCTGGTTGGGGTGCTGATTGCGAACGCGTACAATCCCACGCCGGTGTCACCGTTCACGGCTATCTCAGTGAAGCTGACGTGCGCCGCGTCATGGCCGACGCCGACGTGTACCTGTGCACGTCACACGACGAGGGGCTTGGGTTGCCGTTACTGGAAGCGCAGTTCGGCGGTCTGCCCGTGATTGCGCCTGGGCAACCGGTCTTCCGCGAGGTTCTTGGCAGTTCGGGCACTTTCATTGATCCGGCAATACCCGATGAAGCCGCCGCCGCGATCATGGCTCTGATCTCGAAACCAGGATGGCGGCAGCACGCGTCAACGGCAGCGCTGGCCAACGTCGCGCGCTGGAACGCTTTGGCGGCCGGCGATCTCGAGGCGGCACGGCGAATTTTTATGGAGCTGGATCAAAAGTCAGCTCGAGACCCGCTGACGCCCATGCGGGCGCTTTAGTCGTCAAGCTGCACTGGCTTTGGGCTTGCGGAAGCGGCGGTTTTGAATCTGGCGGTGGGTTTCATAGACGCGGCCAAGTTGAATTTCGGGTGTGAATTCGCGGATTTCGTGAGCCACGCCTTCCGGCGTGATGGCCCCGTCGAGCATTGCCGTGCGGACTGTAACGAACGCATCCGACAACCGCTCCGCCATATCGTTGGCATCGCCCAACCGTGCGACCAACTGCCCTGAGACGCCGTCCTTGATCACGCATGCCAGCTGCGGCAGGTTGATGGCGCAAACCGGCCGTCCGGAGCCCAGGGTTTCGAGCACCGAAAAAGGCATGCCTTCGAATTCGGATGTCAAAATGCCGGCGTGCACGTTTGATAAAACCTCGGCGACACCGGCGGCATTTTTGAAGCCGTGCAAGACCGAATAGTCCTCGATGGCTTTGAACTCCGCAAACCGGTGCGGATCGCTAGTGCCCATGTAGTGGAACTCGCCCTTGCAGCCTTGCAAGGCTAATTTTTCCGACAGCTTCGCCATCGTCTTGAACATCAGCGAGGGCACTTTGAAAAGATCGAGCCGGCCAGCAAATGCCACGCGAAATGTTCGTGCTTCCGGAAAGGGCGTCGGCGCAAAGCGCGCCGTGTCCACCCATGTCGATTGCGTTTGAATTTTATTGGCGCTCGCAGGATACGACGCCCGGATGCGATCGGTGATAATCGGATTGACGCACAAAAATCTGTCGCACGCTTTGACCGCCAGCCATTCGTTGAGATTGTGTACGTAGCGATAACTTTTCAGAAGCGAATCCATTTGCAGCTTCGGCGCACCCTCACCGTGCAGCATCTGCACGAATGGCACGCCCAGACCCTTGACCAGGGTCGCGAATTCCACGCGCTGGAGATCGACGCTTGTCGGCGTTTCCTTCAAGGCTCGCCGGACTGCCGGCAGATAGCGGATCAAGCCGTGCATGAATTGAAAGTTGATCGAGTCTTTGAGACTTTTCGCAGCCTCGCGCGCGCGGTCTTCCGAATAATGCAGCACGGGGAGAAAATCGATTGATTTACCGCGAAAGCTCTCGCGCGTGATCCGGCCAAGCTCGCGTTGACCCGAGGCATCGACGCCAATCATCAGGAACGAGAAGTCGGGCGGCAAATGCCCGATCATGTCACGAACGAAGGTTTCAAGCCCGCCAACCTTGGCGCTAAACGGATCGAACGAATGAATAACACTTAAGCGATACTGCATTTTTGTTCCCTGGCGGCGGATCAACGAGACCCAGAAGCGCTACTTTTGATATACTAAGTTCATGCCAAGCTGACAGGCGGTCCCGTCAAGCGACCCTCCGTGCTCATGTTAAGGTTCATGCCCCAACCAGTCGTCTGAGCTTGCCCGCCGTCTGCGCCGCCGCTTGAGGATAGAGAGCCGCGAGCACAATGGCGTAAACAGTCGCGCCGAGGGCAACAGCAAGGGTGAGAGACAGTGTTGTGGCCAGGATCGGCAATTGCGACAAAGCCATAACCATTGAAGCCGTCGCAAACGCAATCTTTACGAAATGCGCTAGAGGGAAGGTAAATTTGTGCCAATAGGCGCCGCACAGCAATGTTACGATCAGGCTGATGATGGACCCGATTGCCGCCCCCATGATGGAGCCGGGAAGACCAAAATAACTCAAACCGATCGCCCCTGCGCCAAGCGTTAGAACGCCATCGACGGCATCGTTGCCAAGCGGCACCATGGTTTCCTCGCGCAGCAGGAAGACCTGCTCTGCGAAATGAATGCGCATGTTGCGCGCCGCCCCCGCGATGATTGCCCACGGCAACACCGCCGCCGTCATCTCGCGGAACGGCCCTGCGACGATGCGTTCAACCAGCGGCGTCGAGATCGCCCAAAGCCCTGCCGCAGCCGGCGCCAGGATCGCCAATAAAAGCACGCCATTTTCAATCAACTGCGCCTGACCCTCGGCTGGCCCATGCTCGCGAGACCGCCGGACCGCAAGCGGAAAAGCCGCCGCCGTCACCAGCATCGCCGAGAACGCCGCGGCCCGCAGGCCCAAGCCCCATCCAACCGTCACCAGACCTACGGCTGCGGTGCCGCCGTGACCTTCGATGACGAAGCGGATGCCGTTATTGGCGAGCCAGACGAACAGGCCGCCAAACACCAGCGGCAGTCCGTAGCGCAGCGCGCTCCTAATCATGCCGGGCGAAAACGCCAAAGGCTTGAGGCTTATTTCAAGCCGGAAAACAGCAAATCCGAGAGCGATGATCTGAGCCGCCGCATATCCCCACAACACCGACGCGGCCGTTGGCGCAAATATCGTTACAAACAGCCAACCCAGCGCCAAGCCGAGAAGCGGCCAGGTAATCTGCAACACCGAATATGCGAAGGTGTCGGCGGCGGTGCGGGCACGGTCGGTCAGGTGTGTCGCGATCGTGCGCGACAAGCAATAGGCGAGGGCCGCCGTCACCAGCGCCATATTCCAAGTGCCATCCACAAACAGCGGCAACGTCAAAACCGCTATTGCCGTTGCCAAAGAACCGATGGCGAGAACGCCGCTTTCAGTATCGAGGAATATACGGCGCGCGCTCGGCGCGGCGGATTTATCGTAAAACCGCATGGTGTAAAGGGTGAACCAGAACAGCGCACCAATGTAGGTGAATTCCTGCGCCGCGCTGACAAGCGCGAACACACCCATTTCCTGGGGCGAGAGGAAATAGGTCCACAAAATAACGGAGATGAACTGCAGGATCGGACCGACCACTTGGGCCGGCAAATACAGCAGCGTCTGACGTAAGAGCATCTTGGTTCCGACTTGTATTTGCGCCCTTTGAGACGGTGAGTTCTTATCTAGCCGCTTGCAGGCAGATATGCGAGCCTCGGGCCATGCGCGCGTCCTACGGCGCCGTAGGCTGGTTATTCAAGACTGTCATTCAATACGAGGGGGCATTCCGGCGATGAACATCGTCGTTCACCTTGACCGCGCCCGGCTGTTTCGCTGGCAGCTTGCCGTAACCGAGGCGTTGCGCGCCGCCGGACACGATATGCGCGTGCAATTTCGGGACACTCAGGATGCGCTTCCGGTCAGTTTGACGGCCATTCTCGACTTCGACTTTGCCCGCACGCGCGCCGGCCCAGAGCGCTTTTCGGCACGGCTGCTTGCCGCTGATTTCGCAGCGTTCTCCGCAAGCCGGCCCGCCCCGATCGAACTCGAGGTCGAACTCGAGATCGATCTGTCGACTGCCAGTGCGCCGGCCGCGACGTCGAAGCGAACGCTGCGTCCTCATTTTGACGGTTCGCCAAAAGACCACGCCTTGTTTCACGCCCTCCTGCATGGCCACGCGCCATTGGTCACGCTGGCCGACAGCAATGGCCATGTCTGGCCGATTGGACGCGCAGCACTCGAAACACCTTCGCGGCTGGCAGCTTCGCTCGATCAATCCATATCGCGGCTGGTGGAAGGCGTGATCCTGACCGTCGCACGCATCGCCGCCGGCGAGCGGCCTCCGCCGCCACCGTCAACGGCTGGCCCGGTCGACGCTTCGCGACGGTCGTTGCTGCGCTCGGCCGGCACATTCGCTTCGCAACGCGCGTACCGAAAACTCGGCCGCGTCCGCGAGCGCGTTGGTGGCGACGCGCCCAAGTGGCATGTCGGCTGGCGCAAACTTGCGAACGATGCGCTACCGCAGCCGGGCCTGCTCGATGTGCGGGACTTCCAAATTCTGCCCGACGACGGCCAGCGGTACTACGCCGACCCATTTGCGTTCGGACACGAGGGCACGACCCACGTTTTCATCGAGGAATTTCCGGCGCACACCCAAAAGGGTATCATCTCGCACTTCACGATTTCAGAGGACGGCAACGCATCAAAGCCCGCGCCCGTGCTCAATGCGCCGCATCATCTGTCCTACCCGCAGGTTTTCGCCCACGGCGGCGAGATCTGGATGCTGCCCGAAGCTGCAGCCTCCGGCGGGCTCGATCTCTACCGCGCCGAACGTTTTCCGGACCGCTGGGTCAAAGCTCAGCGCATCATTGACGTGGCCCTCCACGACGCGACGTTATTTTCCCATCTCGGACATTTCTGGATCGCGGCGGCGACCACCGCGTATCAAAGTTCAAGCTGGGACGCGCTGTCGCTGTTCTGGTCGGACAAACTCACCGGCCCGTGGCGGCCGCATGCCCGCAACCCTGTCCTCGTCGATGCCACCTCGGCCCGTCCGGCCGGCGCCTTCTGGCAGGACGGCGGCAATTTGATCCGGGCGTCACAAGATTGTTCGCGTGGCTACGGCGGCCAGATGACGTTGAAACACATCACCACCCTCGACCCGCGCCGCTTCGAGGAAATCACGCTTGGACCGCTCTCGTTCGCGCGGAATAGCCAAATTCTCGGGCCTCACACGCTGACCCGCGCCGGCGGTTTCGAGCTCATCGACCTCTATGCGCGGCTAAGTGTTGTGCGGGCTGGTTCTCGAGAAACAATCGCGCTATAAGCGGCGCGGCCATGGTGGCTTGAAGCCGCCGCTCGCTCACCCAATCGCCGACTTAGCACAGTGGTAGTGCACCTGATTTGTAATCAGGGGGTCGTAGGTTCAAATCCTACAGTCGGCACCACTTTTAACTCATTGAAATAATTGTAATTTTTAGGCACTTTACGGAAACGTCTCGCTCACGTTTGAACCTGCGAGCGCGAAACCCGCAATGACGTTTTGAAAAGGTGCAAGGCGCGTCCGGCCGTCACGCTCGCAAACCAAACAACGAAAGCGAGCGTGAACGGCAGCAGCAGATGAAACGTCTTGAACGTGACGGCGTCGAGCGCAATCAGGAGCGAGGTGGCCAGCGTCCACCTGATAAATCCCACCGTATTGGATTGCCATAACAGCCAGCCGAGAAGGAAGCCGAGAACGCCGACCGCGAGCAAGAACCATCGCGCGCGTCCCGGCTCGAGCTCGTGCACGGCGATTGCCGGGTCGAGGAGGCCGGCCAGCATGTGCGCGTGGATCATCACGCCCGTCATCTCTTCACCGTCGCGCACCGACAGCGGCACGCGGTGGCGGTCGCGATTCTGAAAATCGCCGCCAACCAGTACGATGCGGCCCTTAAGCTTGGCAGACGCGCTATCGGGTTTATCGAGGATGTCTTGCGCCGTCACCGTCAAGATCGCCCGTTGGCCTTCGTCTGGATCCAAGGTCCAAGGCACGGGTTCCCCTTTGTCAACGGGTCTTGCGTTGCCAGATTCTGCCATCTGACGTGCGAAGCTTTTAGGATACGAGGATCCGCTGGCGGGTTGCGCTGCATACCGCACCACGGCGTCGCGCTCGATGCGCAGATTTAGGTAGCCCACCGGCTTGCCGGTGGCGCCGAGAAAATTTGTTTGATATTGGCGCTGGAAGGGCTGGAGATCGCCGCGCTCATCCAAAGCGCCGAGAACGACTGGCGAAGACTTGAGAGTCTCGATCAGCGCTTGATCCTTGGCGTCGTCGGTCTTTTTGAGAAACAGGATATCGAGGCCGATGCTCTGGGCTCCAGACTCCTTGATGGCTGTCACAAGTCTGGAGAGAAGGCCGCGATCAATTGGAGAACTCGGCAGATCTTTCAGCGTTTCATCGTTGATGATGACGACGGCAATCTTGGGATTGGGGGCTGGCGAACGGTCCGACAAATAGGCAGTCCGCCAATCCGCCGTCCAGTGCTCGTACCTGAGAACCCATGGCGCGAACGCGGGAGCGAAAAGAAGGGCTGCGATCACCGCAAGGCAGACTGTCGCGATGAGAAGCCGGAACCAAGATATCCGCCTCAGTCTCCCCGTCCGCCTAACATTGGACATCATTGACGCAAAATCCAATCGCAAATATTGCGGACAATAGTGCCTCAAAGGTCCAAAGACAACGAGCCTTCACAAGCATTGCCGCCGTGTTGACCGGCACGAGTACGTAGAGGATGGCACGTCATGGTGATAGGATAGAGCGAGCAAGCCCGCGGACGGCGATGGCTCCGGTGGGTTGTCGCTACAGGTATGGGAGGCTTAAAATGTCCAAGGACACGTCATCAAGGTTTTCAGGGTATACGGCGCTCTTGATTGGGATTGGCGCCATAGCGGCGTTTACAGATACCGCTGTCGCCGAAACCGCCTCGCCTTCGCCGCAGACAACAGCGAAGCCGGATCCCGGCGCGGCAACGCCCCCGCCGGCTGCTAAAGACGACGCAAAACCAAGCCCGAAGCCGCAACCTTCTGTTGCGCCTGCTAAATCTCGCAGTTGGAATTTCAAGTCGCAACCCAATTCAGACGCAGCGGCGAAGCAGCCCGAATCTGCGGCCCCGCCGGCGCCCGCTCCCCCTGGTGGCGACGAGCGCCATCCCGGAGGCGTTGAGCATGTGCCGTCTGGGGCAAGTGGAGAATAGCTGCGGACGTGAATTGGCAAACGCCGTCAACCCGCGTATGATGACCGTCATTCAACTGGATCGATCGGCTCTGCGAGGGACTCGGTCATGAAGCAATTTATTTATTTTTTCGTCGCGATTATTTTTGGGATCGGGCTCGGCTGCGGGCCGTCAGTGGCCGAAAAACGCGTCGCCCTTGTGATCGGCAACGGTGCCTACAAAGCGCCGCTCGAACTTGCAAATCCGCGTGAAGATGGCCGGGCCGTCGCCGACGCTCTCGGACGTGTCGGTTTCGAAGTCATTCAAGGCTATGATCTCAAGAATTCCGACATGACGGCCAAGCTGAAGGAATTCTCGCGCGCGCTGCAGGGAGCCGATGCCGGGTTATTTTTCTACGCCGGACACGGCATGCAGGTCGCGGGCGAAAATTACTTGGTTCCTGTCGACGCCGCACTCAAGGACGAACGCGATCTTGAGTTCGATGCCGTCAAGCTCGACTCCGTGATGCGGCAGCTGCAGCGCGACGCCAAAGTCAAAATTGTCATTCTTGACGCTTGCCGCGACAATCCCTTGGCCGCTCAGCTTTCGCGATCCATGGGCGCGACGCGTTCCAGGTCCCTCAACCCAATGTCGGGCATGGCGCCCGTCGATACCCAAAGCGCATCGGGCACAATGATTGCCTTTGCGACGGCGCCCGGCACAGTCGCTTCGGATGGGGCCGGCAAGCACAGTCCATTCACGACCGCGCTGCTGGCACATTTGGAAACACCGAACCTTGATATCGATCTGATGATGAAGCGTGTCCGGGGCGATGTCTCGAAGGCAACGGACGATCATCAGCAGCCTTGGACCAATTCGTCGCTGATTTCGGAGTTCTATATGAAGTCCGGTCCCGGGGTCGCGGCCGGCGGCGCAGCTCCGGCGGCACCAGGACAGGCGCAAACCACCGCTTCGATTGACGCACCTGCGGCCGGCACTGCATCGCGCACGCTCAACCCAGCCGGCAGCGTTACCAATGAACTTCGCGGCCAGCGTGCCGACAAAACCAGCGAGAAGGATCTGGCCTTAACCGGCGAGCAGCTGCGCGATATCAATGTTCGATTGATCTTGCTTGGACATACGACAGCCAGCACGGGATCAACGATCACCAGCGGTACGCGCAAGGCCATCAGCGCCTTCCAGTCATCGGCCGGACTTGTTCCGACCGGTTATCTCAATCGCGGGCAGTATGAATTGATAAAAAGCCGGTCGGACCTGCAATTCTCGGCCTGGGTCGAGCAGGGCAGGCCGGCACTCGCTGCAGCCGCCGACGCCGAGGCAAGTGCCCCGTCAGCCAGCTCCGCGCCCGCCGCCGAGACACCGCGACGGGCCGCGAGGCCGGAACGGGAGCGCACGCCGTCCGCTTCTCGAAGCGCCGGGCCATCGACGCGCGAAACCGGCGAATTTCTCGGCGGCGTTGCGCGCGGCTTATCGCGCGGGCGGATCGGATTTTAAGCGGTTGCGGTTGTGAGGTGTTGCCGTCCTTACAAGACTTGATCTACCGGGGTAAATCGGGCTTGCTTGTTACGTATGGTTCCCCTCAAACGTAACGATGGCAGCTTGACCATTTCCCCTGCTCGATCTCCAGCCAACGGCCCGCCGCCGATCCTGGCAAACGCCGGCGAACTTCTTGGCCGCTACGATGTGCTTTTTTGCGACGTCTGGGGCGTCGTTCACAATGGGCTGACGGCGTTTGAAGGGGCTTGTGCCGCGCTCGCGCGCTTTCGTACGAACGGCGGCACGGTGATTTTGGTCTCGAACGCGCCGGTTCCCAAGGCCCGCGTCGAATTTATGCTGGCGCGCTGCCATGTGCCAACGTCTGCTTACGACGACATCGTATCCTCCGGCGATATCGCGCTCACCCACTTGGCGGAGCGCGGATTCAAAAAGCTCTATTGCATTGGCCCGCAGGAGCGCGATTCTGCTCTGTTCACGGCGCTGACTGCCCGTTCCGTCGCCCTCAAGGATGCCGAGGCCATCATCTGCACGGGTCTCACCGACGACCGTCATGAAAAACCGGACGACTACCGCTCTCTGCTAAGCCAAGCCTTGCAACTGAAACTGCCGTTTGTGTGCGCTAATCCCGATCTCGTCGTCGATGTCGGCGGCTCGCTGCTCTACTGCGCCGGCGCGCTGGCCGACATTTATCAGCACATGGGCGGTGACGTTTACTGGGCCGGCAAGCCGCACCTGAGCGCGTACGAAACCGCGCATCACAAGGCTGAGGCGCTGCGCGACTCCAACGTTTCGCGGACTAAGTGTCTCGTCATCGGAGACGCCGTCCGCACCGACTTGACGGGCGCCGAGAACTACGGCTGCGACGCCCTGTTCGTTGCCTCCGGCATCCACCGCCACGAAACCATGGAGGGCGCGACCCTCTCACCTGCCAAACTCGCCGCACTCTTCACCCCCGGCACACCAAGCGCGCTTGGGGCGATGGTGGAGCTGAAGTGGTGAGCGGAATCTCCCTATCACCCGCCTTTGCAAGACGGCGTGCGAGGCGGCGACTTGCTCAGCAAGTCAATGTTCTGCTAGAATTAGAGGATGAAGATCGAAGATATCGAAAAGGCCATCTCAGAGTTGGCGCCTCACGATCTCGACCGCCTGCGCCGGTGGTTCGAGGAACTTGACGCACATCTGCTCGATGAAAGGATCGAACGCGACGTTGCCTCGGGCAAGCTGGACAAGATCCTGGCGGACGTCGAAGCCAATCATAAGGCCGGCCGCAGGCAAGACCTTTGAACAGCGCGCCACTCCGCCATTTCAAGGACCCGCGCTTCCAGCCGTTTTACGATTCTCTCCCCGCCGATGTCCAAAAGCTCGCCGACAAGAGCTTTGCTCTGCTCAAGGGCGATCCCAAACATCCCTCGCTACACTTCAAGCGCGTCAAGGCCCGGGTCTGGTCGGCTCGTGTCGGTATCAAATACCGCGCGATGGCGCTCGAGGCGCAGGATGGCTTCCAATGGTTCTGGATTGGAGCTCACACCGAGTATGAGCGGCTGTTGAGAGGTTGAGGCGACTCTCCCTACTTCTTCACCGGTGACCCAGGCGGTGGCTCGTTTTTGGGGCGCTTCGGATACGGCCCGTCTGAAAAGCTATTGAACACCAGATCTGGCGAAGACGTGTTGTGCTGCGAGGGCGCGAGCCGGCCCGCCCAGACGTCCGTCGCTGTGGCGTGATCGAACTTCATGATGTTGTCCTCGCGCCAACTGTGAGCGCCCTTCTCGCGCACTGCAATTCTAGCGACGTCATTGTTGAACTCGGTCACGTACATGGATCGCAGCATCGCAAACGGACTGCCGTCGATAGGCTTATCGAACGTCACGTCGAGCGCCATACGGTTGCTGTCGGTCGACGCCATCATGACGGTAGCATTGCCGCCCTTCTCGAATTCGAGCGTGAAGGTGCGCGTTTTTGGATCGAACGAGACCTCCTTGATTTTAACGTGCGGGCGGCCCTCGCGGTCGATGGGGCCAACCAGAAACGACGAACCGTAGCCGGTGTTGCGCATGCTCGGCGGCGTCATCGGCCGGGGCCGCCAATAGCCGTCTTGCGGATAGAGCACGAGCACTTCTTCCGCCCCGTCGGTCCGCAGCAGCCAAACCTGGATGAGGTGCAAGCCTTTTTCGACCCGGTCGCCGATCCGCACCGTTGCATTCGACGGCCGCCAGAACGCTGGGAAAGCATAGCCGACAACCCACAGATCGGTTTCCTCGTAGAGCGTGACTTTGCGCGGCTGACCGGGTGCGGCGTACGACGGATCGGCGCTCATATCGCAGGCCGTCCAATCGGCTTCGAAATTATCGCGCAAGCCGGCCGACAGATAAATCGGGTGTGCCGCCTCGATGCGGAACGAGCGCACGTCCTTGTGGGCGAACGCCAGCGCGACGTTGTCTTTCTCGGCGCACAGCACGGCCTCGCTCTCGTTCTTGACGTCGACCGCCACGCCGTCGAGGGAGGCGGCAGTGGCAGCTTCGAAAAGCCCCATCGCGACCAGGAAGGTTAAAACCAAAGAAGCAAAAAACGACCGCATTCCGTTCTCCAAACTGTTATCCGATACTCAGTTTAACCCGGCTGGACTAAGCGGGCATAAGTATCTCCAGAATTTATCTCATGCGGTAAGTTGCTGATATGTAGCGACATTTCCGAAGCCGGCAGCATCCGCCCGAATGTTAACTGTTGGCTTTCGCCGATTGCGACGTCGTAACCATAATTGCCCAGCTTCGAAAGCCGCTCGATGCAGCGCAACGCCACGTCCCGCGCGATGGTCGTGAACTCGAACGACAACGCGGGAAGGCTTTGCGACAAGCCGGCGAGGACTTCATCCTCAAATCCTTCGACATCGATTTTGACAAAGACCGGCGGCCCGAACGTCGTGATCAAGCGATCGAGTGTGATGGCTGGTACGGTGATCGCTTCGTCCCAGACTTGCCCCTCCCAACCGGCCGAGATACCCGCTTGATACATGAACGTGTCCGATAAGGTCGAGACTGTCGGATTGCGGGTGTTGAGATGCAAAACGTGTTCGCCAATTTCAGCTGCCGCCGCCGCCGGCACCAGCATCACGGCTGGATCGCGGCCATGAATGAGCTTGAGAGTCCGCATCAACAGCGGCTGTGGTTCGAGAGCGACGACTCGCGCGCCAAGGCGGCGGAATGACGAGATGCGATCTCCGACGTGCGCGCCAATATCGTAGACGAGGTCTCCGGGCTTGATGAACTGGCCATACAGCTGGTCCATCGCGGTCTTCGAGGCGGTGTCGCCGTGATAAAGGCGCAACGACCGGAAGACACCTTGCAGCGCGGCTGATGTCATAGGTGCGTTGCCATTTTCGTCTGCAGCGCTTCGAGCTCAAACGGCGGAGCGAAATCCTCGGGGATGCCCGCGATGCCGTAATGATGCATGAAGCGGCCGAGCCGCGGACTAGCCGTCACAACCGCAAAAGGTATGGCGAGAAGGTAACCCGCCGTCAGCGGCAAGCTCCACAGCAACAGCTTCGGCGAGACCGCGTAAAGCGTTCCGAAAATCGCAATTCCGAACGCCAGTTGCGGCCACAGCGCCTCCGTCGCTTCGCGCCACGTCAAGCCGCGCGGATCGCGGGCTTGTCCGCCCCAAACGATCGAGCGGCCCCATAGCAATCCCATCATGAATATGGAGATTCGAATGGTCGAGACCGCCCCTTGCAGAAACGAGAATATCAGCTCGATCACCGCGCCCGACAGGAAACGAAACGCTCCGCCAAACCGCTTAACCTCGCCTTTGGTGAGCATCGCATCAATGAAACCGGCAATTTTTGGGGCCAAATACATAGCTAAAAACGTTCCGTAGAGCAGCTTCGCGGACATGAACGGATAATCGGTGATGATCTGGGCATGAGTTGCGGCGAGCGGCAGCAGCGCAATCATGATGGTCCAAGCTGGAATGCCGGCGAACATCAAAATCGCCCACAGCAGCTGAAACCGGCTGACCGGTTCAAGCCCTGGCGTTGTCAAGAGTTTGAGATATTGCATATTGCCCTGACACCAGCGGACATCGCGGCGGATGAACTCGAGCGCGTCCGGCGGATTGTCTTCATACGACCCGCCTTCTATCGGCATGACGCGAACCTCGAACCCAGCGCGCCGCATCAACGCCGCTTCGACCTGATCATGGGAAAGAACCGGCCCCCCGAGCGGCGGGCTGCCCACCAGCACCGGCAAGTCGCAAGCCTCGTAGAACGGCTTGACCCGTACAACCGCGTTATGCCCCCAATACGGTCCGCAGTCGCCAGCCCACCAGGCTTGCCCCATGGTGTAAGTGCGCATGCCTAGCCGCATGCCAAATTGAAAGATCCGCGCAAATGCCGAATGCGATGGCGTTCCGACGACCAGGCTCTGGAGAATGCCAATTTGAGGATTTGCCTGCATGATGCGGACGAGATTGACGATGGCCTCGCCCGTCATCAAGCTGTCGGCGTCAAGCGGCAGCATCAGCTCAAAGCCGCCGCCCCAGCGCTCGCAAAAATCTCGGACATTGCCAGCCTTGAATCCGCTGTTGAGGTCGCGGCGGCGATAGACGATGCGCCCGGCGTCGCCGCTGTCTTTGCGCCACCCTGCAACGGCGAATTCCTCCGCGGCCGCGATGGCTGTGTCGTTGGTATCCGACAAAATGAAATAGCTGAACTGGCCTCCGTCCCGGGTCCGCTCCAAACTGTCCTTGACGATAGCGAGGCGCGTCAGCGCACGCAGCGGATCTTCGTTGCGCAGCGTCATTAGAATCGCCGTTTTGACGGTCAACCGTTCAGCCCGTCCGGCCGCCGCTAAAAATGGCGCGACGCATGCAAGCGGCGTTGCTCGGCGCAGCAACCACAGACCGAGCACAGCGTTCCAAAATCCCAATACCGGCCAGAGCGCGCCGATCCCGAAGCAAACCAGCACTAGGGCATTGACTGCGGTCCAACCCCCAAGGCCCAAAATCGACGAAGCCCAATACATCAGCGCCAGCCACGTCGCGGCGTTCAAAGTTAACACGATCAAGCGGCGCCGGTTGAGCGTATCGTTTGCCTGAACACCCGCCGGTGCGTTAAGCCTCGTGTCGGCAATCGCGGCGTTGCTGTCTCGCGAACTTAGCACCATGTCGCTCATCTGTTTTTTTCGCCAACGCTTCGAGGAAAAGAATGGACGGCAAGTCACCCGCAGTTCTGCGCCGGGCAATGGGCCAGATCGTGGTGGCCCGCGCACTTTGGTACGTCAAGCCCGGCATCGCCGAGTTGAGGGCAGAAAGGCTTGACGCTCCGCGTGCCGGTGACGCCCGCGTCAAAATGCTTTTCAGCCTGATCAGCCGCGGCACAGAGCGTCTCGTCAGCCAAGGCCAGGTGCCCGAAAGCCAATGGACCGCCATGCGCTGCCCGCTGCAGTCGGGCAGCTTTCCGTTCCCCATCAAATACGGCTATTCGGCGGCTGGCGTTATCACCGCCGGATCTGAAACGCTGATTGGTAAAACGGTCTTTTGTCTGCACCCCCACCAGGATTTTTTTCAGGTTCCGGAGCAAAAACTTGTGATCGTGCCAGACGGCATTCCGGCCCGGCGCGCGACCCTTGCCGCCAATATGGAAACAGCCCTCAATGCCCATTGGGATGCGGGCACGGGGCCTGGCGACAAAATCCTGGTGATTGGCGCCGGAACAGTTGGGCTTCTGACGGCGCATCTTGCCAGGCGCATGGCGGGGACCAACGTCACGATCTGCGACATTGACCCTGGACGCGGTGAAATTGCCGAAAAACTTGGGCTGAACTTCACCGTTGTTGGCGCTGCCCCGGCCGACAACCGCCTCGTCTTCCATACCAGCGCCAGTGCCGCGGGCTTGCAAGCCGCCATTGAGTATTCGGCGTTTGAAGGCCGCATCGTTGAGATGAGCTGGTTTGGCGCCAAGCCGGTTGCGCTTCACCTCGGCGGCGCGTTCCACAGCCGGCGGTTAACGATCATGAGCTCGCAGGTCGGCCACGTTGCGCCAGGGCGGCGCGCCACCGTCACGCACCACGACCGCCTCGCCCTCGCCTTGTCCCTGCTTGATGATCCCGCTCTCGATCATCTCGTCGCCGCGGACGTTGCCTTTGAGGATGTGGCGGCGCAGCTGGGGACGATCTTTTCCAATGACGCGACCGGCCCGGCACCGGTCATTCTCTACCCTGGCAATTGAGGACAAATCCGAGCATGTTTTCCGTCGAAGTCCGCGACCGCATCATGATCGCCCACTCCCTGCCAGATCCATTCTTTGGTCCGGCCCAGCACATGCATGGCGCAACTTTTGTTGTTGATGTTGCGTTCTTTCGCGAAACTCTCAATTCTCATAACGTTGTCGTCGATATCGGCGCCGCTCTTGAAATCTTAAGTAAAACTTTAAAGCCGCTCAATTACCAAAACCTCGATATTTTACCGCAATTCAAGGGACATCTCACCACAACAGAGTTCTTGTGCAAATATGTCTTCGACGGCATGGCGAAGGCCGCGCGCGACGGCGAGCTTGGTGGCGATGCCAAGGAGCTTGCTAAAGTCCGCGTAACCCTGCACGAGACTGATCTGGCCCGCGCCAGCTTTGAAGGACCACTTCGTGTCTGATGCGATTTTTGCCATTCCTGGCGATTTACGGAGCCCGACGGGCGGTTACGCTTACGACCGGCGTGTGCTGGAGCTGCTGCCGGATTTCGGCATTGAAATCGACCATCTGGCCATGCCCGACTCGTTCCCAAATCCAACCCCGCAAGATTTGGAGAAAACGGCCAGACTCATTGCGGCGACGCCTCAGTCTGCGACCCTCTTGGTCGATGGCTTAGCGTATGGAGCTTTCCCAGCCGCACTCGCCGGCTGTGGAGGCCGCCGCGTGATTGCTGTTGTCCATCATCCGCTCTTTCTTGAAACCGAGCTACCACACGCTCGCAAGGTCGAACTCAAAGCCACGGAACAAGCGGCGCTCGGACGTGCCGACCATGTTGTGGTGACGAGCCGGGCGACAGCGCGCATTCTGGTCAGCGAGATGGCGCTCGACGCCTCGAAGCTGACCGTCGCGGAACCCGGTACCGATCCGGCACAACGGGCCACCGGCACCGGTTCGCCCCTGCATATTCTAGCGGTCGGCGCCGTATCTCCACGCAAGAGTTACGATCTGCTCGTCACGGCTCTCGAGCCCTTGCAAGATATCGATTGGCGATTGACGATTGCAGGCGCGCTTGACCGCCATCCCCGCGCCGTTGAGACTCTCCAAAACAAGATACAAGCATGCGGTCTTCATGATCGGGTCACCCTGGCAGGGAAAGTCGTTCCGGCCACCCTCGACCGGTTCTATGAAAGCGCAGATCTGTTTGTGTCGGCATCGTTGTTTGAAGGTTACGGCATGGTGCTTGCTGAAGCCATGTCGCGCGGCTTGGCCATCGTGACGGCAACGGGAGGCGCTGCTGGCGACACCGCGCACCGGTCTGCGGCATTGCACGTCGCGCCCGGTAATGTAACGGAAATGACCAACGCCTTGCGCCGCGCCTTGAGCGACAAACGATTGCGCGACAACCTTGCAGACGCCGCTTGGGATATCGGACGCACTTTGCCAACGTGGCACGAGACCGCGCGCCGCATCGCGGCCGTCATCTTGGATCTCAAAGTATGACGTCATTTTCGCCCGAGTGGCTGAGCTTACGCGAACCGGCTGATGCGCGCGCCCGCAATTCTGATATTGCACAAGCGGTTTCTGCCTGGTTCGCGCTGCGCGATCATGTCAACGTCGTCGATATCGGTGCGGGGACCGGCGCCAATTTGCGGGCCTCCTGCGCGCTGCTTCCGTCAAAACAAACCTGGACCCTGGTCGATCATGATTCCGGCCACATTCCACACGCCAAGGACGCGTTGATCCGATGGGCGGATAATGCCCGCACGGAGGGCGAAACCCTTCATCTCGTCAAAGGCGATACCGCCATCGAGGTTCATTTCAAAACAGCAGACCTAGCGCATGATCTGAGCGAGGCGCTCGGCGAAAAACCCGGTCTTGTCACGGGATCGGCGTTTTTCGACTTGGCTTCAGCGCCGTTTATCCGTGAGCTGGCGAGCCATTTAGCCGCCCGTCGCGCCGCCTTCTATGGGGTTTTGACGTACAATGGCGTTCAGCGCTGGAGCCCGCACCGTCCTGCCGATAATCAGATGATGTCAGCTTTTCACCAGCATCAATTGCGCGACAAGGGCTTAGGCATCGCCTTGGGTCCGCTGGCTGCGGCTCACCTTGCCGACCAGTTCCGCTTGAACGGCTATAGCGTGCTCGAAGGCGACAGCGCGTGGCGGTTAGAGCCGCGGGATCGCACGTTGATTGAAGAGTTACAGCGCGGCCACGCTCTCGCAGTGCTTGAGACCAAGGCCGTCGATTCCAAAACCGTCGAAGCCTGGGTTAAGGTCAAACGCGCCAGCGCCGATGTCGGACATACCGACACCTTCGCTGCGCCAGGACATCAATAACAATCTTATGCGCGCCGCGTCGGTAGCATGCGCTCGACCACGCGGTCTTTGCGCACGAATTTGTGGAAAATCGCCGCCGCTATGTGGATGGCAACCAGAATCAAGATCAGCTCGCCGCCAAGGCCGTGCAAATCAAACAATCGTTCGGCGAATTTCTCATCTTTGGGCGTGACAGCCGGCAAGTGCAGTCCGAAAACATCCGTTGCGCCATAGTACGACGTTGCGATGTAACCGCCGATCGGTACGGCGATCAGCAACAGATAAAGCGACCAATGGACAAGGTGACTGAGGCCGGTCAGCGGCGCAGGAACGCTCGGGTCTGAGCGCGGCGCGCCGTTACTCAGCCGGTAGATCAGCCTCGCCAGAACGAGCGCCAGAATGGTAAGTCCAATAAGCTTATGACCACTGAACAGCTGATCGGTCAGCCCGTTATCGGCAATGCCGTTAAAGGTGCCTTTGACAGGCTCGCCTTTGTCGTTGACGCCGGGCATCTCATCGCCACGCCATTTCATGTACAGACCAAGCGGAATTTGCAGCAGCACCAGCAACGCTACCCACCAATGGAAGCGCCGCGCGGGCTTGGTATAAACCGGAATGTCGTAGGCCGGATCCTGGGCCATGGCTGTCTTCCTTTAGCTTGGTTGTCTCAAGTCACAATCGAATAGCACGTCGCCTCCGTCAAGCACATGAATGCGGGTTTGCGGCCTGCGGGCTTCATCGAGCCGCTGAATAGGCGGCAAAGACAAGCCCGTAATCCCCGATCCCAAAATCACGGGGGCGACCAGGACGTGCAGACGGTCGACGGCGTCTGCTTCGATAAAGGCCGACACCGTCGTCGCGCCGCCCTCGATCAGTATTCGCCTCATTCCGAGCTTGAATAATCCCATGACAATATCCTGGGGCTCCATCGCTCGATCTGTCATCGGAAGCGCAAGCGATTGAACGCCCGATGGGATAGCTGTGCCCTCCCCGTGAATGACGATGCAAAGCGTTCCGTCTCGCGCCAAACAGCGCGCATCTGCCTTCAGGCGCCCGCGCGGATCGATGACGACACGGACGGGATCGCGGCCCTTGACGCGCCTGACGGTCAGCAATGGATCATCCGCCAACGCCGTTCCAATCCCCACAACGACCGCATCGACGTTGGCCCGTAAGCGATGCAGATGATCGAGGGCGGCGTGACCGTTGATCCAGCGGCTGTCACCGCTGAGCGTGGCGATACGGCCATCGAGCGATTGACCGAGCTGGGCAATAACGAACGGCTTGCCCGGTGCGGCACGCAGGAGGGGTGCCATCAACGCGTCATCGACGATCTTCAGAATTGCGCCACGATTAGCGGCCATGGGCTCTCGGTTTCGCTTGCCCGTGCCAGGGCGGTGGATGATATAGATCCCGCCAGCCGGGATAGGGCCGCAGTGGGGACCGCTTATTCATGCAATTGTTAGTTAGCCAAGGAACGCGCGCCAAACAAGGCGGCGATCTGAAGCTTGCCATAATCACTTTCGCGGCCGGATGGCTGATAATTGCCTGGCCCTGGTTGAGCGGTCACGTCACGGTGCCTTGGGACTCCAAAGCTCATTTTCTTCCACAGTTGCAATTCATGGCGGCCAGCTTTGCCAAGGGCGAAAGTCCATTTTGGACGCCCTACGTTTTTTCGGGCAGCCCGCAGATCGCAGACCCGCAATCGCTGTTGTTTTCGCCACCGTATGTGCTGCTGGCCCTGCTCAATTCCGCGCCGACCGCCTGGGCCCAGGACGTGACGCTGGAGCTGATGCTGCTGGTCAGTGGACTTTGCATGATATTGTGGTTTCGCGACAAAGGCTGGCACGCGGCCGGCGGATTGCTGGCGGCGTTGAGCTTCGCCTTTGGAGCGGCGATGGCGTGGCGCGTTCAGCATGTCGGCCAAGTCATGAGCTTGGCATATTTGCCCGCCGTGCTTCTTTGTCTCGACCGGGCGCTTGAGCGCCGCTCGCTGACGTACGCGATTGCAGCCGGAGCAATCGGCGGCATTCTCGTCATCGGGCGCGACCAGGTGGCATTGCTGTCTGTGTACTTTTTGATCGCGTATGTCGCTCACATTGTGATGCAGAAATTTCGTCAGCCTGCCGGAGCGAAGTTCCTCATTCCGCCGCTCGTCGTCGCGACGATCGCGGGCCTGCTGGTCATTGCGATACCGGTGACGTTGACCCACCTCGTCGTCGCCGATGCCAATCGGCCCTTCATTCCAATCGACGTCGCCGGACATGGCTCCGTCCACCCGGCCTTGTTCTTGACAGCGCTCGCTCCCGACGTCTTCGCGTCGTCGGGCGGGGGCATCTATTGGGGACCGCCGAGCGCACTTTGGAAAGACACCGGCCTCTACCTCGCCCAGAACATGGGTCAGATGTATTTCGGCGCGGTGCCGATTTTGCTTTTTTTCTGGGGCGCGCTGTCTGGAATTTTCTCGACCGGCAACATGCGCGTTTTCGCGGCCGGATTAGCGGTGTCGGCAATCTATGCGCTCGGCTGGTACACGCCCGCCTTTGCCGCCATGCATGCCGTCATTCCCGGTGTCGATCTTTACCGGCGGCCAGCGGACGCTATTTTTCTGATCGGGTTTTTTGGTTCCGTCATGGCCGGCTATGACTTGCATCGCCTACTGACGGATCCTTGGATTCCAGTATCCGTTCAACGCCGTATCGTCATGGTGGGCATCCCCGTCGCTGCATTTGCCATCATGATTGGGCTCGCCAGCCACTTCGGTACTCTCGACTATGCCTGGCGACCAATTGCGATTGCGGCCGTACTGACGGCAATCGCGGCGATCCTGCTTTGGCAAGCACGGCATTTGCGCGTCAGCCAACCACGCCTCGCCGCCGCGGTGATCACCTTGTTCACGGCCGGCGATCTCGCCTACTCGAATGGCCCGGGTGGCGCCACCGCCTTGCCTCCGGCCGAGTACGACGTGCTCGAGATATCGACCGCAAACCCGACCATTGCCCTTCTCAAGAAATTGACGTCGCAAAGCCGCAGCGATACGCGCCGCGACCGCATCGAACTTGCAGGCCTCGGCTTTCATTGGCCGAACGCGTCGCTGACCCACGAACTTGAAAACACGCTTGGCTATAATCCGATACAGCTTGGCGCTTACAGCCGCGCTAGTGGCTCGGGTGTGAATGCCGGATTACCTTCGGACAAGGGCTTCTCTGTTCTGATGCCGTCGTACCGGTCGCCATTTTCGGATTTGCTGGGGCTGCGCTACATCGCAACCGGGGTGCCGATTGAGAAGATCGACCCGGCTCTCAAGCCCGGTGAATTGCCGCTAATCGCAAAAACCGCCGACGGCTACGTCTATGAAAACACGCACGCCCTACCGCGCGTTCTATTTGCTCAAGAAGCGCAGATCGCCGATTTTGAAGGCCTGTTGACCACGGGCAATCTGCCCACAATGGACTTCACCTCGACCGTGCTGCTTGAAACTGCCCGGCCAACGCCTGGGCGCGGCCCTGGATCGGTCCGTATTGTCAGCTACCACAATACCGAAATTCAGCTTGCCACCGATAGCCCCGACGGCGGCTGGGTGGTGCTGAACGATATCTGGCAACCTTGGTGGTTCGCAGACGTCGACGGCAAAGATGTTCCAGTATTGAAGGCCAATGTGTTGTTTCGCGCCGTCGAGGTTTCGCCGGGCCGCCACACCGTAACGTACCGGTTTCGTCCCCTTGCAGGTGCCTGGAAACAGTTGCGCGGCAAGGCGGGCATTTGATGGCTTATGCGGCCTTCTTTGCTCTCTTAGAAGCCCGTGACCTGAGATGCGAGCCCAACCGATGAACCAAGAGCTATCCCTTCTCGACATTTACAAACGGGCTTTGTCATTTCTTGGCCCCGAAAAATGGCTGGCCATGATCTTGACCGCGGCCGGCGTGATTATCGCCGCCATTCAATTGGCGGAGCCTGTGCTGTTCGGCCGGGTTGTCGATGCGTTATCGAAAGGCGGCGGCGCACTTCCCATCGTTGGACTGTGGGCGGCACTTGGCATCTTCGGCATTCTCGCGAACGTCGTCGTCGCGGTGTTCTCCGACCGCCTCGCGCATCGCCGCAAGATGGTGGTGCTCGCCGATGTCTATGAGCGCGCAATGGGCTTACCGCAGAGTTTTCACGCCACGCGCGGCTCGGGCGCGGTGGTGCGGACGATCCTGTCAGGCGCCACCTCGCTTTTCTGGCTCTGGCTCGGCGCTATGCGCGATCAGGTGACGGCCGTATTCGGTATCTTGTTGCTAGTCCCGGCCGCGATCAGCATGGACTACCGCATGGCGCTCATCTTGGCGGTGCTGGCTGTCGCCTACGTGCTGATGAATGTCATCGTCATGCGCCGGACCACTGTGGGGCAGGCAGCGGTTGAAAATTACGATTACGCTGTTTCCGGCCGGGTCGTCGATGTCATCGGCAACGTCACGATTGTTCAGAGTTACAATCGTATTGGCGCCGAGGTTGCCGCGATGGGCGGCTTGATGCGTGACCTCCTGGACGCACAATATCCCGTCTTGACCTGGTGGGGGCTGCTGGCCGTGATACAGCGCGCCGCCTCAACTCTCACAATGGTAGCCGTTTTCGCGATGGGCGCGGTTCTCGCGAGCCGCAATGAGCTGACAGTCGGTCAGATCGTCAGCTTTGTCGGGTTTGCTGGGCTATTGATCGGCAAGCTTGATCAGCTGTCCGCGTTTGCCGTTCGTGTTCATCAACAGGGACCGGCGCTTCGTAATTTCTTCGGGCTGATGGACGAATCCATCGCGATCGCTGAAAAGCCCGACGCCAAGCCGCTGCCGCCGGTCGAGGGCGATGTGGTGTTCGATGCGACGAGCTTTCGATACGGCGAGGGCGCTCAAGGCATCCAAGCCGTTTCGTTTCACGCCAAGGCTGGAGAAACCGTCGCGATTGTTGGACCGACCGGATCCGGCAAATCAACAACACTGTCGCTGTTACAGCGCTTTCGCACGCCTCATGAAGGCAGTATTTTCATTGATGGCCACGACATCGCGGATGTGACGATGACATCGCTCAGGCGATCCATCGCCGTGGTGTTTCAGGATGCCGGGCTGTTCAACCGCTCGATCGGAGAAAACATCCGCATCGGTAAACCCGAAGCGACCACCGCAGAAGTCGAGCGCGCCGCCCGCCTCGCGGAAGCGCACGACTTCATCGCGGCCAAACCGGGCGGCTATAATTTCTTGATCGGCGAACGCGGCGCTTCATTGTCGGGGGGCGAGCGCCAGCGTATCGCCATCGCGCGCGCAATTCTAAAGGATGCGCCAATTCTCATTCTCGACGAAGCCACCAGCGCGCTCGACGCCGAGACCGAGGCCAAGATCAAACGCGCGCTCGATACTTTGCGCGAACGCCGCACGACCTTTGTGATTGCCCATCGGCTCTCAACGGTCGCCGACGCCGATCAGATTTTGGTTCTCGATCACGGCCGCATTGTCGAGACGGGAAAATTTCGAAATCTCGCCGAAGCCGGCGGTCTGTTCTCGCGAATGGTCGCCGAAGGTGGCTTTACCGTTCCGAAAACCACCGAAGATGTCGAGGGTTGAGCACCCCGGCCGGCATGAGACTCACACCACCCAGAAAGCCGGCTCTGACGGTTCCAAGTGCGGGCCCTTGCGTAATGCAGCAACACGCGTGGCCAATCCTGTCGCATCGTCGATGTCGACGCAGAAACCCGACAAAGTTCCGGGCCCGAGCGAGGGCTCATAGCGGCCGCGCGGAATTTTGGTGAGAAAGCGGTTCAAAGGCTCGTCGACTTCCATGCCGAGGACCGAATTGTAATCGCCGCACATGCCCGCATCCGACATATAGGCCGTGCCGCCTTGCAGCACGCGATGATCGGCCGTCGGCGAATGCGTGTGGGTGCCGACGACCGCCGACACCCGGCCATCGACGAAGTGCGCGAAGGCTTGCTTCTCGCTCGTTGCCTCGGCGTGAAAATCCACGAAGATGACGTCGGCGCCGGTTTTCAATTGACAGGCCGTGATCTCGTTATCGACGGCGCGGAAGGGGCAATCGAGCTCGGTCATGAACACCCGGCCCATGGCATTGATCACCAATACATCGGCGCCGTTGCGGGCCTTGATCATGGCCGCGCCCTTGCCGGGTGTGCCCTTCGGAAAATTCAACGGCCTGATGAGGCGGTCGTGGCGCTCGATATAGACCAGCGTTTCCTTTTGATCGAAGGCGTGATTGCCAAGGGTGATGCAGTCGGCGCCGGCATCGATCAGCTCGTTGAGGATGGCTTCCGTGATGCCGAAGCCGCCGGCCGAATTTTCGCCGTTGATGATGACGAAGTCGAGAGCGTAGCGTTTGATCAATCCGGGAAGCGCGTCGAGTACGGCCGTACGGCCAGAGCGGCCAACGATATCGCCAAGAAATAACAGGCGCATCAATCTCCCTCTCCCCATTCCTGCACTCAATGGGGAGAGGGTTGGGGTGAGGGGCAGCCGCTTGTACCGGCGTTGTTGCCGCCCCTAACCCCAACCCTCTCCCCGTAAAGGGACGGGGAGAGGGGATTAAATCTCGCACTTCTTTGGTCCCGACGGGGTCAGGACCCAATCCAAGCGCTGGTCATAGCTCTCGTGTGGAACGGCGTCGACCTTTTGTTCGTCATAAGCCAAACCCACAGCAATCACAGGCTTCTTGGCGCGCAACTTGGCGAGGGTGCGATCATAGAATCCACCGCCGTAGCCAAGCCGGTGACCCATGCTATCGAACGCCAGCAGCGGCACCAGAACCACGTCGGGATCAATCTCCGGCTTGTCGTCCATCGGTTCCGCGATGCCCCAAGTGGCGGGTTGCATCATGTCGCCGGGCGCCCACGCCCGCAGGATGAGCGGCTTGTCCTTGCCATGCATGACCGGAAGGGCGAGTTGAAACCCCTCGGCGTGAAGCCAGCTAAGAACTTCCGCGGGATTAATTTCGTCGCGAATGGCGGCGAAACCCGAGACGATCAAGGGCGGCTGAACTTTCAGGAAGTCCAGGCCATGAGCGGCCAGCTTGCGGCTGGCGTCGGCCCCGTAGAGCTCAAATGCCGCCTTGCGAAGCTGCATTGCACGCAAACGAAGCGCCGCCTTGTCATCGGCCATCAGCGCAGCTCTCCTTCAAACTCCCGCAAACGTCCGAGAAAAATAAAGTGCCGCGAAGGCCGTCGGTCCGATGATCCCGCGTGGTCCCTACTTGTGATAGGTGGGCGCCGTGTGTCCGGAACCACGGTTCCAGCCAGGGACAGCTCCCTTGCGGATCTTATAGGCCCCCGGGTCATTTTGGCCCTAACGCACCTCGCAGCCCTTCTCATGTAGGGCAAAGGACTTAAGAAATCCAGGGCCGTCCCGATCGATCCCACAGCCAATAGCCAACAAATCCTGCCGAGACGATCCAGATCGCGACAATTGCGGCCGCCGCCGTCCGGCTCCCGGGCAGCCGATCACCCTGTTTGACCCGGCCGCGATGTTCGCTGAGAACGTCCGCTGGTATCAGCCTCCGCACCAGCCAGAGCCCGGCCGGAACCAGGATCAAATCATCGAGATAACCGACGACGGGAATAAAATCCGGGATCAGATCTATCGGGCTGACGGCGTAAGCGACGACCACGGCTCCGAGAATTTTCGCGGACCAAGGTGTACGAGGATCGCGGAGTGCCGATGCGACCACAACCACCTCGGCCTTCAAAGCCCGGGCCCAGGCGCGTATGTTTTCGAACATTCCTTATGCGCCCGGTTTGCGCACGACCAGTTCGCGGCTCGACGCCGCAGCGGCCGGCGCGGATGCCTTGTCGTTTTTTTGACCCGCGACAGCCTTCAGCTTTTCGGTCTGATCATCGAGCAGGTCGTCAATGTCGGCGCGAGCATCGAAAAGCTCGTCGGCAATCGTGAACGCCGCCATCAAGACCAGCCGCTCGTCACCGATGAGGCCGTGTTCGCGAGCCAAATCGTCGAGCTTAGTCTTCAAATAATCAGCAAGCTTTTCCAGACGATCAACGTCGCCCTCGCCGCACTCAAAACGGTAGGTTCGTTTGTTGAATGAAATGGCAACCTGAGCCAACCGATGCCGGCGCTATGCCGCCCCCTGCTAGAGCCGTGAAGGCCCGACTCAAAGCACCTATTCCGTCAGGTTATGCAGTGAATCGATAACCCAATCAATGCGGTTGATGGTATCCGCCTGCTTTTGCTCGAGTTCCGCGATGCGGGCCCGCGCGGCCGCAAGTTCGGCCTTGAGACCCGCGACTTCAGCCGCGCTGGCATCCTCGGATTTCGACGCGGTCGTGCCTTTTGCCGCCTCCGCGCGCTTGGATTTCGAGGTATTGCGTTCTGCCATGGCCTCTTTTTCCCGCTAAAACCGGGAGACACGATCAACGCCAAACGACCGAATTAACGGTTAGGTTAGGACTTGCGCACGAACCGCGTCAATAACTCGGGATGCTCGATTCTTAAGGCCCTAACGTGCAAAACCATGGATTGGTCCCGTTTCGTCATCTGAGTTGTTGCACGCGTGCCAGGGATGCCGCATTGACAGGCGTTATTGAGGCCAAGTTAATGGCGCCCTGCTTGGCCTTGGTCGTGTTGTGACCTAACCAGCGCACGTCCCAAAAAGCAATCTCAAGAAACCCAGCATTCGAATTTTTCGGAGGATACTATGACGGTGAGAGTCGCGATCAACGGTTTTGGCCGCATCGGTCGCAACGTTCTGCGCGCGATCCTCGAGAGTGGAAGAAAAGACATTGAGGTCGTTGCCATCAATGATCTCGGGCCGGTCGAGACAAATGCTCACCTGCTGCGTTTCGATAGCGTGCACGGCCGCTTTCCCCATGCCGTCAAAGTTGCCGGTGACACAATTGATGTCGGACGCGGCCCCATCAAAGTCACAGCCATCAAAAATCCCGCCGAATTGCCGCACAAAGCCATGGGCGTCGATATCGCCATGGAATGCACGGGCATTTTCACCGCCCGCGACAAGGCTGCGGCACACTTAACCGCGGGCGCCAAGCGGGTGTTGATTTCGGCTCCCGGCGAGAACTCGGATTTGACGGTCGTTTACGGTGTCAATCACGATAAGCTGACGAAAGATCATCTCGTCGTCTCGAATGCGTCGTGCACGACAAACTGCTTAGCGCCGGTCGCCAAAGTGCTTCATGATCTCGTCGGTATCGACAAGGGCTTCATGACCACGATCCACGCCTATACCGGCGATCAGCCGACGCTCGATACCATGCACAAGGATCTCTACCGCGCCCGCGCGGCGGCCTTGTCGATGATCCCGACCTCAACCGGCGCCGCCAAGGCCGTCGGATTGGTTTTGCCCGAGTTGAACGGACGCCTCGACGGCACCGCCATCCGTGTGCCGGTGCCCAACGTCTCTGTCGTCGATTTCAAATTTATTCCGAAGCGTGAAACGACGGTGGCCGAGATCAATGCCGCCATTATCGCCGCCTCCAAGGGTGCGCTCAAAGGCATTCTCGGCGTCACCGATCAGCCCAATGTCTCGAGCGATTTCAACCACGACCCGCGATCATCGATCTTCCACCTCGACCAAACCAAGGTCATGGACGGCAAGCTGGTGCGCGTGCTGGCGTGGTACGACAACGAGTGGGGCTTCTCCAACCGCATGTCGGACACGGCGGTGGCGATGGGGAAGTTAATTTGAAGCGCAGTACACAGGCTTTTACGAGGCGCCGAAAGTGATCAGACACGTACTTCAAAGCGCGGAGACCGGCGCAACCGCTGCTTCCAAAAATTTGGATGCGGCAAAGGTGTTCGACCGCGAGAACGTAAATTTTTGTCGATGCCGATTGCATCGAGAACGCCGCGCGGATTACGCGATAGCCGCTAAGACGGCTCTCGATTCCGCCAATAGCCAGGCCGCCGTTTGAAATTTGCAACCGCGATGACGCTAAGCGTTTCGCCATCGATGCGATAAACCAGCGCGTACGGAAACGCGTCGAGTAACTTGCGCCGGTATACTGAGTCAATTGAGGGAAATGCAGCCGGAAAATCCAGGATGGCTAGCAGCGAGGCGCGGATGTCATCCAGTAATCTGTCACCAAGTCCTTCGCCCCGCCGGTCGTACCAGCGCGCGGGCCAGCGGGATCATGACAACCCTCATACACCGCCGCGCCGCTTCAGCCGCTCACGAACCTCATCGATGGCTGCAAAAGCGTCTACAACCTCTTCACCGCTTTGTACGTGCTTATTCCAGCGGCGCTCGGCCTCCTCGGCCCAGACTTTGTCAATCTCAGAATTGGGTTCAATGGTGGCGAGCAGCAGGTCGGCCAGCTCCTCGCGCTCAGCGGCGGAGAGTTTTTGAGCATCCGCAAAGATGGTTTTGATGCGCTGGTTCATGAACTGAAAATAGCACAACCAGGGGTGCTGGCAATGCCGCTGAACTGCAACAGCGGCACGAATTCCTCTGAATTCAGCCTATTTAGGATAACTCGCCGAACGATTTGCCATTCCACCGCATAGTCGAGTGTGGGGACTGGCACGCCCTCTAAAATGGCGCTAGATCAGTCGCCCAATCAAAATGTTCACTCGCCCATCCGGAGCTAGACCCCATGACCGAACGACTTGAAGATATCGCCCACGCCATGGTCGCGCCCGGCAAGGGCATTCTCGCAGCGGACGAAAGCTCCGGCACCATCAAAAAGCGCTTCGACAAGATCAACACGGTCTCGACCGAAGACAGCCGCCGCGATTACCGCGAAATGTTGTTTCGTTCAACCGACGCCATGAAGAACCACGTCTCCGGCGTCATCCTGTACGATGAAACCATTCGCCAGAAGGCCAAGGATGGCAGCAGCCTTGTCGATGTCATGCGCGCGGCCGGCGCCATTCCGGGCATCAAGGTCGACATGGGCGCCAAGCCGATGGCTGGACCAACCGCAAAAATAGAAACCGTCACCGAAGGCCTCGACGGCCTGCGCGAACGCCTTGCCGAATATTACAAGCTCGGCGCCCGCTTCGCAAAGTGGCGCGCGGTTATTACCATCGCCGACGGCATGCCGACGTGGAACTGCATCAAGGCCAACAGTCACGCGCTCGCCCGCTACGCAGCACTATGCCAAGAGGCCGGCATCGTTCCGATCGTCGAACCGGAAGTTCTGATGGACGGCGACCATTGTTCGCACGACATCGACGAATGCTACCGGGTGACGGAGTGGACGCTGCGCAGCGTTTTCCGCGAACTTTATGACGCGCGCGTTTCCCTCGAGGGTATGATCCTCAAACCCAACATGGTCATCGCCGGACAGAAGTCCGCCAAGCAGGCCAGCGCCGCAGAAGTCGCCGAGAAGACCATCAAATGTTTGAAGGCGACCGTGTCGTCGTCGGTACCGGGCATTGCGTTTTTATCCGGCGGGCAATCCGACGAGCTAGCTACCGAACACTTGTCGCGCATGAACGCCATCGGCGGTCTGCCGTGGGCGCTGACGTTCTCTTATGGCCGCGCTCTGCAAGCGGCCGCACTCAAAGCCTGGAGCGGCAAACCTGAAAATGTTGCCGCCGGTCAACGTGCCTTCGCCCATCGCGCCAAGATGAACGGCCTCGCCGCTCTCGGCAAATGGGACGCCAAGCTTGAGAAGGCGGCTTAGGTCGTTTTCGAAACCAATAAAAAAAGGCGGGCCGTCGGGGCCGCCTTTTTTTGTTCGGCAGTCATGAATCTAATTCGCCAACAATCCATTCAGCGCGTTCGAAAGGATGTCGCCGGCGGTCTGGCCGCCTTTGGATCTGGCTTGGGTCTGGACCTGCACAAGCGCCTTCTTCTTTTTCGGTGAGCCGGACGTTGGCGTCAGGCTACCGTCACCCGGATCACCTGCGGTCGTGAACTCTTCCTTGGAATGATCGGGCGGATTGTAGCGGACCGCGTGACCCTCCAGTGCCTGCATCAAGCGGCTGTCATGGCCGTAGATGTCGCTGTAGGTTTCGAGCTTGCCGTCGCCGTTGACGCGCGCCGTGAAGTAGGTGAGGTAAACCGGCACCGGCTTGGTCAGCGCAATATCGCCCGAACCCGCCATCAAGCCACCGACTTTGTCGGACGACCAGCCTTTGTCTTCGCCGAGAATGACCTCGGCCATCCGGCGCGGATTTTCAAGCCGCATGCAGCCGTGACTCAGCGCCCGGAACGATTGCGCGAACAAGCCTTTCTGAGGCGTGTCGTGCATGTAGACATCGTGCCGGTTGGGAAAGCGGAACTTGACAAGCCCGAGCGGATTTTCGCCGCCCGCCGGCTGCACAAAGCTGAACTGTTTGATATCGACCCTGTTCCAGTCGATCTTGTTGGCATCGACCGGACGGCCGTTCAAAGTCGGATTGAGCTTGTAAGCAGCCAGCACGCGCGCGCCACCGCTTGACCCGCCACTGAATAGCTGATCGAAAAAGCCGCCGCCGTAATCGGCTGACGCCCGCTTCAAGCGCGGCAGAAGCTCTTTGACTTTGATGCCATCAGGCACGCCCCATTCGGGGTGGAAAATCACGAACTCCCTGCTGGCGGTCAGAACAGGCGTCGGCCACGTCGGCTGCCCGACGATGATTTTCTGCTTCAGGGCTTCAGCGCCGCTCTTCATCACCCGGCTGGTGAACTCTGGGATGTTGTTCATGACGTAGAAATTGCCAAGCTCTTCCGGCAGCCAGCGCCAGCGTTCCATATTGACAAGAATGAGGTCAACGCGGCCCTTCGGATCGGCGGCTTTCTTCGGTTCACCTTCGCGATTGAGCGCCTTGCGGGTTTTCTCGT
>JANLYX010000043.1:0-57575 GCA_031365865.1 Hyphomicrobium sp. | reverse complement strand
AGGCGAAACGCAATTCGCCAACGGTTGAAGCGTTATCCGCGACTCCGATGAATGTGATGTCCGCTATGGCCGCCCAGGAGTCGAGGCCAGCTTTGAAGCCGGCCCGCTCGCCGGAGGACAGGGTCGAAAAGCCGAGCCATTCGCCGGCCGTATCGTAACCACCATAGGGCGTCGCGTGCACGGAATGCACGCCCGGAAAGCTAGGTAACGCCCTGGCCGAGATCCCCACCCCACTTTTCGCCGTCAACGAGATATCGCCCCAAACCCGTGGCAAGTGGATCAATGTAAGTGATGGGAACTGAATTGCTCGTTGAGGTGGCCATCGCAATCTCTCCACAATTTCTGCGCGAATTTGCCGACAATACGCAGTAATGCGTTGAGAGGCCGTAAGACCGGCCGCGTGCATTTTAATTAAATTGATTTGGACTATTCGGCCAGAAATTGCACCGCATTGTCCCGGTTGTTTTAAGCGGTCGCAACGCAGCGTTATGAAATGTCTATCTTAGGGTGTGGGTGACGCGCCCCGTTCCATGACGCTGCTCGGTCACCTCGATGCGATCGCCGACTTTGAGTTCGCGCGATTTGAGAGCGATGACGCGAATGAGTGGCCCGCTGTCAAGTTTGACTTCGACGTTGACGCCGGTTGCGGCACTCGTCTTCGAGACCAGCGGATCGATGGCAGCGACCGTGCCTTCAACGCGCGCAAGCGTCACCTGCATGTCATAGCTCTGATAAGCCATGACCGCGCCGATGCCGGCCAGTATAGCGGCGCCCATCGCGACTTTCTTCAAGCGCTCGCGCCATATCGCCTGTGTGAGTTTGCGTTTGGTGTCTTCGCGCATATTCGACGTTACTCCGGCCGCTCTAATCCGCCTTCCCAGCTATACGAACGATAGCCAGTGGCGCGCAATTTTTCTCGCACAATTATCTTGGCACCGACAGGTGGAAGTTGATGTTGCAGAGTGCTCGCTCGAACGAGGCGTCCGCTATTCAAAACGATTTGCATCGATGGATACCTTTCCCCCATATCATGATCGGTTTTCCAGACAGCCCATTGCACTTTCCCGCTGACTTCACGATCCGAGACGTTTGTATTGGACGCGACAAAGAACAACCCGAAGAGCAAAGCCAAAACGCCGCCCAATACTAGAGCCTTGCGCTCCAAACCAGACTCGCCATTCAGCGTCTCATCGAGTTTGCGACGTGTTTCTTCGTGCATGGTTCAGAGCTCCCCGTGCGATTTTTTGATTTCAACGAGTCGCGCTCTTAGCGGCTTCAAATCGTCTTTTGTCGTATCCCACATGACCGAAGCGTCTGCGCCCATGTAATTGTGGGCCAGGATTATCCTAAGTCCACGCATTTTGCCCCAAGGAATGCCAGAAAATTTCGACTTCACAACTTCAGGAATGTGGGTCGAAGCTTCGCCTAAAAGTTCGAGATTGCGGGCAACTGCGTCGATGACCAGCCGATTTGCGACGAACTTTTCGCGGTCCAAATCTTTCAGGTAAATTTCGATCTGATCGATAAACTCGATCATGTGATCTATCCGGATAATCCACGGCGGATCACGCATAGATGGCTTCGTCCAGAATCCGGTCGCGCAATCGTGGATGAAGTGCTGCCTTTGTTACGAGATCAACCTTCATTCCGAAAACCTCGCTCAAGCGATCGCTCAACTCAATGAAGCCAAACATGCCGGGCGTTTTGCTGCCAAAGTCAACCAGAATGTCGAGATCACTATCCGGCCCCGCTTCATCCCGCGCGAACGAGCCGAAAATCGCGATGGCCGAGACATGGCTATCACGCTCTAATTCGGGCTTCAGTTCGCGCAGCTTGGCGATGATCTGGTGGCGGTTCATGACGGCAGACTACACCTTTGTGCGCACAAAATGAAGGCGTGACCCGGGGTTTTCCCTCACGCGGCCTTGGCGTGGCCTTCGACGAGTTTGACGATATCGGCCATGATGTCGTTGAGCTGGAAATCCTTGGGCGTATAGACGGCGGCGACACCGAAGCTCTTCAAGGTTTTTGCGTCTTCGGGTGGAATGATGCCGCCAACCACAACAGGCACGTCGTCGAGGCCTTCCTTGCGCATCCGCTCCATGACCTCTTTGACGAGGGGAACATGCGAGCCCGAAAGGATCGACAGGCCAACGCAATGCACGGCCTCGTCGACAGCGGCGCGGACGATTTGGGCCGGCGTCAGGCGGATGCCCTCGTAGACGACTTCCATGCCGCAATCGCGGGCTCTAACAGCAATCTGTTCGGCGCCGTTGGAGTGGCCGTCGAGGCCAGGCTTGCCAACCAAGAACTTGATGCGGCGGCCGAGTTTCACCGATACGGCTTCGACGTGGTCGCGCACTTTATGCAGAGCTGCGCCATCGCGTTGCACGGCTGCTTGCGAAACGCCCGTTGGCGCCCGGTATTCGCCGAAGATTTTGCGCAGCGCCGTGCCCCATTCGCCGGTGGTGACACCCGCGTGCGCGGCCGCAATGGACGGCTCCATGATGTTGCGGCCTTCCTTGGCGGCGCGTTCGACTTCGGCGAGAGCGCTGGCGGCTTTTTTGGAATCGCGCTGCTCGCGCCAGGCTTTCAGTTTGCCAACTTGCTCCGCTTCCATCTTGGGGTCGACGACCATAATGGTGTCGGAGCCAGCCGATAACGGCGAGACTTCGGTTTCGGTATATTTGTTGACGCCAACCACGACCAGTTCGCCGCTCTCGATCTGGCTCAAGCGGCCGGTGTTGCTTTCGACCAAGCGGCGCTTCATGTAATCGATGGCCGCGACCGCGCCGCCCATCTTTTCGATTGTCGCGAGCTCAGCCTTGGCCTCGGCTTTAAGCGCGGCGACTTTCTTGGCAATCTCCGTCGAGCCGTCGAAGATGTCGCCGTACTCGAGCAGATCCGTCTCATAGGCCAGAATTTGCTGCATTCTAAGCGACCACTGCTGATCCCAAGGCCGTGGCAGGCCGAGAGCCTCATTCCAGGCCGGCAACTGCACGGCGCGGGCGCGGGCATTCTTCGAAAGCGTGACCGCCAGCATTTCGAGCAGAATGCGATAGACGTTGTTTTCAGCCTGCGGCTCGGTGAGACCCAGCGAGTTGACCTGCACGCCGTAGCGGAACATGCGGTGCTTGGCATCGGTGACGCCGTAGCGTTCGCGGGTGATCTCTTCCCAAAGTTCGGTGAATGCCCGCATCTTGCACATCTCGGTCACAAACCGCATGCCGGCGTTGACGAAGAACGACACCCGCCCGACGACATTGCCGAATTCAGCGGCCGGCACTTCTCCCGAAGCCTTGACCCCATCAAGGACGGCAAGCGCCGTCGCCAGCGCAAAGCTCAACTCCTGGACCGGTGTCGCGCCAGCTTCCTGCAAATGGTACGAACAAACGTTGGTCGGGTTCCACTTCGGCACGTGCTTGGTCGAAAAGACGATGGTGTCCTTGATCAAGCGCAGCGACGGTTCGGGTGGAAACACGTACGTGCCGCGGGACAGATATTCTTTGATGATGTCGTTCTGGATGGTGCCGGTGAGTTTATCGCGGCCGGCGCCGGTTTCATCAGCCGTCGCGACGTAAAGCGCCAGCAGCCAAGCGGCCGTGGCGTTGATGGTCATCGAGGTATTCATCTGGTCGAGCGGAATGCCGTCGAGGAGCGTGCGCATGTCGCCGATGTGCGAGACCGGCACCCCAACCTTGCCCACTTCGCCACGCGCCAGTTCATGATCGCTGTCGTAACCGGTTTGGGTCGGCAGGTCGAAGGCGATGGAAAGTCCGGTCTGACCTTTGGCCAGGTTCATCTTGTAGAGCTCATTCGACTTTGCCGCCGTCGAATGGCCAGCATAGGTACGAAACATCCACGGCTTGTCGCGCTCAAGCTTAGACCCACCTGCGGTTGCTCGCTCGTGGGGTTTGCCGGTCTTCTTCTCGGACATTGCTATTCCTCGGCTCAGGGCTCGGCTGTTTGAGCCTTCTAAGCTACTGAAAGCCTGCCGCAACGCAAAATGCAACTTCGCCGCGACCGCAAACTAGGCCGGAGAGGCGGGCACAGCCCTTGAATCGAGATTGTAAATGTCAGGTTGAGGCGGTCGGCGCGCGGCCAGCAATGGTCAACTGCGACTGATTTTTGCGGCGCTTTTGCGCGGAAATGTACATCGCGATTCGGCTCGCGATCAGCATCAAGAAGAGGGCAGCCATGACGCCGGTTGCGGAAGCCGCGACGACGTTGGAGTCTTTGTCGCGGACGACATTGTAGAAAGATATCCGGAACAGATAGTTACCGGCCAGCGCGCCAAAAGCGAGCACAGGCGTGTAAAGAATGGCCAGGGCCGTCGAGTGCGTCATGGCCCGGATGATGCTGTAGGCGCTAACCACCATGCACACGATGACGATCGTGGTGTATTGGTCCAATAGCGTCATTTTCCACAGCGTTTCGAGCATCGCATCCTCGGCCTGGTGCAACACGCGATGCCATGAAAGCAGCGGAGTTGGACGATCTCAGGGTTTCCACGGCTAAACTTTACGGTTGCACGGTTAAGGAGTGATTTACCGCCGCCCAAAACTATCTTAAACACCCTTCATTGCAGCGCAAAAACGTGCTTGATACGGGCTGCGCCAGCGCATATGAGGCCGGGGCTAAGCGAAAAAATCGACCAGCCCTTAAAAATCGGCCTGGTCAGGAGAGATACGAAGAATGTCGAGCCAAAACGTGGCCATGACGAGCGCGGCCGGGCAACCGGAGAAAAAGGATCTTTACGAAATCGGTGAGATTCCGCCGCTCGGCCATGTGCCTAAAAACATGTATGCATGGGCGATCCGTAAGGAGCGCCAGGGCGAGCCTGACACAGCGATGCAAGTCGAAGTCGTGCCGACCTGGACGCTCGACAGTCACGATGTGCTCGTGCTGGTGATGGCGGCAGGCGTCAACTACAATGGCGTATGGGCTTCGCTCGGCACCCCCATTTCAATGTTTGATGTTCACAAACAGCCCTATCACGTCGCGGGCTCGGACGCGTCCGGCATCGTCTGGGCGGTCGGTTCAAAGGTCAAGCGCTGGAAGGTCGGCGATGAAGTCGTCGTTCACTGTAATCAGGACGATGGCGACGATGAAGAGTGCAACGGCGGCGATCCGATGTTTTCGCCGAGCCAGCGCATCTGGGGCTATGAGACGCCGGACGGTTCTTTTGCGCAATTCTGCCGCGTTCAAGACCGCCAGTTGCTGGAGCGGCCAAAACACCTGACCTGGGAGGAGAGCGCCTGCTACACGCTGACGCTTGCAACCGCCTACCGCATGTTGTTTGGCCATCGCCCGCACGTTCTGCGGCCAGGTCATAACGTATTGGTGTGGGGCGCCTCGGGTGGGCTTGGGTCATTCGCCGTGCAACTATGCGCAACCTCGGGTGCCAATGCCATCGGCGTCGTCTCCGAGGACGACAAGATCGACTTCGTGAAGCAGCTTGGCGCCAAGGGCGTCATCAACCGCAAAAAGTTCAATTGCTGGGGTCAGCTGCCAAAGGTCAACACGCCGGAATACAATGCGTGGCTCAAAGAGATGCGCAAGTTCGGCGCGGCGATCTGGGAGACGACAGGCAAAGGCGTCAACGTCGATTGCGTTTTTGAGCATCCCGGAGAATCGACCATTCCGGTTTCGGTTCAGGTCGTCAAACGCGGTGGCATGGTCGTCATCTGCGCCGGTACCACCGGCTACAATCTGACGATGGATGCGCGCTACTTGTGGATGCATCAGAAGCGCGTGCAGGGCTCGCACTTCGCCAACCTCCAGCAGGCGTCACAGGCCAATAAACTGGTCGTGGAGCGGCGCATCGATCCCTGCATGTCGGAAGTGTTGTCGTGGTCGCAGATCCCTAAAGCGCACATGCGGATGATGAGGAACGAACACAAGCCCGGCAATATGGCGGTGCTCGTGTCGGCGCCGACCACGGGTCTCAGAACCGTCGAAGACGTCATCGAGGCCGGTCAACGCAGAGCCTGAGAGTCTTTTGAGCGCTAAGACCGATAACGGGGCGCGGCTTCTGTTGCCGCCTCAGCTCAAACCCATCGATTCTTCACCCGAGCGCGCCATGCGTTTGAATTCCATGATGCCGCGATTGAATTCCGCGCCAAGGATAATGATGATGGCTGTGAACTGGAAAAAGATCATGGCGACCATGAGCTGCGACAAGCCGGCGTAAAAGCGCGAGTAATTGGTCATTTCCAAGTAGCGCGACCACATGCTGGCCAAGCCTAGCCAGAGCACAAGCGACAGTAGGATTCCGGGCCAAACGTCGGCGATACGGCGCCGGCCTGCCGCCAACCACAAATGAAACGCAAACAGCTGCACGGCGATGACGACGCCGGCTAGGAGATAGCGTGTTCCAGCTCCTAAAAACGTCGAGTCGAAGAGCGATTTGATCCAGTCGGCGTGGAAGCGGGCGGCGATGGCGGGACCGATGATACCGGGCCCGACGACGACCGCCCAAGTCAGCACCAAGGTTGAAACCGCGCTGACAAACACGAACGACATGGAAATCAACAGACACAGGGGATAGGGACGCTTCTCATGAACCCTGTAAGCTCCGTTCAATGCCGCGCGCATGGTTTCGATGGCGCTCGTTGCAAAGAATAGGGCCAGGAAACCGGCCGCGGTCAGCAAATCGATGCGGCTAGATCCCATGATGGCATCGACCTCGGGGGCGAGCCCTTCGGCTACCGGCCGGGGAAGAATATCGAAAAGCTGGGCGATGGCGGTATTCGCCAGGTCCCGGCCACCGAAAACGCCCGACAAGGCGCCTAAAAAAATGCAGAACGGAAAAATCGACACGACGAACGAAAATGCGACGGCGCTCGCGAGCGCAAATCCCGAGTGCTCATAAAGCCGGTATAGCGCGTCAAAGAACGTTCGCGATCGCTGCATCTGCCCGTCCTTGCTGGTTTTTTGGCGGCGCCGGGGGATATCCTAATGTGTCGTCGAGGGCAGGTCCATGATTGAGCATTGGCCGGTCGGCATTTGGGTGACAGGGTGGTCAAAACATTTTCGGCGGCCCTACCAGCATGGATGGACGAAAGCATACAAGAGTCATACGTTTAGCGGAGCGGGTAGGCGGGTTCAAAGTTGGCAGCCAGCGGTGGCGATAGGCTTGTGATGATTGACGAGCATTCGTTCGGTCTTGACGTTTTGCGCTCAGAAATCATCTGGCTCGAAGAGCTGCTTGAGGATGAAGAGGATTGGCGTGCTCTCGGCCAACTCGAAGCGCGCGAGGCGCGTGGCGACGACCTTAGCACCATTCACGGTGCGACCCTCAAGACCGCGCTGATTGCGTCGCTGGCGCGCAATCGCTTGTTTGTTCGCCACCAATTTCTTGTCAGTGAGCGCGTGCGGCTTGAGCAACAACGGTCCGGCGCCGCGCCTGATATCTCACCCGCCGCACGAGAAGCGCGTTTAGGTTCCGAAGGGCTTGGGCTGCACCGGATCAATACCATGACTCCGGCCCTCCAGCGGCGGCTCAATTCTTTGGGCATCACGACACTTGATCAGATTGCGGGCTGGCAAAATGACGATGTCGTTTATGTTTCCCGCACTCTCGGTCTAGGCAATCGGATTGACAGCGAAGCTTGGATCGATCAGGCGGCGCGTCTGAGCGGTGCGCGCACCGAAACAGAAACCAAATCGAGCGCGCCAGTTGCGCCCGTCGCGCCGGACCGCGGCGGCAACACCCCCGCACAACCCCTGCTATCCGAAGCGTCTGCGCCCGAGGCCGATTTGCAAGTTGGGCTCCTGGACCAGATCGCTGCAATCGCTGAGGCTGGCGTCAGCGGCGATCCGGCCTGGCCTTTGCCCGCCTGGAAATATGCTTCAACCGTCCGGCCGCCGCTTTCAATGCGCGAGGCCATGGAAATTCTCGGACTTTCCGCGCCTCTCGTAAAGTCGACATTGCAGCCCGGCTCGGAGTTACTGGCCGCGCCTGACGCCGTCGGATCGATGACTCCAGCGCCATCTATTGCAATGGATGACGACGCTGAGACCGAAGACACAGTGCTCGAAATCGTGGAGGCGATCTCTGATATCGTCCCAGCCTTTCCGCTTGCGGCATCAGCGTATGCGTTACAGCCCGATTCATCGCAGCTGCCCGATGCACCCGCCGCGCCCTCTGAACTTCCGGTCCTGGCTGCCGCGTCGCTGGCGCTCGTCGTGGCGGTTCAATGTTTTCAACCCGCCATGCCGTTGGCGGCGAGTGCCTACCATCGGACGATGAATCGCTGCGGCGAAACCGAACTCGCGCCCGTTGGTGCTGCCCGCGAAATGTGCCCAACCGGCCCCGGCGATCGTTTCGAACAGCCCGCCTCAGGGATCGAGAAGACATCGAGCGCTCGACCCGTGATGCCTCAGCCTGAGAGCGTCCGGGTCGCCCCCGCGAACACGCAACAGCTGCGTCAGGTTCCGCCCCCAATCTCTATAGCGTCAACGAGGGCGGGTGAAACCGACACCTTGCGGTGGGCCGTTGATGCCGTCCGCGAATCCACCGCCATGGAGACGCTGTTCGCGCGGTCGTTGGAGGATTCCCGAACGGCGCAGCCGGCCGGGTCCGAAGCTCTCGTGACCATCCGGCGAGCAGAAGATGCGATCTCAAATTCGCTTCGCCGCGCGCCCCACGGAGTGAGCTCAGTTGACGTAACGCCGGTTGCATTTGACGGCGGAAATTACGTGGCTTATCGCGAACGTGTCGAAGAGGCCGATGTCGAAATTGTCCGCAAGCCGGCCCAATCAAGCCCGAATTCGCCTGTGCAACTTGTGCCTTCGGACCGCCCTCTCCGGGCCGCTGGCGCGCGCTTGACGATGGGGCGTTTTTTCAAGGGATTGACTCGACATTAGCGATTTTACCGAGCCAAGTGATCCGTTGCGATCCGACAACCGCATAAGTCCAGCGTTGTAAGCCTGGCCCGCGCACAAAAGGTCGCGCGACCAGCTAGTTGCGCAGCGCAAGCTTACCTCTATCTTGACGCTCAAAGTGCCGACGCGTTCGCGAAAGGTCCAGCGGCGAAGGAAGACCCTAGGAGATATTGATGTCTGTGCAGCCCCTCAAGGCGCAATCGGGAATTCTGGCTGGAGGATCCGGCCAGTTGATCGCGCGCTGCGCTGAAGCGGTCGCAAGCGCCGATAAGGTGCTGCAAGCCGCCAAGGCCGGAGTGCGGCTCAAGATCCAAGAAGCTGGCGGAATGGATAATGCCCAGCATCCGGCCCATGGCTTAGCTTGGCTGGCCACGACCGTTGAAGGTTTGCGCCAGATGCACGCCTGGGCTCACCGTATCCATGAGGAAGGCCGCCTTGGCGAATTCGAGGAGCTTTTATTGATCGCGGGCTTTGCCGAGTACGGCGCTCAGATTGCCGGCGGCATCCCCATGAGCCAGCTTGAGATTATTCGCGTCGATGCGTTGGGAGTTTCCAAGGCCGAGGTGCGCCGCTACGAAGACGCGGTCGCGGATTTAATCGCGGAAGGCGGCTCGGAATCGATCAAAGCCCGGCTTGCCGGTTTGATTGCAGCCCAACCCGGCGCGATGACCTTCGGCAACACGGGTCTCGACGACATTCACGCCCAGATTCAAGATTCGATGCGGCGTTTTTCACTGGATGAAGTCATCCCGCATGCTCATGAGTGGCATCTGAAAAACGCCTACATTCCGCTTGACGTAATCGAGAAACTGGCTGGCCTCGGCGTCTTCGGCTTGTCGCTGCCGGAAGAATTTGGCGGCGTCGGTCTAGGAAAGGAGGCGATGTGCGTTGCCTCTGAAGAACTCTCGCGCGGTTATATCGGCGTCGGGTCTCTTGGCACGCGTTCCGAAATCGCCGGCGAATTGATCTTGCACAACGGAACAGCCGAACAGAAGGCCAAGTATCTCCCCAAGATCGCATCAGGGGAAACGCTGCCGACCGCTGTCTTCACGGAGCCGAATACCGGCTCGGACCTCGCCTCGCTTAAAACCCGCGCCGTCAAGGACGGTGACGTTTACAAGATCACGGGTCAGAAAACGTGGATTACACATCCGGTCCGCGCCGATGTCATGACCGTGCTGGCCCGTACCAATCCTAATGAGGCGGGTTACAAGGGCTTGTCGATGTTCTTGGCTGAAAAGCCGCGCGGCTCGGACAAGGAACCATTCCCGGCCAAAGGCATGACGGGCGGCGAAATCGAAGTCCTCGGCTATCGCGGCATGAAGGAATACGACATCTCCTTCGACAACTTTGAGGTTCCTGCCGCCGATTTGCTTGGCGGCGTTGAGGGTCAAGGTTTCAAAGCCTTGATGGCGACGTTCGAGGGTGCGCGCATTCAAACGGCCGCCCGTGCTGTCGGCGTTGCGCAATGCGCGATGGATTTGGGCCTCAAGTACGCGCTCGACCGTGTCCAGTTCGGCAAGCCGATCTATCAGTTTCCGCGCGTTTGCAACAAGATCGTGATGATGGCGGTCGAAACGATGATTGCGCGCCAGCTCACATACTTTTCGGCGCGTCAAAAAGATATGGGCCGCAGATGCGATCTCGAGGCCGGCATGGCAAAGTTGCTTGCAGCGCGCGTTGCCTGGGCCAATGCCGACAACGCTTTGCAAATTCATGGTGGAAACGGATTCGCGCTGGAATATCCGATTTCACGGGTGCTGTGCGACGCCCGCATCTTGAACATTTTCGAAGGCGCGGCGGAAATCCAAGCTCAAGTCATCGCGCGCCGTCTTCTGGAAGGGGCGAATTAACGGACAGCCCTTAGCCGCCCATGCGCAGTTCGTGTTCGTCCCACCTGGACATGAATGCGCCGGCCTCCGCCTCGGACATGTTTTCGAATGAAAACTCCACGCGCTGCATTGGCAGATGCAACGAGCCTTTGTCCTCGATGCCGAGGTCCGTCAATTGGATGCGAACGACTTTGCTGCCGTCGCTCAGATAAACATTTTCGTTGTCAACGCGAGGCGTGAGAGTGCCGGCGGCGTCGGGCAATTGCCGCAAAAACTCGTCTCGGGTCAATTGCACCTTACGCGTGAAACCTTGGGCCATGACGGTTCTCCTTGAACAAAGACGTTGCAAGGAGTGAACGGTTGGCCGCGTCACGAGTTCCCGTTCGCAGCCGGCACATGACGTGAAATGCCCTCACACATGCCGCTGCTGATGCGACGTGTGACCAGAAAAGGCCGGCGCCGCGAGGCTTAAGTCGTACCGCTCGCAAGCTTGTCGGCCGCCACCGGCGCGTGTTTGCCGTTGACGCCGTTCATCGTATTGCCGTTCGCCTTCGGAGCTATGCGTTCGGCGTCCTTTGAAACCTGATAGGTCTTCTGGCTTGGACGTTTGCTGGCGGTGCCGGAGATGCGCTTGCGCTCGATGGTGCGAATGAACTCGCGTATCCGCGGCTGAATCTCGGTGCGCCAGCGCGTGCCGTTGAAGACGCCGTAGTGGCCAACGCCCATCTGAACGTAATGCACTTTGTTTTCGGCTGGAATCGAGGTGCACAGGTCGTGTGCCGCCTCGGTTTGGCCGAGACCGCAGATGTCGTCTTTTTCTCCTTCGACCGTCATCAGCGCGGTCGACGTAATGGCTGAACAATCAACCAGCACATTGCGATGGACGAGTTTCTTGTCCGGCAGCAGGTGTTCTTGAAATACCGTGGCGACGGTCTGCAGATAGAATTCGGACGTGAGATCCATGACCGCCATATATTCTTCGTAGAAATCCTGGTGCTGTTTGACGCTGTCGCAATCGCCCTTGACGAGATCGTGGAACAGATCGACGTGCGCATTCATATGGCGATCGAGGTTCATTTGCATGAATCCCGTCAGCTGCATAAAACCGGGATACACCGGCCGCATGAAGCCCGGATGGGGGAACGGCACCACGGTCGTCACGGTGCGTTCGAACCAGTCTATGGGACGGGCTGCAGCCAGTTGATTGACTTTGGTCGGGTTGCGGCGCGTATCGATCGGGCCACCCATGAGAATGAGCGACGCGGGTTTCAAATCATCATCGCGCTGGGCCATGAGTGCCGTTGCGACCAAGCCTGGAACGGCAGGCTGGCAGACGCACATCATGTGAGTATTTGCGCCGATGAAGTGCGTAAATTCGATCAAGTAGTCGGTGAAATCATCGAAATCGAAGCGTCCCATTGCGAGTGGAATTTCGCGCGCGTCCACCCAATCTGTGATGTAGACATCGTGCTCGGGGAGCATGGCTTCGACGGTGCCGCGCAATAGGGTTGCGTAATGGCCCGACATCGGGGCGACGATCAGCACCTTGGGATCGTTGCGGCGGCCTGAGACGCTTTCGTCGCGCGCGAAATGGATCAAATTGCAAAACGGTTTAACGACGACGGTTTCTTGACGGATGGGAACCGGCAATCCGTTGATCTGGGTTGTCTTGATACCGAATTCGGGTTTGCCGTAGCGCCGTGTTAGGTTTTCAAAAACCTCGCATGCGGCCGACATGCTCCTGCCGGCTTGCGTCCGGCCAAGCGGGTTCATCGGCGAATCGAGGGCGTGGCGCATCGCCTGTATGCCAAATCGCCACGGCGATAAAACAGCATGAGCCATTTCGTATGCATAGTAGTGCATGGGCCGCCCTTCCTGGTTGGTTGGTCGCGTTGGGCGTAGCAACATGTTGGTGCTGCACCGCGACAATACTATGTGATTTGATCCCCGGACAATGGGTAAATCGTTGGAATGGGTAACGATCCTTTACTAAGTGCACAAATAACACAGCTTGTGACTTATGTACGGGCCAACGGTTTACCGCTGTGCACTCGCTGCTGTGCAACCTGAACTGCTTGGTAGACTGATTCTGAACCGCATGCAGCGTCCGAAAGTTCCTTATGCCCCCAGTGTCCCCGTCGCGGCCGAGCCTTCTTGACACTGTCATGGCCCGTTTTGTCGCGGTCGAACGCAAAGATGTGGCGGCGCTTCTCGCCTCGTTCGCGATGTTTTTCACGCTGTTGGCGGCCTATTACATCATCCGCCCGGTACGGGACGAAATGGGTGTGCGGCTTGGCAAGGACGCGCTGCAGGGCCTGTTCACGACGGTCTTCTTCGTCATGCTGGCGGCGGTGCCGGTGTTCGGTTGGATCGCTTCGAAATTCCAGCGCCGCTACGTGCTACCCGGCATCTATCTATTCTTCGTGTTTGATCTCGTCGCCTTCTGGATGGTGTTTCGCGCCGACGCGTCCAACGCCGAAATCACCAAAGCCTTTTTCGTATGGGCCAGCGTCTTCAATTTGTTCGTCATCTCGCTGTTCTGGAGCCTGATGGCCGAGCTCTGGTCGAACGAGGAATCGAAGCGGCTCTACGGCTTCATTTCGGCTGGCGGCACGGCTGGTGCCCTGGCTGGGCCGCTGCTCACGCAAGCGCTGGTCAGCATTCTCAGCCCTATTGATTTGTTGCTGGTTTCAGCAGCGCTCCTTGTCGTGGCGATGATGGCGAGTTTGAGGTTGCGCGCACTTCGCACTGGCGAGGGAATGCCGTCAACGGCTGCGGGCGGCGGTATCCTCGACGGCGCGGTCAAGCTTGCGTCGTCGCCTTATCTGGCGCGTATTGCGTTGTTCGTGTTTCTAGCCAATTTGGTTGGAACGTTTTTTTACCTCGAACAGTCGCGACTCGTCGGTGCCGCAATCGCCGATAGCGCCGAACGGGTACGGTTTTTCTCGGGCCGCGATCTGCTTGTCAGTCTCGCCACCATCACAATCGAAATCTTTGGGACGGCTGAAGTTCTGCGCCGCTTCGGCGTTACCGGCGCTCTTCTCGCGTTGCCGGCCGTCGCTCTTGCCGGAACCCTGGCTCTTTCTTTTGATCCCTCGCTGTGGATTGCCGGCGCGGTCATGGTGGCCGAACGCGTTACCGCCTTCGCGCTTTCGAGCCCAGCGATCAAGGTCATGTACACGCTGACCTCGGCGGACGAAAAATACAAGGTCCAGAACTTCATCGACACGGTTGTCTATCGCGGTGGTGACGCGGTTTCGGGCGGGGTTTTCAAAGCCGTAGCGGGAGACCTTGGATTTGCCGCGCCAGCGACACCGCTGATTGCAGTTCCCCTATGCCTCGCTTGGTTCTGGACCGCGCGGAACATGGGAAAATCGCACGCCGAACGCGCCGCGCGCAGCACGCCGGCTTAAAACCCAAATTTTTGATTTCGAACCTTGAGGCAGCAGCAATGCGCAGCCTACCGCCCACCGCCGCCACGGCGCTGGTAACCGCCGGGAGGTCCGCCTTGCGTGCCCTGTCCTGGTCCGCTTGCACCGCCCGAGCGGGCATCCTTGTGCCGGAAGTTGATGCGGCCCTTGGTCAAGTCATACGGTGTCATTTCAACGGTGACGCGGTCGCCGGCCAGAATTCTGATGCGGTTCTTTTTCATGCGCCCCGACGTGTAAGCGATGACCTCGTGGCCATTGTCGAGCTTCACGCGGCAACGGGCGTCCGGCAGAACTTCTGCGACGACGCCTTCGAACTCGAGCATTTCTTCCTTGGCCATCAAGTCTCCCTTGCGCCTCAAAGGGCGCGTACCTCATATGAAACGGGGAGCAGATGCGTTCTGCTCCCCGCGCCGTGCGTAAATTTTCAAAACTCAGAGCGGACGCAGATTAACGGCAGCGATTTTACCGTTACGGCCACGCTCAGTTTCAAAGTAAACTTTCTGCCCTTCGCGAAGTGCTTGCAGGCCGGCGCGCTCCACGGCCGAGACGTGGACGAATACGTCGCTGCCACCCTCTTCCGGTTGAATGAAGCCGTAGCCCTTCTGACCATTAAACCACTTCACCGTGCCGTTTGCCATTCATGCCTCCAAAGCCAATTGGCAATCCCCGCAAGTGAAATTACTTACGAGGCCATCAAATCGCGCGATGGAGACGTCTTAGGGCAGGCGGTAGCGCTGTCTTAGAGTGAGCCAAGGCGTGTTCGACGGCAACTTTATGCCTTGGAAGCCTCGGAAAGGCAAGCTTCGCCGGCTGGGCGAAACCGGACCAATCCAGTGCTCAGGGCGTTGATTCAAGACTGAATTTCAGACTCTGGCTGCGCCAAAGCATGATGAATTTTTGGTCGCGTTGAACCAGCACTTCGAGAGTCCATAGCACACTCGTCGTGTGGTCGCGAGTGGGGTGCGGCGGGTCGTATGTCGCGGTGCCCGCCGCTGCCAAACGTTAGTGACCGCTCGGCCGGTTGAGGGCAACGAAGTGCGAGCCGACGTCGACGTGGATGTGGTCCATGTCGCTGTACGTCATGGTGCCGCCGTCGCCGTGATTGTTGATCAACCACTGCACGACCTGCTTCTTTTTACCGGGAACGCGAAAATCAATAGCATTTCCCGAGGCGTGGCGCGAAACCTTGCCGGTCGAGGCGATGCGAGCGCCCGGGCGGCAGGTCGAGACGATTTCGACCCGTCCGAACTTATTCTCGATGCTGTTCAAAAGGGCGCGGGCATCAGAGGTCAGGCATGACCGCGATGTTCCCGAGCCTTCGTCGTTGTCCGCTCGATTGCTGACAGCGTGTTTGCGGGCTTTTGAACCGTCGCCATGATAGGACTTGGCGTTAGCGGCCATCGGCGCCAAGAGCGCTAAAAATCCTGCAAAAACAGACACATAACGTGTACGCATGATAAACCCCGTGATTTAGAATTTTAAATTGACCGGCTCGATGTCGCGTACACATGGGGGTGTACGGCCGGGCGTCAGCCCAACGATCGCGAACGGATGGAATGCAAATGTGAGGCCGCGAGCGCCAGCCCCACCTAATGCCGGACGTCGCCATCTGCCCAAAGGGGCTTAGGGTTGCAAACGCACCCAGATGGAGGGAGGGACGAGAAAAGCCGTGCTGGCTCACTGACCGTCCCCCGCCGGCAGCGTCCAAGTCGGCAAACGTTGCGGCGAAATTGTGGCTTCAAGGACGATTCGCGCCTATTGTGCCTCCGCAGGTGCCCGCGATATAGCGTGCTCAAGCGGTTCAAGGCTGCTCGCGATCGGGGCTAGGCTTTGATCCTGAAAACGCAATATTCTAGATTTGGGGACGACAGAAGGGAGACCACAATGAACATGCTCAAAGCCATGCTGCTCGGCTTTCTTGCCGGCGCAATCGCGACGGTGACGGTCCATGAAATCATCAGTTGGATTTTTACATTGCCAGGCATCTGGACGGGCTGGGGCCGGCCATCATGGAATATGAATCCGGCCGCTATGACCGGTGTGCCGCAGATCGTCAGCGATATCTTCTGGGGCGGGCTTTGGGGTGCCCTGTTCCCGGTGATTTTCGGCATGTACCCGAAAGGTCCGCTGACGTTCAAAGGTCTGATTTATGGCTTGATCGGTCCCGCTCTCATCGGCGTCTTTGTTGCCGTTCCAGCAATCACCCAACGGTTCCCGCTGTTTCTGGATGGCCGTTCCGAACTGGTCGTCCCGGTGCTGTTCATTCTGGGTGGCTTCGGCGCGGCGCTCGGTTGGCTGTACGGATTTTTTGCTTACAAGCATCTGCCCGGTTTTAGCCATCACGAGACGGCTTGAGATTTGGTCCGCAAGACGTGGCCAATTGAATAACAAGGCGGCGCTGCGGTGCCGCCTTTTTTATTTAGGTGTGGATGCTGAAACTTTCGAGTGTTTCACAACGTACCTCATCTGGTGCCGCTTACCCCGAGCCTCGCGCGGCGGCATCCTTTGGCCACGGGGTTGAACAATCATTTTTTAAAGAGGATGCGATCCCATGAAGCTTACCCCAACCTCCGGAGCGGCCATCGCCGCTGCAGCCGCCGCACTCATCGCCAGCACCACATTGGTCACGACCTCGGCGAACGCCGTCGATTACAAGGTCAAATGCTTCGGCCTCAACGCCTGCAAGGGCCACGGCAGCTGTAAATCGACCGCCAATGCCTGCAAAGGCCATAACGCTTGCAAGGGCCAAGGCGTCAGCATGATGTCGAAGTCCAAGTGCCTGGCCAAGGGCGGCGCGACCTCGCACAGTTAACGTCGCGAGATTTTTTCAACAATCGCGCAAGTCGTTGATCTTAACGCTGATAGGTGTTGAGCGTGACGCTGCTTTGTGCTAAATTGATATCATGCCGAAAGGTACGAGACGCCGGTTCGTTAAATGCGAGCCGGCGTTTTGCGTTGGGGTCGCCGCAGCGCCCGACGGCTGCAAAAGGTCGTACGATTAACTCGGCCACCGCATCCAATGCGGTCAGCGATTCGCCGCTGCCACTGCCGCAGTAACCGCTTTCGTAACGGGTAAACTTCGCTCTAACGCCTTTGGGCCGTCATTCAATGTGACCGTATAGATATAGATTATTTTGCCTTTGAGCAGCATCGTGCTTCCAGCGCCAATCTGGTTTTTTTCGTCGCCACCTTCAGCCTGAAGTTTTGTGACCATGGCGATATAGCAGACGCCCGTATCCTTGGCCGCGAGGGAGATGGTTTGCATCTCGTTGAGTTTCAAATTCAACGACAGGTTTGCGATGCGCTTTTCGACGTCCTCTTTGATGCCTTTGGATTGGGTAAAGGACTTGTCTTTCGACAACTCACAAACTTGCGCCGCCCATTTGTCGGGATCATCCGGTATAATCTTATCTCGATATTTCAGCAGCGAGGTGATGACAATGTGATTGTCAAGGTAGGGTTGCTCGCCCGTTTTCCATCGCTCAAGTTCTTTGCATTCGCCGTACATCGCAAGGACCAGGCTTTTGCCCGCCCGGACTTCGCGCGCCACGTCCAAGAGTTTGGCCTCGGACGGGTCGTTGCCGCGCAACTCGCAGTACCCTTCAATCGGTGGCAGCGTAAATTTTACGCCGCCAATATCGGCTTCGCTGGCCGATGCATCAGCGGCGACGGTTGCGGCAAGCAGAACCGCGAGCCAAATGCTAAATTTTGCAGTCATGCTGCGCCTCACTGCGAAAGAAAAAAGGCTGGCCATGATGTAAACCCAGGGCACGTACGGCCGCCTCTACTTGCCCGTTCACACCGGCGAGTGCCGCCATACGATCGCGGAACTACGTAAAGCGAAGCACGTTGTCGAGACGGAGTGTAACAAAAATGGAGAATTAATCATGAACTCCGTAGTCCAGCCATACCTGTTCTTCCGTGGCCGTTGCGCCGAGGCTATAGAGTACTACCAAAAGACTCTCGGAGCCAAAGAGGTGATTGTGATGCACTTCAAGGACATGCCTGAAAAGCCGTCGGCCGGGACTGTGCCTCCCGGCATGGACGACCGGATCATGCATGCGAGCCTCAATATCGCTGGTGCCGAACTCATGATGTCGGACGGCATGAGCTTGGGTCCGACTGACTTCGGCTGCATGGCGGTATCGCTTTCGGTGCCCGATCAGACGGCGGTGGATCGCATGGTCAACGCACTAGCTAAGGACGGAAAAATCCAAATGCCGTCTGGCAAGACGTTTTTCTCGCCTTATTTCGGCGGCGTAACCGATAAGTTCGGCGTGTCCTGGATGATCATGGTCCCACAGCCGGACGCGTGACATCGGGCGCAATAGTACCGCCACGCGGCGGCCGTATTGCGCCGCAGGGTTTCGACGCAGTCACTAGCCGTCGCAGTACGGCGCGAAGAAGCGCCTATTGCGGCCTACGATCCTTCTGGTCGGTCAAATCTGTTAACGACGCAATCATCCTCGCCGACCGTCCGTGGCCCGACCTCGACAAAGCCTTTGCGTTGGTAAACCTCTGTGTCCGGACATTGTGCGCCGAGGGATCGATGAGCACCGCCGTCACGGCCGGGGCTCGCTGGGCGATCAAATTTCTCGAGGGCTTCGCCCTCAGTTATCGTCCATCTTGAGGGCGTTGATGAAGGCCTCCTGCGGGATTTCGACTTTGCCGAACGCCAGCCCCGGGACTTGTTCCCGGGGTCGCGCATCTTCGACAAATATGGACCCCGGGGACGAGCCCCGGGGTGATCGCCGACGCGATCAGTTATCGTCCATCTTGAGGGCGTTGATGAAGGCTTCCTGCGGGATTTCGACTTTGCCGAACTCCCGCATCTTCTTCTTGCCGGCCTTTTGCTTGTCGAGCAGCTTGCGCTTTCTGGAAATGTCGCCGCCGTAGCACTTTGCAATCACGTCTTTGCGTAAAGCCTTGATGGTTTCCCGCGCGATGACCTTGCCGCCAATGGCAGCCTGGATCGGGATCTGGAACAAGTGCTGCGGGATGAGTTCCTTGAGCTTCTCGCACATCGAGCGGCCACGGCTTTCGGCGCGCGCCCGATGCACGATGATCGACAAGGCATCGACCGGTTCGGCGTTGACGAGGATCGAGAGTTTGACGAGATCGCCTTCCTCGTAGCCCTTGATGTGATAGTCGAACGAGGCGTAGCCGCGCGACACGCTTTTCAGGCGGTCGTAAAAATCGAACACGACTTCGTTGAGCGGCAGTTCGTAGATGACCATGGCGCGCGAGCCGGCGTAGGTCAGCTGCTTCTGGCGTCCGCGCCGGTCCTGGCAGAGTTTCAAGACGGAACCGAGATATTCGTCCGGCACCAGGATGGTCGCTTCAATCCACGGTTCCTGGATGTGATCGATGCGGGTGACATCGGGCATATCGGCCGGGTTGTGCATTTCGATGATCGAGCCGTCGACCATGTGCAGCTGATAAATGACGCTTGGCGCGGTCGTGATCAGATCGAGATTGAATTCGCGTTCCAGCCGTTCGGTAATGATTTCGAGGTGCAAAAGCCCAAGAAAACCGCAGCGAAAGCCAAATCCGAGAGCGGCCGAGCTTTCGGTCTCAAACGAGAACGACGCATCGTTGAGGCGCAGGCGCGCGACGGCTTCGCGCAGATCTTCAAAGTCCGCCGCATCGACCGGAAACAGTCCGCAGAACACAACAGGCTGTGCGGGTTTGAAGCCGGGCAAAGCCTCGGCACACGGCACGCGTTCGTCGGTGACGGTATCGCCGACGCGGGTATCGGCAACTTCCTTGATGGCCGCGGTGAAGAAACCAACTTCGCCCGGGCCGAGAGAATCGAGCATTTCCTGCTTGGGACGAAAAATGCCGACGCGCTCGATTTGATAATGGCCGCCCGTCGCCATCATCTGAATTTTTTGGCCCTTCTTCAATACGCCGTCGATGATGCGCACGAGCACGACGACGCCGAGGTACGCGTCGTAAATACTGTCGATGAGCATGGCCTTGAGCGGCTTCTTGCTGTCGCCAGCGGGCGGCGGCAAGCGCTCGACGATGGCTTCGAGAACGGCTTCAACATTGAGCCCGGTCTTGGCCGAAACACCAACGGCGTTTGAGGCATCCAGGCCGATGACATCTTCGATCTGCTGCTTGACGCGGTCGGCATCGGCGGACGCTAGGTCGATTTTGTTCAGGACCGGCAAAATCTCGAGATTGCTGTCGAGGGCGGTGTAAACGTTGGCGAGGGTCTGGGCTTCGACGCCTTGCGAGGCATCGACGACGAGGATCGCACCCTCGCAGGCCGCCAGCGAGCGCGAGACTTCGTAGGCGAAATCGACGTGGCCGGGCGTATCCATCAGATTGAGCTGATAGGTTTTGCCGTCCTTGTATTTGTAGTCGAGCCGGACTGTCTGAGCCTTGATAGTGATGCCGCGCTCACGCTCGATATCCATGGAATCGAGGATTTGCTCTTTCATGTCGCGGTTCGAGACGTTGCCGCAGAGCTGTATCAGCCGGTCGGACAGCGTACTCTTGCCGTGGTCGATGTGCGCGATGATGGAAAAATTACGGATCAGGGAGATGTCGGTCATGGGGGTGGATAGCACTTAGCTCGCAAGTGCAAAAGAGCCCATTTTTGGCCCGGTCAAGGGGTCGCGGGGCGAAAAAAGTGTTCTTGCGCAGATGCAGGGTAGTCACAGTATGGTGCCTATGCGAAAGTGCGCAGGTCATATTTCCCGATGGAGGATCCCCCCATGACGACGAATATGTTTGGCGCCCGTTCCGGCCCAGCGGTCCCAGGCGCAGAATTTGGCATCAACGAAGACGCCAAAAAAGCCCTCACCAAGGCCTTCGACGCTATGTCGAATTGGCGCAACGAAATGGCGTCGATCGCCGATCGCAACAGCACGCAAGTTTTCGATAAAATGGGCGACGCCGCCAAGGCCATTGGTTGGCCGGCCGATTTTGTCGAAATGACCAAGACCCAGATGCATAACGCTTCAAAAATGCAAGTCCACGTCATGGATCAGGTCATGGATGCGTGGGAGCAGCAGGTCAAAAATCCCGGGGCCTCATTCCAAATGCCGGCCGCCATGATGGAGCAGATGAAAGCCTTTCAAGGTATGGGTAACGGCTCCACCAACCCGTTTGGCATGCCGCAGTTTCCGGGAATGCCTAACTTTCCCGGCATGGCGAGCTTTGGGGCCATGCCCGATATGAGCAAGATGCCGATGGTGCCGCTGCAATTTTGGATGCAGGCGGCCGAGATGTGGCAAAAGAGCTGGCAGCAGGCGCTGTCGTCTTGGATGGAGGCCCAAGCCAACATGATGGGCAAGGGCGGCGGAAAATAGCGCGTACCCGGTATCGGCACCCGGCACGCGGTATTGGCGAGTGAACCATCAATTCAGGAAAGGCGGGCAGAAAGCTCGCCTTTTTATTGTGGTTAAACCGGTGGCGGCATTTTTGCTGAGGCCGAGGTGGTTGCGCCGCTGGGATGGCCGCTCTATCGTCGGCGGAGAATCCGGGAATTTCTTTCGATATCAATTGCAAAAAATGGGAGCGTGTGCCGTCACGGCGCGCGGACGATCAATGACGTCAACGGACACGACGAAAGCCCTGCCGGACGCGCAAGGCTCAACGCTGAGCCGCGACCTCCTCGCGTCCATCGTTGTCTTCCTCGTCGCGCTGCCGCTCTGCATGGGTATTTCGCTGGCGTCCGGAATGCCCGCTACGGCCGGCATCATCACCGGCATCGTCGGCGGCATCATTGTCGGCGCCATTGCCGGTGCGCCGTTGCAGGTTTCAGGGCCGGCGGCTGGCTTGGCCGTGCTCAACTATCAACTCGTCCAGCAATTCGGGATTGAGATGATTGGCATCATCGTGCTGTTTGCAGGCCTCATTCAAATTGCAGCTGGAACCTTAAAGCTCGGCCAATGGTTTCGCGCGGTTTCGCCGGCAGTTATTCACGGCATGCTGGCTGGCATCGGCATTTTGATCTTCGCCAAGCAGTTCCACTTCATGCTCGACGGTACCTCCCACGGCACGGGTATCAACGATTTGCTGGCCATTCCCGAAGCGATCTGGTCGGCGCTCAAAAATAGGGACAATCATTTCTCGGCTGGTATCATCGGCGTGTTGACGGTTGGATCGATTTTCGCTTGGGCGGCGCTTGCGCCAAAATCTTGGAAGGTGATCCCGGCGCCGCTGGTTGGTGTGCTTATCGGCATGGCGACGGCCGGCTTCCTGCATTTCGACCAGATCAAATACGTGGAGGTGCCAAGCAACATCTGGTCGACGGTGATCTTCCCGACGCCGCAGAAGCTCGGGCAGTTTTTTGCCGACTACCACATGATCATCGGCGCCATCACGATCGCGTTTATCGCCTCGGCGGAAACGCTGCTGTGCGCGACGGCGGTCGATCAAATGCATTCCGGCCCGCGCACCAAGTATGACCAGGAACTCTCGGCGCAGGGCGTCGGCAATACGATTTGCGGTCTGCTGGGCGTGCTGCCGATGACGGGCGTCATCGTGCGCTCGGGCGCCAACGTCGAGGCCGGCGCCAAGACGCGCGCCTCGGCGATTTTGCATGGCATCTGGCTGTTTTTGTTCGCGAGCCTGTTGCCGTGGACGCTGACCTACATCCCGCTGTCGGCGTTGGCGGGTGTGCTTGTTTTCACCGGCTACAAGTTGGCCTATCCGAAGATCGTGCCGACGCTTCTGAAATACGGCAAAGCCGAGGTTTTCATTTATGCGGCGACGATTGCGACCATCGTCTCGACCGATCTTTTGAAAGGCGTACTGACGGGCTTAGCGCTGTCGCTTGCCAAGCTGCTGTACGCCTTCTCGCATCTCGAGATCCGCCAGGATGCCGTGCCGGGCTCGAAACGCGTCGATCTCCATCTCGACGGCACTGCCACGCTGATCAAGCTTCCCAAGCTCGCCGCCGCTTTGGAAACTTTAAAGCCCGGTGCGGAGGTTCACGTCCACATCAACGACCTCGACTACATCGACCACGCCTGCCTCGATTTGCTGACCAACTGGGACAAGCAGCACAAAGGCACCGGCGGGTCATTGACCATCGAATGGGATGACTTGGCGCAGAAGTATCATGATCGCCACGGAACTGGCGCTGCGATTGCGGCCGCAAAGCCTGCTTAGCCGCGAGACCCAGCGTCATGGCCGTGCTTGACACGGCTATCCAGGCGTTGGCTGTGAAATGCTCGCGCGTGCGCTAGCGGATGCTGGGGCTTGAGAGGGCCGGGTCCGGTCGTGTGACCTCAAGCGGCGCTTCATCAGCGCAAAAGCGGCGATGAACGGCTTGAAGTAGATGACGGCGAGCGAACGGTACTCGACCGTTTCCGGGCCGATGCCGTATTGTTCGACTTCACGGCCCTCGGGAATGTGGAGCGTGCCGAACATGCGATCCCAAACCGCCAGCGAGCCGCCCATGTTGCGATCGAAGTGCTGCTCCTTGTCGGAGTGGTGGATCTGATGCATCGCCGGTGAGATCACCCACTTTTCGATGCGCGGCCCGAACGAGATCCAGAACGGCGAGTGTCGCAAAACGCCGCCGCCGAGATTGAACGCGAATAGGAAGATGTTGGCGCCAGCCAGCGTTGCAACCGTCAGCTTGTCACCAAATGCCCAAATGAAGGTGCCGTTGATCAGGCCGTGAACGACGGCGAGCATGCCGCCCGAGATAATGAGCTCAAAGGGATGATGACGTTCTGACGTCGCGAAATTCAAAACTTCGGCGGAGTGATGAACCTTGTGGAACTCCCACAGCTCGGGAACGGAGTGGAAAATGTAGTGCATGAACCAGCGCGCGAAATCGTCGGCGACGAATAGCACCAATGTCAGCACGACGCCCAGGCCGATCGCCGTGCCGTCCGTGACCGTGCCGGCGACGCCAATGGACGTTAGCGCCGAAACCGTGACGGCCGACACCGTTTTCCAGTTCAACACGGTCCACGACAAGACGGTCAGACGCAAGATCGGCGCGATGACGATGATGGCGTAATCATTGAGCGCGCTTTGCGACAGCCAGACGTTCTTGTCTTTGAGCTCGGCTTCGAAAGCTTTGGCTTGGCCGTGCTTTTGATAGCCGAAGGCCGCGATCAGCAGGCCGCTCAGGCAATAGAGCCAGAAGTAGCGCGAGCTTCCGTCCAGCAGAAATTCCTTCAACGGGAAAAATGCTCCAGCGGCTATGCGGAGCGCGGTGTCGCCAATCCAGTCGAGCATGTGGGATCCTAGCGGGCCAAATCCGGGTTTAGAATTGAAGCTAGGCGCGAGGCATGAAAAACGGCTTAACCTGCGCGCGCGACGGTGCGTCAAAACTGGCCGGGCGCTTGTAATTAGCCGGCGCATTCGTTAATTTAGAATTATTCTAAGTGGCAAGACGGCGGCCGCCGTTTGCCAGCTCATTCTTATGCAAGGGGGCCTCATGCCGCGCTTTTCCGAACTGACCGAGCGCGAAATTCTGGCCCTCGCCATCTCGCTCGAAGAAGAGCACGGCCGCATCTACGCCGATTACGCGGCCGGGTTAGCAGAGAGTTTCCCTGCGTCGGCCAAGATCTTCACGGGCATGGCGGAGGAGGAGAACGAACATCGCCGCTGGCTCATTGACCTGTTCAGCGCGAAATTCGGCGATCATATTCCACTCATTCGCCGCCAGGACGTGGCCGGATTCGTCAAGCATGACCCGATCTGGATGATCCGCCCCTTGGGGCTCGAGAAGGTCCGCGCCCAGGCCGAGGCCATCGAGATCGAGACCCGGCAATTTTATCGCTCGTCCTTGGAGCGCACCTCCGACACCGCCATCCGCAAGCTGCTGGGCGATCTGGTGGCGGCGGAAGAAAAGCACGTTAGCCTCGCGCATGAACTCGGCCAAGAGGGCCTGACCTCCGACGTCAAGGCCGAAGAGGCCATGACCGAGCGGCGGGCTTTCGTTCTGCAATATGTGCAGCCGGGTTTGACGGGTTTGATCGACGGTTCGGTTTCAACCCTGGCGCCGATCTTTGCCGCCGCCTTCGCGACCCACAACACCTGGCAGACGTTTCTTGTCGGTCTGGCGGCGTCGGTTGGCGCCGGCATCTCAATGGGCATCGCGGAAGCAATGGCGGACGACGGCATGATCTCAGGACGCGGTCATCCCTGGATCCGCGGCGCCATCACCGGGGCGATGACGGCGCTCGGCGGGCTTGGTCATACCTTGCCGTTCTTGATCGCGAACTTTTCGACCGCCATCACCATCTCGATCATCGTCGTCTTGATTGAACTTTGGATTATTGCGTTCGTGCGCGCCCGCTACATGGACACCAAATTCTGGCGCGCGGCCTTTGAGGTCGTCCTCGGCGGTCTGATCGTGTTCGCGGTCGGGATCATGATCGGCAGCGCGTGATGTCTCCCTCTCCCTCGAGGGAGAGGGTGCCCGATAGGGCGGGTGAGGGGTTTTGGCTGGCGAGATGCTTCAGTCCAAAAATAGTTGTCGTCATGCGTTGATCAAAGCCCCTCACCTGTCCCTTCATCGCGGCGCAATGCTCCGCTGACGGGACATCCTCTGCCTCCGTGCGAAGCATGGCTGCGCCATGACGGGAGAGGAAAGTCCAGAGGGCGATGCCGGGTGACCGGAATTTTCTCTACCCGGCCTCCACAATTGCCAACAGGTCCTTGGCATCGACCATGTTGCCGGGGCGAACCAGCAGCTCCTTGATGGTGCCACTTTGCGCGGCACGCAACGCCGTTTCCATTTTCATGGCTTCGAGCGTCAGGATGACATCGCCGGCTTTGACGCGGCTTCCGTCCTTGACGGCAATCGAGGAAATAACGCCGGGGAAGGGAGCCGATAGGTGGGCGTCATTGCCCTCGTCGGCTTTGCGGCGGGCTTGGATCTTGGCGGCGACGGAGCGGTTTGGCACGCGGATGGTGCGCGGTTCGCCGTTCAATTCAAAGAAGGCTTTGACATGGCCTTCGTCGTCGACTTCGCCGAGCGTCTGCAATACCACGACCAAGACTTTGCCGGTTTCGATCTCGACCATGATCTCGTCGCCAGGCTGCATGCCGTAGAAAAATACATGCGTCGGCAGAACCGACAGCGGCCCATATTTGCGGGCCATCGCCGAGAACTCGGTGAAGATCTTCGGATACATGAGGTAGCTCGCCAGCTCATTATCGGAAAGTTCGTGCTGGCAGAGTTTTTCCGCGTCCGCGCGGACCACGGCGAAATCAGCGGGCGGCAGCAACGAGCCTGGCCGGACGGTGATGGCCTTGCCGCCTTTCAAGACTTTTTTCTGCAGCGCGCTGGGCCATCCGCCCGCCGGTTGGCCGAGATCGCCATGCATCATCTCGACAACGGAGGCTGGAAAGGCGACGTCTTTTTCAGGATCGAGAACGTCATCGGCCGTGAGGCCTTGGCTCACCATCATCAAGGCCATGTCGCCGACGACCTTGGACGACGGCGTGACCTTGATGATGTCGCCGAACAGATCGTTGGCGCGCCGGTAGGCGGTTGCGACCTCCTGCCAGCGGCCATCGAGGCCAATGGAACGGGCTTGTTGCTTGAGGTTGGTGAACTGTCCGCCCGGCATCTCGTGCAGATAAACTTCCGAGGCGCCGCTTTTCTGATCGGCTTCGAACGCCGCATATTCGGCGCGGACAGACTCCCAATAAAACGAGATGCGCCGGATGGCATCGGGGGCGAGACCGGTATCGCGCTCGGTGTTGCGCAAGGCTTCGACGAGGGAGCCAAGGCAGGGCTGCGAGGTTGTGCCCGACATCGAATCCATGGCGGCGTCGACCGCATCGACACCGGCATCGACGGCCGCGAGGATCGTTGCGCCGGCAATTCCCGAGGTGTCGTGCGTGTGCAGGTGGATCGGCAGATCGACGGCGTCTTTGAGCGCTTTGACCAATATGCGCGCGGCGGCGGGCTTTAACAGCCCGGCCATATCCTTGATGCCAAGGACGTGGACGCCGGCACGCTCGAGATCTTTGGCGAGGGAGACATAATATTTGAGATCGTATTTCGGACGGCCCGGATCGAGAATGTCGCCGGTGTAGCAGATGGCCCCTTCGCAGAGCTTACCGGAGGCCAGCACCGCATCAATGGTGCCGCGCATTTGCTCGAGCCAATTGAAGCAATCGAAGACGCGGAACACGTCAACGCCTGCTGCCGCCGCGCGCGCGATGAAAAAATCGACGACGTTGTCGGGATAGCTCGTATAGCCGACGCCGCTGGCGCCACGCACCAGCATCTGGGTCATGATGTTGGGAACCTTGGCGCGGATAAGTTCAAGCCGCTCCCAAGGATCTTCGGAGAGAAAGCGCATCGCGACATCGAAGGTCGCGCCGCCCCAGCACTCGAGCGAGAACAGTTGGGGCAAGCCACGGCTGTAGGATTCGGCAACGCGGACGATGTCGTCGGTCCGCACCCGCGTCGCCAGCACCGATTGGTGGGCATCGCGCATGGTGGTGTCGGTGATAAGAACGCGTTTTTGATCCTTCATCCAGCCGGCAAACTTTTTTGGGCCGAGCTTGTCAAGGAGTTGGCGCGTGCCCTCCGCGGGAAGCTGCTCAAAAAGCGGCGCTTGCCGGGCCTGCGCTGCAATCTTCGGTTTCGCCCGGCCCTTGGTTTCGGGGTGGCCGTTGACGGTCACGTCGGCGATCCAGGTCAGGAGTTTGGAGGCGCGGTCGCGGGGCTTTTGAAACAGGAAGAGCTCGGGAGTTTGATCGATGAAGCGGGTCGTGGCTTCGTTGGCTAAAAACTTCGGATGCGACAGCACGGCTTCGAGAAATGCCAAGTTGGTGGCGACGCCGCGAATGCGGTACTCGCGCAGCGCGCGCAACATGCGTGTAATGGCTTCGACCGGTGTGGGGGCCCAGGCGATGCATTTTTCCAGCAACGGATCGTAAAATCGCGTCACCACCGCGCCCGAATATGCCGTGCCGCCGTCGACGCGAATACCAAAGCCCATGGCGCCGCGATAGGCGGCGATGCGGCCATAGTCCGGCATGAAGTTGTTGTCGGGGTTCTCGGTCGTGATCCGGCATTGCAAGGCGTGGCCGTTGAGCCGGATTTGGTCTTGCGGCGGAATGCCGGTCTCTTGGAGATTGCCGACATGCCCGCCTTCGGCGATGCGGATCTGAGCTTTGACGATATCGAGGCCGGTGACGACTTCGGTGATGGTGTGTTCGACCTGGATGCGCGGATTGACTTCGATGAAGTAGAACGCGCCGGTGTCGACATCCATCAGGAACTCGACGGTGCCGGCGCCGCAATAGTTGGTGGCTTTGCCGATCTTCAAAGCCGACGCACAGAGCGCTTGCCGGGTTTTCTCATCGAGATAGGGGGCGGGCGCGCGTTCGACGACTTTTTGATTGCGGCGCTGAATGGTGCAGTCGCGTTCGAAAAGATGCTGGATGTTGCCGTGCTGGTCGCCGAGGATCTGGACTTCGACGTGGCGGGCGCGCCGCACCAGCTTTTCCAGATAGACTTCGTCTTTGCCGAACGCCGACCGGGCTTCGCGTTTGGCGGAAAGGACGCTGTCGATCAGCGTGCTTTCTTCGTCGATTGGGCGCATGCCGCGGCCACCGCCGCCCCAAGAGGCTTTGAGCATGACTGGGTAGCCGATCTTGGCGGCTGCAGCTTTTATCGCCTTCGGATCATCGGGCAGCGGATCGGAGGCTGGCATAACCGGCACGCCGATGCTGACGGCAAGATTGCGGGCATCGACTTTGTTACCGAGCGTTCGCAATGTCGCCGGCTGAGGGCCGATGAAAATCACGCTGGCGGCCTTGCAGGCCTCCGCAAACTCTGGGCTCTCGGAGAGAAATCCATAACCTGGATGGATGGCATCGGCGCGGGCCTGCTTGGCGACGCGGATGATTTCCGAAATTGAGAGATAGGAATCGAGTGGTCCCAACGGCCGCTCGAGATGCGGGCCGCGTCCGACGAGATACGCTTCGTCGGATTTGAAGCGATGCAGCGAGAGCTTATCTTCTTCGGCATAGATTGCGATGGTCTCGATATCGAGCTCGGTCGCGGCGCGGAATACTCGGATGGCGATCTCGGAGCGGTTGGCAACAAGTAGCCGTCGAATGGATGTCGTCATGAGCGCTCCGACTGTTATTTTTAAGTCTGATCGGTCCGTCAACCTTTGATGGCAGGCATACTAGGCCAGCGCTGAATTTTCAACGGTAAGTCAATGGCTCTGGTGGGCTGACCCGGCGAGCAGCCCACAACTGATCAATCCCGGACGGCTCGCCGCCCTACTGCCGCCATACTCCCTTGACGCTCTTCGCTCCGCTGGACACTGTGCCCATCCGCCGGTTTAAGGGTATTCTCGGACAATCAAGGACTTTTCATGCGCGCTTACGCTCGTTTCGCCGTCCTCGCCACGTTGGTGACTGTCTGTGCCGCGGGCGCCGCCAGGGCCGAGGTCAAGGCGCCGCCGCCGTCCAAGGATCGCAACTGCCAGACCACAGTGCCGTTCGCCCGCTGGATCGAAGACTTCAAGAAGGAGGCGATCGCGGAAGGCATCAAACCGCAAACCATCCAGAACGCCATCGGCGGCATGACTCCCGACATGGGCATCATCGGCCGCGACCGCAAACAGGGGTTCTTCTCGCAAACTTTCGTCGACTTCTATGGCAAGCTGGCGTCGAACGGCCGGCTGCAGAACGGGCGCTCCTATTTGCAGAAGTATCGCCCGATTTTTGATCGCGCTGAAAAGCAGTATGGCGTACCCGGTCCCGTCATCACCGGATTCTGGGCGCTTGAAAGCGATTTCGGTGTTGGCATGGGCAATCTGCCGGTGTTGCGCTCCCTGCTGACGCTGGCTTGGGATTGCCGGCGCGGCGAATTGTTCCGCGAAGAATTAAAAGCGGCGATGAGGATCATCGAGCGCGGCGATCTCAGTGCCAGCGAGATGATCGGATCTTGGGCGGGTGAGCTCGGGCAGACCCAGTTCCTGCCGCAGCACTATTACAATTATGCTGTCGACTATGACGGCGATGGCCGCCGCGACATGATCCGCTCCGTTCCCGACATCATCGGATCGACGGCGAATTTCATCCAGAGCCTTGGCTGGAGGCGCGGCGAACCGTGGCTTGAAGAAGTGAGAGTGACCAAAGATCTGCCGTGGGATCAGGCCGACTTGGCGGTGGAGTTGCCGCGCTCGCAATGGGTGGCGTGGGGGGTGACGGGCATGAGTGGAAATCTCCCCTCCGACGGCCTCAAAGCGTCGCTGATGCTCCCTATGGGCCGCAATGGCCCGGCGTTTCTCGCCTATCCGAACTTCCGCGTCTATCTGCAATGGAACCAGTCGCTGACGTACGCGACGACCGCCGCGCATCTGGCGGCAAGAATGGCGGGCGCGCCCAACCTTGGCCGGGGCAATGGACAGCCGATCGTGTCGCTCAGCTACGAGCAAACCAAGGAACTGCAAGCGATGCTGGCGCGGCGCGGTTTCGAGATCGGCGAGGCCGATGGCAAATTGGGAGCGGGCACGCGTAAGGCGGTCAAGGAGGTCCAGAAAAAGCTCGGCTTCCCCGCCGACAGTTATCCGACCCCTGAATTGCTCGCCGCACTTCGTGGCCGCGGCTGATCATTGGATAGACGTGATCCTGGGGTCGCCGGCTTCGACGAGTTCGTAGTCGATTTCGCGGCCACGCGCCGTCATGCGTTCGACCGGCAATATAAATTGGTCGTCGCGGACGACGCCTAAATCTTTGTCGCGATCCGGCATCACGACGGTGACACGCGGGCCGGTCCACACCACGACCGTGCCGCCTTCACGAACGGCCGTTGCCGCCCACTGCTTGATGGTTGAATAAAAGGGCTCAGTGCGCCAGGCATCGGGGCGCGATGGATCGACGTGAATGGCAATGCGATTGCGCTCGCCCTCGTAGTTGATCAGAAACTTGGCCTTCGAAGGTTTCCAGCGCTCGTCGATGTGGGGAATGCGCCGGTAGCCGCAATGGAAGCCGCGGCAAGGTTCGGGACGCTGCTGATAAATTTCGCAGCCGCGCTTTTGATCGCAATGCCCGCACCAAACCCCGCGCGGTTTGCCCAACTCCTGGATTTCGAGAAGCTTGCAGCATAACGTGCAGTTCTCGCAACTGCGGCCCTCGACCAGAACATCGTCATCCATGGCCATGGCGGGTTCAGACCTCAGTTGCCGGCGATTGCCCATATCGTAAAAACCGCACTTCGGTATCGCCCCAGCTTCGTTTGTCAACTTCGCTGAAGCCATCTGGAACCGCGATGGCCGCTCCGGTCCGTTCCTCGTACACGGCAATGCCGCCGGGATTGAGCCAATTCCCGCTCGCAATCACGCCCAAGGCTTTGACGCCGAGGCCTTTGCCGTAGGGCGGATCGAGGAAGGCGATATCGTACTTCTCCGACTTGCCGGCGGGCCCGAGATCGGTGGCGTCGCGGCGAAAAATACGGGTCTCGCCGGTCAGTCCGAAGGCCTCGACATTGCGCCGGATGAGGGCGCGGGCTTCGGCTGCGTCGTCGACGAACAGACAATAGCTGGCGCCGCGCGACATCGCTTCAAGACCAAGCGCGCCCGTGCCGGCAAAAAGATCAAGAACCCGGGCGCTTTCAAGTGTAAAACCGTCCATGCCGTGGGCCAGAATGTTGAAGACGCTCTCGCGGACCCGGTCCGAGGTCGGACGCAGTCCGCTATCGTCGGGTGTCGCGAGAGCCCGGCCGCGGAATTTTCCGGCGACAATCCTCATTCGTTATCCTCGTGAGCGCGCCCATGAGCCTTGCCGCGGGCATGGCGGGCGCTGCGTTCCTCTTTGCCTTCGGCAAGGCCGAGATCTTGCGCCATCTTAGGTCCAAGCTGCTCGGCAAGCGTGCGCCGTTTGACCTGCTCGACCGAGCCTGGCGCCAGATCCAGCAATTGGAAGGGTCCGAACGAAATCCGGATCAGGCGATTGACGGTCAGTCCCAAGTGCTCGAGGATTTTTCGGACCTCGCGGTTTTTTCCTTCGCGGATGGCTATCGTCAGCCACATGTTGGCGCTCTGCACCGTATCGACGGTGGCTTCTATGGGGCCATAGTGAACGCCGTCGACCTCCAATCCGGCCTTGAGGTTTTCAAGGTCGGCCGCGGTCAGGCGGCCCTTGGCGCGAACGCGGTAGCGGCGCACCCAGCCGGTTGCCGGCAGCTCCATGTGGCGGGCAAGACCGCCATCGTTGGTGAGAAGCAGCAGGCCCTCGGTATTATAGTCGAGACGTCCAATCGAGACCACGCGCGGCATTTCCGGCGGCAACTTTTCGAAGACCGTTGGCCGGCCTTCGGGATCTTTATGCGTGGTGACGAGACCCTTAGGCTTATGATAGCGCCACAGACGGGCCAACTCGAGGCCCGGCAACGGCTTGCCATCGACTGTGACTTTGTCGGTCCCTGAGACCTCGAAAGCCGGTGTTTTGAGGAGGCGGCCGTTGACGCTGACGCGGCCATCTGCGATCCAGCGCTCGGCGTCGCGGCGCGAGCAGAGCCCGGCGCGTGCGATGGCTTTGGCGATACGCATCGGCTCGCCCGGCCGTGGTGCTTCGGTGGGGGCTTCGACGGGGCGTCTGACGCGGTCTTTGGCCATGAAAGCTCGAATGATGTGTGAAGATCGGACCACCTTATGACATCGCCGTTCCAGATTAGCCATATGGCGTTAGCGCTCCATGAGGCGGAGGCGGCGGCCAAGCGTGGCGAAGTTCCCGTCGGTGCCGTTGTCGTGGCGGCGGATGGTTCGCTTCTCGCGGTTGCCGGCAACGAAACGCGCGCTCAAAATGATCCAACCGCCCATGCCGAGATCGTCGCCATACGGGACGCTTGCCGCAAAATCGGCAGCGAACGGCTGATCGATTGCGATCTCTACGTCACGCTCGAGCCGTGCCCGATGTGCGCGGCGGCGATCTCGCTCGCGCGCATCCGGCGCCTATACTTTGGCGCGGCCGATCCGAAAGGTGGCGGCGTCGAACACGGTGCTCGCATTTTCATTCAGCCGACCTGTCATCATGCGCCGGAGGTCTATGGCGGAATGGGCGAGCTGGAATCGTCTCTCCTGCTCAAGAGTTTTTTTGCTGACCGGCGGTCGTAACGGCCTCGAGCCCGACTTCAAGTTTTTGTCCTGCCGCCTCTTTTCAGCATACTGCCACGTGACTTTTTTTGGGCAGACTTGGGCGGTTCCAATATCGCGGGTGTGGCCGCGTCCGTGACTAGGGTTTCAACCGACAGAACACGCTCGATCTGGGCTTTCAAGCGGTCCTTGGCCGGCGCTGCGGCTGCCAAAATTTCATTGAACTTTAAGAGATCGAGAACTTGGAATTGACTGGTGCCGGCGTAAATCAGAATGTCGGGTTGAGAATTCTTGAGCTTTTCGCGCACAATGGACCGTTCGAATAGAAACGCACTTGCAAGCAGCGATTCCAAAGGCGTCGGATAAACGCGCTTCGCATTTGGGACAGGGGAGCCTGAAACATCAATGGCAATGACGATCTGGGCCTCGGGCCAAAGAATATCGTAAGGCAACGGATTGGTGAGCCCGCCGTCGACAAGCGCGCGGCCATCGATGACGACCGGCTCAAACACGGCGGGCAAGGCCATGCTGGCTGCGACAGCCGGAAACAACGGACCCTGGTCGAAAATGCTTTGCTCCTGGAGATAGAAATCCGACGCCACGATTTTGAGCGGGATGGCGAGGTCTTCGAAGTTTCGCTTGGTGGCTTTCGGCATGATCAGCTCGAGAAGCGTGTCCGGATTTAACAGCGCTGTCGGCGCGGAAAACGGGTTGAGCAGCCGTTGCATCGGCTGGGCGCGCGCGGCAAACAAATCGCGGATCAAGCCGAAGCGTTGTGACAGCACATCTTGAGTGTGCTCGCGGATCTCGTTGGCCGGGATTCCCGAGGCATAGGCAGCGCCAAATATCGCGCCAATCGAAGTGCCCGAAATGACGGCGGGTCTAAGACCAAGTTCGTCGAACGCTTCAAGCATCACGATATGGGCGAGACCGCGCGCTCCCCCTCCACCCAGAGCCAGCCCTATCGACCTTTCTCGTGACGGTGACTTTTCCGTGCTGAGGGCGCGCGTATTAGAGGTCATCACATACTCGAAAAGATGCCGAAGAGGGCCATGGAAATGGCCACTGACTTTATAACCCGAGATTTGGCGATGTTAGAGACGGTTTCAAGAACCTGTTTTTTCCCGTTGCATGGCCCGCCACCCGATATCCTTGCGGCAAAATCCTTCCGGCCAGTCGATCTGGGCGACGGCGGCATAGGCGTGAGCCTGAGCCTCGGCAACGGTTTTACCGCGCGCCGTGACGTTGAGGACACGGCCGCCATCGGCCAAAATGCGCGCTCCCTCGCGCTTCGTACCGGCATGAAAAATTTCGACGCTGTCGACGCGCGCGGCGGCGGCGAGACCACGGATCTCGGTGCCCTTCAGTGGCGGACCCGGGTAGCCTTTTGCGGCCATGACCACGGTCAAGGCGACGTCGTCGCTCCAACGCACGTCGAAGTTCGCAAGCATGCCGTCGGCGGTCGCCAAGAGTGCGGCCAGAAGATCGGATTTTAGGCGCATCATCAAAACTTGCGTTTCAGGGTCGCCAAAACGAACGTTGTATTCGATCAACTTTGGACCCTCGGCGCCGATCATCAGGCCGGCAAATAAGACGCCCTTGAACGGCGTGCCGCGCTTGGCCATGGCCGCGATCGTTGGCCGGATGATTTCCGCCATCGTCCGTTTGGTCATCTCAGGCGTCATCACGGCCGCCGGAGAATAGGCGCCCATGCCACCGGTATTAGGACCCCTGTCACCGTCATGGACGCGCTTGTGATCTTGCGCCGCTGCCAGCGCTAAGGCGTTGCGGCCATCGCATAGCGCGAAAAAACTGGCTTCTTCGCCGTCGAGAAATTCTTCGATGACGACTTCAGAGCCAGCCGTTCCAAAGGCGCCTGAAAAACAAGCGTCGATCGCGGCCTCGGCTTCGGCGAAGCTGCTTGCGATGACCACACCTTTGCCGGCCGCTAGTCCGTCCGCCTTGACGACAATCGGAAAGCTTTTGTCCGCGAGGTACGATACGGCGCTTGGCCTATCCCGGAAGCGGCCATAAGCGCCGGTTGGGATACCGGCCTCGCGGCACAGATCTTTCGTAAACCCTTTTGAGCCTTCGAGCTCGGCTGCGGCTTTGCTTGGGCCAAAGTGTTTTATGGCAGCCTTTTCGAGCGCATCGCTAAGTCCTGCCACCAAAGGACCTTCTGGACCGATGACCACCAAGCCAATAGATTGGTTGCGGCAGAAGCTGATGACGGCTTCGTGGTTGGCGGCGTCAAGCGGGACGCACTCGGCAACGGCTGCAATCCCGGCATTGCCGGGCGCGCAGTAAAGCGTTGTCAAGAGTGGGCTGGCGGTTAAAGCCCAAGCCAACGCGTGTTCGCGCCCGCCGGAGCCTATCAAAAGGACATTCATGCCGGTCTCTGTTGCAATTGCGACTTTGGTGTAGCATCGATCGCAGGCGTGGCAAGGCCGCCCGGTACCGATGCGCGCAATCCCTCCACAAGACCTTCCACAGGAGCGAACTTGACCCAACCCGGCGCGAATGCCCCCGAGTTCTCCGTGTCTGAACTTTCAGGTGCCATCAAGCGCGCCCTGGAAGACGGCTTCGGGTACGTCCGGCTGAAGGGCGAGATTTCCGGATATCGCGGTCCGCACGCGTCCGGCCACTGCTATTTCGCCCTCAAAGACGACAAGGCCAAGATCGAAGCCGTCATTTGGAAAGGCGTTTTTGGACGCCTGCGATTTAAGCCCGAAGAGGGCATGGAGGTCATCGCCCAGGGGAAGATCACGACGTTTCCCGGCTCGTCGAAGTATCAGATCATGATCGAAGCCCTGGAGCCCGCAGGTGCCGGGGCTCTGATGGCGCTTTTGGAAGAGCGCAGACGCAAATTCGCGGCCGAAGGCCTATTTGACGAATCCCGTAAGAGGCCACGGCCGTTTCTGCCCAAAGTCATCGGCATCGTGACCTCGCCAACCGGCGCCGTTATTCGCGACATGCTGGCAGGCTTTTTGGAGCGCTACCCTGCCCGCGTCATCGTCTGGCCGGTTAGGGTGCAAGGCGAAGGCAGCGCCGCCGAAGTCGCTGCCGCGATCAACGGCTTCAACGCCTTGGAGCCTGGCGGGCACATTCCACGCCCCGACGTGTTGATCGTGGCGCGCGGCGGCGGCAGCCTTGAGGATCTTTGGAGCTTCAACGAAGAAATTGTGGTCCGGGCCGCGGCGGAGAGCCAAATCCCATTGATCTCGGCGGTTGGTCACGAAACAGACTGGACGTTGCTCGATCTGGTTGCGGACGCACGCGCGCCGACGCCAACCAAAGCCGCCGAATGGGCGGTACCGAAATACGCCGAGCTCCTTGAGCAAGTCGAAAAGCTGGCCTCGCGCCAAAAAATCGGCATGCGGCGGTTGATCGAGGCGACGCGCACGCATCTGAAAGCGGCGGGACGCGGTTTGCCAAAGCTCGTCGACTTGATCGCGCTGCCGCGGCAAAAATTCGACGCGAGCGAGAAACGTCTGTCGCGCGCCCTTCTCGCCAACACCCGCGCACACGGCATGCGGCTGGCACGGACCGGAGCGCGACTAACGCCCAACAACCTTGTTCAGCGGTTGGGGCGTTGCCGCGAGCGGCTCGGTAATTTGCGGGACCGCGCGCAGGAAGCCTTATCGAACCGGGTCCTCATGCGCCGCCGGTTGCTGGACAGCCACGGCAATCTTCTGCGCTCGCTCAGCTATCAAAGCGTGCTTGCGCGCGGCTATGCGCTGGTCCGCGACGGCAACGGCCAAACCCTCCGTTTGGCGCGGTCGGTACAACCGGGATCATCACTCGCTATCGAATTCAGCGATGGCGCTGTTTTGGCCGAGGCGAAAACCGGCGGTCATGACGGCGGCGGCACCCCGGAGCCCAATGCCGGCAAAGCCGCATCGAAGGCCGATCCCAAGACGGTCAGGGTGAGGAGTGCGCCAAAAGGTGGCGGCCAAGGCTCGCTTTTTTGAGTAAATGCGCGGCGATGCAAAGGTGGCCTTGACGGCAGCGCCCCGATTGGCGATTTGAAGATACGAAGAGCCCGCTTGCATGGCTCGCCGAGGCGGGAAGGACCTTTTAATGAACCGGATCGAGAAGTTCTTTGGCATCAAGAATGAAGCCAAGATCCGTTATCTCGACGGCGAGTTTGAGGTTGTGTCACCCGGTGAGTTTGTCCGCTGCGCCATCACGGGCGCGCCAATTGCGCTCGCCGATCTCAAATATTGGAGTGTGGATGCGCAAGAACCCTACGCTTCGGCAGAGGTTTCTCTGAAGCGTTACCTCGATTTGCGAAGAACCGCACCAGATTGATCAGCGCTGCTTGACTGCAATGGCATTTGCGATCAGCTGTTCAAGGTGAGCGATGTCGCCGGTCGCAAACACCGTTACGATCGGCAAGGATCGGGTCATGGCGCGCAGTTCGTTTATCGAGCCGTGCTGCGGTCCATTGAGACGAACGAAATCTTTTTCAGTGGTCACGAGTTGCGCACCCTGGCCGCGCGCAAGCCGCAGGAGGTCCGTGGCTTCGGCTTGCGTCAAGGCCTGATGATCTGCAAAGGCGCGCCGGGCGACAACCTTGGCGCCGAGTGTTTCCAACAAGCTGAAAAACCGTGCCGGATTGGCTATGCCTGCAAACGCCACGACACTTGCGCCGTTGACCCATGCGGTGTCGCCAAAGGGCTGAGGCATAGCGCGCAAGACCGGAAGATCCGGCAAATTGGCCGGCGTTTCGCGCGCGTCCGTGCCACCGTTTAAAATTATGGCGTCTGCCAGCCCAGCTTGAAACGCCATTGGTGCCCTCAGCGGTCCCGACGGTATTGCGAGGCCGTTGCCAAGTCCGCGCGCGGCATCGACGACAGCCAACCGCAAATCCTTGGCAAGCGTTGGGTTTTGTAGGCCGTCGTCCATGACAATGACGGCATTGGCGGGGGCGTGGCGTTCGATAAATTCAGCGCCATGGCGGCGATTGCGCGAAGTGACGGTTGGTGCGCGACTGGCCAGTAGCAGCGGCTCATCGCCAACTTCCACGGCGCTGTGCTTTGCTAAATCAATCTGTTCCTGGCCGTCGAGCCGGCCGCCGTGCCCGCGCGACAAGAACCACGGGCTGTGTCCGGCGGATTTTATCAATTCTGCCACAGCCATCGCCGTCGGAGTTTTGCCGGTGCCACCAGCCGTAAAATTGCCAATGCAGATGACAGGCAGGCGTGAGCGATACGGATTTGCGCTCGTGAAGCGTGATTGCGCAATGGTACCGTAAAGGCGGCTCGCCGGGCGCAGGAGACGCGCTTGCCAAGCCGCTTGATCTTGATACCACCAGCTTGGTTCCTTAAGCGGCACGTTTGGTTCCCCGTGTGCCGTCGAGATAGGGCTTCAAGGCCGTCAGCGTAATTTCAAGGGCACCAGACAGTCCGGCGAGTGCGGTTTCTGCGCCCCGGCGCATACTCTCCGACTGTTTCGGTTCGAGAAGAAGTAATTTGATTGCCGACGCAATGTCAGCCGCCGTTTTAACTTCGCGCGCGCCATCTTCGTCAAACAGGGCGTCATAGGCATCGCGGAAATTATGGCGATGGGGGCCGGTTAGAATTGCAGCGCCATGGCGCACCGCTTCGATTGGATTTTGGCCGCCCCGCTCGACCAGCGAGCCGCCGATCAGGGCGACCGGGCAAAGCGCATACATGGTTCCAAGTTCCCCGATCGTATCTGCGATGTAGATGTCGACGCCGGAGGCTGGTTGATCGGCCAAGCTGCGGCGTGCAACCTTGAAGCCTTGGCGCGCAAGGCTGTCGGCGAGTTCGGCCCCCCGTTCCGGGTGGCGCGGCACTATGATGGTGAGCAAATTCGGCACATCGTTGGCGAGCAGCTTATGGGCCTCAGCGATGATCGCCTCTTCGCCTGGATGGGTGCTCGCCGCCACATAGTGAGGGCGCCCGCCGAGTATCTTTTGCAGGCGCGCGAATTCTGCGTCATCCACAGGTTGGGGCGGTGCATCGACTTTCAAGTTCCCGGCCGTAATGGCCTCTTGAACGCCGAGGGCGCGAAGGGTGCGGGCAATCTTGTCGTTTTGAGCAAGCGCGAGATTGAAACGCGAGAACAACGGCCGGGCGGCTTGGGTATGGCGGCGCCAGCGTTTCATCGAGCGCGGCGACATCCGCGCGTTGATCAACGCCAGCGGAATGGCGCGGTTGGACGTTTCCAAAATGAGATTGGGCCAAATCTCGGATTCCGTAAAGATCGCGAGATCCGGTTTCCAATGGTCGAGAAAACGCCGGGCATAACTCACCATGTCCAACGGCACGAATTGATGGATGGCGCGTTCCGGCAACCGCGTTGCCGCGAGCGCCGCAGAAGTTGTCGTGCCGGTCGTGAGCAAGACGTTGAGCGTTTGATCGCGTTTTAACATTTCGTCGATGAGCGGAAGGGCGGCATTGGTTTCGCCGACACTTGCGGCATGCACCCAAACCAGTCTGCCATTGGGGCGAGACCGCGCGGCGATGCCCAGACGTTCATTGCGGCGCGCCGGATCTTCTTTGCCTTGACGCTCTCGAATACCAAGGAGTAATGGCACCGCTGGCCGCAGCGCCGACAGAACGGTCCGATAGGTTTTAACCGCTAATCTCGGCGCCGCCGGCGGCTCAGGCGGGAGCATATCCAACGGCGTTGCGCGGCTAATGTCCGCCCCTGCCAATTCGTAAGCCCGGTGCGTCGTTTGATTGAGGCTGGCCTCGACTTTGAGGCGAAGGGCCTCCAGCGTCGCCTCATCAGCGTCGCGCGGCACATGAATGGGGTCGCCGCAGACAAATGCCAGTTTCGAATTCGGCAAATTGACGGTGATGCGGCTCCACGTGTCGAAGGATTTGAAGTTCGTGGTGGCACACGCAATCGGCAAGATTGGACAGCCTGAAAGCCGCGCAACCGTCACGATGCCTGCGCCGGCTACGCGCGCTGGACCCGGGGGCACGTCGGCGGTCATGACCAAAAATGTCCGTTGTTTGAGCGCCGTCACGGATGCCCGCAATGCCGCCGCGCCACCACGGTCGCGTTTGCGCCCGCCGGCACCCGCGCCGCGGATAAGCTCGACGCCGAAGCATTCCATGGCTTGGCCAATAAGTTCGGCGTCTCCGTGACGCGCGACCATGGCGTGGATGTTGTAGTCGCCGGGATGCACGCCGACGATCATCATGAACTGGCCATGCCAGCAGGCGACGATGCAGGGATAATTATCACGCAACAACTGGGGCACGTCGGCCGGTTCGCTGACCGTCTTTGAGGTCTTGATGACACGCCGGATCAGCCGGGCGAGCGCGCGGCCACTGAACCGCATCAGCATCGTCTTGGCCTTAGCCATAATGGGCGTCGTTCCCAGGTTTCCCGGCTTGGTTGGGGGCAGGCAAGCCCCTTGCGGCTCGTACCTATAGCGAATATCTAGCGAGTGCAAACGCGTTTCCTAATCTCGCGCACATATCCATTGTCCATTTGGCCAGTTGGTTCAATTGCTTGGCGTTATGCAGTCCCGCATCAATCAACAAAAAGCCGTCTCAGCACCCGCATGCCAAGTCTTTACAAACGCACAAAACGCGGCCTGCGCACGAAGAGCGCCGAGTTTTTGCACGCGGCGGTCCACAATTCTCCATCGTGGCTGCGCCGGGCTGTTGGGCCGTGGCTTTGCTATGCGGAAATGCTGATCCTCGACCACGGTATTGTCCGCATTCTCTACAACAACCGGCATAAGATTTCCGACAAGGTTTGGCGGTCGGCTCAGCCAGCGCCTCATCATATTCGCTATGCGGCGCGGCGGGGCGTCAAAACCGTCGTCAACCTGCGCGGCGACCAATCGTTTGGAACCCATTGGCTCGAGGCCAATGCCTGCCAGCGCAATGGCGTCAAGCTCGTCGATTTTATTGTCCGCTCGCGCGCCGCGCCTTCGCGCGACGAGCTGAGAGCTGCCAAACAGTTGTTCGACACGATCGAGTATCCGGTGCTCATCCACTGCAAATCGGGCGCGGATCGCGCCGGACTTATGAGCGTGCTCTATCGTTTCTTGCACGAAGGCGTGCCGCTGAATGAAGCCAAAAAGCAATTGTCGCTGAAGTTCGGGCATATCAAGCAGGCCGACACTGGGGTGTTGGATTATTTTTTTGAATGCTACGAGGCTGAAAACCAAAAATCTCCGATCGGCTTTTGGGATTGGGTGGAGACGCGCTACCAGCAGGACAAGGTCAACAGCTCGTTCCATGCCAAGGGATGGGCGAACCGTCTCGTCAATGGTGTGCTGGAGCGCGAGTAGCGGTTGGTTAGTTGACGAACGCTGGACCCATTGGCGCTCCGGCGAGGCGCGCATAGGCGCCGTTTTTCGATAACAATTCGCCGTGCGAGCCGCGTTCGACGATGCGGCCGTTGTCCATGACACAAATGATGTCGGCCTTCTGCACGGTCGACAAGCGGTGGGCGATGACTAAGGTCGTGCGATTGCGCGTGAACCGGGCGAGCGCCTCTTGCACCAGTTGCTCGCTCTCTGTATCGAGCGCGCTTGTGGCTTCATCGAGAAGCAAGATAGGCGCGTCTTTCAGGATCGCTCGCGCCAGAGCTAGGCGCTGGCGTTGCCCACCCGAAAGCCTGCCGCCGCGATCGCCGATCAAGGTTTGATAGCCCTGCGGCTGGCTCGTGATGAAGTCGTGCGCGGCGGCTGCTTTTGCGGCAGCTATGATTTCGGATTCGCTGGCGTTGAGTTTGCCCAAAGCGATGTTGGCCGCGATGGTGTCGTCGAAGAGCGTGATGTCCTGGCTGACGATCGCGATCTGGTCGCGCAACGTTGCCAGTGTCACCGCGCGAACGTCTTGGCCGTCAATCAAGATTGATCCCGCCGTAACGTCGAATAGGCGCGGAACAAGATTTATGATCGTTGACTTGCCGGCTCCCGAGCGTCCGACCAGCGCGACGGTTTTGCCGCCCGGCACTTCCAGCGAGAAGTCGTAAACGGCGCGGTCCTTGGCTTGCGGATCGTAGGCAAATTCAACTTGTCTGAACGAGATCGCGCCGTTGCCGATTTTTAAGGGCTGAGCGCCGGGCATGTCGATGATCTGCGGTTTGTCGTCGAGGACTTCATAGATGCTCTCGACCGCCGACAGGCCCTCCTGCACGCGGCCGGACAGATTGCCGAGCGCCTTGATCGGTTGAGCCGCCATCAGCAATGCGGTTACGAAACCCATGAAATCGCCGACGGTCGAGATGCCGCTCGAGATCCTCATATAGGCAAGCGAAACCACCCCCGCGACGGCAAGGCCGCCCAGAACTTCGAGCATGGGATCGAGCCGCGCGCGCGTCCTGACCGCCTTGAAGCGAAGCGCGAAGCCATGCTCGAAGCTGTTTGCCAGGCGGCCCGACGCATAATCTTCCAGCCGGAAAGATTTGATGAGGCGGACGCCTGAGAGTTTTTCGGTCAGCAGCGAGGTCATATCGCCAAGCTGGGCCTGGGTTTGCTTGGCGACCCGGCGCAGGCGGCGCGATATCAGCGAAATTGGCACCGCAGCGAGAGGATAAACGGAGAGCACAACAAGGGTCATTTGCCAGTCAAGGGCAAACATCGCAATGACCAGCGCGACGACGGAAAATAGATCGCGGATGGCCGAATTCATGACAGCGGTGACGGCGTTCTGAATGAAGGAGACATCGTTGGTGAGTTTGGAGACCATACGGCCAGGGGTGTCGCGCGAGAGGCGGGAGAAATCTGCCGCGATCAGCCTCGTGAACGCTAATTGTTGAATATCCGTCGACAGCCGCAGAACGAACCGGTTGGTCGCTATGGTTTGCAGATAGAGGAACAGACTGCGGACGGCCGTAATGCCGATGATGCCGGCGAGGACCCACTTGAGAACGCTGGCGTCGGCTTCCCGGCTTTTCATCAAGGCATCGAATGAGCCTTTGATGACCGTCGGGTAGCGGCCCGTGGCAGCGGCGAGGCACGCGGTCAGCGCCAGGGTCCAGGCGAATTCGCGCCAGCGCGGCCAGACCCAGTCAGCCAGGAAGCGCTTGAGAAGGGCGCGCGATTGCGCGTCGAGGCGCAGGCTCTGGCGTGCGGGTTTCGCCGGTGACGTCGTCGCTTGGGTCACGGTTCCGTTTCAATCTCTCTAGGGGCACCAGAGTTTTGAGGCTCGAGCAGGCGGTGCAAATGCACAATAAAATACCGCATCAAGGCATTGTCGACGGTGCGCTGTGCCGCGCTCTTCCAGGCTGCGTGAGCGAGCTCGTAATTCGGGTAAATTCCGACAACATCGAGCGCCGAGGGATCGCGAAATTCGCACCCCTCGAGAGTTGTCAATTCTCCGCCGAAAACAAGATGGAGAAGAGGGCGTCGCTGAGTTTTGGTCTTAGGCGTCGATTGGCTCATTTCGTCTCATTTTTTAGGCGGGGCTGAAGCGGTGTCGAAATGCGGGTTTTGGGCTTCGGGATATAACAGAAAGTCGGCCAATTTAGACTTCGTGTCCTGTCATGAAACACACTTGATGCACAATTTTAACTGTGTCCCTTAAGCCGATCGGAACACAAGCTTGCTAGGGTTATCCGATGGCTGGAAGATACCGGCCGCTCGAAAAGTCAACGGTAGGCAAGGCGGCGGCGCGGGTGGGCTACTCCCCGCGCTGCGCTTTTTTTGGGCGCACCTCCTCCTCTAACTGAGGCCGGCGAACCACGACAGCGCCATATCCGCCACTAACCCCAGGAAAACCGCAGCGCCGACATCGCGATTCGACCTGAAGCGGCGCAAACAATTGGCCGGATCCTTGATGTCCAACGTGGAAACTTGCCAAGTCATTTGCAGGAAGACCAGCGTCACGGCCAAAAAGTAGACCAAGTGGGTCCCGGCCATTGCTCCCGCAATCAGCCACAGCACGACCGCCAAGCCGTACAAAGCACCGACGTAGGACACGGTATTTTCGCCAAACAGCAACGCTGTGGAACCAAGTCCGATCAGCGCATCGTCTTCGGCGTCTTGGTGGGCATAAATCGTGTCATAGCCAACGGTCCAAAGGATACATCCGGCATATAAAACGAGCGGCGGCAGTCCAAGCGATCCTTTGACCGCAGCCCAGCCAACGAGAGCCCCCCACATGAACACCAGTCCCAGCACAAGTTGGGGATATGAGATGATGCGCTTGGCAAACGGGTAGATGAGCACAATCAAAACCGAGGCGATGGCCAACTGGACGGTGAATGTGTTCATGCGCAGCAAAACGGCAAGTCCCACAAGTGCGCAAGCAATGATGAAGATAACCGCGCTGGCGGGTGAAATTTGGCCAGACGGAATAGGCCGGCCGGCCGTTCGTTCCACTAGAGCATCGATATCGCGGTCGACGAGATCATTGTAAGCGCATCCAGCCGCCCGCATGGCCGTGGCGCCAACGGCAAACAGGGCCAACAGGGTGAGATTGGGATAAGGCTCGCCGCGCGTGACCTCGGCCAGGGTTTGCGACCACCAGCACGGGAAAAGCAGCAGCCAGATGCCGATAGGCCGGTCGAAACGCCCAAGCCGCAAATACGGTTGCCAAGACAATGGCGCGTACCGGTCGACCCAATTCGTTGGCGGCGCATCGGCTATCGTCGCCACGTCAATTTGAGAAAACTTCAAGTGTTCATCCGTGATCTGGTGTTGTCGCGCACTTCAAAATCGAGCTTGGCAAACCTAGAAGGCCAGCGCTGGAAGAGCAATCGCCTGCATAAATTGTGGCGGAGCCCTTGCCAGCGCCGGCGGCTGGGATATGACGGCCCGATGGCCATCCATGATTTGACCTCACAACGCCTGTTCGTCGCCGCCGGTCTCAGCCAAGGCGCAAGTTTCGCGCTTGATGAGGATCAAAGCCACTATTTGATCAATGTCCTGCGGGTGAAAATCGGTGGCGCCATATTGGTGTTTAATGGCCGGGACGGCGAGTGGCGCGCGCGTTTGAGCGACGTCAAAAAACGCAACGTTAGCCTTGCCGTCGATAGTCAAATCCGGCCTCAAGCCAATGGACCGGATATCGACTTTGTGTTCGCGCCTTTGAAGCATGCCCGCCTCGATTACATGGTCCAAAAAGCCGTGGAAATGGGCGTCGCGCGTTTGCAACCGGTGATGACACGGCGAACGGTCGCCGAGCGGGTCAATCTCACGCGTATGCGCGCCAACGCCATTGAAGCCGCCGAGCAGTGTGGCATCCTGCGCGTCCCAGAGATTTGCGAGCCAAAGCCGCTGCTGAAACTCATTGAGGAATGGCCGTCCTCGAGGCGTTTGATCTTTTGCGACGAGGGGGCCCCGCAAAAAAATCCCATTGAAGCCCTGTCCGGATTGAAGGCTGGACCTTTGGCCGTTCTGGTTGGCCCGGAAGGCGGATTTGACGAGGTGGAGCGGCAACTCTTGAGTGCGCGGGACTATGTCATACGCCTTTCGTTGGGCCCACGAATACTGCGGGCCGATACGGCAGGGGTGGCGGCGCTCACCCTTGTCAACGCCACCCTTGGAGACTGGTTCTCATGATGAACAGGTCTTGCTCTAAAACGCGCCTATCGCCATAACCCAAACCGTGACTGCGGGACTTCCCGCTCACTGTGACAGGAAGTTTGGGGATCCGCATGTCGACGCGTGAAGACGGCGCGCCAGCTCCGCGAGTTGAGACGCGCGATGATCTCGTGCGCTGGATCGCGGCTGGTGAAAAGCCGAAGGATCGTTGGCGCATCGGTACGGAACACGAGAAGTTCGTGTTTCAAACGGGATCGCTGCATCCTGTTCCCTACCAGGGACCGCGGGGCATTCGCGCTCTGATGTCCGAGCTCATCGCCCGCTACGGCTGGATCGCGATCCGAGAAGGTGACAACATCATTGCTCTGAAGCGCCCGGACGGCGAGCAGGGCGGCAACATCAGTCTGGAACCGGGCGGCCAATTCGAGCTGTCGGGCGCGCCGCTTGAAAACCTGCACGAGACCGCAGCCGAAACGCAAAAGCATTTGCGCGAAGTCTTGGATGTCGGCGAAGACCTAGCCATAGGTTTTCTGGGTCTTGGGTTTTCACCAAAGTGGCGGCTCGACGAAGTTCCCCACATGCCGAAGCAACGCTACGGCGTCATGACCAAATACATGCCGCAAGTCGGCAGCCGCGGTCTCGACATGATGTACCGGACAGCGACCGTGCAAGTGAACTTGGACTTCGCGACCGAAGCCGACATGGTCAAGAAGCTGCAGGTCTCGCTGGCCCTCCAGCCCATCGCGACGGCGCTGTTTGCAGCATCGCCTTTCACTGAGGGCAAGCCCAACGGCTTCCAGTCGATGCGCAGCGAAGTTTGGCGCGACACCGACAAACGGCGCACGGGCATGCTGCCGTTTGTGTTCGAGGATGGCATGAGTTACGCCCGCTACGCCGAATATGCCCTCGATGTGCCGATGTACTTTGTTTATCGCGACGGCCGTTACATTGACGTGGCAGGCTCGTCGTTCCGAGATTTTCTGGGCGGAAAACTGCGTGGCCTCGAGGGTGTCTATCCGACCGAAGACGACTGGTCCGATCACCTGACAACGTTGTTCCCGGAAGTGCGCATGAAGCGGTTTCTGGAAATGCGCGGCGCCGACGGCGGGCGCTGGAATAGCATTTCAGCCCTACCAGCATTTTGGACCGGATTGCTCTACGATCAAGAAGCCCTTGATGGCGCCTATGATTTGATCAAGCCTTGGACGACGGAAGAGCGCGAAAAATTGCGCAATGACGTGCCGATTCAGGCCTTGAGTGCACGCATTCGGGGCGTGAGCGTTAATGAGATTGCGCGCGAAACACTTAAGCTTTCGCGCCTCGGTTTGAAAAACCGCAAGCGTATCAATGGCAAGGGTCAGGACGAGACCATTTATTTGGGCCCACTCGAGGCCATCGTCAGCGCAGGGCGCACCGTCTCGGATGATCTTCTCGCCCGCTATCATGGCGCTTGGAAGGGCGATATTGACCGAATTTTCGAAGAATTCGCGTTTTAGTTGGGCCCCGGACTATCATCGGGTTGGTTCAGCTTCCGTTCAGAGTAGGCGCTCTATAACTTCGATCAACACGCGGACGTGGGATCTAGCCGGGAGGATGCCCGTGCTCAAAGTTATGTTTAAAGGCAGCGCGATGAAGGTTGGAAAGAAGACCGCATTGGCATGTTTGGCAATTATCGCAGCGGTTGGAAGCGCAACCATGCAACTTGCCAACGCCGATAACTGCGTCTCCCAGTGCCGTAACGCCCACAATCAGTGCCGTATCGCGACAAAAGGTAGTCCGAGTTGCGATGCGCAATTGCAGGCCTGCATGGATAGCTGCCGCCCGCGCCGGTGAGCCGCCTATCCGACAATGATGACGCTTAAATTTTTGGGGCCATGTGCGCCGCGCACCAGCTTGCCGCCGACGTCAGCGGTTCGCGAGGCGCCGGAGACCAGCGCTAGCGTGCGCGGCATGCCGTTGAGCGACGCGTTATTTCGCACCTTCGAAAAGGCCTGTTCCATGCCGCCCATGATCGCATCGGTTTCGATCACGACGATGTGGCTCTCGGGCAGATAATTGAGCGTCGCGGGGTTACCGGGGCCGGACGCCAACACAAGAGTGCCTGTTTCTGCGATTGCAGCCGTTGCCCTCGACAATGCGATGACGGGTACCACGCTTGACTGCCAGCTTTCGAGTTTTAGTTCCGGCGCATCTTTCCAGGGCAACCCCGAAAGCCAGGAATCGTTACCTGTGACGACCGGTGACGTTGGGTGCAGCTGTGCCGCGATGCGCTTGACGGTTTCCGGAACGGCGGCGGGCGATTTGACCCGAATAACAGTCACGCCCTGGGCTTCGAAGTGAGCGGTGAAGTTGGCAATCGCTGTTTCGCCCATGACCTGGGCGCGGCGCGGCAAGGCCGATGCGGGCGGGTTGAAAAGTCTTTTGGCAACCGCGTCTGCGCGTCCGTCACCGTTCGATGCCGACAGCGCCGCTCTGACTTTCTCGAAGATCTCAGCCCGGCTCATTCCGGCCCTCCGCGCTCGCGCTCGATCCATAGCTGCTGAAACGTGCGTCCTTGCGGTGCCGCCAAATCGCGGTGACGGGTCCATCCGCCTGCAAACGGCAGATGCTTGAATGCACCACGCCGCCGGCTCAAGCTACTCAGCGCGGCAATCGAGAGCCGCATCAGGGGATGATAAAGTCTCGGGCGCTTTGCGAGACCTGCCCAGATCGACAGTCCAGCCCGTTGAAGAAGACCATTGTTCTTGGCGGCGAAATCAGCTTCGCGCCATTTGCGCATGATGTCCGGGAGAGGAATTTTCACGGGACATACCTCGGCACAAGCGCCGCAGAAGGTGGAAGCTCCCGCGAGATGTGCGGTCTCCTTGACGCCGGCCAATCCGGGCATCAAGGCTGCCCCAATGGGGCCAGGGTAGACAGTCGCGTAGGCATGACCGCCGATGGCGCTGTAGACCGGACAATGGTTCATGCAGGCCCCGCACCGGATGCACCGCAAGACGGCGCGCTTATCTCCGGCGAGCAGCTCTGAGCGGCCATTATCGAGAATGACAATGTGGACGGCCTCAGGCCCTTCGTGTTCGCCAGGGCGGCGTGGTCCGGTCGTAAAGGTAACGTAAGACGTAATATCCTGGCCGGTTGCAGAGCGCGGCAACAGCCGCATGAGAAGCGCCGCGTCCTCAAGCGTAGGCAAGACCTTGTCGATAGCGGCGATGACGATGTGAACTTTCGGCAGCAGCTGGGTCAGGTCGCCATTGCCTTCGTTGGTCACGATGATCGACGACCCGGTTTCCGCGATCAGAAAATTGGCGCCTGTTATCCCGACATCGGCGGACAAAAACTTTTGCCGCAGAATTTGCCGGGCTTCGGCGACCAGATCGGCGGGTTCGTTGAACACGCGGTCGTAGGGTAAGTGGGTATGGGCTTCGCGGAAACGCCGCTCAACGTCGCCAACTGTCAAATGGATAGCGGGCGCGATGATGTGGCTCGGCGCCTCGTGCTTCAACTGGATCAGATATTCGCCGAGATCCGTCTCCACGACTTCAAGCCCGGCCTTTTCGAGATGATCGTTGAGGCCGATCTCTTCCGAAACCATCGACTTGCCTTTCGTGACAAGGCGGGCGTTGGCAGCTTGGCAGATTTCGAGGATTGTCGCGCGCGCCTGTTCGGGCGTTGACGTCCAGTGGACTTTGCTACCCGCAGCTAGCGCGGCTGTCTCGAAGGCTTCAAGATAATGATCGAGATGCGCGAGGGTGTGGTCTTTGAGGACTTTTGCGGATTCGCGCAGATCTTCGAACTCAGGCAAAGCCGACTTGGCCCGTGCCCGATTGGCCGCGAGACCCGTCGGCAGCTCTGACAAGGCGTTCTGCAGGCCTCGATTTGAAATCGCGTCGTTGGCGCGGGCTTTGAAGAGCGTGGTTGTGCCCGCCATTATGTTTCAGCCTTGGCAATGGCTGGGGCCGACATCTCGCCGGCCAGAACTTCAGCAATATGCCGGCAGGACAGGTTTGAACCGGTGCGGTTGAGTTTGCCAGCGATGTTCATCAAACACCCGAGATCCCCGGCCAGCAGGAGTTGGGCGCCTGAGGCGTTGGCATTCACGGCCTTTTTCTCGACAATCGCATTCGAGATGCCGGGAAACTTGACCGCAAACAGCCCGCCAAATCCGCAGCAGGTTTCGCACTCCGGCATTTCTTGCAGTGTCAAACCGTCAACCTTGGCCAGCAAGTGGCGCGGCGCTTGCTTGATCCCCAATTCGCGAAGTCCCGAGCAGCTATCATGATAGGTGACGGCGCCGGAATACTTGCCCGGCACGCTCTCAATCTTGCGCTCATCCGCGAGAAAGCTGGTCAGTTCGAACACCTTGGCGGCAAAAGTTAGGGCCGCTTCGCGATCGGGACCATCCGCTAACAGGTCCGGGACATGAACCTTGAGCATTGACGCGCACGAGCCCGAGGGCACCACGACATAGTCGCAGTCGAGAAAGGCGTTGACCGTCTGCAGCGCCAAGGTTTGGGCGTTTGCGCGATCGCCCGAGTTGTAAGCGGGCTGACCGCAACATGTCTGCCCTTGGGGTACGATCACGTCGCAGCCGGCCCGTTCGATGAGCGCGGCGGCGGCAAAGCCAACAGAGGGCCGGATCAGATCAACGAGACAGGTGACGAACAGCCCCGCCTTGGGCCGATGTTCTGGCGTTTGGGTCATATTTTCAGCCAACTCAACCAAAGCGCGTTTCAGCGCCAGCTTTGAACGAGCGTCTTGCGTAGGAGGTCGCGCACCTGGACGCAAGAGTGAAGCCGTTCGAGGCGCTCTTTCGATGCTTTAGGCGACTTTGCCTGCAATTTTTCGAACGGGCTTGGCATCCGCAACCTGCAAGGTCTTTTGGGCCTGATGAGGTTTGTCCCAGCTGGTCTCGTTAGCAAAGGCGTCCGCCAAATATTCTATGAAAACATTGACCTTGGCCGGCATAAATTCCCGGCAGGGGTAGACGGCGTAGATGGCGTTCTTTGTCGTCCCTTTGTACTGCGGCAAGACGACAGCGAGTTCACCGCGCTCCAATTCGGCACCCACATCCCAGCTTGCCCTCAGAGCAATGCCAAGGCCTTGCATCATGGCCGAGCGGACAAAATCGGCCGAGTTGGTGCGAATATTGCCTTTCACGCGTGCATAATGCTGGCCGCCTGGGCCCTCGAGGCGCCAGACATCCTGGGCGCCTGCGAGGAGGCAATTGTGAGATTCCAAGTCTTCGATTGTTTGGGGGACGCCGGCCTTTTCGAGATAGGCGGGTGTGGCGCACATCAGCCGGTTTTCATTGGCAAGTTTGCGGGCGACGAGGGAGGAATCCTCCAACTCACCAATACGAATGGCTAAGTCAAAACCTTCGCGGATGATATCGACAAAGTGATCGGTCAACTGCATCTCGATTTCGATATCGGGATACTTGTTCAAGATTGCTGGGATATGGGGGGCGATATGCAACCTGCTGAACGAAGTCGGCGCTGAGATTTTCAAGACGCCGCGCGGCTTGGTATTTCGGCGGCTGACATAGTCTTCGGCTTCTTCGACGAGGCTCAAGATATCGACGACGCGTTTGAAATAGCCTTCGCCGGTTTCCGTCAGCGTGAGTTGGCGGGTGGTGCGCTGGAAAAGCCGCGCTCCGAGCCGGTCTTCAAGCAAGCTCACGCGCTTGGAGACGACAGCCGGCGACAACCCCATTTCGCGGCCTGCGGCCGACATATTGCCGGTCCTCGCAACTCGTGCAAAGATGTCGAGGTCGCTGATCGCCGTCACGTTCGGGTCCCGCGGAATGCTGAATCTGGGATTAGACAAGGAAGACTCCCATTGGTTCTCTTCTGCCACGCGAAAGTGTTTCGGTTTAACCTCGGAAACTGAAGGACAGTTATTCCACAGGAGAGTAAACCCGCTTTCGACCAATGGCGAGAGCCGACTTTCGAATGATCGTAAATAAGCAAAATTCATGCTGTTTTTGGATTGGCCGACCTTCTGCCCTGCTAAGGATGCCCCAAGATGTCACTCGTCAAAATGTCCGAGCCCGACCGAGCGGTGATGGCCCGCCGGCAGATCATCGTCGATGATCTCGTGAAATTGGTTGGCCGCGACGCCCTCATCGTCGACGAAGATGGGCGCCGGGCTTATGAGACGGACGCATTGACGGCCTACCGGAGCCTGCCGCTGCTGGTGGCGCTGCCACGGACAACGGATGAGGTTTCGCGCGTTCTCAAATATTGTTTCGACAACAATTTGAAGGTCATACCCCGAGGCGCTGGAACGTCGTTGTGTGGCGGTGCACTGCCGGCGGAAGATGCCATCGTGGTCTGCGTGTCTAAAATGAACCGCGTTCTCGACGTCGACTTCGTCAACCGGACTGTTCGGGTCGAAGCGGGCATTACCAATTTGGCCATTTCCGGCAAGGTCGCCGGGGCTGGCTTCTTTTACGCCCCCGATCCGTCGTCCCAGCTCGCCTGCACGCTGGCTGGCAATCTCGCCATGAATTCAGGTGGTGCGCATTGTCTTAAGTACGGGGTGACGACCAACAATGTCCTGGGCGTCAAGATGGTGCAGATCGACGGCACGGTGGTCGAATTTGGCGGTGCATACCTTGATGCCCCCGGTTATGATTTTCTGGCCCTCGTGATCGGCTCTGAGGGACAGTTCGGAATCGTGACGGAAGCGACCGTGCGGATTCTCAAATCTGCCGAGGGTGCTCGTCCGATGATGCTGGGTTTTGATTCTCCAGGAACGGCCGGCGCGTGCGTTTCCGCTATCATGGGCGCGGGCATTGTTCCTGTTGCCATCGAATACATGGACAAGCCCGCCATTCACGTCTGCGAGGCGTTTGCGCACGCTGGTTATCCGCTCGATGTCGAAGCACTGTTGATCGTGGAGGTCGAGGGCTCGGACGTTGAAATCGCCAGTCTTCTAGAGCGCATTGCGGAGATTGCCCGCGCTTTCCAGCCAAAGATCATGGTCATTAGCAAAGATGCGGATCAGAGCGCGCGCATCTGGCTTGGCCGCAAATCGGCGTTCGGTGCCATCGGCCGGATCTCGGACTATTACTGCATGGATGGAACGATACCGTTGGGGCAACTGCCCAAGGTCTTGAACCGGATTTCAGAAATCTGCGCGGGCTATGGCCTCAAGGTCGCAAATATATTTCATGCAGGCGACGGTAACTTGCACCCACTCGTCCTATATGATGCCAATGATCCGGAAGAATCTTTGCGGGCGGAGCACGCTGGCGTGGACATTCTCAAACTTTGCGTCGAGGTCGGCGGCTGCTTGACCGGTGAACATGGTGTTGGCATGGAAAAGCGCGATCTTATGGGCGTCCAATTCTCGGCGACCGATCTGACGGTTCAAATGAGACTGAAGACCGTCTTTGATCCCCGCTGGCTATTGAATCCAGACAAAGTGTTTCCGCTCGAAATCAGCACGAGTTCCGCCCGCGCTGCTGCCGCATAAGTTCTAGGAGATGTGGTTTTGATCGATCTTTTGCGTCCCGCGGCCGAGTGGGAACTGCAATCCATGATCAGCAAGCTGGCCGCTCAGAAGCGCTCGGTTGAGGTTGTGGGGCATGGTGGTTTACGTGGCGTTGGGCGTCCGCCACAAACGGACGCTGTTATTTCAACGGCGTCGTTGCGCGGGGTCACGCTTTACGAGCCGAGCGAAATGGTCATGTCGGCACGTTCAGGCACGATGCTAATCGACATCGAAGCGGAGCTTGCGGCCCAAAAACAAATGTTAGCCTTCGAGCCGATGGATTTGGGTCCGGCAACAGGTGGGCCTGCGAGCGCGCAGACCATCGGCGGCGTTTTCGCGACCAATTTGTCGGGATCGCGCCGGGTCTCGGCCGGGGCCGCGCGCGACCATCTGTTGGGCGTCGCCGCCGTCAATGGCCGCGCCGAAGCCTTCAAGTCGGGTGGCCGCGTCATGAAAAACGTCACGGGCTACGACGTCGCCAGGGGGCTCAGCGGCAGTTGGGGTACGCTCGCTGTGATGACGGAAGTAACCTTTAAGGTCGTGCCGATGCCGGAGTCTCTGCTGACGCTTGCTTACCCTGGATTGCCAGACGATCTCGCCATTGAGCTCTTGACCAAGGCAATGGGGACTCCGTTTGAGATCTCGGGAGCAGCTCATATCCCGCGCAGCGTTGCAGCCCGCCTCAGCCGTCCAAAATTCCGCAGCGCCAACGATTCCCTGACCGTCATTCGGTTGGAAAATTTCCCGGCCTCGGTCGAATACCGCAAGGAAAAGCTGAAAGAGGCGCTCAAAGTATATGGTGCGCCCGCGGAACTTGGCCCCGACGATTCTTGGAGCCTGTGGGGTGATCTTCGTAATCTTGCGGTCATGCCCTATTCGGACGCGACAAGCCTCTGGCGTATTTCTACAATTCCGACGAAGGCTCCCGAGATTGTGGCCGCGATCCAGAAGTTCATGCCGTCAGAAGCCCTTTATGACTGGGCGGGTGGTTTGGTGTGGCTTGAAGTTCCAGCTACCGCCGACGCTGGTGCCGCCGATGTTCGCAGGGCCGTCGCGGTCCGGGGCGGTCATGCGACGCTCATGAGAGCGACGCCCGAAGTCAGAGCCTCTGTCGAAGTCTTCGAACCCATGAAGCCAGAAGTCGAACGCTTGACGCGCGGCATCAAGAGCGCGTTTGATCCTATGGGAATATTCAATCCTGGCCGGATGTACGCGAACATTTGAACGCCACCGGCGAAAGCAAAAGATGCAAACCAATTTCACCAAAGAGCAACTTGAAGATCCAACGATCGCCGAAGCCGAAAGCATCTTGCGGCGCTGCGTACATTGCGGGTTTTGCACGGCAACCTGTCCCACGTACGTGGTGCTTGGCGACGAGCGCGATAGTCCGCGCGGCCGCATCTATGCCATCAAGGACATGTTCGAAAAAGGCCTAGACGCCAAGCCCGAGGTCTCGACACACATCGACCGGTGCTTGTCGTGCTACTCCTGCATGACGACGTGCCCGTCAGGCGTCGACTACATGCATCTCGTCGAGATTGCACGCGTCCACATCGAAAAAACCGGCAAGCGCCGCTTGAAAGATCGGGTGGTGCGCAAATTGCTCTCTAAAATCGTGCCGTATCCGGGCCGGTTCCGGATGGCCATGGCCGCCGCGCCGCTTGGACAAAAGCTTGCGCCTTTGATGCGCCGCGTCGGTCTTGGCGAAATTGCCGCGATGGTCGAGTTGGCGCCGAAAACTCGCATCAAAACCGCACGCTTTGAGGGGCCAGGCACCGCGGTCACCGAATCTGAGCGAACCGGCCGCGTCATATTGATGGCGGGATGCGCCCAGCAGGTGCTTCGGCCGCAAATCAACGACGCGACAATTCGGCTTTTGGCGCGGGGTGGCGTCGACGTGGTGGTCTCGGCGGGCGCTGGGTGTTGTGGCGCGCTGACCCAGCACATCGGCATGGAAAGCGAAGCGCTTATCTCGGCAAAACGCAATATCGACGCCTGGTCGCACGAAATCGAAAAGGGCCGGGTTGATGCGATTGTCATCAATGCGTCGGGCTGTGGCACGACCGTCAAAGACTACGGTCACATGCTGAAGCACGACCCTGTTTATGCCGAACGGGCCAAAACGATTTCGACGATGACCAAGGACATCACCGAGTTTTTGTCGTCTCACGACATTGGCTCACCCAAGCGCTGGTCGAGCCTCAAGGTCGCGTATCACTCGGCGTGCTCGATGCAGCACGGTCAACGCATCACGCATCAGCCGAAGACGTTGCTCAAGAATGCCGGCTTCACGGTCATGGACATTCCCGAAGGGCATTTGTGCTGCGGCTCAGCCGGCGTTTACAATATCTTGCAGCCGAAAATCGCCGGGCAACTGCTCGAGCGCAAGGCTGGCCATATCAAGGCCCTGCGCCCGGATGTGGTGGCGACCGGCAACATCGGCTGCATCACACAGTTGCAAACGGGTGTCGAATTTCCAGTCGTTCATACTGTGGAACTCTTGGATTGGGCCTATGGCGGCCCGGTACCCGCTGAATTGAAAGCCCTTGAAAAGTACTCGACCGCAGTGCCCCAGCCCAGGCGTGCCGTCGACGATTACATTAGCGCATGAATGCGATAAGGCGGAATTGTACTTTGCAAATCGCCGGGAAATAACGCCGTAACAATCGTAATGGCGAACTCGCTATACCTGGCTTTGGTTGACGGGGTCCCAAGCGCCTCAAATTCGCGTTTTTCAGTAATTATTCAACTCTGCGCCTGCGACGGGCTCGCGATGCTGCCAATACTTGGGAAGACGGCCTAGGCGCGCGGGTCCGGCTCTGTATTGGTGCCGAAGTTGTGACTGTCATGCCTGAATTGGGATAGGATAGTAACAATTGACCATTACCGGCAATTCCGTTGACGGGCTGCTTGTAATCACGATACTGATCACCCACGGGGGCAACGGCGGGGAGAACCGGACTTTCAAGCAAGGTTTATGAGCAAGACGATGTCGCAGCCGATCTTCACAAACTGGACCCCGGAATTGACGGCGAAATGGGGCAAAGCGCCTCTCAACGCCCGGCACCGGCTGAGCAGCCATCCGCTGTTCACGATGGATGCGCTCGCCGATCTCATCGACGGTTACCCGCGCGAACATTACGCGCTTGTTCAAATGGGTCCTCAGGGCTCAGCCCGCCGCACCTGGCGCGAGGGCGATATCGGCGGCTTAAAGGGCCGTGACGTTATCGCCGCCATTCAGAACGGCCGCATGTGGCTGAACTTGCGCAATGTCAGCCAAGTCGACGCGCGCTATCGGGAAGTTCTGGACCAAGCGTTCGAGGAAGTGCGCCGCAACGTTCCGGGCTACGCAACTTTTGGCCGAACGTCGGGCATTCTGATCTCGTCGCCGAACGCACAAGTCTACTATCACTGCGACCTGCCGGGCCAATCGTTATGGCAGTTGCATGGCCGAAAGCGCGTCTACGTCTATCCGCCTGAACCGCCATTTTTAACGCCCGAGCAGCTCGAGAATATCGCGCTCTACGCGGTCGAAGTCGACATGCGCTATGATCCGGAATTCGACCAGCACGCCGAGATTTTCGAGATCGGCGGCGGCGACATGCTGCATTGGCCGCTCAACGGTCCGCACCGCGTCGAGAATCTCGATTGTCTCAATGTTTCGATGACCACCGAATATTGGACAGAGCAGATCCGGCGCAACCACATGATCAATGTCGCTAACGGCCTGTTGCGTCAGAAGATGGGAATTCCACCGCGCAGCCGGGCAACCTCTGGACCGGGATTTTGGGTCAAGGCCGCGATGCAAGCGGGAGTTACGCGTTCGGGGCTTTTAAAGAAAGCGCGGAAATCGCGCCGCCCTATAGAGTTCAGGCTCGATCCCGTAGAATCGGGGAACGTGCTAGACTTGCGCGAGGCCGCCGAGTGACGGCTGGACGGGTGTGAGTGCGGGACAATCACATGGTCAGCGTTACAACGAATACCGTTCTTGCGGAAGAACGGGCCCCTTCACGCGTCATTTGGCGCGGCCGGCGCTACATTGCCGAAGTGTTCGATGGTGCTGATGAAGCCCTTGCGGCTCTCGAAAGCGTGCAGGGCGGTCTCAGTGCCACCGGCTTTCAATCTCTCAATTGGCTAACGGTTCTGTATGAAGAGCTGGCGCCTGCGCAACGGGCGATGCCGCGTTTGGTGGTCGTATCGGAACGCAATTCACGTGACGTCTGCTTGATTTTACCGCTCGTCATCAAGAAGAAGCGCTCTCTTCGCGTTGCCCGCTTCGCCGACCTCGGCGTCTCGGACTACGGCGCGCCTATTCTTGGTCCGGCCGCTCCGACCAAACGCCGTTCCATCAGGCGGATGTGGCGCGCGGTTCGCGGTGCGCTGC
>JANLYX010000033.1:0-2462 GCA_031365865.1 Hyphomicrobium sp. | reverse complement strand
CGGCGAAATTCCTTACGTCTTCGACACGCTCGACGCGCTGCCCTGGCTCATCGACGATGCAGATCGTGAAATCACACGTGTTGCGACGCGGTTGTGGGTCAACTTCGTCAAACACGGCAACCCAAACGGACCCGACGTACCAGAATGGCCGCCTTACCGTACCGCAGGCGCGCCGGTGCTGCATTTAGATCTCGTTCCGCAAGTGGCGCCGGCCGACGATTGGGTGCACCACCGATTTACAAGCTGGAGATAGCGGTCAGCAAAATCCCCGCCGTCGATCTTAGGTCGCAGCCAAGCCGGTCACCCTTCTGCGTCCTGCTCCGGCCCCCCTTCCAGCTTAGGCCGAAGTTCCACGCCCCGTAACGCGGATTCCGGCTTTGAAAGTCCGATATCTTGGGCACATGTGCGATGTCGCCATGCCCTGGCTATCGCTTGTTGTGCCCATGTACTGCGACGCAATGACTCAGGTGCACGACGGGCAAATCGCGTATGTACAGCTCATGTACATCGACATCGTCCCCAACCGGTCATCGCCACCCGCCATCCTGCTGCGCGAGAGCGTGCGCGAGGGCAAGCGCGTCCGGAAGCGCACGATCGCCAATCTTTCCGGGCTGTCGATCGCGCAGGCCGAGGCCATGCGCGACGTGCTGAAAGGCAAGCGCCTCGCGCCGATCGATGACGTGTTCGAGGTCACGCGCACGCAGGCTCACGGTCACGTGGAGGCGGTGCGCAGCGCCATGCGCGGGCTCGGCTTCGACCGGCTGATCGACAGGGAGACCTCGCGCGAACGCAGTCTGATCGTCGCGATGGTGGTCGGCCGCATCATCGCGCCCGAGGCCAGTAAGCTCGGCATGACGCAGGCGTGGGCTGACACAACGCTGTCGGATGATCTTGAAATCACCGATGCCGACGAGAACGAACTCTACGCGGCGATGGATTGGCTTCTTGAACGCCAGGACGGCATCGAAAAGAAGCTCGCCAAACGCCATCTGAAATCGGGCGGTCACGTGCTGTTCGATCTGACGTCATCCTGGTTCGAAGGCGTGACGTGCCCACTCGCGAAAATCGGATACAGCCGGGACGGTCGAAAGGGCACGCTGCAGGTCAACTACGGGATCATGACGGACGATCGCGGTTGCCCGGTTTCCGTTTCGGTATTCGAGGGCAATACCGGCGATCCGAAAACGCTGCTGCCGCAAGTGGAGAAAATAAGAGATAACTTCGGGATCGATCGTCTTGCTTTGGTCGGGGATCGCGGCATGATCACGAATGTACAGATCGAGGCGATGAGAAAGCTCGACGGCGTCGACTGGATCACGGCACTGAAAAGTGGATCGATTGCCGATCTGGTGCACGACAAGACCTTGCAGCCGGAATTGTTCGACGAGCGCAATCTGTTGAGCTTGACGCATCCTGATTATCCCGGCGAACAGCTGGTTGCCTGCCGCAATCCCGAGCTGGCGAAGCGACGCGCAATCAAGCGCAAGGAGCTGATCGCGGCCACGGTGGTCGAGCTGGAGAAGATCAAGGCCGCCGTCGAAGCAGGACGTCTGAAAGGCGCGGCGAATATCGGCGAGCGCTACGGCCGGATCGTCGGTAAATACAAAGTCGCAAAACACTTCAAGCGCAGAATCGAAAACAGGCTCTTCTCATTCGAGATCGACACTGAAAAGGTCGCTGCTGAAGCCGCGCTCGATGGTATCTACGTCATTCGCACGAGCGTCGCAAAAGAGCAGATGAGCGCCGAGGCGGCGGTGCTCGGTTATAAGAATTTGGCTCAAGTCGAGCGCGGTTTTAAAACCATGAAGGGCGTCGATCTGCATGTGCGCCCGATCCGGCATCGGCTGGAAGGGCGCGTCAGGGCGCATATCTTTCTCAGTATGCTCGCGTATTATGTCCAGTGGCACTTGATCCAGGCCCTCGCTCCGCTCACGTTCGCCGACGAAGCCGGCCCCGATGCGGCGCGCCTCGCCGATCCGGTGGCGCCGGCGCGGCGCTCCAAGGCTGCACTCGACAAGGCGCATAAGCGCACGCTCGACGACGGCACGCCTGCGATGAGCTTCACGCGCCTGCTGGCGCACATGGCGTCGATCGCGCGCAATACGGTGCGTCCCATCGGCGCGCGCGCCGGCGCATCGCCGTTCCAGCTGACGACGCGACCGAACGACAAGCAGCAAAGGGCACTCGACCTCATCGCCGCAATCGCGGTGTAGCCAGTAACCGGCCAAGCTCAACCGCCGCAAGATCTTGCGGCGACAGGGGACAGTGACTTAGAGCGCTGGAACTTCGGACTAGCACGAACACACAGCAAACGGGAGGCGTCCGTAAACGCCTTGGCATGGGCCGCGACACGACGCGGCGCATGCGACCGCCCATCGGCATATCCACCGGCCTCACTCAACCACGCAAAGGAAGCCCCCCATGAACCGCCGCACTCTCTTGAGCCTGTCCGCCGTCGCAGC
>JANLYX010000010.1:0-34026 GCA_031365865.1 Hyphomicrobium sp. | reverse complement strand
AAGCGTATTTGCCGCGGGTTTGGCTTCATGAAATTGCCGGGCCCTCCCTTCAAGTGCCCAGCGTCCGCAACCACTCGCGAGACTTGGCCTTAAGATCTTGCTGGCGACGCTGGGCTCGCCGATCCAAGGACACAAGCCAATAAACAACTATCACGCCCAAAACGAGTGCACTGCCCGAAACGCGGAGAATAGGGGCGTCAAAAAGGGTTTGTAACATCACATGGCACCTCTTGCCCCAGCCGGTTGCTTGATCAGGGCATTCCTGACAGACAACATAGCATCCGGGCCCCGGGGTGACGCTGATTAATGGTTGTAAAGCTTATGATTAATCGCCACCGTTTGAATGCATTTGCCGCAAGTTCGAATCAAATTCGTATTCGCATTAAAGGGGCACTAGGTCACAAACTCATAAACTGACTTTGCAACGGACGCGAACAGTGATTCAAGCTCTCAAACGGGGGAGCTCGAGATGGCACGCTATGAACTCACAGTCGCCGAGTGGAAAATTATCGCACCGCTTTTGCCGAACAAAACGCGTGGCGTGCCGCGCGTTGACGACCGCCGCGTCTTGAACGGCATCTTCTGGCGGCTTCGCAGCGGCGCGCCCTGGGCCGACATTCCAGAACGCTATGGCCCTTACACGACCTGCTACAATCGCTTTGTCCGCTGGCGTGCTGCGGGCGTTTGGGATCGGATTTTGACGGCCGTTTCGCAAGCCTACAACGGCAAGATCCAAATGATCGATAGTTCCGTCGTGCGCGTGCATCAACACGCAGCCAACGGCGAAAAAAAAGCGGGCGGAGCCGTTGCATGGGCCGTTCCCGCGGCGGGCTCACGACCAAGATCCACGCCCTCGTCGATGCGCAAGGCTTGCCTATCCAAATAAAGCTGACCGAAGGCCAGGCCCATGACGGTGTGAGCGCTGCGGACATGCTGGGCTTGCTCGGCAGTGGCTGTATGTTGCTGGCTGATCGCGGGTACGATTCAAATGCGCTTCGCGAAACCATCGCTGGCCAGGGCGGGTATGCCAATATCAGGCCGCGCTCAAATCGCGTCGACCCGCCGGTGTTCAGCCCCTTCGCTTACAAGCTGAGAAATCGGGTCGAGCGCTTCTTCAACAAACTCAAGCACTATCGCGCCATCGCCACCCGCTTCGACCGCCACGACGCCAACTTCATGGCATCAATAAAACTGGCTGCCATCCGGATTTGGATCAGGTTTAATGAGTCTGTGGCCTAGGGACTCTACGGCGTTGAAAAAGGTCTCGCAATTTCGGTCAACATACGCGACACCGACAACAATAGTTTCATAAGGAGCCTCTGATCGCAGCAGTCCAGGATCGAGCTGGACATCAAATTCTGCTACCGAGTTACCGTCGGGGATTGGAACTCCTTTGGAGAGTAAATCCGAGCACCCGCCAGCCAAAACTCCGGCAATCACGGCAGCCAATAGCTGCCGTGGCGATTTTAACAAACGCATCACAATTACCCCCTAATACCCTCGCAAAAAAAGCGCATTGCCCCGCAACGCGTATAAACAACCCGAAAATAAAACGTTATGCACAACTCGTCCACTGGAGTTATTCCCAATTCAGCGATATTAATTCGTGCTGTGTTCGGAGTGTCACGATACATTGTATGCCCGAGAGATCTGACACTCGCGTCGCCATTTTGCGCTGTTAGGTTTCAAGAGCGCGCAACAAATTCAGTCAACTGTTCGAAATACGCGATTGAAATCATTTGCCAATCGGCGCGTCAACGTGCGCCCGCACGATAACTCTTTCGGCAACGTTTGTGGGGGCGAGCGCGTATTTAGGCTCGGCGACTGAAATCTCGGCAGGGACCGCGAATGCGCATGATCACCATTGTCTTAGCCGGCGTCGCGTTTCTGTATATTGCAGCAGGCGCCGCGCTCTATTTTTATCAGGGCCGCCTGGTTTATTTCCCAAATCCCCAACACGTTTCTCCCGTAGAAATGGGCCTCGCGGGCGTTGAAGAACAAACGTTGAAAACGGCCGGCGGAGAAACGCTAATTTGTTGGTACGCCAAGGCTCAACCGGGACAACCGACGATCCTGTATTTCCACGGCAACGCCGGCAACATCTCGACGCGGGCCGAGCGCATTCGCAAATACATAGCCCTCGGTCGCGGCATGTTCATGCTCGATTATCGCGGCTTCGGCGGCTCGAGCGGCTCCCCAAGCGAAGTGGCCAACGTTGCCGACGCCAAGCTCGCATATGAAGCCTTGCTAAAACACGGCGTGGCGCCGCGGGACATCATTCTCTACGGCGAGTCCATCGGCTCGGGAGTTGCCGTGCAAGTGGCGGCTGAAAAACCGGCGGCCGGCCTCGTCCTCGACGCGCCCTATACCGCGCTTGTTGAGGTGGCGGCAAATCGCTATCGCTGGTTTCCGGTCGGCTTGTTGATGACGGATCGCTACGAGTCGCGGCGCTATCTGCCGCAACTCAAGCTGCCCTTGCTCGTCGTTCACGGCGAAAAAGATCAAACGATTCCGATTGCCATGGGGCGTGAAGTCCTGGCCCTTGCCGGCGGTCCTAAAGAAATCGTGACCTTCCCTGAGGCGGGCCATGCCGATCATTATCTTTACGGCTCGTTCGAGGCGATCAACGCTTGGATCGACCGTTTAAGGTCTGGGGTATTCAGCACGGCCGAATAATCACGCGCGCTTGCGCTGCCGGATGCGTAAAATTGTAAGAAATCCCTGGGCACTTAATTGATGACCCGCGCGTTACCATGCCACTGTCGGAGCGTGCGTCATGGGCGGGCGGCTGAAGAAATTTTCCAAGATTGCAAGTATAGGCTTGGGCAGTGTTTGGCTCGGCGCGTTCGCGTTGCTGGCCATTGAGCAGCGCGACATGCTCTACATACCAGCGGGCGAACCCAAAACGCCGCAAGCTGCCGGACTAGCCTCAGTTGAAGAATTCAAGCTTGCGACGCCGGATGGTGAGCAGCTAACGACATGGACTAAGGCCGCCGAACCTGGCAAGCCGACCATTCTATATTTTCACGGCAATTCGGGCGTCCTGGCGTTACGCGCCAAACGCTTTGGGAAATTTTTGGGGGAAGGTTGGGGTCTGTTCGCGATTAGTTACCGCGGCTTCAACAGTTCGAGCGGCGCCCCGACGGAAGCCCACAACGTTGCTGACGCCACGCTCGCGTATGACACGTTGCGGGCGCGTGGCGTTCCAGCGTCGTCGATTATTGCATTCGGCGAGTCTCTCGGCACCGGCGTCGCGGTGCAAGTGGCGGCAGAGCGGCAAGTCGCCGGCGTCGTGCTCGATTCGCCTTACACCTCAATTCCCGACGTGGCCGCCGGGTTATTGCCAATGTTCCCGGTCCACGCGGTGGTTATCGACCGCTATGACACAGAATCGCATATCGCCAACATCACGGCGCCACTGCTGATCTTTCATTCTGTAAATGACAGTATTATTCCGGTTGAAATGGGCCGCCATCTGGCCGAGATCGCGCCTGGCCGCAAGCGCCTGATCATTGACCCCGATGGCCAGCATGTCAGCGCTATCGAGCGCGGCGGTCTTGCGGATATGAAAACCTGGATGAAAGACGAGCACGTCGGCCACACGGAATTCGCTGGAGACGGCGGCACCGTACAACGCTGACCTTTGCCCAAAAAACGGCCCGAATGGGTTTCCATCGGGCCGCTTGAAAACTGGATGATCTTGAAGTTCAGCGTCCGCCGAAACCGCCGCCGCCGCCAAAGCCGCCACCGGAACCGCCGGCGCCACCACCGTAGCCGCCGCCGCTCGAACCACCTGCGCCCCCAGCTCCACCGCCACCGAAGCCACCGCCGCGTCCGCCACCGGCGCCAGGACCCTTGCCGCCGGGACCACCTGGGCCGCCACGGGCAACGACCGGTTTGCCGGGCAGAAGACCTTCACGCTGCAATTTTTTGCGGGCAAGCTTGCGGGCGCGGCGCACGGCCTCGGCCTTTTCGCGAGCTTTTTTCTCAGATGGTTTTTCGAAGTAGTTCCGCAGCTTCATTTCGCGGAAGATGCCCTCGCGCTGCATCTTTTTCTTGAGGGCTTTAAGCGCCTGATCGACGTTGTTGTCGCGAACGAGAACCTGCACGCGGTGTTTCCTATGGGTTGAGCCGGAAAGCAATAAAAGCACAGATGCGGAGGCTTCTACCCCCACATCCCGCGCCAATTTCTAATGTGGCTATACCAAACCCCGTTAAGATTGTCCAATGCTGGGATCGGCGCTTTTGTTGGTGCAGGATCTTCGAAATGCGGCCTCGCTATTTCCGGGCATATGCAACCAATGATAGAAAGCGTTGAAGAATGGTATCCACTGAGAAATGCAAAGTCGTGGTGACGAGGCGCTTTCAGCAACCGCCCGAACAGGTCTTTGACGCCTGGCTCGATCCCGTCAGCGCTGCCAAGTGGCTGTTCGCGACGCCCAACGGCGAAATGCTGCGCGCGGACATCGACCCTTCCGTCGGGGGCGAGTTCTGCATTGTTGAACGGCGCGAAGACGAGGTCATGGAGCATCTCGGCGAATACACCGAACTCGACCGGCCCCGCCGCCTCGCTTTCATATTCACCGTCAACCTGTCCGACGACGTCAGTCAGGTTGCGATCGACATTCAGCCGGCGGCGGGCGGCTCGGACTTAACCTTGACGCATGCCATGGGATCGCAATGGGCGAGCTTCGCGGATCGCACGGCCAAAGGCTGGGACATGATATTGGATGGTCTGGCTGAGACCTTGGCGTAACCCAGAGACTAAGACTGCGGCATGCTCGGCAGCAGGCGATTGACGTGGCCCATCTTGCGGCCAGCGCGTGCTTCCTTCTTGCCGTAGTGATGGAGAAACGCGCCGGTATCGGCCGCGATCTCTTTCCAGGCGTGAATATCGTCGCCGATCAAGTTGATCATTTCGACGGCCGGGGCCTTACGTGCGGTCGAGCCCAACGGCCAGCCGGCAACGGCGCGGATGTGTTGCTCGAATTGCGAGGTGACCGCGCCGTCAATGGTCCAATGGCCGGAGTTGTGCACGCGCGGCGCCATCTCGTTGACATACAAAACGTCCTCGCGGACGTTGTGCAGGCAGAAGAATTCGATGGCGTAAACGCCGACATAATCGAGGCTCTCGCCGATGCGGCGGGCGATGTCGATGGCGTCCGCCGCGGCTTTCGGTTGAATGCGCGCGGGTGCCAGCGAGCGATGAAGAATATGATGGCGGTGCTCGTTTTCGGTGACATCGTAGGCGCGGAATTCGCCGTCGAGACTGCGCGCTGCAATGACAGACACTTCCAATTGGAAGTTGACGAAGGCTTCGAGAATGGACGGTTGACCGGCCATAACTTTCCAGGCCGCGCCGGCGCCTGCGGAATCGAGAATCTTGGCTTGGCCCTTGCCGTCGTAGCCAAAGCGGCGGGTCTTGAGAATGCAAGGCGGGGCGATGTGCGCGAGCCGTGATTTCAAATCTTCAAAAGAATCTACGGCCGCAAACTCTGCAGTCATGGCGCCAAGGTCGCGGGCCAGTGTCTTTTCGTTGATGCGATCCTGCGCGCACGCCAGCGCCTTGGCGCCCGGGCGCACCGGCACAATCTTGTTCAGAAACTCAACCGTTGCGACGGGAATGTTTTCGAACTCGTAGGTCGCAACATCGATGGACTTGGCGAATGCAGCCAGCGCCTTTTCATCGTCATAAGCAGCGAGGGTGCGCTCGGCCGCGACTTTAAATGCCGGACTGTCGGCTTCAGGCGCGTAGATGTGCGATTGCAGGCCAAGCCGCGCCGCCGCCATGGCCAGCATGCGGCCAAGCTGTCCGCCTCCGAGAATTCCAATTGTCGAGCCGGGGGAAAGCGCCGTCATGGCAACATCGCTTCACGCGTCTTTCGGAGCGTCTGCGACGCTGGCCGTGTTTTGAGCGCGCCAGGCGTCCAGCCGTTCCGCCAATGCGGGGTCCGACAGTGCCAGGATTTGAGCCGCTAGCAGTCCAGCATTTTTGGCGCCCGCTTCGCCGATGGCCAGCGTCCCAACGGGAATGCCGGCCGGCATCTGCACGATGGAATACAAACTATCGATCCCCGCCAGCGCCTTGCTTTCAACCGGCACGCCGAGCACCGGCAGCGTCGTCATCGACGCGGTCATGCCCGGCAAATGCGCCGCCCCGCCAGCACCCGCAATGATAACTTTGAGGCCTGCGGCCTTGGCGCCCTTGGCGTAGCTATAAAGCCGGTCGGGTGTGCGATGCGCCGACACAATCTTGGCTTCAAAGGGAACGGCGAGCTGCTCGAGGATCTGGGCGGCGTGCTTCAACGTCGGCCAGTCGGACTGACTGCCCATGATAATGCCAACAAATGGTTTTTCGCGCGCCATTGTGCCGTTTTTCCAGACCTAGCGAAGGGCGGGGTTTAGAGGAGCACGCGTCAATTTACAAGAGGCCGCCCACTATGCTCTGTTGAGCGTCACGCGTTATGGCGAGCCCTTGCAACCGCATGCGTCAGGCGATGATATCGGGCAGCAGCTGGTCCTCAATGGCGGTAATGCGATCTTTGAGCGCCAGCTTCTTTTTCTTCAAGCGTTTGACGAGCAACTGATCGGCGAGCGGGTTGGCCTCCAGCGCAACGATTTCCTCGTCGAGCACACGATGCTCGGAGCGCAGATTAACCAGCTCTTCCCGAAGCTCCCTTTCGTCGCGCCGCTCCATCACTGACGCCCTGGCCCCCGCATTGGCTGTTCGGCGCGTTTGTCGACCATTGCGCCCATTCTTGCAACATACAAAACATCGATTCGGCCCATAGCCGCCAATCAATTGAAATATCTAGATAAATTATGGCGCCCAAGGGCGGACATAGTAAAAGTTTCCGGCAACCAAGTCTGTCACATGCTTGTCTTGAAGGCTGGACGAAGCAGTTTGCCTGTGGCACGATGACGTCGTTTGCTAACGATTGAAGGAGAGGCACTGATGGCGATGACGTCTCATCTGGCAGAGCTTTCCGAGAAACACCGCATGCTCGAGCAAAGGATCCACGAAGAAGTCTCGAGACCCGGTTCAGACGACGCTACCATCCGAAAAATGAAACAAGAGAAGCTGAAGCTGAAGGACGAGATCGAACGGTTGCAAACCGCGACACGGCATTAACCGAAAAAACGATCTGTGTAAGTCCAAGCCCTGCTTAGCGGTGATCCCGCCCGGCGGGGCTTTTGTGTGCATGGGGGGTGGGTGGCCCCTGCGAGGCCGCATCCGAATGTCACGAGGCCGCCGCCGTTCTACCAAATTGCGATTTTAAAGATCACCCGTTGGGGCGTGGTCCATCGACGACCGGGACAAAGAGGATTTTCATGAACCAGTATTTCGCGGGAATTTATTTTGCGATGCTCGCCATTGCCCCCGCCGCGTTAGCTGAGGAACACCGGCAGCTCGGCGCGCATGAGCACGGTCATGGCAAGCTCAACATCGCGATCGAAGGCAACATCGTGACCATGGAACTCGAAGCGCCCGGCGCCGACATCGCGGGCTTCGAGCACGAGGCAACTACGCCCGAGCAAAAAGCGGTTCTTGAAAAGACTGCAGCTCAGCTCGCAAAGCCGCTCGATCTGTTCAAGGTGCCGGGCGCGGCCGGCTGCACGGCCAAAGATGCCAAGGTCGCGATCCAAGCAGAGGACCATGACGACGATGATCACGATGGCGATCATGATCACGACGCCAGTCATCAAGAGGGCACCAAAGGCAGCGGCAACAAGGCTGAGCACGAGGCTGGCCATGAGGCCGGTCATGAAGGGCATGAACACCATCATTCCGCGTACCACGTCACCTATGCGCTCACCTGTGCGAAACCAGAAAACCTCGCGGCCATAGATTTCGACTATTTCAAAGCATTCTCCGGCGCCAGAGCGCTGACTGTCAACATCATCACCAGCAAGGCGCAATCGAGTTTTGAGGTGGCGCGCGAAAAGCCGCATCTCGACCTCAACGGCTTGATCTAGTATGGCGGACCTGCGCGCGGCTTCTGCCCCGCACAGTCGCGCGCTTGCGTCACCAAGCGCCTTGGGGGCCGCCATACCAAACGTCATCACCATGCCAAACGTCGTGACCATGAAGGACGTGCAATTTGCGTGGCCAGGGCGCAACGCCTTTGCGATGACAATCGCCGATTTTTCGCTGCAGGCCCGTGAAAAGGTCTTGCTGATCGGCCCCTCGGGCAACGGCAAGTCGACTTTCTTGAGCTTGATGTGCGGCGTGGTTTCGCCGCGTGCCGGTAGCATCGATGTCATGGGGACCGATCTCGCAAAGCTCACGAGCTCGGCGCGCGACCGGTTTCGCGCCGAACACTTCGGCATCATTTTCCAGATGTTCAATCTTCTCCCCTATGCGAGCGTGTGCGACAATGTCGTGCTGCCCTTGCATTTCGCCGCCAACCGCAAAGCCCGCGCCGGCGCCGGCCAGACGGTGGAAGCCGAGGCGGCGCGGCTGCTACACAGTGTCGGTATCGAGCCGGAGATGATGGCGGGGACGCGCGCAGCCAACCTCAGTGTTGGTCAGCAGCAGCGCGTGGCGGCGGCGCGGGCGCTGATAGGCAGTCCGGAAATTGTAGTAGCGGATGAGCCGACCTCGGCTCTTGATCGCAACCGGCAAACGCAGTTTCTCGATTTGTTGTTTGGTGAGGCGGCGAGCGCTGGATCGGCAGTCATCATGGTCAGTCATGATGAGAGCCTGGCGCCGCGCTTCGACCGGGTTTTGAACCTGAACGAAATTGCTCAGACGGCGCGAGGGGGCCCCGCATGATCATTTGGCGTCTCGCCATTCAATCGCTGCGCAACCGGGCACTGACCGCGGGGCTGACGATCCTCGCCATTGCCTTCAGCGTCATGCTGCTTTTGGGCGTTGAGAAAGTTCGCACCGGGGCGCGGCAAAGTTTTGCCGATACCATTTCAGGCACGGATCTCATCGTTGGCGCGCGCAGCGGATCGATCCAACTGCTGCTCTATTCGGTTTTCCGGATCGGCAACGCCACCAACAATGTGACCTGGCAGAGTTTTGACGATATCGCCAAGCGGCCGGATGTTTCTTGGATGGTGCCGCTGTCGCTCGGCGACAGCCATCACGGCTTTCGCGTGCTTGGCACCACGGCCGGCTATTTCGAGCATTACAAATACCGCCAAGGCCAAACTCTGACCTTCGCTTCAGGCAAGCCGTTTTCAGATTTGTTCGATGCTGTTCTGGGGGCGGACGTTGCGGCGGCGCTCGGTTATAAGGTGGGATCCCCGATTGTGGTGGCGCATGGCCTCGGCTCGGTGTCGTTCGTCGAACACGATGACAAGCCGTTTCGCGTATCCGGTATCCTCGCAAAAACCGGTACGCCGGTCGATCGTACCGTCCACGTCAGCCTTGAAGCCATTGAGGCCATTCACGTCGATTGGCAAAGTGGCGCGCGCAATCCCAACGAAACCGTCAGCGCTGACGAAGTTCGCAAGATGGGCCTGCAACCCAAGGCGGTGACGGCCGCGCTGGTCGGGCTCAAATCGAAGCTCGCGGCGTTTACGTTGCAGCGTGCCATCAACGACTACCGGGCAGAGCCCTTGACGGCGATCCTTCCAGGAGCGGCCCTGCAGGAACTATGGGGGCTGGTGGGGACGGCCGAGACTGCGCTCGCAGTCATCTCGGCAATGGTCGTGCTGACTGCGTTGCTAGGCATGGTGACGATGATCTTGACGACCTTGAATGAGCGGCGCCGCGAGATGGCCATTCTACGGTCGGTCGGCGCAACACCCTCGACAATTCTCTCGCTTATGACGGCGGAAGCGGGCGTCTTAACAGCCGCAGGAGTGGCGCTTGGGCTCATCCTCCTTTACGCCGCCCTATTTTTACTTCAGCCCTATATCGACCGGGTTTATGGTCTGCATTTGAACATCGATGCGCCGAAGCCCACCGAATGGCTGACGCTTGGCGCTATTGTTGCTGGCGGCGTTCTTGCCGGGCTTATCCCTGCGATCAGGGCTTACCGGATGTCCGTCGCGGATGGCATGACGGTGAGAGCATGAGGACATCGAGAATGCCAATACGAACTCGGAAATCGCTTATGGGCTGCATCGCCGGGTTCGCGATTGCAATGGCGCCGGCCACGTCCGCGGGCTCTGCCGAACTGCCGCTTGAACTGGCTTGGAAGCAGCTCATTCCGCCGGTCGCTATGGCCTCTGCCAAACCGAAGACTTTTTTTAACGGCGCCACGCCGAGGGGAGATGATGGCAGTCCACCGCCGCCGCCCAAGCCCGAGGGCCGCTGGATGTCTAGCCCAGTGCAAAAACGCGACACGCCAACGACCATCGTAACCGAGTTGAACGGCAAGAAGGTGCGAATCGGCGGCTACATCGTTCCACTCGATTTCGAGAAAACTAAAATTACGGAATTTCTGTTGGTGCCGTTCGTCGGCGCTTGCATTCATGTGCCGCCGCCGCCAGCCAATCAGATTATTTACGTCAAGAGCGAAAACGGCGTCGAGATCGGCGGCACGTTTGATCCGGTCACCGTGACTGGCAAACTGACGGCCGCGCAAACATTCACCGGGCTTGCCGAAACCGGCTATTCGATCGAAGCTGACACAGTCGAACCACGGACTCCGTGAGGCCGCTACGCGACGGCATAGTTTGCCAAGAGGATAAATTTGGATGGCATTTATGAATCGAATAGTCCTGGCGATGTCGGGTTTTTGTCTTGTCACGATAGGTGGCACCCATTGTCTGCGGGCCCACCCGCACGTTTGGGTTCAAACCGAGACAACCGTGCTTTTCGACAAAGGCAATATCACGGGCTTGCAGGAAAAGTGGACTTTCGACGAGTATTATACTGCCATGTCCATAGAGGGGCTCGATAAAAACGGCGATGGGGTTTACGCGCGCGAAGAGTTGCAAGAGCTGGCCCAGGTCAACATCGACGGCATGAAGGACTTCGATTATTTCACATATGCTAAGTTTGGCAAAGATGCCGCGAAATTCGGCCCGCCGAAAGACTATTACCTCGAACATAAGAATGGAATTCTATCTCTGTTCTTTACATTGCCGCTAGCTGGGCCAGTCAACGCCGGAGCGAGCGACTTTGAATTCATCGTTGATGACCCTTCGTTTTTCATTGCCTTCACACCGGCGGAAAAATCTCCTGTGGTTTTGAGCGCTGGCGCACCCAAGGGCTGTACCGCCAAAGTAGTAACCAACGCCAAGGACGAGGCTGAAGCCAAACGCCTGCAAGACGCCTTCAATGCTCAGCTCGCCCCGGCCAACGCCGGTGGCGCGCCAATGGGCATGTCCAAACTCATCACAGTCGCCTGCGCGAAGGGGTGAGTGTTTCAAGTGGCGTGGCGCCCGGCCTATACTGCCCGCCCATGACTTCGCAAAAATTCATCGAAACCTGGGAATCGTCAGACCTCGACGAACGCCAAGGCGTGCCCAGGTAATCCCCCCATTTTTTGTGGGTTTCAACGGCGGCGCATTCGAGGCCGCCGCCGCGCTGCCGCTCGACAAGGACGCTCCTTTGCTTAAGCCGGTGGCGCGGTCACCAGATGCTGCATGAGGGCTCGAAGCTCGGCCGGACGGATGGGTTTGTGAAGGACTTGGCAGCCGGATTTGATGGCGGCATTGGCCGTGTCCTGGGTGCGGTCGGCGGTAATCAGAACGGCTGGCAGCTGCTGTTTCAGACCAGTGCGGATGACGTTGATCAATTCGAGCCCGGAGATGCCGTGATCGAGGTGAAAGTCGGCCAGAATAAGCGCGGGTTGAAAACTCGTGTCAGACATGATTTCGGCAATGTCGTCGACATCGCGGGCGAGGCGGACCTCACAGCCCCATCGCACCAGCAGCGACTGCATGGCGTCGAGAACAGCCAAATCGTTGTCGATGACAATCAGCGGCAGGCCATGCAGTCCTTGGCTCGGCGCAATAGAAAGTTCAGAGCTGAGGCGCGGCAGCGGCACGGCTTCGCCGGCATAGGGAACTGAAATCGCGAAACGCGTGCCGTGGCCAACGCGCGTGCATAACTCAAGCGGGTGCTGGAGCGCTTCGCTCATGCGTTTGACGATGGAGAGGCCAAGACCAAAGCCGGTGCCGCCGGCGCGCTCGGAGGCGCTGCCGCGTTGGAATTCTTCGAAGACGCGCTCACGCTCGGCGCTGGAAATGCCGGGGCCGGTATCCCACACTTCGATACGGACCGTACTGCCGCGCCGGCGCGCCGCCATCAGCAGCCCGCCTTTCTGCGTGTAGTGGGTGGCGTTGGCGAGGAGGTTTTGAAGTATGCGGCGCAGCATCAAGGGATCGGAGTGGACAGCATCCGCCGTCGGCCGCCAGTTGAGCGACAAGCCTTTCTTGCGCGCCACCGGCTCGATGTTGGCGACGAGCTGTTCAAACAGATCGCCGAGCGCGACCGGTTGCAGGGTGGGCTTGAACACGCCGGCTTCGAGTTTTGAAATGTCGAGGATCGACGTCAGAAGATCTTCGATCGTGGTCAGGGCCCGCGAAATATTAATGGCGAGCAGGTGGTTGGCCGGCGATTGCTGACTATCCGCCAACTCGGACAAGGATAACCGGGCCGCATGCAAGGGTTGCAAGAGGTCGTGGCCGACGGCGGTAAAAAACCGGGTTTTGAGGCGGTTGGCTTGCTCGGCAACATCGCGCGCGCCCTTTAGATCCTCATTGGCGCGTTCGAGATTGGATAGTGCGCTCTTGAGCTCCTCGGTTCTGGCGCGGACCTGATTTTCAAGGCCGATTGCGGTTTGAAAGAGCGAAAACGCATTGGCCTGCTGGTCCATGGAGCGTTCGACGCGCAACATCAGAGCGTTGTTGATTTTCGACAGCTTCTGGATGCGGCGGTCGGTGTCGGCGGGGTCGTTGCGGCCAATCGGCTTTTGCTCTGACATCGGCTCACTGACCTCCGCGGGTTTTGCCAAAAGCGATGCCGGTCAATGTTTGATTGAGATGCATGGCGTTGAATTGCTCGCCGTAAGTGTGAAACCCGACAACACCATAACGCCGGTAGATTTCATCGACGTGATGACGGACCTGCCGGCTCTCGGCATCCAGCCGCCGCAGGATGCAATCGAAGCCGATGACGAGGTCAGTGCCGCCGAGCGACTGCTCAATCGACTGCAAGGTCTCCAGCGTCGAACTGACCATGTCCTTGGGGCGGGCAACGGTGAAAACCAGCCCTTCGTCGATGGCGCAGAAAAAAGACAGGCTGCCATCGGGGTTCATATTGCGGATGGAACGGCAGTAGTAGTCGCCGCCGACTTTGACGACGAGCGGATGAGAGGCAAAGCTGAACGGCCCAAGCTCGTTGGGCAAGAGGCCAATGGCGGCCGCGTACTCTCGTGCCGCCGGCTCGGCGTTGAGCTCATAGACAATACGGGTTTCCGTGTCGGCCGCCGTCACCACCAACTTGACGGGTGTCGGCTCGAAATTCTGAGTTTTGAAAACCCGGAATGGATAATCGCTTTCGATGACGAACAGCAGCGCGCCACGCCGCATGATTTGGCCGCGATGCAGCAGCACGGTCTGATTGAAGGCCAAGCCGTCGCCGGCCGATCCGCCGATCAATTCGATATTGTCGATGGCCCAGTGGACGGCCGCTATCAGCGACTCCTCTTTGTTGGACAGGCCGTCGATCAGCATCAGGGCAAATATATGTTCTCTGTCGTTGCGGTTTTGGCCATCGCTGATTTGCGTTCGCAAGCGCCGCGCGATGAGTGCCGCTTGTTCAACGCCGGGCGCCTCGATATCGGGGATGACCTCGCTTAAAACCCGAAAGCCATGCTCGGGAAAAGCTATGAGGACGATCCCGCCTTGCATCATGCCCAACGGACCGACCTCGCCAGCGGTCGAGCAGCCGGAGACCGGCGTATCCGGAAAGGCTAATTGCAGGGCCGCCACCAGCAGCTCTGGATCGTGCTCGATCGAGAAGAAAGCGATGATGTGCTGATAGCGGTCACCGCCAAGGTCGTGGCGCGTCGCGGCGACGGCATCATGGGTGGACGATAGCGCGCTGGCGGCCACCCGAATGCCGCACGCGGCGTGTGTCGAAGACCTGGAAATGGCCACCTTGCGCCCGTTTTTCCTGCTGAACTTGCTTCTCTATAGCAGGGAATCGGCGGCTTTGGAGAAGCCGACGCATCAGGGTTTAGAGAGGTGGCCCGCTTAACCCCACAACAACGGGTCGTTTGGGGTCAAGGGCCGCATGAATTTGATGCCGGCGCGGCCGCCTTTGGACCACGCGACGGTGCCGGTGAAGCGCCGTCCAGTGGCCGTTTCTATAACTGCAGACCGGTTGAGCTCCAGGCGCGGCACCGAGTCGAGGCCAAAGCCGCCGGCGGAAACATCGCGGACGTAGGCGCGGAATTTGGCGCCATCGACGGTCACCATCGCCGCTTGTCCAACCATCCGGCGGGAGGTTTGCCGCCTTTGAGGGAGCACTGGAAGATAGAGCTGACCGCGGGCGTCGACGCAGGGCGATTGACCGCCGGCCGCCGCCTCGAGCAAGCGCACCAGCACGCCGGCGTTCAAGGCATAAAGCTCCGGCAGGCGATCTTCGATCTCGGTGTTCAAATGTTTGATGGCGGAGATCGCGCTGCGGCAAACACCGCGCCAGACGCCGGTGAGAGCGAATTGGTGGAGTGCGGCGGCGCGATCGGCCCCGATGACGTTGGCGTCTGAAAAGTACCGGCCTGTCTGGCGGCGCGCCGGCTCGAGATCGGCGAAATAACTGGCGAGGCTTGAGAGCGTGGCGATACTAATTCCGGCTTCGCTGGCCCAACGCCGGAACGCAATCACAACGGTTGGATCGTGCGGCATATAGGGGCCAAGTTCAGCCTCTGTGCGGGCGCTCGACAGGTTTTTGAGGGCGTTGGCGACGCTGGTCATGGCGGCTGTCAACAGCGCGGCCGTGTGGGTCTCGCAGACGAGAGCCTCAAACACGGACGCCGAATGGTCGGGATCGGCCCGGAAAACGTGAGAAAGGACTGGGTGGATGGTCTGATGGGCCAGCATGACAGGGAATACTCGGTTACTGATGTTGCAACCATAAGTAGCACGACGCTTGCTAATGCCGTGTAAGTGAAGCCGTGAAGGCAGTCATAAAATTCGTCTCAAATCGCAGATTTCCGCACGTTTTGGCGAACTTCTCCAGATTAGCGACTTGTTAACGGGCTTCGATCAGGCCGGAATCCATCAACCTGCGATGGAACGCAAATATTTCGTTCTTTTGGGCGCAGGTGTAATAGCGCCCATCACAGAGCGTCATCAAGCGCAGCCGTTCTTTGTACGCCTCCGACATCGGTAGCCGCGCAGCCTCGACCAGCACCGCCCCGATATACGGAACGTCCAAAACATCGACGGCCGGCATCGGTGGCGGCGTGTAGTTGACGCCTTCGATAGAATAATAAGTGACGAAGCCCGGCGAGTCGGCTGGCATTTTCACGTCTTCGGCGGTGAGCTTTTGGTCGAAACCAAGCAAGGTGCGGGTCGCAACCGGCTGGTGATCGCCGTACTGCACAATCAAGAATCGTTCGGACGGAAAACGCCGGGCGAGCTCGGCCCGAAACGCTTCGTAGTCCATTTTTGCCATCGCCAGGCGGCGAAGAAATTCATTCATTTCGGGTTCCGTGCCAGCGCCCCCTCCCGGGACATTGACTTCGGGATCGTAGGTGTAGCCGTAGGGAAGATGCGTTGCCGACGTGATGATGAAAGAAAAAACGGGCTGTTTCGATGACGCGAAATGGCGTTCCATCATCGAGAGAACATTGCCGTAGTAGAATTTATCGCGCTCGTTATAGCGCTTGGCGTTTTGGGCCGCGAAATCAAAAATCTCCGGCATGCCGACCGCGGCATAGAAACGGCCATTGCCGACGAAATCCTTGGGCACCGGATAGAAGACGTTGTTGTGGTATCCGCAGCGCGTCAGGGCTTCAGGCAGCGTATCGTGAATTTTTCCCTGCATCATCGATTGCACGAACGTGCGCATGCCGCCGAAAGAATACGTCGAGACGCCGGTCAAAACCGAAAACTCGGTCAACCAGGAGGCGCCGCCGTAAGTTTCAACCCGCAAGCGATGCATCTTGCCGTCAAACGATTTGAAAAACGGGTCGAGCGAGGTGTCATAGGAGAGCGAGGGAAAGTGCGACGGCGGCACCACGCTCTCTTGATGAATGAGAACGATGTGCGGCGGCTTTTCTGAGGGATCGCAGCTCGCCGGGATCGTAAAGTGCGGCTTCGATTGCGATCGCGCGGCGTCGATCAACTGGCCGCGCAATAAAGTTTCGACGGTTTCCGTCCACGACGAATAGAACGACGACAAATACAGATTGTCCCAGTAGAAGAGGGTGTTGCGGCGCTCGCCCTTGGCCTCGGCGGCCCACAGACCAACGCACGCGCACAACAGCCCGAGGGTCGCACTGGCGAAACGGGGCACTCGTGTCGAATCCAACCGCCAAGCCACGTGTCCGGCAATGCCGGTTGCGAAGAACGCGGCGACAATCGCCAGCAGCTTGGCTTTGTGGTCGACCCAAAGAAAGCTGATCGTTGCGGGCGACGTCAGATAAAATACGATGTCATAAGCATGCAGGACCATCTCGACATAACGCCGCTTAATGTCGGCTGCGATCACAATCATGGTGATCGCGGCAGCGACGATGGTGATCGAAAACAGGATGCGCCGCGTCAGAAGCGTCAGCACGCAGACCAGAACCAGACTGGTGGCGCCGGCGAAGATAATGGTCTCTCGCCATCCCTCATAACGCCAGTGGTAACGTGCGAGGGCCGCCCCAATCACTGCTGTCAGGGCCCAGGCCAGGCGCGGAGAGCAGGGTCCGAATGCATAGCCTCGCCGCACTGCCGCCAGCGCACGGGATCCGGTCTGGGCGAGTGTCACCAAGTTCTGCATTGCCAGCCTTGTCGAAAGCAGCCCCGTGCACAGGCCTGGGGCGGCGGAGGGCTGTTGTGCACGACTGTTTGGGCCAGTCAATGGCCGAAAGGCGGCATTGCGGTTTTCAGGACCGGTCTTGCCGGCGCGGATAAATGATGACGCTGAGGTAGGTGACAGGTGGCTTGGTCAATTTTTCCGGCCCGTGAGACGTTGCGCCGTCGCAAAGCACCGCATCGCCCGGTTTGAGATGGATGTGGCGCTCGCCGCAAGCGTAATCCATCTCGCCGGTGAGAACATAGATAAACTCGGCGCCGTCATGTTGGGCGCTGCGGCAGGATTCCGACTCTTTCGGAAGGGTCACGAGGTAAGGTTCGACGGCGGTTGTACCGGTTAAATTGTGACCGAGCGCCTGGTAGCGAAAACCAGCCTTGGTGCCGCGGCGCTGGGTGACGATGCCTTCGCCCGCGCGCACCACGGAAAAGTCCTGGCGCCGGTCCGAGGACGCAAACAAGGCCGCGGCGGGCAGACGTAGAGCGTTCGCCAACATATGCAGCGTATTGAGCGAGGGAGAAATCTGGCCGTTCTCGATCTTCGATAACATGCCGCGAGAGATGTCCGCGGCACTCGCCAGATCGGCGACCGTCAGCCCAAATTGCTTGCGATGGTTTCGAACATTGCGTCCGACCAACTTCTCGAGCTGACGCTCGGATAGAACTTGATTGTTGCGCGCGGTCTGTCCGCCAGCCGTCTTTTTGGCAGTACGAGCCATGCGATTCTCCTACCACGCCGCAGTTGCCCAATATACAGCCCACGGATCGCACGTCAAACGGTGCACAGGTAGAAATGCTCGCATGAGCAAAGTCAGTGTGCACGCGCAGTAAATTTGAGCCACGGCGACGCTTTTCTTGGCTTGACTGCATTTCTCTTGACGGCGGTGAACCTGCACGACAGAAGTTACAATGTAACAATCTTGGTTCGTGATGATCGCCATGCCGCTGCGGCGCCGGTTAATCCTGCTAATCGCGCTGGTCTTGTGCCTGAGCCTGGTCATTGGCGCGATCCTGACCTACTGGCAGGCGGTTCGAAAAGTCGACCTCGAGATGACGTCGGCGATCACGGCCGGAGAAAGTACGCTCAAGGACGCTCTTGCGTCGCTGAGTGACGCTGCAGACCCCGAACGGCAAATTGCGCTTCTCATCCGCTCGTTCGACGACGAGCGCCATTTGCGGGCCCGCTATGTCCGCAATTCCGGCGAAACCGTTTTAGTTTCGGCCGTCAAGCCACCGGCCGACCCGCCACCGGCCTGGTTGGTGCGCAGCCTTGCCGGCCGGCCGCACAAGCTTTCGCTGCCGTTTCCGGAGAAATTGCAAAGCTTGGGACACATAGAACTTCAATCCGAGTCCTTGAACGAAATTGCGGAGGTGTGGGAAGACGTTACCCTTAAGCTTGCCATCATCGCCTGTTTCTTCGGACTGGTTCTAGGTTTGGTTTATTGGACGCTGGGCCGGGCTTTGCGACCGCTCGAAGACCTGTCGAATGCCTTGAGTCGCGTCGGACGGGGCGATTACGGCGCTCATGTTGCCGAAACGGGGCCGACGGAACTCGCCTCCATCTACCGGGAATTTAACCATATGGCGGAACAGTTGCAGGCGTCGGAACGCAACAATCAGCGCCTCAACGACCAGCTCACCACCGTGCAGGAAGAGGAGCGCTCCGACATCGCCCGCGATCTGCATGACGAAATCGGGCCGTTTCTGTTTGCCGTCGATGTTGACGCCCAGACCATTCCGCAAATTCTGGAACGCGGCAGTAAAGCCGACGTGATCGAGCGGTCCCGGGCCATCCGGCAGTCGGTGGCCCATATGCAAAGTCATCTAAGGTCGATCCTGACGCGACTGAAACCAGCGGTACTGCTTGATCTTGGGCTTGCCCACGCCGTCGATCATCTGGTGTCGTTCTGGCGGACGCGCCATCCCGGCATCACCATCACAACGGACATCGCGCGCGAGAGTTTTGGGGCCAAGCTGGATGAAGTGGCTTACCGGATCATGCAAGAAAGTCTCAGCAACGCGGTCCGCCACGGCCAGCCGACGCAGATAGTCCTGGTGGCGCGCCCAACGGCCGATGGCAAATTATCGATTTCCATTTCCGACAATGGTTCAGGTCTGAAGCCTCAAGGGCTAAAAGGGTTTGGACTGGCGGGCATGCGCGAGCGCCTGGCCTCGCTCGGCGGAACGCTCGACATTGGCGAAAATAGTCCCATGCCCGGCGTCACCGTGAAAGCTGAGATGCCACTTCCGGGCGGCGCGGCGGCGGGCCCGGGCGGGGTCGCTATTCTATGATCACATTTCTCCTCGTCGATGATCACGGCGTTGTCCGCGAAGGCGTGCGACGGCTGTTGTCCGCGCATTTCGAGGCTGAGATTTTCGAGGCCGCCGATGTCGAGAGCGGGCTCGTTCTATTTCAAGACAAGCGGCCCGACGTCGTCCTTCTCGACTTGAATTTGGCGGGCACGGGCGGCCTCGAGATGCTGCGGCGGATGCTGGCGATCAATGCTGCCGCGAAAGTCGTGATTTTCAGCATGCATTCCGAGCCCGTCTACGCGGTACGCGCCATCAAAGCCGGGGCGCGCGGCTATGTTTCCAAGAGCGCGCCGGTCGATGAATTGATCGCGGGCATCCGCAAAGTGGCGGACGGCGGGCAATACATCGATCGCGAGGTGGCGTCGCGGATCGCGGTCAGTCAATTGACGGCGGACGACCCGATGCAACAGCTCAGTATGCGCGAGGTCGAAATCTTGCGCCTGTTGGGACAGGGCAAGAGTTTGACGGCGATCTCCGAAGCGCTGGGCATGGCCTACAAGACGGTCGCGAATACCTGCACCAACATGAAAGCCAAGCTCGGCGTCGAACGCACAGCCGACCTCATCCGCTTGGCGATCGAGATGAAGCCGTAAGTTCTCGTTTCGTCATCCCCGGCCTGCTTGCGCGAGTGCAGTGCGCGCTCGGCCGAGGATGACGAGAGCGCTGCGATGGTCATATGGTCAGGCCGCAATTCAGAACGCAACCATGACCCCGGTCGTAACGCGCCAGTCGTTGTCCGGTTGAATGCCGTTGAAATCGTTAAGTACGGGAATTCCAACCGAGGCAAAACCCGAAACTCTGTCAATGGTCAAGCGTAGGCCGGGCGAGATAAAGATCGTGCTGGCCCCCGAATTTTCGTTCGTATCGCTGTTGGTGACCTGCTTTTCATGCCATTGGCCGTTGAGCTCGAGGATGAGATCGAGTGCCGGGCCGGATGGCTCCTCCTCTTGAGTGTGGCCGTGGACATGGCCATCGTCGCCATGGGCGTGAGCATGAGGGCCGTGGAACATCGGCACCTGCGCGGCCGCGCGGCCAAGCCCAGCTAGCCGATAAGAGATGGCGGCATTGTATTGAAAGAGATCGCCGAGGTTGGAATTCTGCGTGCCCTCGGTGGCGATGTTAAAAAGAACGTTGGCATCGAACGACCACGAGCCGAAGCGGTGGGTGACGGCGGCGCCGACGCTGAAATCCCATGATCCGGAGCCGGGCTGAAACTCGGCATCGAGCAGCTCGTCCTGGCGGGAGCGGCGATCCGTCGGTCCTGTCGGGGCTTTGAGGCCGAGCAACACGGCCGCTTCGGTCTGGCTGGCACGATCGTTGATGACGCGAAACTGACCCAAGACCGTAATATCACCAAAGCCGTCGGAGCTGCCGTGATCGAGGACTTCGATGTTCCCCGTGTCCGGATCGGCTTCGGCGGCGCGGATGCCGGTACGTTTGACATAGGGTAAATGAAAATTGATCATCAGATCGTTGGTAACGCCATAAGCGCCAACAAGGGCGAAGCTCTGAAGGGTTTTCAGACCGTGCACATCTTTCATGCCTGCGGCAGCGGCATTGACGAGGGTGTCGTCGTTCAAGGTGTTGAGCCGCGAATAATCAACGACGACACCGGCGACAGCATGGCCTTGTTCGAGAATCGACGCTGAAATCGTGTTGATGGGGCCAGCGCCTGCCGTATTGCTAACGCCACCGGCGTGATGGGCGGCTGCGGATCCGCAAAACGCCAAACTGAGAATCATCGCAGCCGCTTTGGGCGCGCGTGGATAGGTCATAAGTAACACCAGATGAGATGAGACGACGCGTGTGACGCGAAAATATCGAATACGGGGTATCGCGGCGGGTGACGCGATTACGCAGCCCGTGCAGGTGGCCCACGTGGACGGGCGGCGCCGGTTAAAAAGCGCTTGACGGGAATTTCAAACGCGACAAGCGCGACGGCCTTGATGGCAGTTTTGTCATAAACGGTATGGCTGAGTTTGTCCAAAATAGCATCGGGCATATGAGCGGCCGCCGAAGTCCAGCCGATTAAGCAAGCCGGGCAAGCGCCCTTTGGCTTTTGCTGTGACGGCTGAGGGGCGGGGCCGTCCCAATTGACAATCATCTGGCCATGGACGGAGCAGATGACGATCTGCTTGCCTTGGGCGTGTAGTAATGTCGTTTCAATTTGTCTTGCAGCCGCCGCCGCATAGGCAAAGACTTGAAGCGCCATCAACAAGACGGCTGCTAGAGACCCGTGCCTCAAATATGAGCGATGGCGAAACATCGCAGCAAAATACAGGTTTCAAATGACACTGGCTATGGTGCACCCGCAACATCCACGTGTATTCTTCGGCTCTAGACCTTAGTTGCTAGCGGCCATAAGAATTTTTGCTGAACACGATAAGTGTCTCTCTTCTTTTGAACCGTCAGTGCTATTGCAATCTCCCGCGTGCCCAGCACATTGTGCGCAAGCTAACTATTTTGACTTCCCTCCATAATGGTCTCGGCAATTCCTGATGTGGGCCATCACCCCCGACGAGCTGACGGCAATCAAACTCTCGCTCAAGGTTGCGAGCGTCGCCATGGTTTTCAGTTTGCCGCTGGCGGTCGGCGTCGCCTTCGCGTTATCGCGCGGCCGCTTCCTGGGTAAAACACTGCTCGATGGATTGATCCATTTGCCTTTGGTGCTGCCGCCGGTGGTGACGGGGTACGCGCTGTTGCTGCTGTTTGGGAAAAAGGGCCCGATTGGGTCATTTCTTGCCGAAACGTTCGGGCTGGTTTTCTCGTTCCGCTGGACGGGTGCGGCGCTGGCGGCGGCAGTGATGGGCTTTCCCTTGATGGTCCGCGCGATTCGGTTGGCGATGGACTCGATCGAACCTGGTGTCGAGGCTGCCGCCAGCACGCTAGGGGCGTCGCCGATGTGGGTATTTTTGACCGTGACGCTGCCCATGTCGGCCCAAGGCATCATCGCCGGCGCGATGCTGAGCTTCGCAAAAGCCTTAGGCGAATTCGGTGCTACGATCACCTTCGTTTCCAACATTCCAGGTGAGACGCAAACTATTCCGGCGGCGATTTATTCGCTGACGCAGACACCGGGCGGCGATGACGGTGCGCTTAGGCTGTCGCTGTTTTCAGTGGCGCTGTCTTTGGTCGCGCTCGTCGTCTCGGAAACTCTGGCACGGCGCGCCGGCAGCCGGGGCGTGCGGCTGCAATGATCAGCTTCGATTGCAAACGTTCGCGCGGTGATTTTACGCTCGATGGCAAGTTCGAGACCAGGGACGGCGTAACCGCGCTGTTTGGCTCGTCAGGAGCGGGAAAAACCACGGTGCTCCGGTTGATCGCCGGGCTAGAACGTCCCGACCATGGCCGTATCGTCATCGGCGGCACCTGCGTCGTCGACACGGAAGCCGGCATTTGGTTGCCAGCGCACAAGCGCCGCGCCGGTCTGGTGTTTCAAGATGCCCAGCTTTTCCCCCATTATGACGTCCATAAAAATCTAACGTATGCGCGGCGGTTCCGGCCGGCAGACGAAAAGGCCCTGACGTTTGATACCGTGATAGGTGTTCTGGCCATCTCTCATTTGCTCGACCGCAAGCCGGAGACGCTGTCGGGCGGGGAACGTCAGCGTGTTGCCATCGGCAGGGCCTTGTTGTCCTACCCGCAGATTTTGCTGTTCGACGAACCGTTGGCCTCGCTCGATTTGCCGAGAAAGCTTGAGATCTTGTCCTTGATCGAGAAAATTCGCGACGAATTCAAAATCCCGATCGTCTATATCTCGCATTCCGTCGATGAGATTGCGCGGCTGGCGTCGCATGTCATTAGGCTGGCGAAGGGCCGCGTGATCACCAAGGGTTCAGCGAGCGATGTTCTGTCTCTGGTTAAGTCCCCGGTGGCGGCGGACCGGTTCGATCTGGTATCGATGATTACAGCCAAGGTCGAGCGCGAGGATAACAATTACGCCGTGACGGTCCTTGCACACCCTGCTGGCAAGATTGTCGTGCCATACAAGGTTGAGCCCGGCCAGGACCACGTCAAGGTGGCGGTGCGCGCGACCAACGTGACTCTGGCGCTGGCGCCGCCGGGTCCGATGAGTGTCAGAACCGTTCTCGAAGGCGAAGTCGCCGAGGTGCAAGAGAGCGATGGGCCGTTCGCGCTGGTCACGGTTCGTTTGACGGGTGGCGATCGGGTCTATGCCTACATGACGCGCATGGCCGCCGCGGAATTGAAACTGAAAGCTGGCGTCAGAGTTTTTGCCTTGGCAAAGACCGTCGCGATGGATGAACGCGGAATCGGCGGCTTGCGCCTGTCTTGAGCGTGGACTGTCCGGCGATATTCAATCGACCCTATGGACGCTCAACGTTGGAACTCTTGGGGTGTTCGAGAGTTCTCGCAACAGCGTTATTCCGCCGAACGACAAGATTGGGTACCCCAGATGAGATATATTGCTGTGACAGGAGCCCTTATGCTTTACGGCGTGACGGCTGCAAGCGCCGCCGATACCGCAACAGTCGAGATGCGTTCGTTGATGCCTTCCGGCGATCCGGCGGCCGGCATCGTCACGTTGACCGATACAAGTAGCGGCCTTTCCATGACCGTCGATGTTCCGAAGCTTTCCTCTGGCGAGCATGGTTTTCACGTCCACCAAAACGGCGATTGCGGACCTGGAGACGACAAAGGAAAAATCAAGCCTGGCTTCGCAGCCGGCCCGCATTTCGATCCGGCAAAAAGCGGTCACCACCTTGGGCCAACGGGTGGTGGCCACGGCGGTGACTTGCCGAAACTCGTCATGGCCGATGGCAAATCTTCTACCACGCCGTTGATCGCGCCGAAACTCAAACTTGCCGATGTGCGCGGGCGCTCGCTGATGATTCATGAGGGCGGCGATAATTATTCCGACAATCCGGAAAATGGTGGCGGGGCTGGCCGGCTGATGTGCGGCGTCATTCCAAAAAGTTGAGACCTAAAAAACGCGATAGCCCCGCGAACGTGCCTTCTCGTGTGTGACGCTTGGCGTTATTGCTAGAGCGACACATTGCCATGCTGATCGCTGGTTGACGAAGGCGTCGTACCAGTGGCGATCGCCTTGACGCTTTCAAATACATATTTGAGGCCGCGAAGTCCCGCGTTATCCCAGTATTCGCCGCTGACGGGATCAACTTTGATAAGACAAAGAGATGGATCGTTTTTGCCATCCGGGAACCAAGTCAGCCAAGTTTCGGACCATAGCCGATCGATCAAGGCTTTGTCCTGAGAGATGGTCGCGCGGCCTTCAAGGGCCGCAAATTTTTGCCCATCCTGAAAGGTGACAAGGACCGACGGATGTAGTTCGATCTCGGAAACTTTCGGGCTCTTGAGACGGGTGGCAAAATATAAGCCACCGTTACTGTCGATTTCAGCGACGGCCATCGGGCGCACATGCATGGCGTTGCTGGTCTTCAGCGATACCATCATGGCGGTTTTGAAATCGCGGATGACGTTGAAAAGGTTTTCGCGCTCAGACATGGGTAGATCGTTCTCCGCTGACGGTGGCCGTGTTGATCGCCAACGCGCACCTGCTGCCGGGGTTCCGTTGGCTCCAGAGAGCTGGCGACAGAAAAGACTTCAGGCAGCCACGAACGGCATTTTGATTTCGCACCGCACGCCTTCCGGCGGGTAGGCGAGATCGACGCTTCCCGCCAGCTGGCTCGACAAGGTGTTGATCAGCCGGTATCCAAATCCGGTCCGGGTTGGCGGCACCACCGCCGGCCCGCCGTGCTCCACCCATTGCAGCGTCACCAAGGATGGCTGCCCGGATATGCTCCAATCCAGCGTCACATAGCCAGTCTCGTTTAAGAGCGCGCCGTACTTTGTGGCGTTGGTGGCAAGTTCATTCAGGGCAAGACTCAACGACAAGGCGGCGCTGACCTCAAGGGGCACGTGAGGTCCGGCGACCCTCACTGCCCCGCTGTTTTGCTCGAAGAACGGCGCCAGCGTCGAGGTTGCCAGATCGTAGAGGGACGAGCCGGTCCAATGGGTCTTGGTCAGGATGTCGTGCACCCGGGCAAGAGCGGTAATGCGGCCCTGGAACGCATCATTGAACTGCTTTGGCTCCTGGGTGTATCGCGCTGTTTGTGTGGCGATGGCCTGAACCACGGCGAGGGTATTCTTGACGCGGTGGTTCAGCTCATTCGTCATCAGCCGCTGCCGCAGTTCCCCGTCACGGCGAACTTTTGCGAGCGTGATATGGGCATCGATGCGCGCAATCAGCTCGCGCGCCGAAAACGGCTTGATCAAGTAATCGTCGGCTCCGCTCCCTAGGCCCTCTATGCGGGCTTCCTCTCCGGCGCGCGCCGACAACAAAATGACCGGTAAGGTTTTGAGCTCCTCATCGGAGCGTATCGTGCGGACCAAACTAAAACCATCGAGACCCGGCATCATGACGTCGGACAAAATAAGATCGGGTTGACGCGCACGCGCCACTGCCAACGCCTCGATCCCATTGCTGGCGAGGTCAACAGTCCAACGGTCCGACAGGATGCGGGCGAGATAGCTGCGCATGTCGGCGTTGTCGTCAGCAACCAGGATGCGGGCCTGCTTCTGGTTCGACGGCAGGGCTGTGCGCCCGACCGGAATGTCGGCCAATATATCAAGAGATTCAGGCAAGGGGGCGGCGTTTGGCAACCAACGCAGCGCTTCCTCGACAAACGGATGGGTGGCATCGATGCGCCGTGGAGATATCTTGGCCGCCACCACCAGGCCGGACGGCAGATGGGCATTGCCCACGGGAATTGTGATCCGGAAAGCCGTTCCGGTGCCGTGGTGACTTTCGACCGTCGCCGTCCCGCCGTGGAGCCGCACCAGCTCTTGGACAAGTGCGAGCCCAATGCCCGAGCCTTCGTGGGTCCGGCCTTCGGTTCCTAAAACCCGGTGAAATCTGTCGAAGACTTTGTCTATGTCCGCCGCTGGAATTCCGACGCCCGTGTCGCGCACAACCAACACGAAATGTGTGCCCTCGAGCCGGAGTTTGACTTCGATCTCGCCCTCAAGAGTAAATTTGAAGGCGTTCGACATGAGATTGAGGACGACCTTCTCCCACATATCGCGATCGACGAACGCGCGCTCGGCCAAAACCGGACAATCTATGAATAAGCGCAGTCCGGCCTTTTCAGTTGCCGGCTGGAAGGCGCTGGCGAGTTCGACGGTAAACTGGCTAAGTTCGGTTGCAACGTAACAAGCTTCGGCACGGCCAGCTTCGATGCGTGCAAAATCAAGCAGGGTATTGACGAGTTTCAAGAGCCGCAGGCTGTTGCGATGGGCGAGGTTGAGCTGCTCGGTATCGAGATCCGCCACCTGGGCACCTGGCACTGCAAGGCGTTGCTTCAAGTCTTCGATGGTACCAAGCATCAATGTCAACGGCGTTCGGAATTCGTGGCTGACATTGGAGAAAAACGCTGTTTTCGCGCGGTCGATTTCGGCCAAAGCGTCGGCGCGTTTGCGCTCTTGCTCGTAAGCGTTGGCACTTGCGAGGCCGGCTGCAATTTGACCGACGAGCAAGCCTATAAATCCGCTGTAAGGGGCGTCGAAAGGCCGGTACGGGGTGAGGCCCGCCACCACGATGCCCACGGACTCGGCTTGGCCCTGGCTTGAAATCGGCACGACGAGGGCGTTCGTGCAGGGATCGGGCAGATGCTGGCTTGCGACCGATAACCCCGACACGTCGATGTGGTTGTCCGTGAAGTCTGGCCCCAAGGCTGCGGCCGCCGGCCAAATTGCACGGTCGTCGTCCAGCGCGATCGTTTCTGGCGCAAATTGCGACCCCGGCACAAGGCCGATACACGAAGCGAGACGGAGGTTGGTTCGCTCTTCATCCGCCAGGTAGGAAAGCAAAAACGGCAAATCACGCGTCTGCGCGTCGATTGACGACGTCAGTGCTGCGAGAACGCCGCTTTGGGTGCGGATGCCGGCAAGGCGGACACCAAGATCTCGCAGCGTCGCCAACCGGCGCTCGCCGATGATCCTGTCGGTGATTTCCGTGACGACGCACAGCATGCCGGTGATTTGGCCGTCGTCGTCGTCGAGCGGGCTGTATGAAAACGTATGGTAGGTTTCTTCTGGAAAGCCGGAGCGTTCCAGGAACAGCAGCAGGCTCTCGTCCCAGGTTGCTTGACCGGTATTGAGAACGCTGCCAATGCGTGGTCCGATATCGGGCCAGATTTCTTCCCAAACTTTGTCCGACCGCGCGCCCAGCACCCAATCGCGCTTCAGGCCCACGGTCGGCAAATAAGCGTCGTTGCAGAAAAAAATCAGTTCCGGGCCCCACGCCATCCACATGGCGAATTTTGAGGTCAACATGATTCGGATGGCAGTGCGCAAAGACTGCGGCCAACTCTCGGCGGGACCAAGGGAGGACTTCGACCAGTCGAACGCCTGCATCCGCGCGGCCATCTCTCCGCCGTTAGCAAAGAGCGACCGGTGTTTTTCGATTTGGCTAATCATTTTTCTTTTCCAGCGCCGCCTGAATGCCCTTCTGAAGGGAGCTGCTCGTGTAAGGTTTGGTCACGACCGGGCAGTCTCTATGACGGGCGGCCAAGACTTGTCGATTATAGCCGGTGGTGAACACGACCGGGACGCCGCGCGCCAACAGAACATCGGCGGCTTCATCGCTTCTTTCGCCGTTTAAATTGATATCCAAAATAGCGACGTCGCAGGTGGCGTCAGAGGCGAGTTCCAGCGCTCGGGTAAAGGTCGACGCGTTGCCGGCAACGATGCAGCCCAAGTGCGCGATTATGTCTTCAAGATCGAGGTTGAGCACGAGGTCGTCTTCCACGATGACGACACGAATTCCGGCGAGACCCGAGTGGCCAGACTTGTCGGCCGAATGACAACTGTTGCCGTGCACCGTTCCACCCTCTGCGCACCAAACGTATTAAAAGCGAGCTATTACAGCAGTTTATATAGTTCGTAACCAAGTCTGATTTGGATTGGGCCAAGTTTCCCCGTGGCGAAAACGATTTGAACTAGAGTTAGGTTCCAGGGAGCCGCAAATATTTCAAAGCCTGCGGACTTTACGGCTCCGGCCTCGCCACGTGCCGGGCTGGCTTATCTTCTCGAAGGCCTTTGAAAGTGGCGTGCCGCAGCAGGCGATCGCCGGTCCAGCCGCGATACTCAACTTGCGCCACAAGCTGGGGTTTGACCCATTTCACGTCGCGGACCTGTAGGGCATCGAGCTTGCCCGAGAACGGCGATACGGCCGTCGCGCGACCTTGAAGTCTTTGCCAAAGCTCCCGTGCCAGGCCATGGGAAAAACCGGTGCCGACACGGCCGGCGTAAATGAGTTTACGGCCGTCAAAGTAACCAAGAACGAGAGCTCCAATGGCGTTTTTGATGGCCGACGAATTCAAGTAACCGCCGATGACAAATTCGTCGTTGAGCAAGCATTTCGCTTTTAACCAATCGCCGCGGCGGCCCGGCCGGTACGGCGCACCAATTTGTTTTGAGATGATGCCTTCAGCGCCAAGTTTACAAACTTCGCTCAGCATGGCGGCGCCATTGCCGGCGAGATGCTGGCTGAAGCGTACGAGCCCGGCCTTGGGTAACGGCCCAACAAGGGTCTGCAACAAGTCTTTGCGCTTATCCAAGCCAAAACTTGTGATGTCGGAGCCGTTCAGATGCAGGAGATCGAAGGCGAAATATACGATGCGATTCGAGTGCCCGTGTTTAAGATCGCCGACGAGCATCGCGAAATCCGAGATGCCGTTGTCGTTTTCGACGACGGCTTCGCCATCAAGAATGGCAGACTTGACCTTGAGAGTTCCGAGAGCCTCGGCAAGGGCCGAAAATCGCGCCGTCCAATCAAGGCCTGTGCGGGTCAACAATTGGACGTTGCCGTTTTGAAGCCGGGCTTGCAGGCGATATCCATCGAATTTGATCTCGTGCACCCAGTGGTCACCCTCGGGCGCTGTTTTCGTCAAGGTCGCGAGACAGGGTGCGACGAAAGCGGGCATCGACCGAAGTCGCGGTTTTGCGGCCTTGGGTTTCATTCCGCGTTGCCGACAAATTTTCTGATCGCGGATTGCAACGACCGTTCTGAGCGAGCGTAATCTTTCCACGCTGACGATTTCGCGATCAGGCGAGGGGCTGTTCGAATCGTGAAGTGTTTGGGATCGAGTCCAGAGCGAACTTGGCTCCATGTCAGCGGCATCGAAACAACGCCGCCGGGACGCGCGCGCGGCGACATAGGGGCAACCGCGGTGGCGGTGTGGTCGTTGCGAAGATAGTCGAGGAAAATTCGCCCGGTGCGGAGTTTCTTGGTCATCTTGGTGAGATAGAGGTGAGGGCTCTGCTCGGCCATTTGCTTGCAGATAGCGTGGGCAAACGTCTTGGCCTCGTCCCAGCCAAGGTTATCGCCTTGATCCTTGAGCGGTGTAACGACATGCAAGCCTTTGCCACCCGTGGTTTTGCAAAACGCCACCAAGCCGATGCGGGCCAAGCGCTCGCGCAATTCTTGTGCCGCATCGATCACGGCTGAAAAGCCGACATTGGGCGCAGGATCGAGATCGAACACGAGGCGGCCAGGGACCGCCGGTTGATCGGGTTGGCAATTCCAGGGGTGAAACTCCAGGGTGCCGATCTGCCCCATCGCAACCAAGCCCTCGACATCGTCGATCAGCAGGTAAGGTTCGTGATCGTTATCAATTTTGATCTCGTGGACGAGCGGCGTCATTCCCTTCATGGCGTGGCGTTGGAAAAAGTGCTGGCCCGCGACGCCGTCGGGCGCGCGCAGCAGCGAGCAAGGCCGGCCCGCGATATGCTCAATCATCCAAGGTCCAACCGTTGCCAAATACTCGGCCAAGTCCAACTTGGTCACGGCAGTGCCGGTTCCCGCCGGCCATAATACCTTTTCAGGTTTTGAAATGGCGACGCCGAGAACCGAATTGCCGCTGGCTCCGACAGCAGAGATTTTGACCGGGCTTTTTTTGAGCGCGCGCCGTTTGACAGGTGGCGGCGTTTGGCGGGTTGCACCGGGTTTTGCGGCTGGCTCGGATCCAGCCTTGACTGTCCGCCAAACCGCGTCCGCCTTAGCCGCTTTCCGGCCAGCCTTAATGAACGGACTAGGGCCTTGGCCTTTGCCAGCCGCGATTTGGGTCATGGTGCGGCCCGATCCGACGGAGCGGTCTTTGTTCAGGAGTTTGCCGGCGTCGCCGGGCTTGGCCCATGCGTCACGATGCTTGATTAAGAGCCAGTTGGTTCGTTTGCCGCCGTCGCCGTCGCGGTCGCGCGCCATGCGAACCAGCACCCAACTGCCTTTGAGCTTTTCACCGGCAACGATGAATTTGAGTTCGCCGTCGCGAAGGGACTTTTCGGGCGAGACCTCGCCCTCCGCCGACCAAAACCCGCGATCCCACAGCATCACCGTGCCGCCTCCGTATTCGCCTTTGGGGATGGTGCCTTCAAAGTCGCCATAGTCGAGCGGATGATCTTCGACTTCGACGGCCAAGCGCTTTTCAGACGGATCGAGCGACGGCCCGCGTGTCACCGCCCACGACTTGAAGACGCCGTCGAGTTCCAGTCTCAGATCGTAATGGAGGCGGGTTGCATCGTGCTTTTGAATGACGAAGCGGGGGTATTTGGCTGTGCGAACGGTTTTTCCGCCGCTCGGCTCGGCCGTCTTTTCAAAGTCGCGTTTGCGGCGATATTCAGAAAGGGCTTTCGCCATGCGAGATTGCCATGTGTCTTGGTCTAGCCCCTCTGCGGCCGTTCATGCTCACGCGCTCTTCTTTGGCCGGGTCGGCTTGGTCTTGGCCGGCTTTTTAGGAGGCTCGCCCAAACTTTTTTTGAGGGCGTCCATCAGGTCTATGACGTTGGGTCCCTTCGGCCGCTGCTCGTCGTGAGGCGCGATGATCTTGCGGCCTTTGAGCTTGTCCTGCACCAGCTCTTTCAATGCCGTCTGATAATGGTCTTCATATTTCTCAGGTTTAAAGGCTGTCGCTTTCTGACCGATGAGCTGAACGGCGAGATCGACCATTTCCTTTTCCGGTTTAGCCGAGGGAACCTCCTCGAAATAATCGGCCGGCTGCCGGAGCTCTTCGGGATAGCGCAGCATCTCCATGACAAGACCGTCTTCGAAAGGCGCGATGGCAACCAGCCACTCGCGACCGCCTATGGTGACTTGCGCGAGGCCGAGCTTACCGGTTTTGCGGAGTGCGTCGCGGATGACGACATAGCCTTCGCCGGCCAGAGCGTCGGCCGGCGCGATGAAATAGGGACGCTCGAAATACCGGTAATCGATGTCTTTGGCGTCGACGAATTGCACCAGGTCGATGGTTTTCTTGCTCTCGAGTTTGAGCGCGTCGATCTCTTCGGGCTCTAGCGTCACGTAGGTGTCGGTGTCGACCTCGTAGCCTTTGACGATATCGGCCGAGTCGATTTTTCCGATGCCCTGCACGACCTTTTCATAATTCACGCGACGGCCGGACGGTTTGTGAATTTGACGGAACGAGATTTCAGATTTCGACTCGACGGCGTTGTAAATTTCAACCCCGATCGAGACCAAACTCAATCTCAAATAACCCTTCCAATAGGCGCGAGCAGGTTTCTTGGCCATAAAATAACACCTCGTACGCGGAACAACGCTTGGTATAGTGAACTGATAGTGTTGAGCCTCATGATATTGTGGCTGCAACGCCCGTCAACTCGTTTTGTTTCGATAGCGAAGAAAGTTTCGCGGGAGGTATGGTTACCTTGCGCCGCCGGGAGCTGCTGCGGCCGCGGTTCGAACAATTCACAGGACTGAAAATGGCGCTGGCTCTTTGAATCTCAGCCGATTGGGATTACGGGGTCGCCGGGCTGGAGCGTGCCGCCGCCAACGACACGGGCGTAGACGCCAAAATCGGTGTGTCCCAGCATGCGCGATAAAAAGCCTGGGATCTTCATATCGCGAACGCCGGTTGCGGGATCGACGTTGGTGGCGGCGCAGCGCTCGGTTCGCTTGAAGACCTCAAGCGTCGCCCCACCAACGGAAATGGTTTTGCCGACGAGATCAAATTCGCCCCAGGGCTGGAGCGCGTCGATGATCAGATTTGGCCGGAAGCGGAGAGGATCGATTGTTAGCCCGTATAGGGTCTCCAAGGCACGCACACTCTCGAGATTGACGATGTGCAGGCATTTAGCGGCGACATCGGAGAAGCTATGGCCGGGAGATGAAACGATCCGTGGCGGGCCTCTGAGCGCCGCGCCGAAGTAACCGGCTATGAAGCTCTCGACGGCTGTCCGCCCCGTGGCCGAACGAAGATCGCCTTCAGCAGCAACTTGACCATCTTTGCGGATTGTCAAAACGTGGCTATCGTCGTTGAACGTCGAGCGTAACCCGGCCAATTGTTCGTTTCGCATCAGCATGACAAAGTGAATCTTTGGCAGATGCGTCGGCATGGCCGGGTCGAACGGGCCGGGACCGTTCTCAATCGCATATGCGCGGTCGAACGGCAGCGTCGCGCCTACCGATAATGTGGCGCTGTTCAAGGGCTCGCCGGTCAGGCCTTTGACCGGATAGCGGTAAAGCTCAGTCACCGTGCCGGTCTTTGAGATTTTCATTGTGAGATTTTCATTGATCTGCATCAACAGAGCCCGAGGGAAATCCGCGCTACGCCCCCTTTTGATTGCAACAGACTGCACTATATTCGGTGGGAGAAGGCAAGGCCCGAGTGCTCGCGTTTTGGGGCTGGGGCCAATTCCACTATTGTCATCCTGATGTGACGGCGTTGACCTTGTGCCAAATGGGCAGGGAAACGCGCTGAGAAGGGTAAACATGAATTTTGAACGTTACACCGATCGCTCCAAGGGCTTCGTGCAGTCCGCGCAATCTCTGGCGCTGCGCGAAAGCCATCAGCATTTTTCGCCGGAACATCTGCTGAAAGTGCTGCTCGACGATCCGGAAGGGTTAGCCAGCGGATTGATTGAGCGCGCCGGCGGCGATTCTCGCATAGCACTGCAGGCGACAGAACGTTCGCTCGCCAAACGCCCGAAAGTTTCAGGGTCCGGCAGCGGCCAGATTTATCTGGCGCCCGAAACCGCGCGGGTTTTCGAAGCCGCTGAGAAGGCGTCTGATAAGGCCAGCGACAAGTTCGTGACCGCCGAGCGCCTGCTGCTCGCCGTCGCCGTCGATACGGCAACGGACGCGGGCAAGGCTTTGCGCGACGCGGGCGTCACGGCAGACAAACTCAACGCCGCCATCAATGACATCCGCAAAGGCCGCACCGCCGATAGCGCGTCCGCTGAACAGTCCTATGACGCCTTGAAACGCTACGCCCGCGACCTGACGGAAGCGGCGGCAGCGGGCAAGCTCGATCCGGTGATCGGCCGTGACGAAGAAATCCGCCGCACCATTCAAGTGCTGGCGCGCCGCACAAAGAATAATCCCGTGCTGATCGGAGAACCCGGTGTAGGCAAGACCGCGATCGCCGAAGGCTTGGCGCAACGCATCATCAAAGGCGACGTTCCCGAGAGCTTGAAGGACAAAAAACTGCTTTCGCTCGATATGGGCGCTTTGATCGCGGGCGCCAAATATCGCGGCGAGTTCGAGGAGCGTCTGAAAGCTGTGCTGTCGGAGGTTCAGTCGCAAGCCGGTGGTGTGATCCTTTTCATCGACGAATTGCACACCATTGTCGGCGCGGGCAAGTCCGAAGGTGCGATGGACGCAGGCAATCTTCTCAAGCCCGCGTTGTCGCGTGGAGAATTGCACTGCGTCGGCGCCACGACGTTGGATGAGTACCGCAAGCACATCGAAAAGGATGCTGCCTTGGCCCGGCGCTTCCAGCC
>JANLYX010000004.1:0-43844 GCA_031365865.1 Hyphomicrobium sp. | reverse complement strand
TAATTGCCAAGTCCACCCAACCACGATGTCTCGTAAGCCATTCCAGCATGGCGTCACCACCCCTCGACTCGGTTGCTCATGCTTCATAGCATGGCCCAAGTATTCGAGCGAGGATAAACATACGCCAACTGGCCAATCGCGAAACTTTATCCCGGTAGGATTCCAGATTGGCCATCAGATCGGTTCGTTTCCGAAGCAACCCGTGAATTGTGAGGTCATAATTATCGCAGCCCAAGGTTCGCGCATCCTTCACATGGGAAACTAACCTAGCAGCACGTACGAGCCTCCTTCACGTGGGCTCACCCCCATTACCCGATCTCGTGCGTGCTGCACCATGTTTAGCGCCAACGACCCCGGAAATCAGCTAGGGTCGTTGGTGCGCTTGCTACATAAGTCCGAAGACCAGATTGATGTCGAAACCGATGGTCCACAGCATCGTGGTGATGAAGGATGACGAGTTGAGCGTCGGGGTCGGACCGAAAGGCCAAGCTGCGCCGATATATGGGAATTGCTGTTCTTGGATATTCTTGGCGTAAACGGCCATATCCTCCCACGTCGAGAGCGCACCAGATCCGGTCTTGATGATGCGGCTTCCGCGGCTCTCCGGGGTACCAATTTTTGCGACCAGTTCCTCGCGGCTGGCGTCGTTGGCCGACGACAACTGCAATTTGCCATCTTCACCCAAGACACCGAGCGTGGCGCCAAAAATGCCCCCATCATGGATGCCCTCCATGACGTGCCAATAATCCTGCGAATCGAGGAAATCGGTCTCGTCCTCAAAGACGATCTGCATGTGGTCGAAGCCGAAAAGCCCGAGATTGTACTTAGCGATCGGAACGAATTCGACTCGGATCGTGCCCATAAGACTTTGCCCCCGCACAACAAAATGGCGTTAAATTCGGAAAAAAACAACTTTAAGCAAACCCAAGTGCCCGTCATATTCAATTTTAAATTGTAGTCGTCAAGTCTGTTAATGCATTCTGAGGGCGGAGTATCAACGGTTTTTTCGGGGCCAACAATCCGGTCCCGAGGTGGCAGACCTTTTCTAAAATCAGGCCGATGCGCGGTGGTGGGGAAAGAGGGTGCCGGGATCAGCCGGCAATGGCTTGACGCTTAAAGGGGAGGGCCGCATAGCTGGAACGCTGGCAACGCCAAAAAACGGTCCCGTAGCTCAGCCGGATAGAGCACAAGTTTCCTAAACTTGGGGTCGCGTGTTCGAATCACGCCGGGATCGCCATGGCTGAGTTGACCAAGCGGCGTTTGCTGCGAACTTTGTTCGCGCGTTGCCTTGCCTCGCTAGACCCAAGGTCCGGCTATGACGGCGCTAATCTAGTCTGTCCGGGTTGGAAAGTCCGTCACGCGGATGACTTCTGGATGCGGGGTCATCGGCTCATGATTTCCTTCGCGCTCGCCCATGCCGGTGGCGTTATGTCCACTCAAGCCAGAATGTGAAGGGCTCGTTTCGTAGGACATTTTTTTCGTCAAATCGTCGAGCTTTTTTTCCGCCGCCGCCTCGGCTTTGCGAACAGCCGCCTCCTCGGCATCCTTCAAGAGGGCCGCATGCTTGACCTCGAACTCGTGAAGCTCGCGTCTGGCCGTCTCTTCCCAACGCTTCTCCGCGTTGGCGCGCGCAAGGCCCTCCTCCTCGCCGTGGCGGATAGCGTTATCGCGCAGCGCCGCCGTTTTTTCCCAACGCGCCAAATGCGCCGCAAGCCGCATCTCGGCGGCGTTAAACTTGGCGACGACTTCCCTTTGTCCCCATGTCCGCCACAGGCCGTATCCGACTCCGACACCGAGTAGGAACGTAAGAAAAAGATAAGATGCAAGTTGCGACAGCAGATACATGACGAAACGACTCCTAAATTCGATGGCCTCATGGGCCGCCGGCATTTGTCGACGTGAATTTTCCCGACACCTTGAATTCGATGCGCCGGTTGAGGGCAAAGGCTGCGGCGGTATTGCCGGTTTGATGCGGACGGCTTGAAGCAAAGCCGCGCGTCGCCACGCGGGTGGGGTTTGCGCCGGCTGCAACCAGCGCCTCGCGTACCGTGCTGGCACGGGCTTCCGAAAGACTCTGATTGAAATTGGGATCGCCGAGCCGGTCGGTGTGGCCTTCGACAGTTACGATCACGCTGCCGCACCGCTCGATCGCCGACGCCAATTCTTTGATCAGCCCGGTGCTCTCGTCGCCGATCGCTGCCGACGCCAACGGGAAGTAAATGGTCGAGCGCGCCATGATGTGGGTCAGGTCGCTTTCGCAGGTAGAAACGCGCTCCTGCGGATCGAGGGTGGCGTCGCGGCTGATTTCCGAAACCTCAAGCGACTTGAACTCGGCTCTGCGGTTCAGGGCATGCTGCACGTTGCCGGCATCGTGATAGAGCGGGACGGATTGAGTTGCAGATTTCGCAATGATCAGGGTGCCAGCGACGCCGCGCTCCATCAACTTCGCGCGCACCGCTTCAGCGCGCTGCAATCCAAGGGCGCTGTTGAATAGGCTGTCGCCATTGCTATCGGCGAGACCCGAGACGAGAATGGGCCGGGGCGCGCATGCTTTGGCGGACGCGGCTAACCGGCCGAGTTCGTTCGAGTAGTTTGGCGTGATCTCGAATTGCTGCAGATCGAACAGAATGCTGCTGCTGTCGATAAGGGCAATATCCTGGGAAGTGCAGGAAGCGCCGGCTGGCAGGGCCGGGTCTATGGCAGGTGAGCCGCCGTCATTTCCGGTTGGCGGCCCAGCGTTTCCAACGGACGTGCTATCTTGCGGCGCCGCAGGTTCGACCGCAGCCACCTCGACCGGGGCCGCCTCGACCGGGGGCGCAGGCTGCTTGCGGGCAGCTTCCGCTGCCATCAGTTGCGCTTGCTCGTCTGCCTTGCGCTTGGCCTCGGCCTCGGCTGCAAGGGCTTGCTCTTCCAGCTTGCGCTTCACTTCGGCTTGCGATGCCAGGGCTTGCTCTTCGAGTTTGCGCGTGACCCCGGCTTCGGCCGCAAGAACTTTCTCGTCGGCGCTACGTCTGGTTTCCTGTTCCGAAGCGCGTGCCGCATCCGCGGCTTTGCGCGCGGCGTCGATCGCGATCTGTGCTTCTTTCTCGCGCCGGGCCGCCTCGGAAAGCTGCTGGGATACGGCTTCGTTTGGCGTGCGGGCGACCGCTTCGTTCTCGATGTGAGTCAAGATCCCGGGAACGCCAATGACAGCACCGAGCGCCGCGCGGAGGGTGTCGAATGCGGCGCGCTTTTGGACCTCGTCGGGAGCGCTTCCGGCGATGACGCCGCGATTGCCGTCAACTTTAAACTTAGCCCAGGTATAGCCGGAGTCGCGCAGAACGGTCTTTCCGTGCGTTTCCGTTTCGACAATGAAGCCGTCGCGCAGCCCCGTTGTATCAATCAGGACCCAACTGGCCAGCGCAAACAATAGGACGCCGAGGACCGACCAGCCAACCAAACACTGTCTGCAGTAGTCGACTTGGGCATTGGCGCTGGCCTCCCTGAACGCTTCAGCCGCCATCGTGCCGGCGCGTTCGCGCGCATCACCGCGCCATCCCGCATAGCGCCCAGCGACAACCCAATAAGAAAGCGAAGTAAGAACACCAGCGGTGAGGATTGACACTGCCGACAATGCTCCGCCGGTAAAGGCGGAAGATTCAAGGCTTTCGCCTAGGACACAAAGGCGCGCCGCGATGAGCGCGAGAACAATTCCGAGTGCGATATAGAGCGCTACATGACGAACGCGTATGTACTCCGTCATGATGGCCGCCAATACGGCCAAAGGCATGACATACGCTAAAACGTGCCCGAAGGTCCTCCACAGCGCAGACAAATTCGATACGTTGTCCGGCGCGGTAAACCAACTCGCATCGAATAAAACAAACTTAAGAAACGCAGCGACTACAAAAGCTGCGACCAGTCCGCGAGATACGCGTAACAATTGCGGGATCATGTTCGTCTCTCATCATGGCGCCGAGAGGGAAATAGACTGAGCGACGGCTGCGAGCTGCAAATGGCTCGCCGTCCTATTGAAAGAACACAACGCCGGTCGTCCGCTGTTAACCCACCCCAATATCGTCAATCGATAGATAACTGCCCTGGCTGCAATGTCCCGCAAGACTCCCTCAGAGCCTTTGCGCAGCCAGCCAAGCACAATGCCGACCCATTTGTGTCATCGGTTGGGTCACGACGATTTTTTCGTCATTCAGCGCGTATATTTCAGCAGCGCCGAACTCTCGCCGCCGCGATTTGTGACTGCGAAACCGTCACGAAGGATCGTCGCGCCTGCTCTGAAAATATCCTCGCTGTCTCGCCTGCATTCGAGACCGAATGCACGGCCCGGCTTGCCAAGGCGAGGTCGCTATCACGCGTTAATATTGTTATGGAGTGGTGAGCGAGTGGTTTTCCGGGCCAAGATGCAGGCTCAACCCTGGAAGACATGTTTGGGCGATCCGGACGACGGTTTCTTTGCCCTCAACCACGAACCCAAATATCATGCGGTCTCAGGAATTTATATCTAGGATTGCGGACCTCACACCCAACACGGACCCAACCGATCATGACCGGCAAAATCGAAGTCGCCATCGCCGACAAGAACCCGGTTGTGCGCGTGGGGCTCGAAGGGTTGGTCACCAAGGACGGGCGATTTGTCAGCAATGGCGTCTATGCGAGCGGCGGCGCGCTGTTGGCCGCTATGCAAAAAGCAGCCGCTGAAATCGCCATTGTCGGTTGGTCGCTGCCGGACATGCCGGGTGGTGAGGTCCTCAAACAGATCAAGCAGCACAAGTGGCCAACGCGCGTCATCATTTATACGGGCGAAACCTCTCAGGATGTTTTGCGCAAGTCGATCAAGGGCGGCGCCTGGGGTTTTGTGTCCAAGGGCGAAGAGCCGAGCGTCCTGCTTGACACGATCGTGTCGGTGGCGCGCGGCCGCTTGTCGCTGCCTTACATCGATATCGATCTTCTCAATTACGATCCCTTAGGTGCGCTGACATCGAGAGAACGCGAATTGCTGGCGGCGCTCGCCAACGGCTGGACCAATTTACAGATAGCCTCGCGCACGGGAATAACCCGCAACACCGTGAAATACCACTTGAAAAACCTTTACGACAAGCTCAGCGTCTCGAACCGCGCGATGGCTGTGGCGCTCTATCTTTCGGCCCCGCGCGACAAGGCTTAGCCAGGTATTGGCCCGCCCGAAACCAGAGTGGGTAGCGCGGACTACCCGCCAGCCGCCAATCGTCCCGCCCGATCGGGGTATTGCCGGAAACAAACCCCTCCCCCATGGTCGCCTAGTGCCTTAGTCTCACTTAGACCCGCGCGGCTTGAGCGCGGCCTGAGAAAATCATCTTGCTGCCAGCACGAGCGGCCCGGCTAACCGGGAAGCGCGGCGGCATACAAAAAACGCTTTGGAGGATATCCCCATGACAGTGACGCCGCACCTTTTCATCCCAGGTCCGACAACCATCCCCGATAAGGTTCGCATGGCAATGAACCTTGCCATGGAAGATATGCGCTCTCCCGAGTTCCCGAAATTCACGCTGCCGCTGTTTGCCGATCTGAAGAAGATCTTCAAAATGAAGGACGGCCGCGTCTTCATCTTTCCGTCTTCCGGCACGGGCGCTTGGGAATCGGCCATCACGAATACGCTTGCTGTCGGTGACAAGGTTTTGATGTCGCGCTTCGGCCAGTTCTCACTGCTGTGGGTCGATATGGCCGAGCGACTCGGTTTAAAAGTCGTTCTCTGCGATGAAGAATGGGGCACGGGTGTTCCACTCGAGAAGTACGCCGACATCCTGGCCAAGGATACGCATCACGAAATCAAGGCGGTGTTTGCGACGCAGAACGAGACTGCAACGGGCGTTGCCAGCGACATCGCCGGTGTTCGTAAGGCGCTTGATGCCGCCAAGCATCCGGCACTGCTGATGGTTGATGGCGTGTCGTCGGTCGGATCGCTCGACATGCGGATGGGCGAGTGGGGCGTCGATGCTTGCGTCTCGGGTTCGCAAAAGGGCTTCATGCTGCCAACCGGTCTCGGCATTCTCGCCGTCAGTCAAAAGGCGCTTGACGCCAACAAGTCCCTCAACGGCCGCATGAACCGTTGCTTCTTCTCGTTCGAAGACATGATCAAGACCAACGACCTTGGCTATTTCCCCTACACGCCGGCCACACAATTGATCCGTGGCCTGCGCGCGTCGGTGGACTTGATCAACGAGGAAGGTCTCGACAACATCATCGCCCGCCACACCCGTCTCGCCAAAGGGGTGCGCGCGGCCGTCGATGCCTGGGGTCTGAAACTCTGCGCCAAGGAACCAAAGTGGCATTCGGATACGGTGTCTGCGATCTTGGCCCCCGAAGGCATAGACAGCGCCAACATCATCAAGACCGCCTATTACCGTTACAACACGTCGCTCGGCCTTGGCCTCAACAAGGTCGCGGGCAAGGTGTTTCGTATCGGCCATCTTGGCGCAATCGATGAATTCATGATTGGCGGCGTCTTGTTCGCCGTCGAAATGGCGATGAAGGACAACGGCGTCAACTTCAAGCTCGGTTCGGGAACCGGTGCTGCCGCTGAATACTTCACTAAGACCGCCACCAAATCGGCGACCGGCGTGACAGCGAAGGCCGCTTAATTCGTAATTCCGGGAGCGTGCATCTTAGAGGCTGGACGCTCCCAAACTGATATCCGGCCGGGCCAACGCTGACCTGGCCCAACATAATCCAATCAACAAAATCCCCTAGGGAAGGTTATCCGAGATGAGTTACACGCTTCACCCGTTGCGCAAGTCGCGCCTGCAGCGCTCTGAACTTGCGGTTCCGGGCTCCAACCCGACCATGATCGACCGCGCCATCAAGAGCGCCGCCGACTACGTCTTTCTCGATTGCGAAGATGCCGTCGCGCCGCCCGACAAAGAGCAGGCCCGCAAAAACATCATTCAAGCCTTGAACGATCTCGACTGGAAGGCTGCCGGCAAAACCGTGTCGGTGCGCATCAACGGTCTCGACACCCACTACATGTACCGCGACGTCGTCGACATCATGGAGCAGGCCGGCTCGAAGCTCGATACCATTCTGGTTCCCAAGGTTGGTGTACCGGCCGACCTCTACACGGTCGAATGCATCATGAGCCAAATTGAAGTCGCCAAGGGCTTCACCAACCGCGTCGGCACCGAAGCCCTCATCGAAACGCCGCTCGGCATGGCCAATGTCGAAGCCATCGCCGCCGCCAACAGCCGCTGCGAAGCCATGCACTTCGGCGTTGCCGACTACGCCGCTTTCAACAAGGCGCGCACGGTGGTTATCGGTGGTTTGAACCCCGATTATCCGGGCGACCAGTGGCACTTCGCGCTGTCGCGCATGACGGTTGCGTGCCGCGCTTACGGTCTGCGCCCGATCGACGGCCCGTTCGGCGATTTCTCCGATCCTGAAGGCTACACCGCCGGTGCCAAGCGCGCTGCCGCGCTCGGCATCGAAGGCAAGTGGGCCATTCATCCTTCGCAAATCGAGCTGGCCAACGCCGTGTTCTCGCCGACGGCGGCGGAGGTGGCGCGCGCCGAGCGCATTCTCGTCGCGCTCAAAGAAGCCGAAGCCCAAGGCAAGGGTGCAGCTTCGCTCGACGGCAAGATGATCGACGCGGCATCTGAAAAGATGGCTAAAAATCTTCTCGTCACCGCCGGTGCGATCAAGGCCGCCGACGCCGCCCGCAAGGCTTGAAACCCCAGAATTTTAACGGAGGTCCAGCATGGACATTCACGAGTATCAGGCCAAAGAACTTCTCTCGAAGTTTGGCGTGCCCATTCCGCGCGGCGGTCTTGCCTATAGTCCCGAACAGGCGACCTATCGCGCCAGCGAGTTGGGCGGTACCGTCGTCGTCAAAGCCCAAATTCATTCGGGCGCTCGCGGCAAGGCCGGCGGCATCAAGATCTGCCGCAACGAAGAAGAAATTGAAAGCGCCGCCGAAAGTCTTCTCGGCCGCAAACTCGTCACCCATCAAACCGGTCCCGGTGGAAAGCTGGTCTCGCGCCTCTACATCGAAGAAGCGACCAACATCGATCGCGAGATCTATCTCGGCTTTGTGATGGACCGCGCTTCCGAGCGGGTCATGGTCGTCGCGTCGGCCGCCGGCGGCATGGACATCGAGGAAATCTCGGCCAAGCAGCCCGACACCATCATCCGCGTCAGTGTCGACCCGGCTGTCGGTATGCAGCAGTTTCAAGCCCGCGAGATCGCTTTTGGCCTCGGCGTCGATGCCGATATCGTCAATCGCTTGGTTCCAGCGATCATGGGCTGCTATCGCGCCTTCCGCGATCTCGACGCCACGATGGTTGAAATCAACCCGCTGGTCATCACCAAGGAAAAGACCGTCGTTGCGCTCGACGCCAAGATGAGCTTCGACGAAAACGCCTTGTTCCGCCGTCCGCAAATCGCAGAGCTTCGCGACAAAAGCCAGGAAGATCCGCGCGAAACCTATGCGTCCGACCGTGGCCTTGCTTACGTCGGCCTTGATGGCGATATCGGCTGCATCGTCAACGGCGCGGGTCTCGCGATGGCGACACTCGACATGATCAAGCTGGCTGGTGGCGAGCCTGCCAACTTCTTGGACATCGGCGGCGGCGCTTCACCAGAGCGCGTCACCAAGTCGTTCCGGGCGGTTTTGCGCGACAAGAACGTCAAGGCCATTCTGGTCAACGTCTTCGCCGGCATCAACCGCTGCGATTGGGTTGCCAAGGGTGTCGTCGATGCCATTCGCGAATTAAAAATCACCATGCCGGTGATCGTGCGGCTGGCTGGCACTAACGTTGAAGAAGGCCGCAAGATCATCGATCAAAGCGGCCTCACAATCATCGGCGCAGACACGCTTGCGGAAGCCGCGGCCAACGCCGTCGCCGCCGCCAAAAAAGCCGTGTAATCGGGAGAGAGCAACAATGGCAATTTTCATCAACGAAAACACCCCGATCTTGATTCAGGGCTTTACGGGCCGCATCGGCACCTTTCATGCTCAAGAGATGATCGACTACGGCACTAACGTTGTCGGCGGTGTGACGCCCGGTAAAGGCGGCTCGACCCATCTCGGCCGCCCCGTCTTCAATACCGTCAAGGGCGCGGTTCAGGAAGCGGGCGCAGAAGCGTCCATCGTGTTCGTGCCGCCTCCGTTCGCGGCTGACGCCATCATGGAAGCAGCCGATGCCGGCATCAAATACTGCGTCTGCATCACCGACGGCATTCCGGCGCAAGACATGATCCGCGTTAAGCGCTACATGCGGCGTTACAAGAAAGAAGCTCGCATGATTTTGACCGGCCCGAACTGCGCGGGCACCATCTCGCCCGGCAAGGCGATGCTCGGCATCATGCCGGGTCACATCTACCTGCCGGGCCGCGTCGGCATCGTCGGACGTTCCGGCACGCTTGGCTATGAAGCGGCCGAGCAGCTCAAGATGTTGGGCATCGGCGTTTCGACGTCGGTTGGCATCGGCGGCGATCCGATCAACGGTTCCTCGCACCGCGATATTCTCGAGCACTTCGAGAACGATCCCGGTACCGACGCCGTTCTGATGATCGGCGAAATCGGTGGTCCGCAGGAAGCCGAAGCCGGCTTGTGGTCGAAAAGCCATATGAAGAAGCCAGTGGTCGCCTACATCGCCGGTCTATCTGCACCGAAGGGCCGCCGCATGGGCCACGCCGGCGCCATCGTCTCGGCATTTGGCGAATCGGCCTCTGAAAAGGTCGATATCCTGAAGACCTGTGGCGTCACGATTGCGGCGACGCCATCGGAAATGGGTTCGACCGTTGCCTCGGTGCTCGGCAAAGTCAAAAAGGTTGCTTGAGTCAGCCTCGTCATCCGGCGCTCATATCGAGCGCCGGAGATTTTTGCCTGAGCGCGTCGCGTAGCCGGGCCCGACCGTAATTGACGGACTTTCGCTGCAAACATGCGGGAGCCAGGAGGATTTGGGTATGCAGGACAAGGTCGCGCCGAAGGCCCAAGGAAAGCTCGACGAAGTCGCCTTGCGCGACGAGCTCCGGCAGCTCAGAACCCGGATTCCGGAAGAACCGCAGCTCAATCCGATCGCCAATCTCGCCTTCGGCCTTTCGCGCCGCCTGGAGAATGGCGAAGTCTCTTTCGACGATATGACCGGTCTCGCCAACCGCTTGATGGACCGCGCTTGTGTGCGCCGCGCCCGCAGCTTGCGCGAGCGCACCGGCTTTAAGGATCAAGGCACGACGGTCAAGGATTTCACGGACTTCGTTTCGGCTACGGCTGACGAAGCCAAGACTTTAGAAGCCTTTGAAGCGCGGTGGGCGCGGGCGCGATCTGGAATTGTCTTTACCGCCCACCCGACATTCGGGCTATCGGAAGCCTTGTCGAAACGCATGATCGAGATTGCATTCTCTGAAAATCCTTCCGCTGAAACCGTCATCGGTCTGCCGCAGCGTCCAGATGTGCCGATCGATCTTAATTACGAGCACCGGCGCGTGCAGGAGTGCATCCAAAATCTGCGCACCTCATATGAGGAGCTTCTCCATGGTTTCTTCAGTGTTGCGGCGGAAAAATTCGGCGATGCTGCTTATAAGCTAAACCCCAAACTCGGTACGGTCGCGTCATGGGTCGGCTACGACCTTGATGGACGCACCGATATCAAATGGAATTATTCATTTCTTCTCAAGCTGCAGGAAAAGCAGGCGTCGCTGGTGGACATCCGCGAGCGCTTTTTCGGCCTGAAACACAAAATCGGCGACGGCGACCAGATCAGCCGGATCTCGCGCCAGATAACCGGTAAGCTCGATCTTGCGATCGCGGCGGTGGAAGAGCGCATCAAGGCACTTGACGCTGTTGTGCACCGCGGTGGCAAGCTGGCCAGCGCCGCCAATGCTATTACGCAATCGGAAGGCTACAATATCGTTTCCATCGAGCCGCTGACCAGTTTGCTGGATCAGTTGATCGATGCCGCCGACCAGCCGCAGTACAAACGCGCCATCGCCTCTCTGCGCGGATTACTCGAAGCGACGGGCCTCGGCACCTCGCACATTCACGTCCGAGTCAATGCGGTTCAGGTCAACAACGCGTTCCGCGCTTACGTGCACGAGCCCTGGACCAAGGATTTGACCGAGCGTCAGGCCTTGGCCCGCATCGTCGAAATGATCAAATCGGCGACTCCGGAGACGGTCAATTTTGAAAGCCTGGAACTTGAAACCGCAACCGCTATCCGGCAATTCGCGCTAGTGGCGCAGATCCGCAAGCATGTCGATCGGGAAACCCCGATCCGTTACCTGATTGCAGAGTGCGAGAGCCCGGCGACGATTCTGATCGCGGTGTTTTTTGCCAAGTTGTTCGGCGTCGCTGACATCGTCGATATTTCGCCGCTCTTTGAAACCCCCTCGGGTCTGGAGACGGGAACCCGGCTCGTCGAGCGCCTGCTCGACGAAGAGGCCTACCGCGACTACGTCAAGGGCCGCGGCCGGCTTGCCGTGCAGACCGGGTTTTCGGATGCCGGCCGCTTCATAGGTCAGATCTCGGCGACGCTGGCGATCGAGCGTCTCCATCACGGCATTGCCGAATTGCTCAAAACCAAGGGCGTGCCGGGCTGCGAATTTCTACTGTACTCGACCCATGGCGAAAGCATGGGCCGCGGCACCCATCCAAGCGATCTCAAAACCCGCCTGCGATATGTGTTCTCCGACGAAGCGCGGCGCCGCTTTTCGCGCAATGGCCAGGCTGTCAAGCACGAGACCAGCTTTCAGGGTGGCGACGGTTATTTGTATTTCGCCAACCGCGAATTGACGACGCGGGTTCTGGCGACGGTCATCATGGACGGCGCGCCGCCGGCCGAGGACAATGATCCATTCTACAGCAACCAGAATTTCAGCTTGGATTTTTTCCTGCGCCTAAAAGAATACCAGCAGGAATTGTTTGCTCATCCCGGCTATCGCGCGGTTCTTGGCGCTTTCGGGCCGAACCTTTTGTTCAGGACCGGCTCGCGTCCCGTCAAACGCCAGATGGAAGGCGCCAGCGCCGCCGATCGCGGTGACCCGGCACGCATGCGGGCCATTCCCAATAACGCGATTTTGCAGCAGTTTGGCTACATCGCCAACGTTGTCGCGGGCATTGGTTCGGCCGTTGGATCGGAACGCGATCGTTTCGTCGAGCTTGCAAAACGATCGCCGCGTTTGAAAATTCTTCTAGCGATGGTGGCGCGCGGCAAACAATTGTCCAGCCTTAACGCCATGGGCGCGAATGCAATGGTCTTCGATGCTGGCTTCTGGGCCAGCCGGGCCTCGTGGGGCCGGGAGCAGCATCTCTCGAGCGCGTTTCGGGCGCTGGCAATTTTTCTTCTCGCGGACGAGCGCGGCGAACAGATCAATCTGCTGGTCCACCATTTGCGCCTCGACGCCATCGACCTGCACGCCATCCTCGAAGACGTCGGGCTTGAAGGCGGCAAGATCCCCGACAACGACCGCTTGGAGTTGGATCTGTTGCAAGCCGTCCGGCTGGCGCTGATCATGCGAATCTTCATCCTCGCCGCCCAGCAGCCGAAGTTTTCGATGCAGAATGATCTGTCGCACGATCAGTTGCTCGGCAAAGCGCTGACACTTGAGGTGCCCGACGTGCTGGCGTTTATGCGCCAAGCCTTTCCCCATATCGCGGGCGCCGGCGCAAATTCTGGCGCCTTCGACGAGCAGGCAACCTACCGGCCGCGCGGCATCGACGATTACGGCCGGATTGAAACGGAAATACTGGCGCCGATGGAACAAGCGTATGAGGCAGTGCGCGAAATCGGCACCGGTATCGCCCATCACTTCGGCGCGTTTGGTTGATGCACCGCAGGCTAGCGGCTCTTTCGTGATTTTGGCGCCGTTCAGTTTGAAGGCGTCAACTGTGCTGCCGAGAGCGTGAAGACTTCGCCCGCGCTGGTATCGGTATCGAGCCAAAGAAACGGCAAATCGGGACGCTCCGCTTCAAGGGCTTCGCGGCCTTCGCCAATCTCGACCACCAGCGATCCGATAGGCGTTAAATACCCGCCCGCTTGCGCAAGAATACGATGTACCAAATCCAAGCCGTTGACTCCGCCGTGGTGAGCCAGCGCTGGCTCGGCTTTGTACTCGGGCGGGAAATCCGCGACCGCCTTCGTTGTGACATACGGCGGATTCGAAATGATCAAGTCGAACCGTTCGGCTGGCAAGCGATCAAACAGATCAGCGTGGACGAGCGTGACAAGAGCGTTAAGGCGATAGTCGGCGACGTTTTTCTTGGCGACCTCGAGCGCGTCCTTGGAGATATCGGACGCCACCACCTCGGCATCTGGAAACGTCAAGGCCGCCAGGATAGCAAGACACCCAGAACCCGTACACAGGTCGAGGACGCGTTTAACACTCGCGCCGTCGCCCGCGACCGTGGCGAGGCCATCCCGGCACAACAACTCACCGACAAACGACCGCGGAACGATCACGCGTTCGTCGACGTAAAACTTATGGCCTTGAATCCAGGCGCTCTTGGTCAGATATGAGGCGGGCTTGCGGGTTTCGATGCGGGCGCTCAGAATATCGGCGATGGCCTTGCGCTCCGTCGCGGTCAAGCGGCAGTCGAGCCATGGCTCAAGTGCGTCGACCGGCAGGTGCAAGGTCGAGAGGATCAAAAACGCCGCTTCATCGATCGCGCTGGCTGTGCCGTGACCATAGACCAGCTCGGCCCGGTTGAAGGCGGAAACGCCGTAACGAAGCCAGTCGCGGATGGTGACTAGGTCGCCAGTGGGTGGGAGGGCAGTCGCAGTCGCCATCGGGGTGTTTACCAATTCCACATATCGAGAGATCTTGAGCGGCCGTTTTGCTGCCATCGGATAACATTAGCTAGAAGTGGCAGGGCGCTGTTCATAAAGCAAGATTAGGATCTTGCTGATGCTTTGAAGTGGCGGGACTTAATAGTCCGGTAGTCGTGCGGATCGAAGGCAGAATGTCTGAGCAGAAATCTTGGGCGCTAGTCTGGCTCGCTGTCGCGGCGCTGTTTGTGCTGGCTTGGCCGTATCGAGATTTACCGGCCCATTGGACGGCTGTGCGATACGCAGAGCGGCCGCTCAAGACCGCGCGCAGCTGGCACTACCAGCTTGATCGCGTCAATGTCGATAAACTAGTGGCGATTCCAGCCGGTCTTCTGGTCATCGATTACGCCAAGCAGGAGGGCAAACTTCCGCTGACGCGGGCGGAGGTCGAACGCTTGAAGATCGGACCTGACGGCCGCGGCCGCTTTGTCGTGGCATACCTCTCGGTCGGAGAATCCGAGGAATACCGCTTCTATTGGAACGATTCTTGGAAAACGTCGCCGCCGGATTGGCTGGGCGAAGAAAATTGCGCCTGGCCGAAAGCGCGCCGTGTACGCTATTGGCTAGCGGGCTGGAAGGATATCAACTTCCGCGCCCCCGACTCATATCTGCGCCGCATCATCGATGCCGGGTTCGACGGCGTCTATCTCGATCGCGTCGACATCTACGAAACCTTTCAGAAAGAGCATCCAAGCGCGCGCGACGACATGGTTGAGCATGTTGCCGAGCTCGCGAGAACAGCGCGGCGTCTGAAGCCCGGCTTTTTCGTCATTCCGCAAAATGGCGAAGCCCTTCTGGACGACGCTAACTACCGCTTCGCGATCGACGGCCAGGGCAAAGAAAGCCTTCTGCACGGCGGTACGGCAACCGCCAAACGCAATGCCCGCGATGACATCCAATCGTCGCTCAATCTGTTGGGCTGGCTGCAATACGAGGGCAAACCGATTTTTGCCGTCGAGTATCTTTTGGACAAGCACCACATTGCAGCCACGGCCGTCGAGCTTCGCCACCTGCATATCGTGCCGGCCTTCGAGACCCGCGCACTTGACGGCGGCGATCCAACGGCACCCCTTGATTTGAAGACGGAAGTAGGCACGCCCGAGCGCACGACAAAAGAGTGTCCGCCCGGCACATCGTGGTGATTTGCGGCTGGCGCGGCGATCTCCGTCAACTATGCGCCACATCCTTGCTTGATTTACCTTGTTAATTCGAGGCAGACTAAGTTTTGTGTGCCGCCCAGGCGTCGAATGGGGTTCGATGGGTCGCAATCGGTGGGTCGCAAATTGTCGTCGCCAATAACTTCGAGAGAGTATCGCGTATGCTTAAAATCCGTTTCGGCCTCTGTGCGCTTGTCTTGAGCGTCCTGCCTTTGACGTCCGCGCTCGCCGACGACCGCGCAGCCGCGCTCAACAGCGTCAAGACCTGGGCCTACCAGCTCAAAGACGTCACCCAAGACAAGATCGATAAGATCGCGGCCTCGCCCTTCGACATGGTCATCATCGATTCCTCGATGTTTCCGCAAGGCAAAGAGATCCGCCTGACTCGCGATCAAATCGAAAGCATGAAGAAGAAACCCGACGGCAGCCGCCGCCTCGTGGTCGCCTACTTCAGCGCCGGCGAGTGCGAGGACTTCCGTTACTATTGGAAGCCGGAGTGGAACAAGAAGAAGCCATCGTGGGTCTCGAAAGTCGATAAGCAGTGGAAGGGCGATTACGTTGTCCAGTATTGGCAGCCCGAGTGGCAGCGCATTGTTTACGGCACGCCGGATTCGCTGATCGACCGCATCATGGACGCTGGCTTCGATGGTCTCTCGATCGATCGAGTCGACGCCTATTACTACTTCGGCGACACCGAAGAGCGCCGCAAGCAGATGATCGACCTCGTCAAGAAGATGACCGCGTACGTCCGCACCAAAAACCCAAATGCGGTCATTCTTGCGCAGAACGCCGAAGAGCTGGTCGATCACAAGGACTATGTTGAAGCCATCGATGCGATCGTCAAAGAAGACCTGATCTTTGGCATCAGTCACACGGAAAAAGTCAATCCCACGGGCGATATTGAGCACTCGACCAAGTTGCTCGACAAGGCCAAGACCGCAGGCAAACATATCTTCGTCGTCGAATACCTGACCAACAAGGACAACATCGCGCGCTCGCGCAAGGCCATGAAAGAGCACGACTTCGTGCTCTATGTCGGCCAGCGCGATTTATACGAATTGTCCGGCGTCGTCGGCGATGAGGGCGCCGATAAGCCAGCCGCCACAGCAAAAAAAGCCAATTAGCATGAAGTCCGGCGGCGCTCGTGCTTGCCGCCGGCCTTCCCCACTAGCAGCGGCGGGAAATTGCGTTATCCTTGCCTCATGTGACATGAGGAGGAAACCATGGGTACCGCCGCGCTCGTCTTGCTGGTCATCGCCGCCGTTTTGGTTCTTTGGCTGATCGGTGCCTACAATGGCCTCGTCAGTTTGCGGCAACGCTGCAAGCAATCTTTCGCCGACATCGACGTGCAGTTGAAGCAGCGCCAGGACCTGGTGCCGAATCTCGTCGAGACCGTCAAAGGCTACGCCAAGCACGAAAAAGAAACGCTTGAAAACGTCATCAAATGGCGCAACGCGGCTCAGACCGCGACAGGGCCGGCAGCCCAGGCCGCCGCTGAAGGTCAACTGACGCAAGCGCTGCGGCAATTGATGGTCGTTGCGGAAGCCTATCCTGACCTCAAGGCGAATGCGAATTTCCAGCAACTGCAGGGCGAGCTCGCCGATCTCGAAAACAAGATCGCGGCGGCGCGGCGCTTCTTCAACAACTCGGCGGCTGAATATAACGCAACGCGCGAAAGTTTCCCGGCGGTGCTGTTTTCATCTGCCATGGGATTTGGTGCGCAAGACTTCTTCAATCTCGACGAGACCGAGCGTAAGACGGCGTCGACCGCGCCCAAAGTCGAGTTTTGAGCCGGGCCGATTGCGTCAGTTGACCCGGTCGTCATTTTACATGAGCGGCGCGGCACCGAGGGGGCGGCATGTTCCAGGCCTACGGTCTTTACGGTCATATTCAGGCCAACCGTGTTCGCTCGATCGTTTTGTTGCTAGGGTTCGTAGCCCTGCTGCACGCGCTTCTGTTTTCGATATTGCTCATTCTGAACGCCATGCAAGGCGGGTCGTTCGAGGACATCGTCGCGGCAGCGGCTTCGCAATTTGCAGGTTCATGGCCGGTCGCAGTGTTGGCTGCCACGGCGTGGTTCGCGATCGCCTGGGCCTTTCACGGCGCCATGATCCGCTCAGCTACCGGCGCCAAAGGCGTTACCCGGCAACAAGCGCCGAAGCTCTATAACGCGCTCGAAAATCTCTGCGTGTCGCGTGGGCTAGCGATGCCAAATCTTGAGATCGTCGAAGATCCAGCTCTCAATGCTTACGCGTCTGGCTTGAGTCAGGGATCATATGCCATTGCCGTTACCCGCGGGCTGCTCGACACCCTGAAAGAGGATGAGCTCGAGGCTGTGCTCGCGCACGAACTCACGCACATCCGCAATCGTGACACCCAGATGATGGTCATCGCCGTGATCTTTGCAGGCGTGTTTGCCTTCTTCGGCGATCTCGCGATCCGGCGGTGGGACTTTCCATATGGCTGGTCGCCGCAAGCCAAAACCGGCAGTCGCGAGTCCGAGCGTTCAAGCGGCAGCGATAACCGCGATAGTGGCGGCGGTGCATTGCTGGCCATCGCGCTCGCGATCGCGATCATTCTCATCACTTGGGGTATTTCGACGCTGATCCGCTTGGCTTTATCGCGCTCGCGCGAATATCTCGCCGATGCCGGTTCGGTGGAGCTGACCAAGAATCCCGATGCTATGATCGCGGCCCTGCGCAAAATCGAGGATCACGCAGGGCTCGACGTCGTTTCGCGCATGGAGGCATTTTACATTGAGAACCCGGTGCGCCGCCGCGTCTCCGGATTTCTCGAAACCCACCCATCGATTGACGATCGCATTGCCGCCATCGAGCGCTTTGCGGCCGGGCGGGAAAGTTTGTGATAGCGCGCAGGGTCCTTGGTCTACTCGTTTAGATAGGATCGCGTGATCGGGGCGGCATCGACGGACTTTGTAAGTTGAATTTGAAAGACCATCCAGTTCAGTCGCCGGAAAGCGACCTCCGAAATTTGGAGATAAAACTCCCACATTCGGCAGAAGCGCTCGTCGTACAGCTCTTGCGCTTGGTTGCGATTGCGCTGAAAACGGTTGTGCCACTCCCGAAGCGTGTAGGCATAGTGGAGGCGAAGAATCTCGACATCCGTGATCCAGAGTCCAGCCCGCTCGACCGCAGCAACTGTTTCCGATAAAGCCGGTGTGTAACCACCTGGAAAAATGTAACGGTTGATCCACACTAGGGCCGAGCCAGGTTGTGCCATCCGTCCTATCGAGTGCAACAGAGCGATACCGTCATCGACCAAGAGGTCTCGGATTTTGCTGAAGAACTCGTCGTAATGGCGGCTGCCGACGTGCTCGAACATCCCGACCGAAACTATGCGGTCGTAAGTCTCGGTTTCTTCCCGGTAGTCGCAGAGTTTGAATGTAACTTGCTTTTCCAGTCCGGCGGCTTTCGCCCTCTCTTGGCCAGCCCTCCACTGCTCTTCTGACAAGGTGACGCCGACGACTTCGACGCCGTGCTCTCGGGCCATCTCGAGCGCCAACCCACCGAAGCCGCAGCCGATGTCTAAGACGCGCATCCCGGGTTTCAGGAGGAGTTTGGCGGCAAGCCGCCGTCTCTTGTTGGCCTGAGCCTGCTCGAGGCTATCGCGATCATTCGCGAAATAGGCACACGAGTACTGCAAGTCAGTATCGAGGAAAAGCTCGAACAGCTTCCTGTTGAGATCGTAATGATGGGCGACGTTGGTCTGGGCCTGGCCGATTACGTTGAGTTTTTGAACCGGCGCGGAAACGACCGGGCCGCCCTCGCCAGGAAGCGGCATGAGATTGATCGCGCAGAAATCAAGAACGTCGTAAAGCGTGCCTTCTTCGACAACGATCGAGCCGTCCATATATCCTTCGCCGAGGTAAAGATCAGGAACGACCAGCAATCGCCGGAGTAGCTTTTTGTCCGTGATTCGGATCGCGGCCTCGGGGCCTTTTTTTATACCCTCGACAATGTATGATTGGTTTTCGGGATCGATTATTTTTAGGCGGCCAGCCTTGATTTGCGCCATGGGCAATGCAATCACGCCTGCGACTCCCGTGCTCTGCAAGTCACGCATTCCCGGCGCCCATCACGGACGCCATAAAATGCGGATTTCTTGAAGATATCGTCCAATCGCGAAGCTGTACAGGTCGCTTCAATCGGTTAAACGCGGCACTACGGGGCGTCAACGCGTCTTCCCCGCAGTCCCGGCCTGCCACCTTGGAAGCCAGACGGTCAGTGCAAGAGGTGGGATATTAGACTAAACCGCGCCTTCGAGTTCTCTGAAGGAAATCAGGCGTCCGCGCTCTTCATCCCAAAGTTTCAGGCTGGCGCATTTCAGGCTTTCCTGCAGGGTCAGCCGGTTGATGGCTTTGAGCTCGGGGCTGGCGGCGATGCAATCCTGCAAGCGGTAGTTCGGGATCATGCTGTTCAAGTGATGTATGTGGTGCAGGCCGATGTTGCCGGTGAACCAGTTCAAGACCTTGGGCAGATCATAAAACGAGGAACCAAGCAAAGCCGCGACTTGGAAGTCCCAGCCATTGGCTTTTTCCCAGACTGTGTCTTCGAACTGATGTTGAATGAAGAACAGCCAACCGCCGGCTCCTGCGGCGATCGCCACCATGGGCACGAAGATGCTCAGCACCTTGACCGCTCCGAAAACATAGAACAACGGCCCGTAACAGATGGCGATGGCAAGGTTGAGGCCCATTACGCTTGGCAACGACTCGCGCGGCGATACGGCGTGCAGCCAGGGTGTGCGCTGGATCAGCAGAAAGTAAGCTGGCACACCGATAAAAAACAGAACGATGGGGTGGCGATAAATCTTGTAGCGGAGCTTCTGAAGCGGGCTCAACGCCTGATATTCGCGAACGGTCAGCGTATCGATGTCGCCGGAACCGCGCCGGTCGAGGTTGCCGCTCGAGGCATGATGCTGGGCATGTTCGCGGCGCCATAGCCCGTAAGGGGCGAGCGTCAGAATGCTCATGGCGCGGCCGACGTAGTCGTTGAGATCCCGGGACTTGAAAAACGAGCCATGTCCGCAATCATGCTGAATGATGAAAACCCGAACCAGCAGACCGCCTGCCGGGATGGCCAGCAGCAACGCCGCCCAGTAAGCGCTGTCGGCGAGGGCGAACATCGCAACCACGATTGCCACCAGAGGAATGAGGGTAGAAGCCATTTGCCGGAGCGCGCGGTGGAGAATGGCGCCACGATAGTTTTGGCAGTGAGCGGCGAGGCGGCGCACCATCTGTTTGGTGCTCTCTTCAGGCACTGGAGCTTCGGAGATAGAGGGCGCCAGGGCCGACGAGGCAAACGTTGCGCCATTCGTTTGCGAACGTACATCGGCAAAGTGCGGCTCGGTCAAAGTCACGGCGAGATTTCTCCCAACAGTTTGTTGAATCGCAAAAACCCCTTGAATCCCCGGCCCGGTTAACACATTCGCGGATCGTGCGCGATGGCTATATTGCAAGGTTCCCGGACTGTCTCAAACCGGAGTGCCTTCCTCCAGCGCCAAGTGGTGGCAATTCACGGCCAAATACTTAGCGCGCGTCGTATTTTTGTGCATAACAACAGGGCCGCAACACCTGCGGCCCTGTCAAATTCGATTTTAGTACTATCCGCTCGACCTCAAAACCAACTCAATGCTGGCCCCAGATTTCCACGATGGCGGTACCCTTGCCTTTTGCCGACGCGTCGAAGAAGCGCGAACGGTACTTGGCGTCGATGTGATCGATGGCGACCTTGCGGTCGGGTCTCAGATCAATCGGACCATAAGTGCCGCCGGCATCGACTTTCGTGCGCACCGGGATCACCTCTTCTTCGCCACCGACAAAGACGACTTTAATTTCGCTCAGCGTGATCGCGCGATCCTTGACGGTGACGCGGATCTTGCGGAAGCCGCCTTCGTTGCGCCCGACAGGGATGGTGTCCTTGTCAAAGCCGACGAAGCCCGCGGTCTGCGCGCCAAGCAGGACCCAGCCCTGATTGTACTTGCGGCCTTCGCCCGTTGGAGACAACCAGTTGGCGGCGTATTGGCCGAACACTTCAATCCGTGCCTGGCCTCTAAAGCTCGGCTTTGAGTGGTAGACCATCTGGATTTCTTTGATGAAGCGGTCGCCTTTCAAGTCGATCCAGTTGGTGCGCGAGTTCTTCGGAATGTCGGCGTTGATCGCTAAAGTATCGGTTTCGCCGTTGGCGTAGACCACCTTGAGCTCGTTGATGTGGATGTCGTTCTCAAGAACGCGCAAACGGATGCGGTCGAACTTACCGATCTCGTTACCGACGCGGATGACGTCGCGATCATTCACGAAACCGACATATTGCGCGCCAAACAGAACGTCGCCGCCTTCTGTCGAGCTACCGGCAACGGCCGTTGACGGTTGATCGACGGTCGGGCGCACCGGCACCGCGCCGGAAACGGTCCGGTCGCTGACGCTTGGGGCGGTTGAGCCGCGCGGCGGGGGAACGTAGGCCGTGCCGCTGGAGTTGGAGCCGGAATTCGCGCCACCGGCGCCAGCTGCTCCGCCGCCGGTTGTAGCGACGGCGCCGCGCGAGGTGCGGATCATGTCGCGGCCATCGGCCGATTGTATGCCAAGAATTTGCAAGCGGCCGCGGCCGGTACTCGGCACTTGCTCCACGGTCACCTGATCGACGAAATAGCTGTCGGCCGTCGGGTTGATGGGACGGCTGCGTTCGCCTTGAAACAGGTTTATGTGGCGGTCTTCGTTGTGAACCGAGGCGTCGTTATAGACCACCTGCACCTTAGAGACATCGAAATGTCCGCGCGCCGAGCGAATGCGAATGCCCTTGTAGCCGCCTTTGGCGGCAGAAACATCGACCGTGAACCGATCGACTGACAAGTCGACATCTTGCTCGGAAATGATGACGAGGTTTTCACCGACGTAATGTCCGCTACCACCGCCGCCGCCGCAGCAGCGATGATGCTTGCGATGGGCCTCGGCGGTCACGAGAACGCCGGTGGCCAAGATGGCGCACGCCGCCACTACCAGCCTTCGAAACATGAATGAACTCCCCTGTTTTACGCACGAAGCCCCGTGCCAGCAGACGCTTCCTAGTCTATCGGTAACCAAAGTGAAAGGCAGTCAGATGAGGTTCTAGCACCGCTTCCGGCTGACTTGTGGTGTGAATCTGCAACACAAACTTATTGTTGGGACTTCCGTGGGTTGGTCACGGGATGGAGCCCCAATGCCTGATCTATAAAATCGCGACCGGCGTGCACAGGATTCGACACGAACATTGGAGTTGCAGATGAACGCCGGGCATATTCAGCCATCTGAGCGGGTCGCGACGGTCATTGCGGAACTCAAAGAGCTGTTCGGCGAGCGCCTTGCGGTTGGTGAAGCCATCCGCCGGCAACACGCTAACTCCCTGACTTTTCTCGATGCTCAGCTTCCAGACGCAGTTGTTTGGCCCGAAAGCACCGCCGACGTCGTTGCGATTGTGCGGCAGGCCAGCGCCCTAGCCGTGCCCTTGATCGCGTTCGGGGCGGGCACCTCGCTCGAAGGGCACGTCAATGCGCCCGACGGTGGTATTGCCGTCGACTTTTCGCGCATGAACCGCGTTTTGCAGGTTCGCCCCGACGATCTCGATTGCAGCGTCGAAGCCGGGGTAACGCGCCAGCGCCTCAATGCCGATCTCCGCGACACCGGCTTATTTTTTCCTGTGGACCCGGGAGCCGACCACGCGACGCTTGGGGGCATGGCGGCGACCGGGGCATCCGGCACGACCACTGTGCGCTACGGCTCGATGCGCGATAACGTCTTGAACGTGACGGTGGTCTTGGCCTCGGGCGAGGTCGTCAAAACCGCGCAGCGAGCCCGCAAGTCGTCGTCCGGGTATGATCTGACCCGGCTTATGGTTGGCTCTGAAGGCACCCTGGGCTTGATTACGGAACTCACCGTGAAGCTTTACGGCACCCCGGAACACGTCATTGCGGCAGTTGTTGCTTTCGCGTCCATTGCGGGCGCCTGCCGGGCTTCGACCCAGGCCATACAACTTGGACTGAACGTTGCGCGTCTTGAGCTTCTGGACACGCCGCAGATCCGCGCCGTCAACATCCGTTCAAAACTGGCATTGCTGGAGGCGCCAACTTTATTCGTTGAATTTCACGGCTCGCTTGAGAGCTGCACTAAGGATCTGGAAACCTTTAGAGCGATGGCCGAAGCGGAGGGAGCGCAAAACTTGCGCGCGGCCAGTGATGAAGATGGCCGGCGCCAGCTTTGGAAAGCCCGACACGATGCACTTTGGGCGGTGAAATCGTCTTGGCCCGGACGCGAGGCTCTGGTGACCGATGTGGCTGTTCCCCTGTCACATTTGGCTGCGGCGGTTGAAGAAACCGTCGCCGATATCGCGGCGCATGGCCTGATCGCGCCAATCGTTGGGCACGTCGGCGACGGCAATTTCCACGCCATCGTCATGTTTGATCCACACGACACATCCGAGGCCAAAACCGTCGAGGCGTTTCTCGACCGGCTGGTCGAAAGGGCGTTAAGATTTGAGGGCACCGCGACGGGAGAGCACGGTATCGGGCAAGGTAAACGCCGCTTCCTCCTAAGGGAGCATGGCGCGGGCGTCGACGTCATGCGGACGATCAAGCAGGCCCTTGATCCCAAAGGCATTTTCAACCCTGGCAAGGTCATTTAAAGCCGGCCGCGCCAGGGCATAAATCATTGTTAATCAAATAATTACGGTTCTCGCCCGCGAGCAGGCACTATCGAGAACAGGTTGTTAACACGCACGTGCGAAAACCAACTAAAGGCCGCACCAGAGCAATCTGGTGCGACCGGTCGTGCGTTTGCGGATGTGTGTACCGATGGCAGTGAAGATCAAGCGGGAGCGGCCAGATCAACGGCGGCACCACAGGGTCACCGCGCCACTCTTCGTCAGAGTGGACGGCCATCAATTGCGCGCGACCGATTGGTCGTTAGGCGGCCTCCGACTCGACAACTTCCCCGCTGACATGCCCGAGCCCGGCGCAGAGAAGGCGCTGCAGTTGATGCTGCCCTTCCAGGGCTTCGACGTTTCCTTCGACATCAAAGCCGAAGTGGTGCGCGTCGATCAAGCGTCGAAGATGGTCGCCTTCCGCTATACGGAAATCGGCGAGCGCGAGCGCGAGCTCATGCAGCACTTCATCGAAGAGCTGGTGCGCGGCTCGATGTCGGACGTGGAAGACACCATCCAGCGCATCGACGTGCCGGTCACGCCCGCCAAGCTAGAGCCCGATTCCAAAGCGATTCCCGCTGGCATGCCGGTCCGGCGCTGGCCGATGAAGACCGCCGTCATGACTAGCGTTTATGGCGTCGCCGGTCTTGTTATTTTCGGTTACGCTGGCCTGCTCGGGTACACCAATTTTTTCCGCATGGAAGTCCAAACCGCCGTTATCAGCGCTCCGGTCGAGACTGTAACGGCCCAAGCCGATGGCCAAGTGGCGTGGTCCAATTTGAAGCCCGGCGATCCCGTCAAAGCCGGCGACGTCGTGGTCAATCTCGTCGACAATCAGCTCGAACGTGAAATCGAGATTGCCGACATCGCGGTCCAAGAACAAAAGGCCAAGCTGGCGTTTCTGAAAAAGCGCCACGCTGATGAACTCGATAAGATCCGCAGTTTCGCCAACGTCGACATGAAGAGCGTTAAGCAGGGCAAGGTCGAAGTCGAAGGCCTGCTTGACCAACTGTCTCTCGCTGAGGCACAGCTTGCCCGCACAAAAGAGCTTCACGGCAAGGGCTTTGCGACCGAGACCAAGCTCGACGAAGCGCAGAAACAAGTCATCACCTTGAAGAGTCAGGTTGAGCAGCGCCGGCTCGAGCTGTCCTCGAAAGTCGAGCTGGCAGGTGAAAACTTCGGCAAGCGTCTGTTCACGGGCAACAGCGTTCTTGGCCAATCGGAAGATCTCGAGGCCCAGGTCGGACTGGCCGAGGACGAAATCAAGCTCGCCCAGAAGCGCCATCAGTCCTACATGAAGCAGCGCCAGCGCAGTGCCGTGACGGCGCCGTTCGACGGCGTCATTCTCGAATTGCCGCGTATCGATAAGGGCAGTGTGCGCAAGGGCGATGTGATCGCCATCATCGAACAGCGCAAAAACCGCCAAGTCACCGCCTTCCTCAATCAGGAAGAAATCCTGAAAGTGGGCCTGGGCGACGAAGCCATTTTATTCCTGCCGGCACTCGGCGAAACGGTCAAAGGCCGTGTCACCAAGATCGACCGCACCAGCGGGTTCATCCGGGAACAGGATATGCGCCAAAATCCGGGTTATGGCTGGCGCGGCCCAACCGATCGCTCTGCCAAGATCACCATCGACTTCGATGACGCAAAGAAAATCGCCGACTCCGACCGCTATCGCTCGGGCCTGCCCGTCGTCGTGGTGTTCGAACAGCGCTCGACCAACTCGTTGCTGACGACGCTGAAAAAGAAATTCACGATCGCGATGTAACGGGGAGGCATTCGGTGCGCACGCTCAATGCCATTGATCTGGAAGATCCCTCGATACCGTTGCCGCGCTCGGTCAAATGGTCGGCTCTCGTTCGCATCAAGATCCTGACCTATTTCGCGGTCTGTTCGATCGGGCTCAGCGTCGTGCCCAACGCGATCTGGGATCCGGTCAACAATCAAGTTGTCTACGTCATCGGCATCCTTGGCATCTGGCGCTATCTGTGGTGGGCCAACCATTGGGCGCGCGCCAACATTTTCGCAAAAATAACCTATCCTCGTATGCGCGACCGGGCCGCCGCGTTGTGGGATTCGGGCTGGCGGCCGCGTCACATCCATATCCAAATGACGACCTTCCGCGAACACCGCGAAATTTCCGAGGCCGTGATTCGCTCGCTCGTCAACGAAATCCGCGAAGCTGGCGTCCCGGCCACCATCTGGTTGGGTTCGAGCGAACTCAGCGACGAGCTCAAAATCGGCAATCACTTGAAGCTTGTCGGTTCCGATTGCGACATCACGTTGCGGATCATCCGGCAGAATCAGCCGGGCAAGCGGGTTGCCATCGCCCTGATACTTCGTGCGATGTCGCGGGCGGGGCTCGGCAAAGACGACATTCTGATCTTTATGGACGGCGACTTTGTCTATCATCCCGGATTGGTCCGTAAGTGCTTTCCGCTTTTTGCCCTTGATCCCGATTTGCATGCCTTGACGACGGACGAGCACGTCATGGTGCGCGGGCCCGGCTGGATGCAGTCGTGGCTCAACATGCGATTTGCGCAGCGCCGCATGGCCATGCAAAGCCACGCGCTCTCCCACCGGGTCTTAACGTTGACCGGGCGGTGTTCGGTTTTTCGCGCCACCCACGTGGTTAGCGAAGAGTTTATCCGTCTCCAGGAGGCAGATTACCTCGATCACTGGCTGTGGGGCACATTCCGGTTTCTCTCCGGCGACGACAAGAGCACCTGGTACACGCTGCTAAAGCGCAACGTCAAAATGACCTATGTTCCCGACGCATCGGGTACGACCATCGAGGTTGTCGAGGGCTCCGGTTACCGTCGCATGGTCGAAAACCTCAGGCGCTGGTCGGGCAACATGCTGCGTAACGGCTGGCGGGCTATCATGCTCGGCCCGACTCGGATGCCGTTTTTCATATGGTGGTGTTGTATTGATCAGCGGGTCGCGATGTGGACCATGCTGTTCAGCCCGATGATCGCCATTGCCGGCTGCATGAAATTCGGTTCGAGTTACCTCTTGGCCTATACGATCTATATTGCCGTTTCCCGTATGATGTTGTCCTTGGTCCTGTTCACATATGCCCGGCGCGTCGATCTGAATTTTGTTTGGACGCTTTACGTCAATCAAATTCTCAACGCCGTCGTTAAAATTTATATGCAATGGCGCCTCGCTAAGCAAAAATGGACCAATCGCGGCAACCAAAAAGCCGGTTTTGCGGTCAGCGGCTGGCTGACGATATTTCGTGAGGGCATGGCGTTTTATATGACGGCCCTTTCATTTGTCTCGGTATTTCTTATTGTCATGGTTTATACGAGGTTACTTTCAATTCCGAGCCTCGGGTTATTATCGTCTCTGATTTTTCAGTGAGATAGATACAATTGTAACGCCCGTATTTAAATCAAAACGACGTTTCCCCTGCATTATCCTATCCGGCGTGACTTGAAAGCTGATGCCCGGCAGGAGCAGCAGTAAACTTGGCGGTCGGATACTCCCCAGCGGGGAGTTCGGATTGCCGGGCAAGAGCAACGCGCTGGGTGTGGCGAAGCGGGCAAAAAAGCTCGCGAGTGGGAGCGTTGAGCGATGACTTTCGAATCTTCCGTAATCGAGCGGGCAACGGAACACGCGGGTGCTGAAAGCGCGCGCGGACTTGGAGCGGAACAACAGAGCAAACCGGCGATCAGCGTCATTGGCCTCGGCTACGTTGGCGCGGTATCGATGGCGTGCCTGTCGCATCTGGGTTTCAGAATGGTTGGCGTCGACGTCAGCCGCGAAAAAGTCGAAGCCATCAAGGAAGGCCGTTCGCCCATCGTCGAAGACCGCCTTGGCGAGCTCTTGAATGAAGGCGTCAAAAGCGGCCTTATCGATGCGACCCAGAATCTGATCGCCGCCGTTCTCGACACGGAAGTGACGTTTCTGTCCGTCGGGACGCCGACCTCGAAAGACGGTGGTTGCGACTTTACATATGTCCGCCAGGCCAGCCGCGCCATCGGTCAGGCCATCGGCATGAAATCAGGCTATCACGTTGTTGTGCTACGCTGCTCGGTGCCGCCGGGCACGACGCTCGATGTAGTTGTGCCGGAACTTGAAATGGCTTCGGGCAAAAAGCTCGGACCCGACTTCGGCGTCTGTTTTAACCCGGAATTCCTACGTGAAGGCGTCGCCGTTGCCGACTTCTTTGACCCGCCGAAGACGGTTGTAGGCGCGTCCGACACACGCGCTGAGACCACCGTCAGCGCCATTTACGGCGCCGTCGACAAGAAAGTCATCTTCACCTCGATCGAAGCGGCCGAAATGGTCAAGTACGTCGACAACGTCTGGCACGCGACGAAAGTGGCCTTCGGCAACGAAGTCGGCCGGTTGTGCAAAAAGATCGGCATCGACAGCCACGATGTCATGAACATCTTCGTCAAGGATCTCAAACTCAACCTGTCGCCTTATTATCTCAAACCGGGTTTTGCATTCGGCGGCTCGTGCCTGCCCAAGGAAGTGCGCGCCGTCAGCCACATCGCCCATGCGATGGGGGTTGAAGTGCCCTTGATCGATTCATTAACGATCTCCAACCAACGTCACATTGCCCAGGCCATCGAGCTGTTGAAGCCGTTCAAGGGTAAGCGCGTCGGTTTTCTCGGCGTGACCTTCAAACCCGGCACCGACGATATGCGCGAAAGTCCGACCTTGGATGTCATGGCGACATTGCTGGCGGCAGGCGAGACCATCAAGGCCTATGATTCCAACCTCAACTTTGGGCCGTTGTTGCAGCATCAGATCGACTACGTGCGGCACGCTGTCCCGGCCCAAGCAAAATTGATGGATGAGCTTGAGGTCATCACCATGAAAACCGCCGCCGAGCTGTGCGCCCATTCCGACGTTGTCGTGGTTTCCCACGCGACCGACGAATTCCGTCAGGCAATTCTCAATCGCGATAAGCGTATTGCAGTCCTAGATCTGGCGCGTCTATTCAAAGTATTGCCAGACGACCGGACTTATCAGGGCATTGCCTGGTAATACCGGGTTCAAACAGATGCTGGATTAACATATAAAAGCGGACCAGAAAAGGGCCGCTTTTATTGCGCCCGGATAGATATAATTTGACTCAATTTTTAGAAAAATCGCCCCGGGACCTTGAACTTAATATTCGAAGATTACGTGTATTCGTGTCTCCAGTGCCGGAGGATTTGGTGGGCGAATTACGTCCAAATCTTCATTCGGCGCATATGCAGCGGATTTGAGTGCGGGAGCGAGCGGCGAATATGAGCGATAAACACGAAGTCGAAAAAGAAGACGACGATCATGAGACCAAGAACGAGTCTCATGGCGGCAAGAGCGATAACGGTGACAATCAAGGCTCTACGCCGGCAACCGCCAGCAACATGGGTTCTGTGACGTTTGAAGGCGAGACGGCTGGCTATAAAAACGCCGTCGGCATGTACAAGATTGGCCCCGATGGCGCGATCAGCGGCGTGCAAATCTTGTTTGCCAACGCTTCGCTTGAAGGCTCCGGCGGCGACCTCGTCGCTGGCAAGAGCGCGGCTGGCGTTCAAGTCAACGGCGGCGAAAAGGTCGGCTTCTTCATCGTGCCGAACGGTTTTTCGCAAAAGGGTATGGCCGACATTTTGTCGAGCAAGAGCGGCTCGTTCAAATTTGTCGATGACAACGGCAAGCCCGGCAACGTCAACGGCGGCAAAGAGCTGAAACTCGTGTTTACCGGCGCGGACGGCAAGTCCACGACCGTCACATCGCAGTATGGCAATTCAACTTTCCACAGTGCCGATGACGGCTCCAAGGGCCTCAATGGCGACGGATTCAATCACGTCAAAGTGAGCATGTCCGACGACGGCATGAAGATTGGCTTTGAAGATCTCAAAGGCGGTGGCGACAAGGATTACGACGACTCGATTTTAACCTTCCACACCTCGAAAGACGCCAAGGAATTTTCTGAGAAAGCTGCCAAGGAAGCTGCTGAAAAGGCTGCTGCCGAGAAAGCCGCCGCTGCAAAGGCCGCTGCCGACAAAGCTGCCGCCGACAAAGCCGCTGCCGACAAAGCTGCCGCCGACAAAGCCGCTGCTGATAAGGCCGCCGCCGACAAAGCCGCTGCCGATAAGGCTGCCGCCGACAAAGCCGCTGCCGACAAAGCCGCTGCCGACAAGGCTGCCGCCGACAAGGCCGCTGCCGACAAGGCCGCTGCCGACAAAGCTGCCGCTGACAAGGCCGCTGCCGACAAAGCCGCTGCCGACAAGGCCGCTGCCGACAAGGCCGCTGCCGATAAGGCCGCTGCTGACAAAGCTGCTGCCGATAAGGCCGCTGCCGACAAAGCTGCTGCCGACAAAGCCGCTGCCGACAAGGCCGCCGCCGATAAGGCCGCTGCCGACAAAGCTGCTGCCGATAAGGCCGCCGCCGACAAAGCTGCTGCCGATAAGGCCGCTGCCGATAAGGCTGCTGCCGATAAGGCTGCCGCCGATAAGGCCGCTGCCGACAAGGCTGCTGCGGATCAGGCTGCTGCCGACAAGGCCGCTGCCGACAAGGCCGCTGCTGACAAAGCTGCTGCCGACAAGGCCGCCGCCGACAAGGCCGCTGCCGACAAAGCTGCATATGACGCTGCACACAAGGAAGACATCGTTCTCAAGACCGGCGATGCGCATGATGCCGTGACCGGCACCGAGCTGCATGGTAGCAACAAAGGCGATACGCTATCCGGCGGCAAGGGTAACGACCTCGTCTCCGGTCACGGCGGCAACGACACGATCTTTGGCGATCAAACCGCTTCGGTCACGGTCGATCTCAAGATCGCAACGAGCCTCGTGAACGCAAAGGACGCCAACGCGGTTGAGTTGACTCTCAGCGGCTTGCCGAAGGACGCTGTGTTGTCCGCGGGTGTGCACAACAGTGACGGCACCTGGACATTGTCGGCCAAGGACCTTTCCGGTCTGAAAGTCACAACGTCCGACAGCACCAACTTCGACATCGCCGTTTCCGCAAAGGCGACCGACGGCAGTGGGCTCGGCGCTTCGTCCGTCATCCACGTGACGATGACGGCCGGCAGCGACGACGTGCTCTATGGCGCTGGCAAATGGGACGGCGTCGATCATCGCCACGAAGTCACCTACGCCGACAACGACACCATCTACGGCGGCGACGGCAACGATCGCATCTGGGGTAACGCAGGTGACGACAAGCTGTTCGGCGATACCGGCAACGACACGTTGTACGGCGGCAAGGGCAACGACGTCCTCAACGGCGGCTCAGGCGACAACGCGGTCTACGGCAACTCCGGCAACGACCGTATTGTTGCCGGCGGCGGCAATGACAAAGTGTTCGGCGGCTCGGGCTTCGATACCATCGACTTCTCGAACGCCGACGGTGGCGTTCGGGTCGACCTTCACAACCATACCTCGTCGGGGTATGGCCATGACTGGATCGAAGGCGTCGAAGCTGTCATCGGTTCGCACAACGATGACATCATCTGGGGTGACAAGCGCGGCAACGTTCTCACCGGTAACGGCGGCAACGATACGTTCGGCTTCCACTCCGGCGATGTCAAAAAAGGCAACGTCGATCACATCACCGACTTCAATGTCGGCGATAAGCTCGACCTTTCGGAAATGCTGCACGGCCGCAGCGGCGCCAACTCGCTGCACGTAACCGACGGCAAAGACGGAACAACGGTTTCGGTCAAGATCGGCAACGCTTTTGTCGATGTCGTGACGCTCGACGGCGTTCACAACATGACGGCTGCGGAAATGTTGAAAGCCGGCATGATCCTCGTCTAAGACCATCAAATACCAGAACTTTGAAACGGCCTCCTCGCGGGGGCCGTTTTGCTTTGAAGCAGCGCGCGTGCGGTGCGCATCGAAAACCAAAATGCATTCGCGATAAAGCCCGGTTTCAGAGAAAAATCTCGCCTGCAGTGCCATCGCAAAATACCGTTACGAAGCGATCAATTTGCGCGCGCGAATGTCTCGCAACAAATCAAAAAAGCTCGCTGCAGGACGTTGAGTAAAAGTCGCTTGGATTTTATCGAAAATTGTCTCGACAAAAGGAACCAGACTTTCAAACGATGTTGCTAAGGTTATAAAACAACGAAGACAAGTCGGCTGAAAAGAAAACGAAATTGGCCGCAAAAGTCATCGATGAAATTGGGCAAATAGATAATCGGGAAGCGGCTGGGATCATGGCGAAGATAGTTGGAACAGTGAACGCAGACGCACTCTTGGGATCTGACCAGGCTGACGCCATATTCGGTATGGAGGGCGATGACCTTCTCGTCGGCGGCGCCGGCGACGATGAAATGCATGGCGGAGAAGGCAGCGATTCTGTCTATGCCGGCGACGGCAACGATACCGTCTACGGCGGGTTTGGCAACGATCTCGTTGACGGAAATGCGGGCGACGACACGGTCAACGGCGGCGCTGGCGACGACATGGTCTACGGCGAAGACGGCAACGATATCTTGAGTGGCGGATCGGGTAACGACACGCTCAGCGGCGGCACCGGCAGCAACGTCATCGACGGCGGTTCGGGCGACGATACGATCGTCGGCGGCCCGGGTAACGACACCATCACCGGCGGCTCGGGTTTCGACACCCTCGACTATACGATGGCCAGCAGCGGCGTTACCGTCAATCTGTCGACGCATGCGATCTCGGGCTTCGGTTCGGGCAGCGTAGATGGCGTTGAAAAGCTCGCCGGCTCGATGTTCAACGACGTGCTGACGGGCGACTCGGGCGCCAACGTTCTCATCGGTGGCAATGGCGACGACATCTTGCGCGGTAAAACTGGCGCCGACATCCTCGACGGCGGCAACGGCCACGATACCTACGTCTTCATGATGAAGGACGTCATCTCAGGCGGCGTCAACCTCGGCGTCGACCGTATTACAAACTTCGACAACGACACCCTCGATCTGCGCGATTTCTTCAAAGGCAAAGCCGGTTTCGACATCGATCAATCGGTCAAGCTGGTCTACGACGGCACCGACACGATGTTGTCGGTCGACACCGGCGGCGGCAACTTCACCGATGTCGCGATCCTGTCTGGGCGGCACGATTCGACGCCGTCGCTGCTCGCGGCGGATCTCGTCATCCTGGTTTAAGCTTTCGGCAATCTAGGGCCGCGGTACCGCAAGAAGCGATCTTGCGTACCGCGGCGTTTCTGAGCCGTGTAGGGGCAACGCTGGTCAATCGCTCGGCGTTTGGCGTCCAATTTCATATTTCGTAAACCGGTTCTTTAGACCGCTTCACTATCCTCAAGCCATCCGGCTCGCATTTCGCGCTGGTCCACCGTCGTTTGCGGCCGCAACTGCGGACGCTGAGGATCAACCAAGCCAGGCTCGGCTGAGGTCTTAAATGAAGTCGCTCGATCTGAACTCTATTTTGTTCAACGCCGGTGGGGCGCTGATCGCGCTCGTGGTTGGCGGCTATATTGCCGTCAATGCCGTCAAATCGAAGGAAGTCCCTTCGTGCGCGGACCGCTACAAACATGCGCAGCAGTTTGCGCTTGAGAATTCCAAGGGTGAACCGCTGTCGCCAATCGAATTGCAGGCGCGGGCAAGCGGGCATGAGTGGGGCGTTCTCAAGAACACCCGCGTCTACAAGTCGTCGGCCGCGCCGCAGGGGCGTGCGCTGGAAGTTTCTCTCAGCACGACCGGCAACGAAGACGAGCCTGATCAAAACGGCGCCGGATTTGCCTGGATCGTCAGCGAACTCTCCAAGACGAATGCCGCCTGCCTGAGCTATGGCGCGCTCATCCCCAACGGCTTCAAGTTTGCAGAACCCGGTTACTTGCCAGGCATCTTCGGCGGCGCCGGCCTTGCGGTCCTCGATCAAGCCAATCCGACAAATGGCTTCGTCACCCGCATGGGCTGGGTGATGGGCGGCGAATTGGGCGCCGAAATCAGAACGCCGGCGACCAACGGCATGTGGCTCGACGCGCCCAACACGCGCTGGCCCACAGGCCGGTGGGTGCAAATCGAACAGGAAGTCAAACTCAATACGCCGGGTAAGGCGGATGGCATCGTCCGGATCTGGGTCGACGGCGCGCTCCGGGCTGAAAATCTCAACATAGATATTCTGGGTAGTGGCCAATTTGCACTAACTGGGGTGGTTTCAGATATTGGTTACTCGCACTCAGCCAGCCTCCCGGCGGCCATCGCGATTTCACCGTTTATTGTTAGATGGCAATAACTTATATCGCCGCTCGAGTGCAGCGTTAACGGATCATCGGCCGGGAATTTCGCAGTCTTTCGATTTCTGAAATATCAAAAGCTGTGGCCCTGTAACCTTGCAAATACACGGGTGTTGCTATTTATTTGGAAGTGGAACTTGAGCGCCGTCCCGCTTACCCCCCAAGTGGCGCCAGTTCTTTCTTGCCCGCGGTCTCCCCCGGCCGCGGGCTTTTCTTTGGTCTTTGTGCAAAAGCAGAGGCCCTTTCGCGCGTTATGACCGTGTCGACAATTTAAATCCAGCCGCCCGCGCTTCGTCCTCGGTGCAGAACCAGCGCTCACCCTTCACCGTCCTCAGCCGCGCATTGGCATAATCCGTCGACCACGGCATAGTGTAAATCCGCCCACCGGTGCGAATAATGCCTTTGATCGGACAACCATCGGGCGCCGCTTTCTTCGCTTCTTCCCACAACCTTTGACGCCAAGCATTCGGACGTTCCGCGTCACCTTGCCAAAGACCGGCTTTCGCCGTCTGAGCAGCGGCTTCTTCGCTTGAGTAGGATTGGAAGAATCCTGGCGCGGCAAAAACATGACCACTACGAACAAGCTCCGCCGCGACATCCAATTCGCCGGCCCTGCAATTGCCGAGCGCGCGGCCCGCGTCGTCGGTACCTGAAAGTTTGCAGGCGACCGTTTTGGAGCGAACGAGCCGATTAAGCGCGTCTTGGGCGGCCGAGCCGCATGACCAGCGCCGGCCGTTAGTCTTGAAACAGGGTTGACTGCCTTCGGGCGCTTCGATGCCGGTCAAGCGAACGAGTGTGCCGGAAATGCGGAGTATTTCTCCCGAAACGGCATTTGCCCGGCCTGAAATGTCGCCGGTGATCTGTTCGGTCTTAGCGGCGCTCGGCGTAAATTTGCTGACCTGAACGCCCGGCACTGAAAACGTGCCAGGCTTGGAAAAGACCAAACCCCCGCCGGCGAACGCCAAGCCTATAGCACCGGCCGCAAGCGCATTGCGTTTGTTGACGAGATCGCGGGGCAGGGCCGGCAAGCGCGCTGCGGCTTCAGCCACACCAGATTTGATCCACGGCGGCAGGTCGATGGCCGGCACCGGCATGTCAGCCACCAAACGCCGCGCCGTGGACCAGCCTTGAATTGCAAGCTGCGAAAAGGCTTGCCAGCACGCTGTTCCAGCCTGCCATGCCGCGCGCCCTAAATTCAAAGCGACGCCGCTGGCCAACGATTTCGCGTTGTCGATTTTCTTCTTGCTAGCCTCGATGCCGCGATCCTTGACGTCTTTGACCTGCGCAAGGGCTGAGAGGCGGGCATCGTCGAGCCGGCGTTGGCGGTCGGCGCGTCTGACCAGAACGGTGGTGCGCACGTACTCTTTCCATTCAAAGCCTTCGCTGCGCTTGCGCCAACCGAACATGCTTTCCACCCCGCTTGGTTTTTTCTGAAACCATAATAACTGCAGTCGCCTCGATCATGTGTGGCGATTGTCGGGTGAAATCATGGCGGAGCCAAGCCGGGCCGCAATCTTCTCCCCGCATTTCGGATTTGTTTTACTCCAATCAGTGATAGCCTTCGCCGTGGCGGACTTTGCCGCGGAATGTCCAGTAAACGAAGGCCGTGTAGCCGAGAATGACCGGCAACATGATGAGGACGCCGACGAGCGAAAAAATTTGCGAGTTTGGTGCGGCCGCACCTTGCCAGACCGTCATCGATGCCGGCACCAGATAGGGCACGTTCGAAACAACCAGACCGACGAACCCGAACAGGAACAGGGCGATTGCCGCTGCGAACGGCTCGACATGTTTTCCTGCCTCTAATCCGCGCCAGCACCGGAACGCCGCAAAGGCAGTCAGAAGCGGAATTGGCGAAAGCAGTAACAAGTTCGGCCACGTAAACCAGCGCTCGTAGATGCGCGGGATCGCCCACGGTGTCCACAAGCTGACAATCGCGGTCGCGGCAAGAGTGATCAGCAACGCGGTTTTGGCTTTGCCGTTTGCCCAACTTTGTATCTCGCCTTCGGTTTTCATATTGAGCCACGTTGCGCCAAGCAACATGTAGCCAGCGACCAGCGCAAATCCGCAGAGCAACGCAAAGGGTGTCAGCCAATCGAGCGGGCCACCGGCAAAGTGTCCGTCCTTCACGGTGATGCCTTGCAGGAGGCCGCCAAGAACGACGCCTTGCGAAAACGCCGCGACGATCGAGCCGCCGGCGAATGCCAGATCCCAAATGCTATGCTTGGGCTTGGCAACCCAGCGGAATTCGAAAGCAACGCCGCGAAACACCAACGCCAGCAACATGATCGTGACCGGCAAATACAGCCCCGACATGATGACGCCATAGGCTTTTGGAAAAGCCACGAACAAGCCGCCACCGCCCAAGACCAGCCAGGTTTCATTGCCGTCCCAGAATGGTGCCACCGTGTTCATCATGACGTCGCGGTCGTGTTCGTGCGGCGTCATCGGAAACAGAATTCCGAGGCCAAGATCGAAGCCGTCGAGAACGACATACATCGCGACTGCGACGGCGATGATGGCGGCCCATACCAGCGGCAGCCAATAAGAAACGGCGTCCATGTTATGCGCCCTCCTTCATGGCGGCGCGCGCGCCCTCTTCGGCGCCTGACATCGGTCGCGACGGCACGCCTTTTTCGTCTCGAATTGTGGACTCTGCCGGCCCCTTCTCGATCATGCGGTTGATGTAGAGGATGCCGACCGAGAAAACGCTCGTATAAACTAGGACGAATAATACGAGCGTGAAAAGCACGGCCCAGAAGGAGACGGCGGAAACAGCGTCGGCAGTCTTGAGAATGCCGTAGACGAGATACGGCTGGCGGCCGGTTTCCGTCACCCACCATCCGGCAAGAAGCGCGATAAAGCCAAGCGGCCAGGCGTGACTCAAGCCCTGCAGGAACCAGCGAGTCGTGAACAACCGCTTCCTCCAACACAAGAACACCGCCGTAAAGCCGATCGCAATCATCAGAAGCCCTGCGCCAACCATGGTGCGGAAAGCAAAAAACACCGGCACCACGTTTGGGCGCTCGGTGCTTGCAAAATCCTTGAGGCCCTTGAAGCGGCCGTTGAGATCGTGGGTGATCAGCAGGCTGGCGATATTGGGGATGGAGATCTCGAAATCGTTGCGTTCGGCTTTTTGGTTTGGCCACGCGAATAGCACCAGCGCGCCGGGCTCGGCTCCGTCCCAATGGCCTTCCATGGCCGCGAGCTTGGCCGGCTGATAGTGAGCAGTATTGAGACCGTGCTGGTCGCCGATCAGCAACTGCAAGGGCGCTAGCACCGCCACCATGCCAAGGCCCATGTACATCATGGTCTTGGCGTCTTCGTGGTAGCGGTTCGTCAGCAAATAGCGCGCGCCGACCGACGCCACGACCAGCGAGGTGGTCAAATAGCAGGCCGTGAACATGTGCGCGAAGCGATAGGGAAAACTCGGGTTGAAGATGATCTTGAGCCAATCCACCGGATAAGCGATGCCGTCTTTGACTTCGTGTCCGGCCGGCGTTTGCATCCAGCTATTGGCCGACAAAATCCAAAATGCCGACAATGATGTGCCGACGGCGACCAGCACGGCCGCTGTGACGTGCAGATTTGGCGATACGCGGTTCCAGCCAAACAACATGATGCCGAGGAATGTGGCCTCCAAGAAAAACGCCGTCAGGACTTCGTAGCCAATCAGCGGGCCGACGACGTTGCCGGCCACCTCCGAGAACCGGCTCCAGTTGGTGCCAAACTGATATGACAAGACGATGCCGGAAACGACGCCCATCGCGAACGACACCGCGAAGATCTTGGTCCAGAACCGCGCCAGGCGGCGGAAGCGCTCTTCACCTGTCATGCGCCAGCGCACCAGCAGTGTGGCGATGAAGGCCGCGAGGCCGATCGTGAAGCTGGGGAAAATGATGTGGAAGGTCACGGTGAACGCAAACTGCATTCTAGCCAATACTGTTGCGTCGATATCCACGGGGGCGGCCTTTCAGGTCTTGTTCGATCCGGGCCGCCATGATGCGCTTATCCGCGCCCCGCGTCGAGGCGGCAAAGCGTGATTAAAGTTGACGGCGCAGCATTTTTTTGGAGCTTAGATTCCCAGGTCGCTATGCGAGCCGAGCCGGACGAGCTGAAGGTTATGACTTCCAACTTTCCGATAGATCAGAACGAGATCAGGCCTGATGTGACAATCGCGGAAGTCGGCCCAATCTCCAATCATCGCATGATCCCGGCAGCGTCCGGGAAGTTTGATATCCGCCGCCAGCATTCTAATGATTTCGAACAATAGACGGTCAAGCCGCGTTCCTAGAACGCCTTTCTTCTCCCGCTTGAGGTCTTTGCGAAATGCGGAAGTCGGCTCAATCGTCCTCATTAAGCGACGCTTTCAAATCCGCTGCGGTCTTGTAGCGCTTCAAGCCGCCACGCCGTGCCTCCTTCATGGCTGTGACCGTAGTGGTATTTGGATCAAGGGGCTCGAACGGCAATTTTTTTTCCGTCGCGATACGCACCATCATGAGACGAAATGCGTCGGAAGTTGTTAAGCCAATTTTTTTGAGGACCGCCGTAGCATTCTTTTTCAGCGTCGCATCGATCCGGGCACGCACGACATCGTTTGACATAGCTCAATCTCCTTGAGCTACAATGTAGCGCGCCAACCGCAAAAATTCAAGATGGATTGCGCGCTATAAGGCTACCGCTGCGCCAGCTTCGGCTCGGGCAGCGTCCATAGTGTCACCGTGCCGTCGCTGCCTCCAGTCGCGAGCAAACGGCCGTCGGGCGAGAAGGCGACGGTTTTGGCGGGGCGTTCCATGCCACTCATCGTCCAATAGACGCGCGTATGTTTGAGGCCGCGTACCCTGACAGTGCCATCCTCGGCGGCGGATGCCAGGAATTCCCCGTCGGGCGAGAATGCCACCGAGGTCACCCGCGCCTTGTGGCTGGTGACGGGACGAATTTGCCGGCTCGACGTCGTGGACCACAGACGGATGGCACCGTCGAGACTCGCCGCCGCAATCATCGCGCCATCGCCGGAAATCGCCAGCGCGGAAATAAAATCAGAGTGATGCCGGTACGTCCGCCGCAGCTCTTGGGTCTCGAGGTTCCACAATTTCACGGTCTGGTCGGCACCGCCCGAGACCAGCCAGTGGCCAGACGGTTCGGATGCCAGCGCTTGGACTGCATTTTCGTGACCTTCGAAGACGTGCACCGGTTCGCCCTGCGCTGACGTCTGCCACAGTGCCACTGTCCAGTCGTGACCGGCGGCAGCAATCTGGTCTTCCGAACCCGCAAACGTCGCCGACCACACGCTCGCGTCATTGCGCTTGAAACGAAACAGCGCGCGTTTTGAATCCAAATCCCAGACGATCGCGCTGCCATCGGTATGGCTGGTCACGGCGCGGTTATTGCGGACATTGAGGGATGTGGCCGCACCTTTGTCGAGCACCAGTGCACCGGTCTGGTTGTAGGTTTGCGCGTCCCAGATCTTGAGTGTCTGGTCCGCACCTGCCGTGACGATCAAGCGGCCGTCGCCCGAAAAACTTAAACCGTCAATGACGCCGTCATGAGCCTTGAACGCGTGAGCGACGTTGATGGTGCGCGATTCTCCGGCGGTCGGCAGCGAACCGGTCGTGATCGTGCTGGCCGGCGTCGCCAGGATCTCAGGGAGCCGGTCGTGAAAGGCAAAAAATGCACCGCCGAGGCAAGCCGCCAGCATGACCTTGGTTTTGAGGATGCGGGAAAATCGTTGCGGGCGCGAGACGTCGGGTTGCGGGCGCGGTGGACGGCCGTGGCCCTTGGGCAATGCCAAAACCTTAACCGGCACCTCAGGCGCGGCGGCTGGACTTGCCTTAACTTTGGCTGCGCGCTTCGGTTTGCCGGCGAGCTTGACGTCATCGACCGGCTTGGCCTTGGCGGCATCGCGCACCAGCGTCGCCACAGCGTTGCCCTTGGCTTTGGTTTCAGGGCGCTTCAGATCGTCAACGAAATCGAGTAGTCCGCCCTTCGGGCCAGGTGCATCCGGCGGCGGCGGCGTGCGGCCATCAAGGGTGCGAACAATTGCAACGGCTTTATCATCATCGGTGCCCTGAATGCGCACGGTCTTGTCTTTCATGCGCGAGAATATGCCGGGCTTTTTCGGTTCTGGCGCCAGCAGCGCGCCCCGCCACGCCGCGACCGATTGTGGCCGGGCGTCGATTGCCAATGACAGAGCCTTGTCGATGGCGTCGAGAAAAGTCGAGCGATAGCCGCCAACAGCAGCTTCACGCGCGGGCACGATCTCGTCCTTCAACATGCGAGACGGCGAATCCGGCGGGCGCTTGCCGGTCACGGCGTGATAAAGCGTGGCGGCCAGCGCGTAGATGTCCGTCCACGGCCCCTGCTGGCGGCTGTTCTCGGCATACTGCTCGTAGGGGCTATAGCCCGGCTTCACCAGCGCCGAGACGGTCTTGGTTTTCGAGTGCGCCGCGATATCGGAGCGCGCCGCGCCGAAGTCGATCAGCACGGGATCGCCGGCCTTGCGGATGATGATGTTGTCGGGCGCGATGTCGCGATGCAGGAAGTCGGCCTTGTGGACCGTCTCGAGTGCGTCCAAGAGTGGCGCCAGGATGACGTCAAGTTCCTTCTGGCGCGGCGCGCGGCCCAAGTTCTTCAGCCAAGATTTGAGGCTTTGCCCTTCCTCGAAGTGCAGCACCATGTACGCCGTCCGATTGGCCCGGAAGACCCGGTAAACGCGCATGATGTGCGGATGATTGAATTTCGCAAGCGTCTGGGCTTCCTCGATGAAGCGTTCCAGACCCCATTTGTAATCGCTCTCGCAACCTTGCGAACGCGGCACGGCGTCGGCGTCATTGGTTCGGGCTGCGAAGTCGCCGGGGAAATACTCTTTGATAGTGACGTGACGCGACAGCGCCATTTCATGGGCAAGATAAGTCACGCCGAAGCCGCCCGCACCGAGCACGCGGTCGATGCGATAGTCGCCAGCCAATTCTGTTCCGCTTTGTAAAGCGATCAGATTTGTCATGTCTCCGGTTCTGCCCGCACAGCGCGCCCTTACCGCCCGACCCAAGGACGCCCGGCTCAACTATAGTCCCAGTCCGCACACCACACGCTTGCCGCAAGAATGTGGCCTTGGAAAGAGCGATGAACGCGCAATGAACAAATCCTCAAGGTGTCGTTTTCCGGCCATGTTGCCGCCCCGATCGGAACGCCAAATCGCAGATGTCTCGAGGGAGCATATATGGGCGCTAAACACTATAGATTTGCGGTTGCGGTCTTAGGCCTCGGGCTGCTGCCCGTAGCGGCATACGCGCTTGATTCGCAGTCTGTTCGCGCCGCGCTCAAAGCGTTTTGTTTGTTCGTGCTGGAAACAATTCTGCGCGGCCGCGATGCGGCTCCGGCTCTTATGTTGTGTTTCGCACTCGTCATATCGGTGCCGGTGTCGGTGTTGGCCTTGCGGGCGATGGCTTGGCTTCGTCGCGCGCCGGATACAACGCGGCGCTATCGCAGGAATACGATTTTGGCGGCCGAGGAAGATGTCAGCGTCAACATCGTCGGCGACGCCGTCAAAATACCGGGCCACGCCTCGGTCGAAGTCGTCGGCGCCAAGTCGGCTCACTACGCCATTTTGCGCGACATGCTGCGGATTGGCCGCGAGGACGACAACGACATCCGAATCCCAAGCAAAGCGGTCCATCGTTATCACGCCGCAATTCATCGTGAGGATATCGGCGACTACTGGATCACCGATCTGTCAGGCACGGACGGCAAGGGTTTGGTGGTGAACGGCCAGCGTTGCGGCGACGCCCGGTTGAATGACGGCGATCTCATCGAGCTTGGTCCTGGCCGGTTGCGTTTTCACGCCGGTTTGTTGTGACGGCCTTCTCGCGGCTGACGTCTTAGCGTGTCTGTTGATACAGCCGGCAAACTTTCAAATTCCATCAACTTTCAAATTCCATCAACGCCAAATTCCATCAACGGAGGGGACGACATGGCCACGGAGCGGGGTGAAACGAGTGCGAATAACGGCGCAAGGGTCGTCAAGGGCGGGCGGTTCTTGGGGAGCTTGAAAGACGCGCTCATGGCGGCGGGCCGCGACGACGCGCAAGGCGCGTCCGTTATCGTGACGCCGCCAGATCCCAAAGCCGTGGCGGCAGTCTCCGCTCAACCGATGATACAGCTTGCGCCGCCGATTCAAGTCGTTGTGGCGCCGTCGCCGAGCGCTGAAGAAGCGGCGCGCGCGGCCCGCACCATGCCGGCGCCCAAAACCGCCGAGCGCCAGCCAGATCGCCCGGAGCGCCAAGATCGGCATATCGAGTTCAACGCCCCGCCGACAACGCGCGTGGTGCGTCGCGATGCATCGGAAAAGGTTGAGCCGGAACAAATCATCCAGGATAAAGCCGATCGCACCGTGCTGGTGCGCGGACGCCAAAAAATCGCCCGCCAAAACTTTGCCCAAGATCCGGTCGTCGGCTTTCTCGTCGTCGTCGGCGGCCCCGGGCTCGGCGCCCATCGCCCCGTCTATGAAGGCAACAACACGGTCGGCCGCGACGCCTCCAATCGCATTCCGCTGGATTTTGGCGATGAGACGATTTCGCACGCCGAGCAAGCGTATATTCGCTACGATAGCGCGGATCGCTCTTTCCTGTTCGTGCCAAACCTTGCTAAAACCAATGTTGTGTCGGTCAATGACAAACGCCCGGCTGGCGCGGTGACGCTGAAGCCCATGGACGTCATCACGCTCGGGCGAACACAAGTCGCGTTCCTGCCGTTTTGCGGGCAGGACTTCGACTGGTCTGAGATTTCGGAAACCAAAGATTGATGCCATCCTTCGAGCATGCGGTCGCAACAACGCGCGGCGCACGCGATTACCAGGAAGACACCGCCGCCTATTGGCCCGGCGCCGAGGGCCCGTTCATCCGGACCCAAGGCGCGATTGCGCCCGAGGGCGGCGGCAGCTTCGCCGTGCTTGCCGACGGTATGGGCGGCCACGCCGGCGGGTCGCTCGCCAGCCGCATCGTGTGCGAGGAGTTTCTCTCAACCGCTATTTTGTCGGACGGCCAATCGCGCGCGCGCCTGATGGCGGCGTTGCACGCGGCCAATGAGGCCATTGCGGTCAAGGTGGCGGATAACCCGGCGTTATCCGGCATGGGATCGACACTGATCGGCGCGGTCTTTTCCGATTCCGGCATCGAGTGGGTCAGCGTCGGCGACAGTCCGCTTTATCTGTTCCGACGCGGCGAAGTCGCGGTGCTAAACGAGGACCATTCCCTGGCGCCGGAACTCGACCGTCTGGTCGACGAAGGCCGCTTGACCGAAGCTGAAGCCCGCCGCGATCCGCGCCGTCACATGCTGCGCTCGGCAGTGACGGGCGATGAAATCGACATGGTCGATCTGTCGATGCAGCCGTTAGCGTTGGAGGCCGGCGATTACATCGTGCTGGCCAGCGACGGCGTCGAGACCCTGGAGCAAGACGAGATCGCCCGCATCATCCAGGGCTACGGCGCCGATGGCCCGTCGGCCGTCGCCCGCGCCATCATCCGCGCGGTGGAAGCCCTGCGTGAGCCGCATCAAGACAACGCGACCGTGCTGGTGGTCAGGCCGGTGGGGTAGTGATGGCGGCGGTTGGCAACCGGTATTCGTGAGACGTCAGTGGTCAGTCATAATAAGTTAGGAGCCCCCTTCTCCGGTGTCATCCCGGCCGGATCAGCGGCGAGGGTCGCTGATAATTTGCGACCTTGATGGGTCGATCCCCGCCGAGACCGCTCGCCGCCCGGGATCCCGGTGGCCACCGGGATCCCGGGCTCGATCTTCGGTGATTCCTTAACCCTAAGATCAAGCCATTCCACAGATACAATCCCCGCCGTTTACGAAGCGGGCAAATTTTCGCTGCCGGTAACTTTCATTTCTCTCGCGACACGCGCACTCTTCTCTCGACCTCGCCGCGCGACGACAAGGGTTCAGGCGCGCTGATCGCTTCGAAATGCGGCCGGGGTTGTGATGGGCTGCCGGCGGGATCAGAGCGCCGGGGATTTTGCCGGGGTGGACCC
>JANLYX010000026.1:0-60472 GCA_031365865.1 Hyphomicrobium sp. | reverse complement strand
GTCCTTGGCGGGGGTGCCAGTGGAGGAACCGACCGCGGCGTCGCTGAACAAGATGACGTGGCGCGTCTTGGCGAGTTCGTCGACGAACGCCGGATCCCAATCGTCCAGCGTGCCACGAAAGCGGTGCAGGAAGAGTACGGGCGTGGGATCGGCCAGCTTTGCCGGGCGAAGCTCGCGGTAGGCATAGCTCACATCCCCGGCATTGAGGTGCTTTGTCTCGACATTTGTGGCGTTTGTCATAGTATCCTCCATGATTTCAGAATGAAGTGCCAATGGGCCGTCGGGCTGCGAAAAGCGCTGGCAGCGGCCTCACACCGTGACAACAATTTTTCCGAACTGGGCGTTGGATTCCAGGTATCGATGAGCTTCGACGATTTGGTCGAATGGGAAGGTCTTGGCGATCACCGGCTTCAATGTCCCAGCTTCCAAACCGCGTGTGATGAAGGCAATAGCCGCCTCTCGACGAGCATTGTCGGCGAAGATCTCGAACAGCGTGTAGCCTCTGAGGCTGAGCCCCTTCATGAAGCCTGACGCGACCGGGAATATCGAGGGCGCAAGACTCAAGGCACCGTAAAGAAACAAAGTGCCACCCGGTGACATGGTTTGCGCGAGTTTGTCGATCCCGGGGCCGCCGACAGGATCGAATACAATCCGAGCGCCTTTTCCGCCTGTGATGGCGTTGATCTGTTCGACGATATCCTGCTCTTCTGTAGCGACGACGTGCATGGCACCTGCCGCCTTCAAAGCAGCCACTTTGGCGCTTGTGCGCGTGGTCGCGATAGAGGTGGCGCCAACGCTGTTGACGATTTGAATGGCCGCGATCCCCACACTGGACGAAGCCGCCGTAATGACGACGCTGTCGCCCTTGCCGATTTTGGCAATGTCGATGAGAGCTCCGTAGGCTGTGATATAGGCCATCCAAACGGCAGCTGATTGGACGGCGCTCAGCCCCTTTGGCCGCTTAACCACGGCATAGGAGGGAACGACTGCGACTTCCGCGTAAACACCGTAGTCGTTGAGTGAAAAATTCGGGATGACGCTGACAGGCTCGCCGATGCTGAACCCGCTTACGCCCGGACCCAACTCTACGACGACCGCTGATGCCTCGCAGCCGTTGAGAGACGGAAGCATCGGTGTCTGCAGATAGACTCCCGCCCTGAACATTTGCTCGGCGCGGTTGAGACCGATGGCTTCGACGCGAACGCGCAGCTCGCCGTCTTTGAGCGGCCGGTCTGGAAGCTCTTCGATTTCCAAAACTTCTGGACCGCCAAGGCGGTGGAAGCGCACAACCCGGCTCATATTTGATCTCCCTAACTCTTTTGATGACGATCGTAATGATTTGCATTAGATGACGATCGCAATTATATTTGTCAAGCCCTGATTCAAACAAAGGTCGGCCCGATGCGCGTGTCCAAAGAACAAGCTGCCGAGAACAGAGACAAAATTCTAAAGGCTACTGCGCGTCTCATTCGGGAGCGCGGAATTTCCGGAGCCAGCGTCGATGCGCTGACCGAGGCAGCGGGCATGACCCACGGGAGCCTCTACAGCCAGTTTGGCTCAAAGGAGCGGCTTGTCGAAGAAGCGCTTGACCACGTGATCGCCGCCAAAGGCCAGGAAATGAGCGGGATTTCCACACTCCGCCGCTACGTCTGCGGCTACCTTTCGGCTGAGCATCGGGACATGCCGGGGCGTGGGTGCCCCTTCGCAGCATTGGGGTGTGAGATGTCGCGCCTAAGCAGGGGTGTGCGAGAGCGATTCACGGACGGATTGCGGGGCATGATCAGGCAGCTGAGCGGACGAATGGAGCCCGGGCTGAAACAGCGGCAGCGCGATGAAGAGGCACTCGCGATGGTCGCCTCCCTGGTCGGGGCTCTCGTGCTTGCCCGCGCAGTGGACGATCCTAAACTGTCGGATGATATTCTTCGAGCAACCAAGAGAAGGTTGGAGATTTGATCGCTCATCGAGAACAGCTATCTCGAACGCGCTTCGAACTGGCTCGCCGCCGGCAACGTGGTGTACCGTGGACGTCAAACTTGATGCCAGGAAAGGCGTCTTTCAGGCGCTTCTCGATCAGCGAAATCGAAAGATGCGTGATGTCGATGCCGATCCACTGGCGGCCGAGTTTTTCAGCGGCTTGAGACGACACCTGAACTTTACCGCCGCCAGTACAGCGATAGCCATCTAGTCCAATAGAGGGGCAAGAAATCGCTCAAAATTGTGCCCGTTAATTGTTGCAGAGAAACCTATTGGTGTCGTTGCTCCATAGCTTGATACCTAGCGAACAAAGATCACTGTTGGAGACCCAGAATATGCCTTCAGAAGGTGTTGAGAACCCCGCGATCAGTAGATCGATGGGGGCACTGACCTGCTTGCCGTAGAGCAGCATGTCCGCAACGATACTCTGGACTTCATTGAGATGAATCGCCTTACCAGCTACACCCTTGAAAGCATGAAATCCTAGGCGACTGTCGGTCGAGCTCGAGCGCCATGGTTTACCGTCATTGTCGCTTCCACCAAGAAAGGCAAGAGCGCAGGCACTCGCGCAATCGTTACCACCCTCGACTACAGTCCTGATGCGGTTTTGATTGAGAAAGAGACCGAGTCGCATTCCTTCGTAGAGATTTCCACCAGGACTGCCGAGATAAATAGCGATGTTCTTCTTGAGTATTAACTTGCGGAGAAAGCTCTGAAGTCGCTGCACGTCACCAACTTCGACCACCCCGGTCGCGAGGATTGCAGTGAGCGTCTTCGACTTGTCGTTCTCGTGTAGAGTGTATTCTAAAGGCATTGCGGAGCCGAGACTGAAGACCAGACAAAAAAGAGAGCAAAATAGTACCGCTAAATTTCTCATTCTTTAATCGTGCTCTGCAAGGTTGGTGCGACCAAGGGTACTTCTAGCAATTTCGAACTATTATCCAACCAGCAACTCTATGCGATCTGGCTCGCGGTTGGGTCGCAGTGCAGGTAGATCGAGCCCGTCGGCTTCAGCACGCGATGCAATTCCACCAGCCGCACGACCATGTGCGTCAGGTACGCCATCATGTCGTTCTCTTTCAGGAACGAGCGCATGGCGCGCAGCATGTTGGCAACGTCGGCGTTCCGCCCCTGCATCACCTCGTCGAAGGCTTTCGGCCTGATCATTCCACTTCCAGGTATCCTCAAACGCTTCGATCTGCGCCTGGCTCGCGATGCCTGCGGGGCTGCGAAACAGCACGTTGTAGGTCGCATTGGAATTGAACGGCGGATCGAGGTAGACGAGGTCGACGCTCTCGTCCTTGATGTGCGCGCGCAACACCTCGAGATTGTCGCCGTAATACAGGTGGTTGGCCATGCGCCCTGACGCTACTATCCATAGTTGGCGCACCATCGCCGCTTGACGCGCGAAAGGCAAGGTGTTCAATTTGCCGTGGATTAGGGGCAGCGAATCGTGCGGGTCAATACCGAGGCATTGCCATTTGCGCGCGACGCGGGATTGGATGCCGCAAAACGGCGCATGCGCAAGGCTGGCCGCACCGCAATGTCGGACTCCGATTACGACCACGCGATCCATGTCACGGAGAAAATGTTGCTCGACCTTGGCTTTGACACGCGAAGCTGGATCGCAATGGCCGGTGTGCCGCGCAATGAGAGCCGAAAGCGGCCAGAAAGCCGAGTCGGCGTGCAAACACAGCGCCTGTTCACTCAGCTTCGCTTTTGCCTGAAGCACTGCACGCCCGTTCGAACAGACCTTCGTTGTCTGCACCGTGTCAAAAACAGACGATGTGACACCAACAAAAAAGGCGGCTCCAAAGCCGCCTTTTTCAGTTCAGATATGAGCGCTAACCCCTAAACCGAATAATACATGTCGTACTCGACAGGGTGCGGGGTCATCTCGTAGCGCATGTTCTCTTCCATGCGCAGCGCGATGTAGGCGTCGATCATGTCGTCACCCATGACGCCGCCCTTCTTCAGGTACTCGCGATCCTTATCGAGGCAATCGAGCGCCTCGCGAAGTGAGCCGGCAACCGTCGGGATCTTGGCGAGCTCGGCCGGCGGCAGGTCGTATAAGTTCTTGTCCATGGCGGGGCCCGGATCGATCTTGTTTTGAATGCCGTCGAGGCCGGCCATCAACATCGCGGTGAAGGCGAGGTACGGGTTGGCGCCGGGATCGGGGAAGCGGATTTCGATGCGCTTCGCCTTCGGATTGGAAACGTGCGGGATGCGGCACGACGCCGAGCGGTTGCGCGCCGAATAAGCGAGCAGCACTGGCGCTTCGTAACCCGGCACCAAGCGCTTGTAGGAGTTGGTCAGCGGGTTGGTGAAGGCGTTGATCGACTTGGCGTGCTTCAGGATACCGCCGATATAGTACAGGCACATCTGCGAGAGGTCGGCATATTTGTCGCCGGCAAACATCGGCTGGCCGCCCTTCCAGATCGACTGGTGGACGTGCATGCCCGATCCGTTATCGCCAAACAAGGGCTTCGGCATGAACGTCGCCGTCTTGCCGTAGGCCTGCGAAACCTGATGCACCACGTACTTGTAGATCTGCATGTGGTCGGCCATCTGGATCATCGGGCCGAACTTGACGCCGAGCTCGTGCTGAGCGGCGGCGACTTCGTGGTGGTGCTTTTCAACCGTGACGCCCATTTCCGTCATGACCGAGAGCATTTCCGAACGAATGTCCTGGCAGCTATCGATCGGCGGCACCGGGAAGTAACCGCCCTTGACGCGCGGACGATGGCCAAGATTGCCCATCTCGTAATCGGTCGAGGAGTTGGTCGGCAATTCCGACGAGTCCAGCTTGAAGCCGACATTGTACATATCGGTCGAGAACTTGACGTCGTCGAAAATGAAGAACTCGGCTTCCGGGCCGAAGAAGACTTTGTCGCCGATGCCAAGCGACATCATGTAGGCTTCGGCCTTCTTGGCGATGCCGCGCGGATCGCGCTCATAGGCCTGGCCGGTCGAGGGCTCGATGACGTCGCAAAAAATCGCGACCGTCGTCTGGGCGAAGAACGGATCGATGTGGGCTGACGTGGGGTCCAGCTTCAACAGCATGTCGGAGGCTTCAATCGACTTCCATCCGGCGATCGACGAGCCGTCGAATGCGTAGCCGTCCTTGAAGACTTCGTCATCGATGCAAGTGACGTCGGCGGTCACGTGCTGCATCTTGCCTTTGGTATCCGTGAATCTCAGATCCACGAACTTTGCTTCTTTGTCCTTGATGAACTTCAGGACGTCGCTCGAACTCTTCATAGACTCTCCCCTGGATTTTCCTGCCAGCTCTTTTCAAATACGCACAAACCTGTGCCTCCAACCGTCAGTGTCGAGGGTTGCCCCGCGATCCTCAGGCTGGCATTGCGTCCTCGATCCGCCTCAGATCGCGTCGCGTCCCGATTCACCGGTCCGGATGCGGATGGCTTCTTCGATGGTCGAAATAAAGATCTTGCCGTCGCCGATACGACCCGTCTTGGCGGCTTTTTGGATGGCCTCGACGGCCTTGTCCAGCATCTCGTCGGCCAGCACAACTTCGATTTTCACTTTGGGGAGAAAATCGACGACATATTCGGCCCCCCGGTACAGTTCGGTATGGCCCTTTTGACGGCCAAATCCCTTGGCTTCAATCACGGTTATGCCCTGCAGGCCAATTTCCTGCAGCGCCTCTTTCACTTCATCGAGCTTGAAGGGCTTGATAATCGCTTCGATTTTTTTCATGGCTGCCCCATAGATCATGGCCGACGTGGCGTATCATACCGTGCCGGTCCAATGTTCAGAACGCTAGCAGACGCCGTGCCACTTCGGCAACGGTGCCCAATAGGTAGGCATTTCAGCGCGTTAGGAATTGTGCTCGAAATTTGAACCGGCGTGGAACGGGTTTTCTAGCCTAAAATCCCGGCGTGGTGGCAAAAAATTAGGCGGCCGGGATGCGGCCAGGGCCCGAGCCGATTGTTTCGTGCGCCAACTGTTGAGGTGCTCATGTTCCTAGAGGTTCCCATGCACGAGGTATTGACGAACGACGAGATGGCCGAGGTGGACCGCCGGGCCGTTGCGCTCGGTGTGCCGTCGCTAGCGCTGATGGAAAACGCCGGCAAGGCGGTCGCCAACGAGGCCGCAAAGATGGTCTTGCCCGATGCCCGCATCGCCGTACTGTGTGGCCCCGGCAATAACGGCGGCGACGGGTTCGTGGCGGCGCGCTACCTCAAGCGCCGCGGCTTTGATGCCCGCGTCGCCTGTCTCGTGCCGGCCGGTCAGCTTACGGGCGATGCGGCCGTGATGGCGCGGAAATGGGATATGCCTATTCGCGCCGCCAACCCCGACGCACTGCAAAGCATGCACCTCGTCATCGATGCGCTGTTTGGCGCTGGGCTGTCGCGCCCGCTTGACGGCGCGGCTCTGGAGCTCGTTGAAGCGATCAACGCCAGCGGCATTCCGGTCTTGAGCGTCGATGTGCCAAGCGGCTTGAACGGCACGACGGGTACCGTGGCGGGCGCGGTCGTGAAAGCCGATCGCACCATCACGTTCTTCCGCAAGAAGCCGGGCCACTTGCTGATGCCCGGCCGTTCTTTCTGTGGCGAGGTTGCCGTCGCCGATATCGGGATGCCGGCTGGAATGCTCGACTCTTCTCCTCCCGCCGTCCAAGCGACACTTGGCTCCGCCAAGACGTGGGGGAGGCCGGGAGGGGGGGAATCCGAAAAGCCAACAGCTGGGATTCCCCCCACCCCTAACCCCTCCCCACGTCCAAGCGAAGCTTGGCTCCGCCAAGACGGGGGAGGGGGATCAGCCACCTTCGAAAACGTTCCATCACTTTGGCACGCGCACTTCCCTTGGCCGAAAGGCGACGGTCATAAATACTCGCGCGGTCACGCCGTCGTGGTGTCGGGACCGGCTTATCAAACCGGTGCCGCGCGTCTTAGCGCGCGCGGGGCTTTGAGAATTGGCGCCGGCTTGGTGACAGTTGCAGCTTCGCCGCAAGCGCTGCTCGTCAACGCCGCGCATCTGACGTCGATCATGCTGAAACCATTCGCGAGCGCCCGAGACCTCGCGGAAATTCTCGCAGATAAGCGTATGAATGCCGTCCTCATAGGTCCCGGCTGCGGCGTCGGCGCTGAGACGTGCGCGCTTGTCGAGGCGGCGCTGGCGAGTGGTGCCGCCATTGTGCTTGATGCCGACGCACTGACTTCGTTCGCGCATGGCCGCGAGGCCAAGGCGGAAACAGTTCCGTTCGGATTTACGCGTACGGCCAAGTCCGAGATTTTCGATCCCGCCGCACTCTTTACGGCGATTGGCGCGAAGCCCGATCGCGCGATTGTCATGACGCCGCACGAGGGCGAGTTCAAACGGCTGTTTCCGGAACTGGCCAAACTCCCGTCCAAGCTCGAGCGGGCGCGCGAAGCGGCTAAACTGTCGGGCGCGATTGTTGTCTTGAAAGGCCCCGACACCGTCGTCGCAAGCCCGGACGGACGCGCCGCCCTCAACGCCAACGCGCCCCCAACGCTAGCAACGGCCGGATCGGGCGACGTGCTGGCTGGATTTATCACCGGCCTCATCGCGCAGGGCATGTCCGCCTTCGAAGCCGCCTGCGCCGCCGTTTGGTTGCACGGAGAGTGCGCGACCGTTTTCGGCCCCGGCCTGATCGCCGAAGACCTGCCCGAACAATTGCCTGCGGTCTTGTCTCGGCTAAAAAAAGAGGTTTGAATTTTGTAGTCACACGTGTCGAGTCGCAGTCCAATCAGTTCGTGGCCCTGCAACGATCGACTGGAATACGAGATAATGCAGCGACTAATTAAGTTTCCCCTGAAGGACACGCCGGACGTCGAGAGACTTCGCCGGACGGCGAAAGCGTCCCCGTGCGATGGCGATGCGCAGATCGCCTTGGCGCTTTCACTGTGCGGTGCGGGCTGCACTTACGAGGCGGCATCAATCCTGCGGCCTTTACGATCACACTGGAAATCGACCGCAGACGGGCAATTGGCGAACAGAGCTATTGAGTCTCAAGCCTGGTGGAACAAAAACTGGCGGGAGTTCGTACTGTTAAAGAATTCGGGACAACAACAAGACGCCTTGGCTCTGCTCGGTGATCGATCGCCCCATTATTGGGATCTGCCGCATCTTCTTGTTCATCTTGGAGACATTGCCGCCGAAAACGATCAATTGGCCTTGGCGAGCCACGTCTATCGTCGCGTGACATATCTGTCGGAGCGCGGCCTGCCCAAATTGGACATGGCGTCGTTCGCATATGTCTCGCAAGCCGCCCTAATCGATGTCTTGTGCAAAAGTGGCGATGCCTCCGCAGCGCTCAAGCGCCATCGGGCCCTCACGCCGAATTTTGGAAACGCCATGGCTCACGAGATCCAGCATGTCAAATTGCTAGTAGCAGCTGGCAATCTTGATGAAGCGATGCTGCAAGCTGCAGCGCTTCTCGTGACCGCAAATAACAATCGCACGGGCTACAGCAAAGATATCCGCCTCGCCTTTATCAAGTCCTCGCCTGACCTTCAGCCACTGCGCGGACGAGCCGATTGGACGATCATGCAACGCGACCCCGATGCGTTCCTGCGCACCAGTAAGAAGCCAAAACGCAATCTGTAGCGGTGGGTTGCGTATGGGGCCACTGTCCCCAACTTGCTCATGTCGGTGCTCCCTGCTTGGCTGTCTCGCCGGTACGCAGATACGCGGCGATGTCGTCACTGGGCCTTGGGCTCTCCGCCGAGACACCAATCGTTTCCATCAACTGCGCAATCGGCACGAAGGCGCGGGCCTTGCGGTCATAAAGCCCGCCCTTGAACAGGGCGCTGGCCGCGACCTGACCGTCGCGGGTGCCGCCCACGATCACAAAAGTCTGCTCCATCACCACCAGCGTCGAGTCCCACGTCGCCAGCCGAGTTTCGAGGCGAAATTTCTGGAACGGCCGTAATTCGCGGCGGTAGCGGATCGAGACCGCGCTCGCAATCGGCGTCCATTTGTGTTTGACCAGCGCCCGCCACAAACCAGAGCGGACGAGAACGTCGAGACGGCCGAGATCCATCAGCGTCAGATAGCGGCCGTTGTTCATGTGGGCCGCGAGGTCGAGATCGTGCGGCCAGACTCTGAAATTCAAGAGCGAAATCTGCTGCGGTAAGGCAAGCGGTCCGCGGGTGTGCGCCGTAAAAAATAGCCAAAGCAAGCGCAACCAAAGGTTCATGGGGCCCATCCAGTCGTTTCGCTGTTGCTTGTTTCAGAACGTGTTCCTATAGGTCAATGTGACCATAGGCCGTGGCAACGAAATCATCCTCGACGAGCCACAATGATGGACTAGTCTGTCGAGGGTATGGCTCTGTCGACGAGTCGCGTTAGAGCCGTGTCCTCATCAACGTTTCCGTGCCGGTCGCGAGGCAGAAGATTATGATCCAGCGTTCGATGCGCTTCGCTCCGTCACTTTACGCGGCTATTGGTTTGGCCGTCGCGTCTGTCCTGGCACACGGCGCAAACGCGGTTGAGCCGGGCGTCCCGAGTAAGTCGGAGGAAGGCGCGGCCCAGCTTTTGCACGGTAATGCCGGCCAAGCCATCGCCGATTATACGGAAGCCCTCAAGGACACCGGCCTTGCCAACGACCGGCGCGCCACCATTCTCAACGATCGCGCCGTTGCGTATGCCCGTCTTGGCCAGCCGAAATTGGCGATAGAAGATTTCAACCGCGCGGTCCAATTGTTTGCGGAATATCCTGCAGCCTATAACAATCGCGGCAACCTTCTGCTCGCGCTCGGCCAGTACGCGGAGGCGCTGAAAGATTTCGACCGCGCCGTTCTGCTGGCACCTGGCTATGCGGCGGCCTATTCCAACCGTGCCAATGCCCGCATCAAACTCGGCCAGCCCGCCGACGCCATCCGCGACTTTACCAAAGCTATCGAGTTGATGCCGGCAAGCGCGCCGCCACTTTCGGGCCGCGGGCTCGCCCATTTGGCAACCGGCAAGCCGCACGCCGCCATCCGCGACTTCTCACGCGCCGTCAGCGCCGACGCACGCTTTGCGTCCGCTTATCGCAACCGCGCCGAAGCTCGCATCGCCGTCGGCCAGAGCGATGAAGCCATTGAAGATCTCTCCCGCGCCCTTGCTTTCGATGTCGGCAATGCGGAGGTTTATATCATTCGCGGTTACGCCTACCTCGTCGCCAACAACACCGCCTCTGCCATTAAGGATTTTGATCGCGCGGTTGAGCTTGAGCCCAAGTCGGGCACCGCTTATCAGGCGCGCGGCCTCGCTCATGGGCTGGCCGATGCGTTCGAGGAAGCTTATGCCGATTTGAATCGCGCCATTGAAATCGATCCGCGCTCGGCTGTGGCGTTTGCCTACCGGGCATTCGTCTACAAGCAAAACAATCAGACGGACGTTGGCGTCAAAGATATCGAAACGGCGCTCAAGCTCGATCCCAACAAAGCAGAAGTGCTGTGGGCGGCGGGCGAAATCGAGGAATCGCGCGGCCGTGCCGATGTTGCCCTGCAGAGTTATCGCAAAGCGCTCAGTCTCAAACCGTCGTGGAAATTCACCAGCGACGCCATCAAGAGGCTGGGCGCGGGCGATGATCAGAGCGAAGATCGTGAAGTACCAGGTCTCGGCAGCGGCAAATGGAAAGTTTTCAACCGCGGCAATTCGTATTTCGCGGCAAGTGCGGAATTCCCGGATCTTAAAATCCCACTTGAGATGATGGGCGAGGGCCAGCCCAAGATCATCGAATGGGAGTTAAAAAAACCGCCGCACAAAGGCTATGGTGTGTTGCGCTTTTCGGGCGGCCAAGTGGCGGGTAAAACTGGACCGGAAGAGACCGAGTTGGCGGCCATCATCGACGTCGAGGCCAGCAAAGTTATCGCCATTCAACCGCATCGCCAGGGCACCAAAGTGGCTGGCTGGACCTGGGAAGACGACCGGGTCCAAGTTGCCAGTATCGATGGCGTCACGGACGAGTTTGTTTTACGCGCAACCAAGGCCCCGGCTCCGGTGCCGATAGCTGGCGCCGGATCGGCACCCGGCCCCGACGGCGCGCCGGCTCCGGCCAAACGCTACAGCTCTAACGCCGAGAAGCATGCCCCCTGGGGACCCTGGAACCAGCCCTATAACGGTGCGTCGTCGTCGTCGCGCGAGCCGCCCCGTCAACAGGCCCGCCGCTCCGCTCCAAAGCCCAAAACCCTTTTTGATCTCCTGTTCAACTGAGATTTCAGGGCTTGTGATCCTCGGCGCATCGGTGCGCGTTTAACCTCCCGAAAGAGGCGGCGGCGCGGACGGTTCACTCTTTGGTGCCAGCCAAAACAGGTCTCTAAGAACACGCAATTCGCTCTGAAGGAACGCCGCAATTTCACACCGTCCCGTCTTGCTCTGGTTTCGCAATGATTTGCGATTGAGCGATAATCGCGCTCTTGCCGCCGCCATAGCCAGCGGTGCACCAATCGTCGCGGTTTACATCCTCGACGACGAAACGCCGGCGGCGTGGAAAATGGGTGGCGCGTCGCGGTGGTGGCTTAACAAGAGCCTCGCAAGCCTGGCACAAAGTTTGGAGCAACGCGGCAATCGCCTGATCCTGCGACGGGGGCCCGCGGCGCTGGAACTTTCCCACCTCGTCGCTGAAACCCGGGCCTCTGCCGTATTCTGCTCGCGAACCTACGAACCTTGGGCTCAGGCCCTCGAGCAGGATCTGAAGCGCGCCCTAGACTCTGTTGGCGTGGCGTTGAAGCGTTACAGCGGCGCGTTGCTCAAGGAGCCTGAAGACGTGCGCACCCAGGCGGGTGAGCCGTTCAAAGTCTACTCGCCGTTCTGGCGGGCCTTGGCGGCGAGTTATGACGCGCAAAAAACTTTGCCCGCTCCAGATAAAATTCCAGCGCCAGCGAAATTTCCAACGAGCGATACGTTGGACAGTCTGGCACTTCATCCGCGCCATCCCGACTGGTCGCATGGCCTCGCTGAAACTTGGATACCTGGCGAAGCCGGCGCACACGACCGGCTATCGCATTTCATGGCTTCAACGGTGAAAGACTACGCCGAGTTGCGCAATCGTCCCGACAAGCCGGGGACTTCGCGGCTATCTCCCCATCTCCACTTTGGGGAAATCTCGCCGGCCATGTGTTGGCAGGCCGCCCGTGATGCCGGGCATCGCAGATCCGGCTCGGACAACGGTGTCGAGACGTTTCTGAAGGAACTGGTTTGGCGAGAGTTTTCCTACACCCTGCTCGTGCAGCGGCCCGATTTACCGGAGGTGCCGTTCCGCCCGGAGTTTGCGCTCTTTCCTTGGCGGCGCGACGCTCGCAAACTCAAAGCTTGGCAGCGCGGGCAAACCGGTTATCCGATCGTCGACGCGGGCATGCGCGAGTTATGGCAGACCGGCAGCATGCACAACCGGGTGCGCATGATCACGGCTTCGTTCTTGATCAAACATCTGCTCTTGCCCTGGCAGCAGGGCGAAGCTTGGTTTTGGGATACGCTCGTTGATGCCGACTTGGCGAGCAACGCCGCAAGCTGGCAGTGGGTGGCGGGCTCGGGCGCCGATGCGGCACCCTACTTTCGAATTTTCAATCCGGTTTTACAGGGCACGAAATTTGATCCCGACGGAACCTATGTGCGCCGCTTCGTGCCGGAACTCGCCAAACTTGCAGCGCCCGACATTCATGCGCCTTGGGAAGCTTCGGATTTGGTTTTGAAATCCGCGGGCGTGGTGCTCGGCAAGACATATCCCAAGCCAATTGTCGATCACAAAACCGCACGAGAGCAGGCGTTGACCGCCTATGACGATGTCAAAATGTCAGCTCAAGCCGCAAAATAAAATTTTTGTGTCTCGACAACGAAATTCATCCGTGGCGATCTGAGCCAATCGGTTGTTGTCCCGCAATTCTCGCAACATAGCCATGCCGGCTGTGGAGGAACTTCAACGGTTGGGGGACGTTTGGCTTGCAGCCGCGATCACGGAGGGTCTGTTTATGCGTGCATGGGTATTCAGTTTGTTGTTTGCGTCCTTGATGCTGGTTCCAACCCAAAAGGCGCTGGCCGATATTCAGGTAGAGGTTGATGTCGGGTCGCAGACCATGGAGGTTTATGTGAATGGCCGCTTGCGCCATTCTTGGCGGGTCTCCACGGGCCGCGATGGTTTTGAAACGCCTGGAGGCGAGTTCCGCGCGCAGCGTTTGGAAGAAGAATGGTATTCAAAACAGTATGACGACGCGCCAATGCCGCACGCTATTTTCTTTAATGGCGGAATCGCAATCCACGGCACTTTTGATACCCGCCATCTTGGATCGGCTGTATCTCACGGCTGTGTCCGTTTGGCCCCGCGCAATGCCGCCCGGCTCTTCGAAATGGTTGAAGCGCAGGGTCTTGGCCGGACGCATGTGACCGTCAACGATTAAGAATATCTCCGGCAATTGAGTGATGTCTGGAACTTGAGAACGACCCTTGGCGTTTTCAATGCACGAGATTCCATCGGCTTTTGTCGTCATGAGCAAAAGGGGGACGGGCGGATATGGAACGACGATCATCCGATAAATTTTGATTTCTGTTAACCATTCAGCATCATTCGATGTATTATCGTTCGGGGCTTTTCGAGTACCGCGTTTGGAGTCCTTTATGAAGTTTTTGAGCGTGATCGCAGCGTCGTGCGCGATTGTCTTTGCTGGCCCAGTCCAGGCCGAAACCCAGAAGGCCGAAACCCAGAAGGTTGCCGAAGCAGCTCCCTCCATCGCCCAAGCCAAAACCGATCACGCTGCGGTCCTTTCGCAAGACATACAAAAGCACGCGCTCGCGGAGCCTGCCAAAGACGGCGGTTCGGCCCCAGTTGAAGTTCAGCCGCCCGCGCAGGCAACACCGCAAACATCCGAGCCTGCCAAAACCGAGGACGCTCAAAAGCCGGCGGAAAAAGCCGCCGAAGCGCCAAAACCTGCGCCGCCGCCTGAGCCGACATTGACGGCTAAAATCGATTTGGGCGCTCAGCAAATGGTGGTGTCCGAGAACGGCGACGCCAAGTACACCTGGGCCATTTCATCGGGTACCGAGGAGCATCCAACGCCACGCGGCAGCTTCCGCGCGCAGTGGACGGCAAAGATGTGGTACTCAAAAAAATACGACAACGCGCCGATGCCCAATGCAGTCTTCATCCATGATGGTGTTGCCATTCACGCGACCTATGCCACGGGTTTACTGGGCCGGCCTGCGTCTCATGGCTGCATTCGCTTGTCGCCTGCAAACGCCGCAACCTTTTACCGTCTGGTCAACAAGCACGGCACCAAACTGACGCGCGTGTCGGTGTTTGGAACGCCGAAGTGGCGCTCTCCCGCTGTCGCCCGGCGCGATCATGACGAGCCACGCCGCTATGTCCAACGCGAGGTCGCACCTCCAGCCAAATCGTGGTTCTGGGGCGGTTCCACCACCTATAAGACAACTTCCGCCTTCGATCTTGGCTTTACAAAAAAAGCCTATCGCCGCCCGCCGCCACCGCCCGGCTATCGTTACGCCGATGAGGTTCGCCCGCGCGCCTATCGAAGCTACGACGGTCAACGCGTCTACTATGTCCAGCCGCAGCCCCGCCGCTATTCCAGCCCGTATTGACTTGACTTGGCGCCGGAGACATCCGGCAGGCCACACCTTGGCAGGGTGAGAAAAAACCTGGCGGCAACGCCGGGTTTTTTTGCGTGCGCGGTTAGAACGGGTTCCAGGTTGGCTTGTCGGTGAAGCGGACGTAACCGATATTGGCGCCAAGCCGTAAGCCGAGCCCAGAGCGGATTGGCGCCATGATCACGTCACCCCCCTTCAGGAACGTGATGCCGACTCCGCCGACGAGATAGGCAGAGCCGTCGATGCCGGTGAAGCTGCGGTAGAGGCCGTCCGGTTCCGCCAGTTTGTAGATCAGAAACAGCGTACGTCCGCCCTCGGCGCCGACGTCGTATCCAACCGACGGCCCGTGCCAGTAGACCTGCCGCCGATCGTTTTGATGGCGCATGTACAGCGTGCCGTTGCCATATCTAAGTCCGGCTAGAAAGGCGCCACCACCTTCGTTGCCAAGCACATACCCCGTTGGGTGGCCGGTCGTTTTAAAGGCATGCTCGAGAACGGTTGCGAGGTTTGTTGAAATCGTGCCGAAGAACCCGCGTGTGGCGTCGCGAATTTCTTCAATCGTATAGCCATCATCGTCGCTCGTCATAAGTCCTGGAGACGAGGGCTCGCCATTTGCAGCGATTGCCGGCGGCTCAGGCTCGGCAGTAACGGCGGGCCGCGGCGAAGCGCTGTAGTCGTCGCGGGGCCTGTCGTTCGGCTTGGGCTCTTTCGCAATGGCCTTCTCGGCAAGCTTTGGCTCTGCGGGCTTGGTTGGCGCGGTAGCGGATTTCTTGGCCTCGCCCGGCGCGGTTGTTTGGGGAGAAGCTGGCGGTAATTGCGCGGGCGGCGCTTTCGATGCCGGCTTTTTGCTCTCAGCATCTCTGATTTTGGCGTCGAGGCGCTCAAGCATGTAAGAGGATTTAGTCCGCACGACCGCATCAAGCTCGATGCTGGCGGCCTTTATGTCATTAAGCTTGGCGCAATCGGGCGCGGTGTTGTCTGGGACGCGCCCGAGCGTATCAATTTTCAAGATCAGTTCGCCGCTTTGAGCGTCCAATTCAGCGAGGCGGGGATCCTGAATGGCTTCGAGAGCCGCGTCCTCGTAGGCGGATTTTGGAAGACCAGCGGCATCTTGGTAGCGGCGCATGCGATCTTTAAGTTTTGGCTGGAAGGCGCCATTGAGGCTGCGCAATGAGGCGCCCGACTGATCAACGACGGCGGCGAAATCTTGCGCCGTGCAATCCGCCTTGGCAGTCTGCGAATAAGCACACATCACAGCCAGCACGGGTACCGCTAAACAGAGTTGGCGGAGAATGGTTCGCACGGCATGTTCCTTTGGCTCTCAAATTCGAAAATCAATTGAAATCAACATTAGCACGAGGCAAGGCCGCGGCGATAACTTCCGACCCCATGGCTTAAGCATTCGAGCCCGCCGATGGCGATTTGGCGGCGAGACGGTCGAGAAATCTGGGGGTATCGACGACGATGCGGGTGTGCGATCCGTGACCGATCTTTTCAAAGCCATCGTGGGCTTCGACGGTGAAGGTCAGCTTGCGTCCGGAGATTGCCGCCAGACGTGCCGTGGCGGTGACGGTGCAGCCTTCAGGTGTTGGCGAGGTGTGGTTAACATCAAGATGGGTGCCGAGGCTTTGATGAGATGGTGGCAATAGCTTTTCAACGCAGTCCACGCACGCGGCTTCCATCAGGGCGATCATGATGGGGCTGGCGAAAACCGCAGCATTGCCACTGCCGACCGCCGTCGCCAGTTTGTCTGCTGTGACCTTGGTCGAAGCGGAGCCCGTGCGTCCGGCAATCAGCGCGCTCAAATCTGCCACTTTGGTCTCCTCCCGTGGGACGGGCCGTCAGCCGATGGCGCGATCAGTCCATCGGTGCGCCACAATCTTTTCCTGTTATAAGGGGTCATCGGAAACCGCCTTGAAAGCCAACAGCCATGCGCCGCACACGAAAGACTGTTATCGGCCTTTGCGTTCTGGCTATGCTGCCATTGGTGTTTATTTTGCTGACGGCATTGTTGGCCGGTCTCATGGGGTGTGAGGTCAATGACGGTGGCGCTTTGCCATGCATCGTGGGCGGTATCGATTTCGGCGGCTTGCTTTCTGGCATGCTGGCGTTGGGTTGGCTCGGGTTGCTGACCATACCAGCCTTGATGGCTGTGCTTGGGCTCTGGGGTCTCGCGGAGGCCGGTTCCCACTGGCGCCGCCGCCGCAGAGAACGGCGCGCGGCTGGCGGATAACTTTTCAATGGCTCGCAAACTCCACAAGGCCGGGGAATGCTGAGCCTTTAGGTCCGATTTCCGCCTCCGCCGCCAGGCAGCTCTTGTCCATGATGATTTTGCATTGGTTGGGATCGTCCTGCCGCACACAGCTCTTGACCTTGAGCCAAGCGTCGAAAATTTTACCAGCCTGGGCTTTAAAGGTTTCGCCCTCGGCGCCTGAATAGGATTTTGGCAACGCTTCGGCTTTGCTGGTGATTTTGGATCCGAAACAAACTTCAGCAACGCCGAGCGCTTGACCGTAGCGGGCTGCGGCTTCGCGGACCGGCGGCCTCTCGCTCGCAATTGCGTCCGCGCTTTCGGCAAAGACCGGGCTTGCGGACATTGCAACCGTAACGCTCAAGATCAGGAGTATTGGGCTAAAGTAGAATTCCCGGCGTGCGTCCATGATGGTTCCCTTGGCTTTATCGCTCGACACTGGCCCGCCTGGTTTAACGGCGCGAGGTTGGCCGCCCATATAATCGCACGCGCCACACGCGCGGGGATAAAATTCACACGCCGAGGCGAGAGCACGCCATTGTGCACCGCGGTGTGGCTTGGAGAGAAACTTTGTTTCCTTGTAGCCAGCAGTCTCCGATCTCACTTTGGTGGTAACATCAATTCGCGGCAGGTCCGCACCTAAGTAGAAACTTGCAGAGGGCACGTGGAATGTTGACGGGCGTTGGGGTCTACAATGCTGACAATCGAAGATTATATCGAGCGCGCGGAGCGTTGCCGGACGGTTGATGAACTCGGCCAATTGTATTTCAAAGCCATGCAGGAGGAAGGCTTTGAAAACCTGTCCTTCTGCAGGGTCAAAAACAAGCGTACCATCTCGTCGCCGTGGCTGATTTTTCCCGACGGGTTTATCGATCATTACTACGACGACGCCCTATACCGCCACGACCCTTTTTTATCGCGCGTGCCAAGCGCAAATGGCCCGGTCTATTGGGCTGACATCGAAGATGGCGGCAGACTTCTGAAGGTCGAGCAAAAATTTCTCGATCAAGCCCGTGACCGTGGTGTGCATTCGGGATTGTCGATGCCGTTTCATGGTCCGGATGGCCATTGCGACGTCATCGGTCTAAGCCTACGCCGCAACGACAGGCCCGATCGCAGCCGCACTGCCATCATCCAGGCTAAGACGACGCATACCCGCTGGCGCTATTGGCATCTCATCCAAGACCAACAATACGCAGCCGCCGTCAACCAAGACAACGAGCTGATCCACATTGGCGGTCCGAGGGGCATGACGGGCCGTCACTGCCGCACACTTGTTTTTGTCGATGTCGCGGCACGGCGCTGGGAAATGGGTTTCACGGATTTCAATCGCGATATTCTCAAGCATGTTCGCGCCTCGGATCTCGAGGCGCTCTTGCGATGGGGATTGGTGACAGAACGCGCCGATGACGACCGCTTCAGATTTTATTTTGCCCCAACCGTTCTAGGCACATGCCACCTAGGGGCGTGCGGCCAAGCCGCTCGCCACCGCGGCGATATTTGGGAAATGGATATTGCCCGCCGGGAAATGCCCAAGCTTTAGCAACTCCGCCTAGCGCTTGGGAGTGCCGTCGCGTTGCCATGCGAGATATGCGATCGTTACCATGGCGGTGAGGACCATCGTGCCCAGAATGTCGGAACGGCGAATGAACGATAGCCAGATGTCCAACCCGAGCGAAACACCGCTGCGAACCGTCAAGATATTGTTCAAGAAGAGAATAAGGAAAGAGGCCAGTGCGGTCAGCCCCGTGGCGATAGCGACTTCAAGAATACGTTTTGTAAATTTTGGCACAGAAAGCGTGTTGCGTCCGATCGCTAGTTGAGTCCGGTCAGACATGACGTCACCTCCTGAGATATCAGCGTTGGCGGGACGTTATCAGATTCGCTCCCTCGCGGCCCACGGCTTGCGGGCCGCTCAGTTGCTGGCGCGACGGCGGTTGCGAACCTTACGCTCAGCAAGAGCAAGCCACTTTCGGCAGCTTGGTAACGACAAATCGCAATTGACTTCGATTTTTGGCCGCGCCGGCTTGGCCGCTGCCGCCGTTTGCTCGCGCGCAACCGCCATCGTCACCATGCGTTGCGAGAGATTTCGCAACAGACCTGCCGCTTCGCGCGCGACCGGCGGCGTCAGCAGTGCGGCGATGGCCGGCACAGCATGCGAATTGACGAACGCGACAGCCACGCGTTGAGGATCGGGGGTTAGCCCGGCGGTCGTCTTCGGATCAGCTTCGATATCGCGGGCGGCGCGCCGGATCAGAGCCTCCGCAGTCATGTTGGCCATGAAAGGGTTCGCGCCAATGACGGTTGGTCCGAGCAGTGCCGAAACGCGAGTCTCGGGCGCGGCGGCGAGAATCCGTGCGGCGCCTCCCGGACCCACCAAAAAAGCCAGCCGCAAATGCGGAAACGTCGGCTTCAAGCCCTGAGCGGCGAGATAGGCCGCATTGCTTTGGGTGTAGGCTTCGGCCGCGCGGCGGGCAAAATTCCGCTCGGTGCGGAGCGCTAAAATTTGCGCGGCATTGAGATTGGCGGTCTCGGCAGAAAAGTGCGAACGCGCGAGCATCAGCCATGTCGACGCGATGAACTGATAGGGACCAACCGCGCTCGATCGTGAATTGCGGGCGGTGAGCTGCCCACCCGACTCCGCCATCATCAAGCGGTCGAGGAATGTCCCAAGTGTCATTTCAGCTTTGCCGGCGGCAGGTGTGTCCGGGCCGGCCGCGCCTTCGTCTAGCGCCCGGGCATGGCTGAAAGTCGCGCATAGCAAGAGCAAGACCATGGCGAGCCGTGGCTTGCGGCGCGCGGAGCGCAATTGCAGGCGCAATGTTTGCGCAGCCCCGGCGATGTCTGTTGCAATCTTTTTCGCGGTCGTGATCATGCGGCCTACGGTGCAATGATCCCGTCGTCCAGTCAATTGCTCGAACGGCAAACCAATTTATACCTTAATGCCCGGCAATTGAATGGCGGTTCTAATGTGCCTCGCGTTGCGAAACCTGCGCGGGTCCGGGCGGATGGGCCCGGTCGGCGTCGATTTTCTCAAGCAGGCTGTCGACCACCGGCTTTTGCAGGGTGACGAGAAGCTCAAATCCTAATTTAGCAAAAATTTTGAATTGATAACCCGCAGGCGACACCTGGCGCAGCACGGCCTCGGGAATCACGACATGGACCGTTTCGGTGAACTGACAGTGTTTCTTGCCGAAGTCGCATCCGCCCTGGACGGGAAGTTTTTGAACCTGCAGGGCTTCGGCTTGCCCGTTGGCGGCGCGTTCGTAATGCCGTCGTTCGAGCGTATTGTAAATGATCGACACCGATACCAACGTTGTCGTCTGACCGCTCTTGCGGTTGACGCGCGCCGCTAACAGCACAACATCGCCGCCATCTACATTCGTACGCGTCAGAGCGCCGGTGGTGTACTCGCGATAAGCGGAGAACGGGTCGTCCCGGTAATCGATCTTGCTGGCGGCGGCGGTCTTTTGCTCGGCAGTTGCGCAGGCGCCAACCAAAAGCGCGCCAAATACAGCACCAATTAGATTATGCCACGCCACGACCAACTCCCCGCACTCAGACGCGGCAAACTAGCAGGCGGAGCAGTATCGCGCCAGCGGATTTCAGCCGGGACTGGGACGGCCGGCTTCAAGCCGTCTTGACTAGGCCCGCGTTGCGCCAAAGATCCGCAATAAGAGCGCCGTGCCAAATCCCCAGGCGGCATTGACCGCGGCGTAAACCGGAAACCGGCTCATGAAATCTGGTACCGGCTGACCCTTCAGTTGGGGCACCACGAAGATCGCGACAAGCGACAGGGCGACCGCGCCCCAAAACGTCCATGCGAGCCAATACCGCGCCCCTGTCGCCGTGTTCAAAAGATATCCGAGGAGGATGGCCCACAAGCCGCCCCAAAAAGCTTTTGAAATTATGGCCGGCACGCCTAAGGGCGCAACCGGGTCCAAAGACCACGGCTTGAATCCGGCAGGCATCAATCCCGTCATGTTCAGCGCCAAGACGACGAATTGATGAAAAATCACGGTCGCCAAAAAACCGCATACGAAGGCGAGAGCGGCGAATTTCAGTGGCGAGGTTTTCAGCATTACGGGCTCCGCGACAAAGATCTGGCGCATACTCTAATCGCTCTTCATGTCTCAAGCCATGGCTCTAATGGTATGAGCCCGATGCCGGCGTGCACCGCAATGAGAGCGGTTTTTCGCGGTCACACGCCTGAATTTGGCCGCAGTCAAACCGCTCGTAGAAGCGATGCTGCGAGCGGTTTTATTGACGCTACTGATATCGGCGACTTTGGTGATGGCAATGGTTCGACCTGACTTGGCGGCCGGCCAATCGGAGTTCACGGGCGAACGGATGCCCTACGGCGCGTTCGACTCGCTACCTCTCGCCCAACTCAAAGTTGGCGGCGCTGAACTCAAGGTCGGCTTCGCGCCGGGCGACTTTGATCTGCCGCAAAAACGCATTATGGCTTGGCTAGAAACATCGGCAAAGGCTGTATCGGCCTATTATGGACGTTTCCCCGTTTTGGAGGCCCGCGTCTTGATTGTCCCCCTACCTGGGCGCGGCGTGCGCGGGGGAACCGCTTTCGGCTATCGTGGACCCGCTGTTCGCCTGATGGTTGGTAGCAGCAGTACCGACGACGATCTTCGCGAAGATTGGAAAGCCGTTCATGAAATGATCCATCTCGCACTTCCAGACCTCCCTGCAGATCATCTGTGGCTCGCGGAAGGTCTTGCGGTCTACATCGAGTCGATTGCGCGCGTGCAGTCGGGCGATTTGCGCGCGGAAAAAATCTGGCACGAATTCGCCCGCGATATGCCTAATGGTTTGCCGCAACGTGGCGACGGCGGCCTCGACGGCACTAAGAGCTGGGGCCGGACGTATTGGGGCGGGGCCATTTTTTGCCTGCTCGCCGACATTGAAATCCGCAAACGCAGCGGCAATACCCTTGGGCTCCAGGATGCCATGCGGGCTGTCGTGGCAGCGGGGGGCACCCACGACAAGGATTGGCCGATCAGCCGTGTCATGGAGGTGGCCGACAATGCCGTCGGCTCAACGGTCATGTCGGAGCTTTATCTCAAAATGCGCTCTGATCCGGTCAGTCCGGACCTCGGTAAACTCTGGAACGACCTCGGCGTTGTTGACGGCGAGAACGGGGCACGCTTTGATGATAATGCCAGCATGGCTGAGATCCGCCGTGCCATTACGCAGCCGGCGTCCGCTGGCGCCGCCGCTCATTGACTTCGCCTGACAGGAAACCCGCAATGTTGGCCAAAATTCGCCGGGCGCTGATCGTTCTCTTCGTCCTTGCGGCGGTATTTGCGTTTTATGTCGCTGTGCTGCCGGCAACCGCTACGGTCGCGCGGATGGCGACGATCGCGGCGCCACCGGCCGAAGTCTTCGCGCGTGTAAATGATCTGCACAAATGGCAGGACTGGTCGCCCTGGGCGCGGCTCGATCCCAATGCCAAAGTGGTCTTTGAAGGTCCGGCCGCGGGCGAGGGCGCGATGTTCGCGTGGTGGGGAAATAGCGACGTTGGAGAGGGCCGGATGACGCTTGTTGAAAGCAAGCCCAATGAAAAAATCAAATTCAGGATTGATTTGGCCAAGCCGTTGGCTGGCTCGAATACGAGCGAGTTTATGTTTGAGCCCGAGGGCAACGGCACCTATGTCATCTGGAAAATGACGGGCGAACGGACGTTTCTTCAGCGCGCCATGTGCGTCGTTTTCAATGCTGAAAAGGTGGCGGGTGATCAGTTCGAGCAGGGGCTTGTCAATCTTGATGCCGTGGTGACCGGCAAAACCGTAAAGCCGTGAGCGCGAAGCTATCCCAGAAAGCGCAACAGCAGGCTCAGGACTAAAGACAACACGATCGACGTGGTGATTGGAAAGTAAAAACGGAAATTTCCGCTTGGGCTTTCGTATTTCATATCACCGGGAAGCAGCGCCAAGCCGGCGCTCTTATCAGCTGAGGTCGAGTGCCGTTCGGCGATGTAGCCAATCGCTCCAAGGACAAGCATTGCGGCGACAGCGATGAAAAGAAACATCTCCATGGCCGCAGTCTATCTCACCTCGCCAAAGCGAGCAATACGGATGACGTGACCAGGATGGCGCGGTGGTCAGCTAGACGATCGCGCCATCGGCAGACTTCAAAGCAAGACCGTTACGCGTCTGCCCATTCTGTCTGACGTGTCTCCAAGGGCGCGCGTGCCGGAATCGGATCGGCCAAAGCATCGACCAATTCGGCTTTCAGCCCCGGTCCAAGATCTTGCAGGCTCAAGAGTTGGCCGTTGTCGAAGCGCACGCCGTCGCGGTAGAGGCCGCTGTCGAGGCGCGTAAATGTCACGACTTCGAACGGCGCGACTTTCAAACGCGCCTGCATCAAGACCGGCAGATCTTGCAATTTCAGGCGCATGTCACACGTCATGCACACCGCAACGCTTGGTTCGTTTGGAGCGACAAACCCAATCGATCCGCTCGCGAACCGATGCGTTACATACTCTTCGCCCTGACGCGCGGGCCGGCTTTGGTAATGCTCTAGAGAATAGTCACACATGGAAATTACCTCTCACATTTGTGATGTTTGCGCCCCTCCGCGTCGTCCCGCGCGGGGCCTATATCTGAGGTAGGACATGTGGTTGTCTGTTCAAGTGACCGCACATCACGATTTTCGATCTCATTGCGGTTTCCGAAAACATTCGGAAGTTTATGTCGTCACCGCGAATGATTGTTTCAGGTTGCCGGAACTATTTTTAGCCGGACTTCTCCCGCCCGCCAGCGCCGCACATTGCCTTGAACTTCGAGGCGCTTGTCGTCGGCAAGCGCATAAATGCGCTGGGCAATAGCTTGGGCGGAAACGTCGAGCGCCTGCGTCTTTGCGGTATCGGTAACGCGAGCAATCACGATCGCGACCTTATGCCAATCCCCGTCCAGCACGCTCAAGATCGCCTGATCGAGCGCTTCGACAATGTTGGGGTCGATCGCAACCGGGAGCTTGGGTTGCCGCTCGGGTCTGACATCGATTTCGGCATCCAATTTTGGCTCTGACATAATGATCCTGAGTTTTGGGTCGTGGAAGCGCCCTCTATAGCACGCGCCACTTGAAAATGCTGGCGGGTCATCCGTTCCAGTGTTCGGCAACGTATCCGCAATCAAGGCCACTGCCGCCGCGCGACCTTTTGACAGGCTCTACGCCCCTGCCTTAAGGACGCGTGATAACGCTGAGAGTCGGTGGAACTGCAATGCGTGTCGCGACGTTGGGACCCGGCGAAACAGGAGAGTAATGATGAAGTTGGCAATAGCGACGATTGTTGCGGTTCCAATGATGACCAGCGGCGCGTTCGCGGTGAGCAAGGTCGTTCGCAAGGCTTGCGATGGCGATTATGTCGCCTATTGCAGCCAGCACGAAATCGGCTCCACCAGCTTGCGCGCCTGCATGCGTGCGCACCGTAAAATGTTGACCGATACGTGCGCCAAAGCCCTTGCCGACAGCGGCGAAGCGACACCGGCCGACGTCTCGGCTTACAAACGCGAAAGGGGCCTGCGTTGAGAAGGTGTAAGCGCGAGAGTTCAAAATTCACGGTCGTCAGAAACGTGGGAAAGATGACGCAATGTTGAGCAGCGTTGGATCGTCCCCAGTGCTAGATGATAAGTAACGTCGTAAGGAGTACAAAGATGCACAAACTCGTATTTGCAGCGCTTGGACTGAGCCTCCTTGTTGCCGCCGGTCCCGTGTCTGCACGTGGCCTGGGAGAAGCCGCCGAAGCCGAAGCAGCTCGCGCCAATTCGCGCGCCGGCGGTCCGACCCATTATCGCGACGCCGAGCTGCTGATCCGTTATGGCGGCTGCGCGCCGACCGCCCGCAGCGCCTTTTGCCGCGATCTCGAGCGCAAGCAGCGCTACCACGGCCGTCAACACCGCCCCGATTGGTGATGTTCGGGTCGCGGTCGAGCTGGCCAAGCGCCGCTGCCAGGCGGGGCTAAGTCGCGACAATGGCCGCTACGATATTTCGCCGCTTGCGCATTTTGGGCCGCGCGTTTAGCACCGCCTCAGGATCATCATGGTGCGAAGAGGTTCAATCGCATGGCGGACAATACCAACGCGGCAATCGCCGACTTGAAGCGCGAGAACGCCGAGCTCTCCGGCTTGGCGCTGGCGACAGGTGTCATTCTCACGCAATTGCTGCAAACGATCTGCAAGCGCGAGCTCAATCCGCAAGCGACGGCTGGCCGCATCATGAGCAACGCCCGCGAGGCGATCCAGGGCTTCACGACCGAGACCCACGCCGACCCGGTGATGAAAAAGCGCGCGCTTGAAGCCGTGCAACAGTACGAAGATCAGATTAGGTCCGTGCTGGCGGTGTGAAGCGGCACGCTTAGCAACAATTGCCGCCGCCGGTCTCAAAATGTAAGATTGCGTATGGTCCGTTGCTGATCACTTGCGTTGCAGAGCCAATATCGTTCTTGGCGTGTGGCGGCCGAGGCTTGCGAAAAGGTGAGGGGGTGGTGGTCAAGACCGCACTCAAATCCAGATGACAGGCCGGCCGGTGCGTACGGAGGCTTCGAATAGCTTACGCAACGCCGTGCACATGTCATCGTAACTGGATGGCTCAGCCAAATAAACCGGTGAAGCTTCGAAAGCGGCCAGCTCTTGAAGACATACGGCGGAAACCGCAGGCTCAACGCGCCCCTCGTTTGTTTCGGGAAGGACGCTGCGCAGCGTTGCGCACGGCGCGCTTGCCTCGGCAATCCCATGCCGGAGGTGGCTCATACTGGCGTTATTTCCGATGCGTTCTGACGGTGCATGTTTTCGTGTTCGCAGCAGGTCATGACCCAGGTATCGAAAGCGATCAGAGTTTCGAGATCATGGCCGCCGGGCACGGCCGGTGTCGACGGCATGTCGTCGTAGTCGTTGATCTCAATCTGATCGAGAGGAAACGGGCCCGGTTTGATCCGTCCCTCTTCCCAGCATCTGCAGCGCACGTAAGCGTCGTAGCCCATGTTTTTTGTATCGCATGATCGTGCCGCACTGTCATCTTGGGGCCTGATGCCGCCGCACCGGTGTCATCCTCGGGCTCCGTTCCGAGGATCCATATAGCCGCGAGGGGTGTGGGGGCGAGGTGCGCTGAAGAGCGCCCTCACTCCGGCGCTTCAAGCAGTGGGCGCGGATAGGCATCCCAAGTGCGGCCGTTGAGTTCGCGGCCGGATTTTTTCTTGTTCACGCCGCCCCACTGCTTGAAGAAGAAAGCAGTGCCATGCTTTTCGCAGCTTTCAGCCAATTCCGGTTTGGCTTTTTAGAGATTTATGACATGTCGAGATTTTGGTATTTCGAGCGCGGGCATGTGTGGGACATTGTTGATCAGCCGCTACCCGCTGTCATGCTCGATGTGCTCGCGGACTTGCGTTGGAACGAGAAGCTCACGTCAAAGGTCTCGCTATAAGCAGAAATATCAGGGCGTTCGCTCAGCCCTGTTTGGCGCGGGCTTCGGGCCGGGACCGCTTGGTTTTGCAACGGCGGATTTTGCCCCGTCGGAGTTTGCGGCCGGGGTTTTTTCAGACCCAGGTTTTTCAAGTTTTGTTGCCACGCATCGCTGAAACGGCGATGTGACTTTCGACCAGACTTCACTCTCGCCAAAAATCGCGAAACCGATGAAGCCGGTGACTTTGATCTGGGTCGCGCTGATAATTTCTGCCTTGCCACTATAGCTCGCACCCTGATCCGAAACATAGACGGTGCCGTCGCCCCACGTGGCGTCCGATTGCTTTTTGAATGCGGTCACGACTTCCAAGCCGCAGACCGGCCGGCTCTTGAGATTGGGATCCGCGTTCTTAACGTCGCGCAGCGGCAACCCGTCTGCCCCGTCCGGCTGTTTCAACCAAGCAACTCGGCCGCAGCGCGCCGCACCGCAGGGCACGACTTCAATGATAACCTCGCCATCGGAATCGATCCAGAAGCCATCGAGATCTTCTTGCGCCGCGCGTGCCGGTACGCCCTGCATGCAGGCGGCGATGATCGTCATCCATAGCGCAGTTAGATCGGCTTTCCGCATCGTGCTCATCCGCATTATGTTCAAATACTCGCGCGCATCCGCTCAAATCCAGAGTTCAAATCGGATTTGAGATCGGCGATGTCTTCAAGGCCGATGTGGAAACGAAGGGCCGGGCCTTGTGCCTGCCATTTGGTCGCCGTGCGATAGCTTCTCGGATCGAAGGGAATAACCAGGCTTTCGTAGCCACCCCACGAATATCCCATGCCGAAAAGTTGCAAGCCATCGAGAAACACCGCTAGGTGTTTCTCAGCCGTTGGCTTCAGGACCACCGAGAACAGACCTGAGGCGCCACTGAAGTCGCGCTGCCAAAGGGCGTGGCCGGGATGGGAGGGAAGACCTGGGTGAATAACGTCAGCGACTTCGGGGCGTTGCTGCAACCAGGCAGCCATGGCGAGGCCGGATTGCATGTGGCGGGCAAGTCGAACGTCGAGCGTCCGCAGGCCCCGCAGTCCCAGATAGGTTTCCTCCGAGCCGGGCGACGTCCCAAGCGCTTCCTTCGCATTTTCGAGATATTTGGCGGCGCGGGCGTTGGCCGTCACCACGCCAAGCATGGCGTCGGCATGTCCAACGATGTATTTGGTGGCAGCCTCGATAGAAACGTCGGCGCCAAGCGCCAGCGGTTTGCAATAGAGCGGCGTCGACCAGGTGTTATCGGCGAGGAGCCAGATATTTTTAGGCCGCGCGATCTGCGCGATTGCGGGGATGTCCTGCATCTCAAAGGTTTGCGAACCGGGGCTCTCGACGAAAATCAGCCGCGTGTTTGGCTTGATCAGGCGTTCGATGGCCGTGCCGGCGAGGGGATCGTAATAGGTCGTTTCGACGCCCAGGCGGGTCAGCATCTTGTCACAAAATGTTCGCGTCGGCTGATAGACGCTATCGACCATCAAAATATGATCGCCGGATTGGACGAACGCCAACAGCGCCGTCGAGACAGCACCTAAACCGGAAGATGTCAGAATGCTGTCTTCACCCCCCGCAAGATAGGTGATGGCCTGTTCGAGCGCCCGCGTGGTGGGTGTGGCGCGCCGCCCATACGTGTAAGCTTGCGTTCGGGCCTTGAGAGCGGCAAGGGTCGGAAACAAGACCGTCGAACCCCGATAGACCGGGGTGTTGACGAAACCAAATTGGGCAGCCGGATCGCGTCCTAAGTGCACGACGCCTGTTGCTTTGCCGACGGTGTCGTTCTTGGGTCCGCGGCCGTCACTGGAATTTGCCATGTTCAGAGCCTGTCCCGATGGTTTTCGCCCTCGTGGCGCAAGTTTGCGCTAAGGTCAAGGCCTTGACCATTTGAGGCAGTCGCGGGATGTGTGCAAGTGTCGTCAATGCCCGTCGTTGCGGCAGCATGCAAGCGCGTTGGCAATTATCGACGATGGCACGAAGTGGCGTCTCATAACTCGAGTTAAAGTGGTGATGATTATTACACGGCGATTGAGCCTGCTGTCGTTGTGGTTCTTTGCTATAGCGCTCGTTTGCTATGGCCCGCCTGTCTTGGCGGCGTCGCCGAAGACGCTCGAGACGGTGCGGGCGCGCGGCTATCTCAACTGTGGTGTCGGCGAAAACATCCCGGGCTTCTCTCAGGTTGACGGCCGTGGCCAGTGGAGTGGGCTGGAAGTCGAGTTCTGCACGGCGCTTGCTGTAGCAATTTTTGGCAAGAAGGATACGGTAAAATTCCGAGCCTTGAGCCCAACGGATAGGTTTAAGGCGCTGCACGAGGGTGAAGTCGATGTGCTGATGCGTGCGACGGCTTGGACCTTGTCGCGCGATGGCGATCTCGGTATTCGTTTTGTCGACGTCTTGTTTTATGATGGCCAAGGTTTCCTTGTGCCGCGAGGCCACGCCATAGCCAGCGTGCTCGAATTGTCCGGAGCTTCGATCTGCGTGTTGCCCGGCTCAAGCGGCGAGCGCAGCATCACCGAATTCTTCAACCAGCGCAAAATGCGCTTTCAACTCGTTACTTCCGATCGCTGGGAACAGCTAGCAAAAGCTTATGCGGCCGGGGGTTGCACGGTCCTGACGGGGGACGTTTCGTTTCTTGCCAGCGAACGCAGCCGCTTGCCAACTCCGCTTGAGCATGTGCTGTTGCCCGAGTTTATAACCAAAGAACCGCTTGGGCCCGCCGTCAGAACCGGTGACGACGAGTGGTTTGCGATTGTGCGCTGGTGCGAGATGGCCTTGATCGCGGGTGAAGAGCTTGGTCTCACCAGCGCCAATGCCGACAACATGCGCGATTCGAGCCAGCTCGATATCCGCCGCTTCCTCGGCCGAGAGGCTAATCTTGGACAATCGCTGGGACTGGCTCGTGACTGGACCTATCAAATCATCAAACAGGTTGGAAACTACGGCGAGATTTTCGAGCGAACACTTGGTCAGGCATCGCCCTTGCGGCTAGATCGCGGCCTGAATAGCCTGTGGACTAAAGGCGGGTTGCTTTATGCCGCGCCGTTTAGATGATGAAGAAAGCGGCTGTTATTAGCCAGGTCATGGGGCTTTCGGTAGGGGGAAGGTGGCCGTGCTCAATGGTGTCGCGTCAGAAACAGTTTTCCTGTACGTCGCTATTGCTCTGCCCGTTGCGCTTCTGGCAACACTCTTGGCTCTACTTTGGGCTCGCATGAAAGCCCGGAAAAAAATTAAAAAGCCGCCGGTCGCGAATATCCTGGATGCGTCGCCGCCCCTCATGACGACCACTGCGACGGCCATCGAAGAGACCAGCACAAAGCACATGCACATCGACATCGACTTGCACAAAGCCGCACGCACAACGGCGGCTATCGAGACTCAGATTAAGACTGCGCAGGTGTCCGGGCAGGTAACGATGCTTGCAGGATTGTATTTGGAATTGGCGCGGGCGCGCTTGGGTTCGGGGGACGAGGCAGGCGCATTGGCGGCTCTGCGCTCGGCGGCAGGCTTGGGTGCTCAACATGGCCCTAAGTCAGCCCATGCCCTTGCACGCCTCGAACTTGCCGATGCTGCTTACCGGGCCGGCGATCTGACCTCAGCGTGCGAGCAATGGCAGCTGGCGCGGACGGCGTTTCAGGAGGACGGGCGGGCGAACGATTCCAATCGCATTGACAAATTGATGCGTGATCACGGCTGTCCGACAGACTGGGTCCTTACGGATTTTTGATTTCGAATGAGGGCGCGGCTGGTTCGCTGTCCTGAGCAGCTTCGCCGCCTTCCATCAAGACTTCGACATTGACGGTCTCGCCGTCTTTCAAAGTAAACGAGCGTTTGAAAATCCGGCCTGCCGCTTTGGCAACGACGATGTAATCGCCCGGCGCTAAGACGTGCGTCGGCAGCGCTCCGACACTGTCTTTGATGACTTCGATTTCGCCGGATTGGATTGCCCAATGCGTGTCGGGCAGGGCCTCGCCGCCGGCCCGGGTTACGAGCTTGAACGTTGCCTTCGCAGCCGTGTGGGTGACGCTGGCTTCCGTCAACTTGCCGGCCTCGACGGTGACGTCGGTTTCAACGCGCGCGTTGGCGTCGCCGTAAGTGGAAACGAGATGATAGATGCCAGCGTTGAGACGGATAATAAGACCCGGGCGGGCGCCGGTCATGACGGCCGAGCGATTGGCGAACTGATCGCGATCATCGGAAAAAATGGCGTAGGACGTGGCGCTGGGGAGCGCCGGTTTTCCGTCGAGGCTGGCATTGAGGCGAAGCCCGCCGGCATTGAGCACGAATTGCTCGGTCGCGGCGAGACCTGGCTTGACGGTGACCTTGCGGGTCAGGTTGGCACGTCCGAAGGCGGCGTTGATGGTGTAATCGCCGGGCTGGAGTTTGAGCGAGGGGCTGGCCTCGCGGTGTTCGCCGACAAGCTTAGATTTTGCGGCTGCGTCGCTGCCATTGAGGTAAACGCGCCAAATCAAACCCTGATCGATCTGCTGGCCGTCAGCGGTCAGCAGGGCGACGAGCTTGAGCTGCGTACCGTTGGCAGGCCCGCTCGATTTGCCGTCACTACCGGCGCGTTCGATGACCGTTGTGTTAGCGCCCGGTGGGCGGGCCTTCGCGGGGGCCGCTTTTTTAACCTCGACATCGGCCTGCCAGCCGGCGGTTTGCGCAAGAGCCGCTGGTCCGGCTACCACCCACACGCTGAAAACCAACGCCAAACTGACCAAGCCCTGCCAAAGGCGGCCGTCGCGGTTTCTAGATATGTCAAACATCTCGGTCATGACGCAATGTTTTGTCCAGGCTTTAAGAACGAAGTATCAAACATGTGAGCGTGTCGGAAGTCTGGCCGGTAATCTAGCGGTCAATTGCTCCCGAGTTGCACCGTTTTATGGTCGCCGGAGCGGATTTCGAAGGCCGCTTCGGTGCGTTTGTCCTTGGTTTCCATCCGAACCGTATAGCGGCCGGGGGCTAGAAGGGCTTTGGGCTCGTAAACCGAGGTATGCCAAACCGGATGGCCTGCTTGATCCATGATTTCCCAGAACACGTCAGGTCCGGCACTCGCCCCTTGCGGCGGTTTCAAGCTGATTTCGCCGGCGTCGAGTTTCAAGACCACGTCGGCGGGCTTACCGGCTTCGAGTGCGATGTCCTGCTGAGCCTTGACGTTGACCGCACCGAGGTTGGCGGCCACGCGGTATTTGCCGGCCTTGAGTGTCAGATCGAGCCGGGGCAGTGCCGAGCGGGTAATTTCCTTAAGCTCTCCATCTAGGCTCGATATCCGGTAAATCAGGCCCTGGCTTTCGCCGGCAGGCTGCCCCGATATCAAGGACGAAACTTTCAAGCGCCCAACCGGCACCACAAGCGTGCGCTTGACGACATCACCCGCCCCGATCGCCACACGCTGTTGCACGAGGCTGGCGCCGGATCGGGCCGAAACGTAATAGGTGCCAGCCGTCAAGGTGAAGCTGGCGTGCACGGCGTTGGAGCGGCCGACTTCGCGCCGCCCGTCGGTGCTATCGGGATCGTCCTCGGCAACAATGAAGCTGGTTGCCTCGAGTGCCTCGCCGTCTTCGCGGGTCGCCGCCATGACCTCCAATTTACCGGCGTTGAGAATGACGTCGTAGGCGGCTTCATTGCCTGCCGCCAAAGTGACCTGCCGCTCTTGATGGGCCAAGCCATCGGCAACGGAAATCGTGTAGGCGCCGGGCGCAAAAATGACGCCACCATCGCCGCCGTGGCCAACGAAGCTTTGCGGGGTGGCACCGGACTTTGGCGACGTGGTCGCCGAAATCGCGACCACGGCGGTCGTTGAAGGCTCTCCGTCTTTTTGGTTTTTGACGCGCACGCTCATGCGTCCGGCATTGAGAGGAACGGTGACGGCTGTCAACTTTCCGGTTTCGATACCGACAGTCTGGCGCGCCTCGACGCGGCCGGCGTTGACGATGACGTCGTAGTTGCCAGCTTCCAATTTGAGATCGAGCGCCGCCGCCTCGGTGTCATGTACGAGGTCTTTGCCGCCAGCTTTGAACACCCGCCAATGCAGCGGGGTCGCGATGATGGCACTGTTGCTCGCCAAGGCCGCGGTCAGGCGCAATGTCGTGCCAGGGCCTGCAGCTGCGTCGGGCATGGCTGGCACTGTCCCGGCACTGGGGCCCGAAGCTGGCCCAGACGATGGCCCGCTTGCGTTCGGAGCCAGCATGGCGAGCTTACCCGCCTCTTCAATGGCGGCGGCGATGCCTTGCGCATCCCGGACATCGTAGAATTTTCCGCCCGTGGCTTTGGCGACGCAGCTCAAGCGCGGGACATCGTCCGGGTCGACCGCGAGCGCGACGACGTGGATCGCGACACCCGGCTGGCTGCGGGCAATCTCGGTCGCGGCCTCGCAGGCGTCCTGTTGGCAATTATCGGCGCCGTCCGTCACCACCAGAATGCTGGCGGGCCGAGTTGTGCCTACGGCTTTGGCGCTTTGGCGCAAGGCTTCGACGATCGGGCCTTTGCCTTTGGGACTGAGTTTGTCGATGGTATTGACCACGAGATCGCGGTCGGTGCCGGGAAGGGCGACGAGTTCAACGTCGCTGCAATCGCCCTTGCGGCGATGACCGAACGACGTCAGCCCGATTTTGGTCTCAGCCGCGCCCTGTACCAAGGGCTTCAGAAGTCCGCGCACGATATCGATCTTGGCGCGCCGGTCAGGCTCGATCGGCCCCCACATCGAGCCCGAGCCGTCGACGATCAACATCGTCGTTGGGGCGTCGTCGGCGCGGGCTTGCGGGATGAGCGCAAGGTGCGCCGCCAACAGGCCACTGAAGGCAATCATGACGAACGCGCGCATGCCGGTCCTTATCGTTGCCCTTGGACGGATAGTTCACCGTCCCGGTTAGCGGTGATTGTAACAGATCGGCATTTGAGTTAGCCAGGACCGTTGAGCCACATCCACGGGCACATTCACGGGCCCATCCACGGAAATGACGATGGAACATCCGATACTTAACTTCCTCGCCCAACGCCGTTCCGTGAAGCCGGACAAGCTCTTAGCTCCGGGCCCAACTGCCGCCGAACTTGACCGCATTTTGGCGGTCGGCACGCGTGTACCCGACCACAAGAAAGTGGCGCCTTGGCGTTTCATCGTATTCGAGGGCGAATCGCGCGCCCGCATTGGCGAGGTCTTCGCGGAGGCCTGCCAGCGCGAGGAGGCCGAGCCGCCGTCGCCCGTTAGGCTCGATATGGAGCGCAAGCGCTTTCAGCGCGCGCCGTTCGTGCTGGGCGTCGTGTCGTCGGTCAAGCCCCGCCCCGGCGCTCCGGAGTGGGAGCAGGTAATGTCGGCGGGCGCGGTTTGTTTCAACATTTGTCTCGCCGCCAACGCGCTGGGCTTTGGCACGTCGTGGATCACCGAGTGGGTCGCCTATAGTCCGAGCGTTCGCGCCGCCCTACAACTCAGCGAGAGCGAGCGCATTGCCGGCTTCATTCACATGGGCCGCGCGAAGGAAAAGCCCGAGGAGCGGGAGCGTCCCACTGTTGCCGATCTGGTGACGCGGTATTGAGGCTACCCAAACACCCGTTTGAAAATCGCGTCGACGTGTTTGGTGTGGTAGGCGAGGTCGAACATGGCTTCGAGGCTTTTCGCCGGGACCTTCGCCGTCACGTCCTTGTCGGCCTTGAGTTCGGCTAAAAAGTCGGCGCCGTGTTCCCAGGTTTTCATGGCATTGCGCTGGACCAGCCGGTAGGCATCGTCGCGCGACGCTCCAGCCTGCGTCAAAGCCAGCAAAACGCGCTGGGAATTGTGCAGGCCACCGAGCTTGTCGAGGTTCTTCTTCATGTTGAACGGATAGACGACGAGTTTCTCGATGACCCCGGCCATTCTATTCAGGGCGAAGTCCAGCGTAATGGTGGCATCCGGCCCGATCATGCGCTCGACGGAGGAGTGCGAGATATCGCGCTCATGCCACAGCGCGACGTTCTCCATGGCGGGCAGCGCATAGGCGCGCACCATGCGGGCGAGGCCGGTGACGTTTTCCGTCAAAACCGGATTGCGCTTATGCGGCATGGCGGAGGAACCCTTCTGGCCAGGCGAGAAATATTCTTCCACCTCCAGAACCTCGGTGCGCTGCAGATGCCGGATTTCAACCGCCAGCCGCTCCATCGAAGAGGCAACCACGCCGAGCGTCGCGAAATACATGGCGTGACGGTCGCGCGGAATGATCTGGGTCGAGACCGGTTCGGGCACAAGACCAAGCTTTTTCGCGACATACTCTTCGACGCGGGGATCGATATTGGCGAAGGTCCCAACCGCGCCGGAAATGGCGCAGGTCGCGATTTCTTTCCGCGCAGCCAACATGCGCTCGCGGCAACGGGCGAATTCCGCATACGCGTAAGCAAGCTTGACACCAAACGTTGTCGGCTCGGCGTGAATGCCGTGGCTGCGCCCGATGGTAACGGTATTCTTGTGTTCCAGCGCCCGTGATTTCAGCGCCGTCAGCAAGCGGTCGATATCGGCAATGAGGAGATCGGCGGCGCGGACCAGCTGCACACTCAGGCAGGTGTCGAGCACGTCTGAGGACGTCATGCCCTGGTGGATGAAGCGGGCCTCGGGGCCGACGAACTCGGCCAGGTGGGTGAGAAAAGCGATGACATCGTGCTTAGTGACCGCCTCGATTTCGTCGATGCGCTTGACGTCGAACTTGGCTTGCGACCCCTTGTCCCAGATCGTCTTGGCGGCGTCTTTTGGGATCATTCCAATCTCGGCCATGGCCGCCGCAGCGTGCGCCTCGATCTCGAACCAAATCCTAAATCTGGTCTCGGGTTCCCAGATGCTGGTCATCTCGATTCGGGAGTAGCGGGGAATCATGTTGTGGATATCCTTGGTGCGATGGCCGAGGGGTAGCAGAGCGTCAAGCCCACATCAATCCAGAGAAACCGGGCTTTCCCGGTTGTTCGCTTGAGCTTTTTTACTGCCCTGCAACAATTGTTGATGCGTTGCATATTTTCGAACGCCATTGAGCCTAAGGCTTGCCACGATCGGAGCATTTAACCGTTCGCTCCAGTTTGGCAGAGGGCCAACGCGGCCGTTCAGAGTTTATTCATGACTGTTTAGCCACTGTTAACTGGCAATCGAAATTACGAGGGAGCGGCACACGTCGATTGAGGAATTTTTGATGTATTGTTCGTAGCCTGGACTTTTGCTTCGAACGAAACATGCAGTGTTCTTCACAGAGTGGCGGCCGTAAACGAGGATAGCGGGAGACTCGAGACTGATGTCGCAACAAATGGGTAGCGAGCGAAATACGGACTTCGTGGAACTGGTCACGCAGATGGAACAGTCGGAAGACGATCCAAGACGCTGCGTTGCTCTTGTTCAACAGCGGATGCGGGAATATCGCCAGACCGGCACCTCCATTCCTGAAGATTTGGTACGCCTTGAGCGCCGTCTGATGACGGAATGCATGGCCGCCTCGCAGGGCCGCTAACAGCGGCCCGACAGAGTCCTGGATTGACTGGGCCTGAGCGGGTTTGTTACCGGCCAGTTGAACCTCGGCCTAGCGCCATGACACGACCACTACAGTCCGTGCTGCATTATTGGCGGCGGCCTCTGAGCCGGTTCGCGGTACCCGATGTTGTGCCGCGCCACCTCATCAATCGTCCCGGGCTTGGCAACGCTTGCGGCTGAAGGCCGTCTGGCGCCATTTGCAATGTAATCCAGCGGTGGACTTCTGCCTGTGTGTTTGCCAAGCTCAGGCTTAGCGAAGACGCCGGGGACACGTCAGCCTTTTAAGTGCTGATCAGAGAGCGTTTGCGCGCGTCTTTCACGCTCAGGGACAAGAGGCCAAGCGCATGACCGATCTCTTTCGCAAGAAGCCCGTCGCCTATGATGACAACGATCACGGCCTCAAGAAGGTTCTAACCGCCTTCGATTTGACGCTGCTCGGCGTCGGCGCGATCATCGGCACCGGTATATTCGTGCTGACGGGGCACGCGGCTGCCACAATGTCAGGCCCGGGGGTTGTGCTTTCGTTTGTGGTCGCTGGCTTGGCATGTGCTTTCGCGGCACTGTCTTATGCGGAACTTGCGGCCAGCGTCGGCGGCTGCGGCAGTGCGTACGGTTACAGCTATGCGGCGTTCGGCGAGTTGATAGCGTGGATCATCGCCTGGGATTTGATCCTGGAATACGGCGTCTCGGTTGCGGCCGTCGCCAATGGCTGGTCCGGCTATTTCAACAATGCGCTGAACGCGGTCGGACTAGGGCTTCCCGAGCACCTGACGAAAGGGCCGACGATGCTGGCCTGGAATTCCTATCTCGGCGGAGCTCTGGAAACGTTCGGGTTCAACCCAACCTCCGAGGAAGCCCTGAAACATGGAATGGGCGGAACCTTCAATCTTCCAGCCGTCATCGTCATTCTCATGCTGATGGCGATGCTGATCGCGGGCGTCAAAGAAACGGCGCGGGTCAATGCCGCCGCGGTCTTCATCAAGATGTTGGCGGTGATTGTTTTTGTCGGCGTCGCGGTATTTAACGTCCATCCGGAAAACTGGTCGCCGTTCATGCCATTCGGCTGGTTCGATCATGGCCTCGATGGCAAGCCCATTGGGGTCTTGGCGGGTGCCTCGCTGGTGTTTTTTGCTTACGTCGGTTTTGACGCCGTGTCGACGGCGGTGGAAGAAGCCAAGAACCCGCAACGCGATGTGCCCATCGGCATCCTCAGCGCGCTGGCGTTCTGCACGGTCATTTATATTATCGTCTCGGCACTGATGACGGGGATCGTGCCGTACAAATCTTTGAATGTGCCGTCGCCTGCGTCGGCTTCTCTATTGCAGATTGGTTACAACACGGCGGCGGGCTTCGTTTCGACATGCGTGATCTTTGGCCTGACGACCGTGATGCTGGTGCTCTACTATGGGTTGACGCGCATCATCGTCGGCGTTTCGCGCGACGGGCTGTTGCCGGCGTTTTTCTCGAAGATCAATCCGACCACCCACACGCCCGTGAGAACCACCGTCATCACCGGCGTCATCATGGCGATCATGGCCGGTATGATCCCGCTCGGTGTGCTCGCTGAGCTGGTCAACATCGGTACGCTGGCGGCGTTTGTACTGGTATGCGGCGGCGTCATCATGTTGAGGCGCACGCACCCCGATATGCCGCGTCCTTTCAAGATGCCGTTTGGCACTCTGTTCGCGGGCCTGGGTATGCTGTCGTGCGGCGCTCTGATCACGTTCCTGCCGTCTGAAACGCACTGGCGCTTCATCATTTGGCTGGCAGCCGGGATGGTGATTTACTTCGCCTACTCGGTCCGCAAGAGCAAATTGGCCCCAGCGGGGTGAGGGTTAAAGGCCTCAAAGCACGTTATGCGTGCCGTCGCAGTAGGGCTCGTCGTCGGTCGCCTTGCAACCGCAGAGATTGGCAAGCCCGGTTTGATCGGCCGTGAACTTCAAAGGTTCCAACGACGTGCCTTTGTGCGAGCCATCGCAGAACGGTTGCGTCTTGGAGCGGCCGCAGCGGCAGAACCAATAATCCTTGCCCTCGGTAAGCTCGACTTGAAAGGGGCCTTTTTGGGCAACAACTGCTTCGTCCGCCATGTTCGCCTCTGGGTGTTGTACGCCGCGCTTGAACTGGGTAAGCCTGTTGCCGTCTTTGCCAACGCCTAGCGGTTTTGGGGAAGCGAGGCAAGAGAGGGTGCGATCTTGCGCCTATACTGGAGAAATCGCCAGCACGCACAAGGCGATCACGATCCAAAGCCGTCGGTAGGAGGGCATTGGCGAGTGCTCCTTGGCATTTGTATTTACTCAGTCGATCAGGGATTTTACCGCCGCCGGTATTGCTGAATGACATTGCGCAACTGCGGATTGATTTCGATTGCCTTGGCGTAATCCGCGTCAGAATGGACAAGGTCACTTTTAAATCTGCGCAGTCGCCCCCGCTCAGCATAGGCGTTAGCATTGCGCGGGTTGATCTCAACGACCTTAGTCAGTTCAGATATCGCTTTCGGTAAATCGCCTTTGCTTTCCCAGAAAATCGCCCGGCCGATATACGCCATTTCAAATTTTGGGTTGATCTTGATCGCCTTGTCAAAGTCGGCCATCGCCTCTTTTAAAGCTTTCTGCTTCAGATAGGCCTCGCCCCGAGTGGCTAAGATCCACGTGTTGGCCGGTTCAAGCTCTATTGCCTTAGCGTAATCCAACATGGCTTTTTGCTGCTGATTTTTTTTGAACAGAACGCCGCCGCGCCAAGCGTAGGCCGAGGCATCGGGGATCGATCAAAATCGCTTTTTCGATGTCGGCCAGCGCGCGATCGTCATCACCCAACATTGCCAATGCCCACCCTCGTCCGCCCAGGGCGCGCGCGTCGGTAGGATTAATTTCGAGTGCGGCGGAGAAATCCGCAACCGCCGATTCCCTGGCGCCACCCATAAGCGATAGCGTGCCTCTCAACGAATGGGCGAATGAGGAACGGGGATTGATCTCCAGCGCAATCTTTAGATCCGAAGCAGCTTGCGGGAGTTGTCCCTGAGACAGGAAAATTGCGGCGCGCCGGCAAAATGCGACGTCGCTGGTGCGATTGAGTTCTATCACCTTTGTGAGATCTGATAGTGCGGCATCCGGCTTTCCGGTTGCTAATTCGATTTCTCCGCGATTGGCCAAGGCGTCGGCATAAGCGGGATCGATCTTGAGCGCTTTGTCGCATTCGATTAGAGCGTGCGCGTAATCGTGCTTTAGAAAGTAAAGCCCGCACCTATTGCTATAAGGGGCAGGGCTTCCGGGATTGAGTTCAGCGGCCTTGTCGAAATCATCCGAGGCTCGCGCAATTTGGCCAGAAGCCAAGAGCGTGTTGCCGCGATCCAGCAATACGATTGCGTCTGCGGGGTTGCTATCAATGGACCGGTCAAATTCTTCGATGGCTTCTTTGATCTTGCCGGTATAACGCAAAATTCGCGCCCTGTTGGCGAGTGCCAGCGGCAGCTTAGGATCCAAGCTCAATGCGTAGTCAAAGTCGGCCATAGCTTTTTCATAGTCGCGAAGCATCATATAGACCGCGCCTCGCGCGGTGAGGGTTTTGACATCGCCTTGGGTCACGGCCAGGACCCAATCGAACTCCGAAATGGCCTTTGGGAATTCTAATTTCATCGCATGGATATGGCCATATAGTGTGTGTGCCGGGACCGATCCGGGATCGAGCTTCAAAACGGTATCCAGATCTTGTTCCGCTTTGTCGTAGTCTTTGCGTACAACGAAATCGGCGCCCCGCATGAGGTGTACCGCGTTTAATCCGTTGATCACTTCGCGGGATTTAGGTTGCAACTCGAATGCCGTTGAAAAATCCGACACGGCATTGTCGAATTCGCCCTTGCCTGCATAGGAAGCGCCCCTCAATCTCAGCGCGTCAACAAACTTCGGATTGGCCGTGATGGCCGTGGAGGTAATTTTGATCGCATCGTCGAAATGTTTGTCGCGGAAAAGCGCACTCGCTTCCGCCAAGCTAAGGGCTACATTTACCTCCGGCGGCTGTATCTGGTTGAACTTCGGCTGCCCGCCCCAAATAAAAGGATGAGGCACTTCCTGGACGGGCGCTTGCGGCCTGATCGAGCCGTAGCCGTTCGCAATGGTGGGAAGCGGGCCGGAACTCGGGGCTGGTGCCGCAGTGTCTCGAGCGGGCGGCTTTATCCAGCCATAGCCGTTGGCGATGTTGGGAACGGGCGTTGAGGGACGCGTGGCATTTTCCGGCGGCTTAGATTTCGGCAGGGCTTTTGGCGGGTTTTGCTTTAGAATTGACGCGCCGGTTTGGCCGATCTCGGCCTTTTGATTTTTTGGATTTATTTTTATGGCTTGTTCGTAGTCGGCGAGGCTGAGCTTAATCGACGCCGTGCCGCCTACGTGATCGCCAGCCAGGTAAAGTATTTGCGCGAGCTTGTGGCGGGCATCCGCGCGCGCAAAATAGGCGTTACCGAGATCTTCTTGGCTTGCGCGTCCGCTGTCGATCAATTTTGTGCAAGGCGTGATGACCTGGAAAGCCAGCCCGTCCGGCAGGTTCTTGAAGCAGCCAGCATGATCGTCGGCGATGGCCGGGGAGATCAACCTTGCCGCTAGTTCGAGAGTCTTGAGGCTGCGCGGGCTCATCCCTTCATCAGGGCCCGGATGGCGCGGGCGATGGCGCCGGCACGTTCTTCGATCAGGCCGGGGATTTCACAGGCGAGCGGCAGGTTTTGCTGGCGCTCCTGGAAAATGCGGACATCCCAACGATACTTTTCGGCCGCTTCATTGGCATTACCAACGGTCGTGTCCTGCTCGGCAACTTCCGGAGCTGGCGCTTCTTTGCCCGAACTTGCCGCGCTGGGGCGGGCGGCTGCCTCGTTGGGTAAAGGTACTGTTGCACCGGTCGCTTCAATTTTTTTGGCGAGTTCGAGCTGTCGCTTATGGAAGCGCTCGATACCCGACATGACGATTTTTCGGTCGTCGTTCGAACGCGACAGCACGGCCGCAAAAAGGTCCATGAGTCTCGCATCACGCTGATCGGCCGCAACGCTATCGGCATATTTCTTGATGGACGCCTCGACATCTTCGAGCTTGTAGCGCCGGGCAATCAGATTGGAAGACAGCTTGCGGATCTCGTCGTCGTTCTGCCAGCCGGTGGCGTTGTCGAGCGCTGGACCATCCCAGATTTGCGCCGCCGATATTTCCATGACCTTGCGCGAGATACACGGCCAGTTGGGATCGGCATAGTCTTTCGCAAAGGTCAGCGACGCGCTCGCGGCGATTAAAGCGACAGACATAACCCCGGTGCGGACAAGGCGCGATGTGCAGAATGAGATTGTCATGCGATACTTTCCTTCAAGCGCCCCCGCCCGGGCCGCCCCGGCGTGCGATCAAACCCTTTGACGGGTTATAAGCATAAATCGCGGCGCTGAGGAAGAACACGGTACAGGCGAGAACAATGTAAAGATGGGTGAGGTCGAGGGTGCCGTTTTCAAGTGTAGGGCCGATCTGGCCGTAAAGCGCGAAGCGGATCAATTCGACGGCATGGGTGAACGGGTTGAGCCAGGTTAACGTCGCCAGCATCGGGCTGCTTTCCTTGATTCGCCAGACCGGATAGAGCGCCGACGACATGAAAAACATCGGGAAGATCACGAAATTCATGACGCCCGCAAAGTTCTCAAGCTGCTTGATTACCGAGGACATGAAGAGCGCGAGCGATCCCAGCATCAGCCCGGCCAGGATCAGGGCAGGCAGAACAGTGATGTAGCCGAAGGGCGCGGGATCAACATTTTGGAACTGATGGAAAGTTTCGAGCAGATTAGAGGGGATTGCGGTCACGACGCTTGCCCAATCGGGTTGTTTCTCCCAAGACCAGCTATCCCAGACGCGGGCGATGAACAGGAAGGTGTAGGCTTGCAGCACCGCCACAAGTACGCCGCCCAAGAGCTTTGACGACAGCAAGAACGAGCGTGGAAACGGACTAACGAGCAAGGTGCGCATGGCGCCGGTTTCGCGGTCGTAGACCATCGAGAGCGAGGATTGCATGGCGTTGAACAGCAAAATCATGCCGACCAGACCGGGCGTCACAAACGTCTCATAGAGAACGTAAGTCGTGTAGGGCTGAATGATCGAGACGCCAAGCGTTTGACGAAAGCCAGCGGCAAAAATGAACAGCCAGATGAGTGGCCTCACCAACGCCGACAAAAAGCGTTCGCGCTGATGGATGAAGCGCAGCACTTCGCGCCAGACAATGCCGCTGAAACAGGCGAGATAACCTGATAATCCGATGCGCCGGACATCAGCGCCTTCGATGGCGCCATGCGCGGGCATGGTCTGCGGAGCCGAGACCGTGATTGTCATCACGCGGCCTCCTGCATGCCGGCTGCGGTACCGGTCAAAGCGCGGAAAGCGGCGCTGACGGTGTCTTTACCGGTTGATTTGAGGAGTTCAGGTACAGGGCCTGAGAACAAAACTTTGCCCTCATGAAGGACGACGACAAGGTCGGAAGCTTTGACCTCGTCCATTAGATGCGTCGCCCACAGCACGCCCAAACCTTCTTTTGCAACGAGATCGCGGACAATTTTCACGACGCTTTCGCGCGAGCCGATGTCGAGGCCGACTGTCGCCTCGTCGAGCAACAGCAAGCTTGGCCGGTGCATCAGCGACCGCGCAATTTCGACGCGCCGGGCTTGGCCACCCGACAGCGCCCTAACCTTGTCGCGCGCCCGCTCAGCCAGGCCCACGACGCCGAGAACGTGCATGGCGCGGTTCGTTGCTTCCCGGCCTTTGAAACCGTGCAAGGCTGCATGGTATTTTAGGTTTTGAATGAGGCTCAAGTCGCTATCCAAAGTCCGGCTCTGGAACACCACGCCCAAGCGTTGCAGGGCGGCCGACGGTTTGCGGCGCACGTCAAAACCGCGAATGCGGATTTCTCCCGACACATTGTCGTAAAGCCGGGTAACAAGCGAAAACAATGTCGATTTGCCCGCCCCATTGAGACCGAGCAGCATGACGAAAGCGCCCTGGGGTACCGATAGCGACACGTCGTTCAAGACTTTCTTGTCGCCAAAGGCATGACTGACCCCGCTCACAACGAGCGCTGGCGTGTGGTCCGAATTGAATAGCTCCGGGGCAGATATCGTCATCGCGCGATGATCTCTTAACTTCAGTTGGGGGACACGACCACGCCCCAGGGGTACCGGCCGGTCTTAATGGATTTTATGGCTTTAAGATTGGTCACGTCTATCACCGTCACGTCGTTTGACGCGCCGTTGGTGGTGAAAAGATATTTGTCATCGGGCGAGAAATACATCTGCCAGACGCGCTGCCCGACCAAGATATATTTTTCAACTTTCAGTGTTGTGGTATCGACAACGGCCACCCGATTGGCCGGCCCAAGAGCGATGAACGCTTTCTTGCCATCGTTGGTAATGCGAATGCCGACGGGTTGAATGGCTTCCTTGGCGACGCCTTGGATTTCAAATGTCACCTTGCCGATGATTTTGCGATCGGCGGGATTGATTACCGTCGCCGTGCCGCCGATTTCTGACGACACCCAAAGCTGCGTGCCGGTCTTGTTGAACATGGCGACGCGCGGACGGCTGTCGACCAGGACATTGTCAAAAGTCTTGTGCGTCGTGGTGTCGATGAAATGCGCCATGTTGGTGGTTTCAGACGTGTTGACCAGGGTCTTGCCGTCTGGACTTAGGCCCATGCCTTCGGGCTCAACGCCAACTGGCACGTTGGAAACGACGGTGCCTTTTACAATGTCGACGATCGTAACCAGGTTGTCGTCTTCGTTGGCGATGTACAACGTTTGGCCATCGGGATGAAGGATAAGAAGCTCGGGATCGGGACCGGAGGGGAGGGTCTTGACGAGCTCGAAGGTGGTTGAATCATAAACTTGCACGATGTTGTCGTCGCTGGTGCAAATGATCAGCCACTTGCCGTCTTTGGAGGTGACAATGCCGCGCGGACGCTGGCCGATTTTGATGGTCTTGACGACCTCGAGCTTTTCCCCGTCGATGACCGAGAGGGTGTTGTCTTTCTCGTTGGTGACGTAGGCCGTGAATGCATGTGCAGACGGCGCGCATAACGCAAAGGCTGCGCCTGTCAGCAAAGCGGCAGTTAAAAAGTTCCTGGGTCGTGACATTCATAGCCTCCAAAACGCTGTAGCTGACCGGCAGGTTCGTCCGGGGCCTACTGCGTATACGCTTTGCACTTGGTCTCTGGTTTATCTAAGCCCAGGGTATCTAGCTCGGATGTTGGGTGGAGAAAGCCTTGTTGCGGCGAGATCGATACCAGCAGCTTCGGAGTCGAGACGACCAGGGGCTGGCGAAGCTGACCGTTCCAGGCCCGCAGCGTTGTCTTCACGCCTTTGAAGGCCGCAACCTCGAATTCGGGTGAATGGATAAAGGCGTTCAAGTCTTTGAAGCTGCCGGTCTGCTTGCGGGTTGCAGCTTCGCCGACAATCCGCACAGCCAGCCAGGCGTCATAGTCAAGCGATCGCATGATGCGGTTGTTCAAGCGCCGGAAGCGGTTCTGAAATTGCGTGCCGCCCCACAATTCCAGCGCCGGATGCCAGCTCGACGCCACTAGGCCGGCTGTGCCAGCGACCGGGCGGGGCGACCAGGTCCGGTAGGGAATATAATCGCCGAACAGTTGTCCTTCATCCGCGACCATGACGATGTCATGCTCTTTGGCGCCTTGCGTGAACGTCGGGATCTGCTGTTGGATTTGCTCAAAGCCACCGTCCGAGCGGCGGCTGCCGGGCTCGTATTTGAACTCCCGCTCGTCGACGATCTTGGCACCGAAGCGTTTGGCGGTGCGCTTGATGGCATCTGCAAACAGTTTGTCTTCAGGTTGCGGCCCGGACACCAAGAACCAGTTCGTCCACTTCTTCCAAACCAGATATTGGCCAAGCGCATCCGCCTGCATCGTCCGTGTCGGGGGAATGTGAATAATATTGGCGCGGCAATTTTCTTCGCGAACGGAATCGTCGGCTGAGCCGACATTGATGACAAGCGCGTCTTTGCCTTTGAGCGCATCCGCGAGCTTTAACAGACTGGCCGGCTCGAGATCGGCGACGATAAAGCCAACGCCCTCGGCGACCTTGGCTTCAGCACCCTTGATGAGATCATCGATGGCGCCTTCCTTGACGTCGAGGGTGAAATTTTGTTTGACGAACTGACCGGTGGTGTTGTTGTCGGCAATGGCAAGTTTCGCGCCGGCAATGCCGTCGTCTGCCGGGGCTAAGTCGAGCAGGGAGATGGGCTGGTTTTTGGTGCGCGTTTCCTTCAGCAGCAACACCGGGATCGTCATTGTGTCTTTCGACACGGGCGCCGCGACAGCGCCTTTGGCCGGTTCGGAAGGTTTAGCTGCGGATGGGACTTCGTTTTCCTGCGCGATAGCCGAAAAAACGGAAGCCGGAAGTGCGAAAAGCGCCGCCAATATCACTGTTAGGGGGAATAAACGCCGCCGGACAATATCATGCTGAACTCCTGCAGCGTGGCGGTCGCGTCTCATAGTCAACACGTATGACGTCTCCTGCGACAACGGCGGCCAGAATGGCGCGCGAGGGTTGCGCCTTATGAGTGTTACTGTATTTCATTAAGAGGGGGGCGAGGCCGGACTTGTCAAGGCGAGCCCAACGCACTCGCGCTATTGTGACCGCGCGTGTTGGGCATTGGCCGGCGGCGCTCTTGCAATCTAAGGCGCGGCGATAGCACGTATGTCCTAAGTAATTAGGCTGCGGTTCGTTCGACCTGGCCAAGCAACCAAGGTTCCGACAATTCATGATGTTTCGCCATTTGTTCCTGGTGCTCGCGATGGCCTTTGCAAGTTCCGCCCAAGCGGCGCAAAAAATGGCCATTTTCCCTTTCGATTATCATGACGTTTCCCAGGATGGGGAAATGGTGCCGCAATCGAATGCTGAGGATCAGCGCCGCCTGATCATGGTGGCTGACGAACTTAAGAGCCTGATGCAAAAGGACGGCCGCTTCGAAGTTTTGGATTTGAAACCGATTGCGGCCGAGATCGAGAAGGCCTCGCCCTTTAACCAGTGCGATGGGTGCGAAGTGCCGATTGCCGATAAGGCTGGCGCGGACCTCGTTGTGACCGGCTTTGTCGACAAGGTCTCAGACGCGCTCCTCAGTTTGCAGCTTTTTGTCCGCGACGTGAAAAAGGGCGAGCTGAAGCAGTCGATGTCGGTCGCGGTCATTGGCAATACCGACGAACTCTGGCTGCATGGCTTGCATTGGCTTTGGCGCAACAAGCTCAAACCGCAGGACCAGCCGAAATGATGTCGAGGCGCCAAGTTCTGGCTCTAACTGGCGGAGCGCTTACGTTGGCGCATTGGCCATCGCCGGTGCTTGCCGCCACTCAGACGGTGCGCCTAGCGTCGGTAAAATACGGCACCGTAAACTGGATGGTTGAGACCTTGCGCAAGGAAGGCCTCGACAAGAAGTACGGTATTGAGCTGCACACCGTCGAAGTCGCCAACAATCAGGCAGGCCCGGTGTCGCTGCTGTCGGGCCAGGCTGACGTCATTGTCAGCGATTGGACCTGGGCCATGCGCCAGCGCTCCAAAGGTGACGACATAAGATTTGCTCCCTATTCCTCAGCATTGGGCGGGCTGATGGTGCCAGCCAATAGTCCCATCACAACTCTCGCGGATCTCGAAGGCAAGCGGATCGGCGTCGCTGGAACGGCCGTCGACAAAAGCTGGGTCTTGCTGCGCGCTTACTCCAAAAAAATGATTGGTAAGGACATCGCCAAAATCACCGAGCCGGTCTATGGGGCCGCACCGCTCATTACGGAGGAATTCAGGAATGGCCGGCTCGATGCCTGCCTAAATTTCTGGACTTATGCGGCGCGCCTCGCCGGCAGCGGGTCGCGGCAGCTGCTCAGCATGGCGGACGTCATCAAGACGCTGGAAATTTTCCCCCCACCCCCTCTTGTCGGCTTTATCTGGTCGGCCAAGACAACCAAAGATAAAGGCGTTCCGGTCGACAAACTGCTCGCCGCCGCTAACGACGCCAACACGGTTCTTGCAAACTCGGATGAAGCGTGGGAACGCATCCGCTCGCTGGTCAGGCCTGCCAATGAGGGCGAATTTGCCCTGGTCAAAGCCTACTTCCGTTCCGGTATCACGGCTGGCTGGGGCCAGGCCGAGACGGCATCTGCCGAAAAGATGGCAAAGCTCTTGATTGAACTTGGGGACACAGAACTCGTTGGCCATGGCACCCGTTTCGACCCAAAACTCTTTGATACTCAAGCCGGCTAAGGGAGGTTTGATCCGCAGCCCCGCCCTCTTGAGATTGGGCTGGTCGCTCGGCTCGCTGCTGGTGCTGGGGTTGATCTGGCAACTTGCCGCCGACTTTGCCCAGAACCGTTATTTTCCAAGCCCCGCCGCCGTTTTCTCCGTCCTCGGCCAAGAGGCAATGGCGGGTGAACTGTTTACCCACGTTGGCGCCACGCTTCTCCGCGTTGTGATGGCTTTCGCGGTTGCGATGTTCCTCGGCTCGGCCATCGGTCTGATCCTTGGCCGCTTTAAAATTGCCGACAAGTTTTTCGATCCGTGGCTGATCCTGCTTTTAAATCTGCCAGCTCTTGTCATTATTTCTTTGAGTTATGTGTGGCTTGGCATGAATGGGACGGCGGCGGTCGTTGCGGTTGCGATCAATCAAATCCCCAATGTCGCCGTCACGATGCGGGAGGGCGCACGAAGTCTGTCACGCGATCTCAGTGAGATGGCGAACGTCTATAAGTTCGGCTGGCGAAAGGCCTTCCTGCACGTCACGATCCCCCAGCTTGCGCCGTTTCTGGCGGCCGCCGCCCGCTCGGGGCTGGCATTGGTGTGGAAAATCGTGCTGGTGGTGGAAGCCTTGGGCGGAAGCGGCCGGGGCGTTGGTTATCAGATCTACATCGCGTTCGGCGAGTTCGATGTGACCAAGATCCTGGCCTACGCGCTGGCTTTCATCATCATTGTGCAAATTATCGAGACCTTGGCTCTGCAACCCATTCAGGCGAGGGTCAACAGATGGCGGCGCTGAGCCCAGACGCCACGCTTATCCCTGACGACAGCACAATTCACGTCAGCGTAACGCGCAAGGTTTTTGCGGCCGCCGGCGGCCGTGACGAGCAGCATGTCTTGAATAACGTCGCCTTCGACGTTGCGCCGCGTTCGTTCTTGATTCTGACCGGACCGTCCGGCTGCGGCAAGTCGACGTTGCTGAACATCATCGCCGGCTTGGACAAGGATTTCGAAGGATCGATCGATCTTGGCACCAGTCGCGATCACATGGCCTTCATTTTCCAGTCACCACGCCTTTTGCCGTGGCGCACGGTCTATGAAAATATCGCTCTTGTTCTGCCCGAGGGCGATCTTCGTCACGCCAAGATTCCCGAGATGCTCGAGCGGGTAGGGTTAACGCAAGCGGCCAATGCCTATCCGGAGCGCATTTCGCTCGGCATGCAGCGCCGGGCCGCCTTGGCGCGCGGATTTATCCTGGATCCCCAGATCCTGTTAATGGACGAGCCGTTTGTGTCGCTGGATGACCCAACCGCGCAAAGTCTGCGCGAACTCGTGATCGAGCTTTGGAACCGCCAGCCGACGACGGTCATTTTTGTGACCCATGACCGGGCCGAGGCCGTGCAACTTGGCACCCGCATCTTGCGAATGTCGGCTGGACAGGCGACTGTCGTTCAAGATGCAACGGTTGGGCTCTCGCTTGAAGAGCGCCGGGATCGGGCGGCGGTGGTGCGCGAGCAAATGCGCATTTTCGGAACGTTCTGACGGGAACATGGATTTCGCAATGTTACAGGCCTTGACGCGGCGGCGTGCGCCGGCATTTCTGGCAAGCGTCACGTCGGCACAAGAGGCTGAGTTGGCACTCAGCGGCGGCGCAGATGTCATCGATGCCAAGGATCCCTCAAAGGGCGCGCTCGGCGCACTCGAGGGGAACGAGATTTCCCGTATCGTTCAGGCGGTCGCCGGCCGCTGTCTGGTCAGTGCGACAGCCGGTGATTTTCCGGCATCGGCCGATGCCGTCACTGCCGCGGCAATTGCGACGGCTCGTGCGGGCGCTGATATTGTCAAGGTTGGCTTCGTTGGCGGCAGTGCCGCGTTGGCGGTGATCGCGGCGCTTGGCAAATTGCCGCTCGGAGGGACCCGCATCGTCGGCGTCATGATGGCGGACCTGGAACCCGACTTTACGTTGATGCTGGCGATGGCGCGGGCCGGTTTTGCCGGAGTCATGCTCGACACGGCTGATAAAAATAGGGGAAGCCTGACGGAAGTTTTGGGATTTGGGCCGCTGCGTGAGTTTCTCAGCCGCGCCCGGCAACACGCGCTGTTTTGCGGACTGGCAGGTTCGCTGCGCACGATCGATATCGCGCCCCTCGTCCGCCTACAGCCGGATGTTCTGGGATTTCGCGGGGCGCTGTGCCGCGCCGGCCGTAACTCCGCGCTCGACGTGACTCGCGTGACTGCGGTGCGCGCAACCATGGACGAGGCCGCGAAACTCAAATTCAACGAAGACCAGCTTATGGACGCGCTTGAAAGGCCAGTCGTATGAGCGAAAAGGACAAAAGAAAAGCCGCAGTGGTGCGCGAGACGGCCACGCGCGAAATCGGCGACACCATTTTCGTCAGCGACTTCGTCGTGGATTGCAACGTCGGAGTCTATGCAGAAGAGCAAGGCGTGACGCAGAAAGTCGCATTCACGGTGGAAGCGCGGCTGGCCCCGCATGTCCACAGCGCCGAGGATAAGATGGCCGAGGTGCCATCCTATGCCGACATCATCGACTTTATCGTTGGTTTGGCGCGCGGCGGCCACATCAATCTCGTCGAAACGTTTGCCGAGCGGATTGCCAGCAACTGCCTCAAGGACAAGCGCGTCACAGCGGTTCGAATCAAATTGCAGAAGCTTGAACGCGGACCTTTGCGCGGCGTCGAGATCATCCGGCCCGCCACCAAGGCTGCGGCACGCGAGTTCGGCCGTGGCTGATGTCGTGAGGCCGAGCCCCTGCCTAGTCCTCAAGATCGGCGGCAGCCTTGCTGAAACCGATCGCCTGCAAACCGTTCTGGCTCTGGTCGCGCAATCCAAGCAGCGGCTGATCGTGGTTCCGGGCGGCGGGCAGTTCGCAGACAAGGTCCGCGATCTCCAAAATGCCATCCGCTTCGACGATGCATCCGCGCACCGGCTTGCGATGCTTGGCATGCATCAGATGGCGGAGATCTATTTCACCCTGCAAGAACGCATGGCGCCAGCCGACAGTCTGGAAGGTTTCAGCCGGATCATCGCCACGGGTCTGATACCGGTCTGGCTGCCGCTGCAGATGTGCCAGGTTGATGACGCAATCCCCAAAGACTGGACGATAACGTCCGACGGCTTGGCGGCGCGGCTGGCGGAGCGCCTCGGAAACGCCAGCGTGGTGCTGTTGAAGTCGTGCGAGGTGGACGCAAAAGCGCCAGCCGCGCGACTCGCCGAAGACGGCATCGTCGATACCGTTTTCGCCGGAATCGTTCAGCGGGCGGCTCTCGATTGGCGTGTGCTCGGCCCCGCTGACGACGCTCAGTTGCGCGCGCTGCTCGGGATTTAGCGGCTTAAGCATGGCATTTTAAGCGCTATCGGCCTTCACCATCGACCCGGTCAACGAAGCGTGCTATCGCGCCGCCATGGATTATGAGAAAGACCTCAAAGGTATCAAGACGCCGCGCTTCGGTTGGGCGTTGACGGGTTCGGGCCACTTCTTCAAGGAGAGCATCGAGATCATGCGGTTGCTGCCGCATCTCGACGTCTTTGTGTCGAAGGCGGCGGCGGAAGTCATTCGCATGTACAAGCAGGATTTCGAGCTGCCGGGAGATGTTCGGATCTTCAAGGACACGACCGCTAGCGCCGCGCCGGTCGGAGCCTTCTACTACGGCGTCTATCACACCCTGATCATGGCGCCCGCGACCTCGAACACGGTTGCTAAATGTGTCGCCGGTATTTCTGATAACCTCGCCACAAATGTGTTTGCCCAAGCTGGCAAGTGCCAAGTGCCCACAATCGTGTTCGCGTGCGATACCGCGCCCGAGATGGACACCGAAGCTCCCAAGGGCATGGTCAAAGTTTATCCGCGCCGCATCGATCTCGAAAACACCGAGAAGCTCAAAAGCTTTGAAGACACAACTGTCGTTGAAACCGTGGCGGACCTGCATAGGGCCGTCGAGGCCCGGCTCACATGGCTCAAAACAATCAAGATAAGCTCCTATTCCTGACCGGCAAGCTGGCCGAGGGCCGGTTGATGAGAACGGTTGCAGGCGCCGGTCTTGAAGATGGTTCGTATGCCGTCGCCAATATCGGCATCAAGGTCGCAGCCCTGATGACGGAGGCGATCGTCAAGAACCGCTTGAAAGGGCCACTCGACGCCGCGCGCGTCATCGTGCCCGGCCGCTCGCGCATGGATTTGAAAAGTTTGGGAAGCCATTACGGCGTGCCGTTCGAGCGCGGGCCCGATGAACTTGCAGACCTGCCGCAGTTCCTGGGCCGTGGCGGCAAGGCTCCGGACTTTTCAAAACATGACTTGCGCATTTTTGCCGAGACCGTCGAAGCAACGCATCTGAGCGTCGAGGAAATGCTGCGTCGCGCGGCGATCCTCAAATCCAAAGGCGCCGACGTCATCGACATCGGCTGCGAGCCGGGGACGCCGTTCCCGCAACTCGAAGACATGGTTCAGGCGCTGGTCAAGGCCGGTTACAAAGTCAGCGTCGATAGCGGCAATGTCGAAGAGCTTGAACGGGCTGCGAAAGCCGGCGCTGACTTCGTCTTGAGCCTTGATGAGACGACGCTCGACGCCGTCAAGGGGACCAGCTGTGTCCCAATTCTGGTGCCGAAGCCGCACGGCGATCTGGCGTCGCTGTTACGCGCCATCGACCTCGCCAAGACAAAGAATATCAAAGTCATCGCTGATCCGATTCTTGATCCCATTCATTTTGGTTTTATCGCATCGCTCGAGCGGTATGCCGATCTGCGCCGTCAACGCCCCGGCGTTGAAATGCTCATGGGCACCGGCAATTTGACCGAGTTGACCGACGCCGATAGCCAAGGCTTGACCGCGTGTCTGCTTGGCATTTGCTCTGAGCTTAAAATTCAAAACGTCTTGATCGTACAGGTCTCGCCGCATACCCGCCGGACAATTGAGGAGCATGACGCCGCCCGCCGCCTGATGTATTTGGCCCACCAAGACGAGAGTTTGCCGAAAGGTTATGGCGGCGGATTGTTGTCACTTCACGATCTCATGCCGCACCCAATGACGGACGCGGAAATTCGCGCCGCGGCGGCAGAAATCAAAGATGGCAACTTCCGCATCCAAACCGGCGACGACGGCGTCCACATCTACAATCGCGACGGCCATCACGTCTCGCACGATCCGTTCGAACTCTATCCCAAGCTCGGCGTTGAGACCGATGGCGCGCACGCGTTCTACCTCGGTTACGAGTTGGCCAAGGCTGAAATTGCGCAAGCGCTTGGCAAACGCTACGCCCAGGATAACCCACTCGATTGGGGTGTCGCTGCGGACAAGAGAAACGAAGATCTGACCCGGCACGCGCCCGAGGGTGCTACCCTCAAGGCATCGAAGGAGACGAAATAGTGCCGCGTATCGTCGAAACCATCGTCACCACCTCGAACGCGCAGGGCGAGGTTCATGTCGCGCCGCTTGGCCTCATTCAGGACGGCGCCCATTGGGTGATTGCGCCCTTCAAGCCGTCGCGCACACTCGACAACCTGCGCGCGGTGCCAGCCTTCGCGGCCAGTCACACCGATGACGTCCGAGTGTTCGCTGGCTGCGTCACGGGTCGCAAAAATTGGCCGACGCTCGCGACGACGAAGATAAAAGGTGGGCGTCTCGCGACATGCGTTTCGCATTGGGAATTGCAAATCGACCGCATCGTCGAGGACGAGGCGCGGCCACGGTTCATGGGCAAAATCGTCCACGTGGAAAATCACAAGCCCTGGCAAGGCTTCAATCGCGCTCAAGCCGCCGTCTTGGAACTGGCGGTCTTGACGACGCGTCTGCACATGCTGCCACCGGAAAAAATCGACAACGAACTGAAGTATCTCGATATCGCCATTTCCAAAACCGCAGGTCCGCCAGAACTCCAAGCGTGGGGCTGGCTGATGGAGAAGATTGAAACCTGGCGGAAGGACAACGATCGTGCCTGATATCGATCAACTCGCCGTGGCCGAGGGGTCGCACGACAAAAAACAAACTTTCCTCGGCGCACTGCAGGCAAGCCTTGGAGCCGGGACATTCGTCAAGCTGACGCTCGGAAAATTCCGGGGCGACGGCCCCGCGCAGACATGCGTCGTGACGCGCGTGACGGTGCGCGACAAGGACAGCCTCCGCTTCGTCTATCGTCACAAGACCAATGACGTAACGCAGATCAAGACGGTGGACGAAGGTGTCAGCACTATCGGCACACTCGCCGGCGACAGTTATCTCAGCGCCACGCTGTTTACATCCGAGAAGGACACGACGCTCAGCTACAATAAACGTCGCGAGCCGCAACTGACCTTCGCCAAACCAACCTTCGCCGTCGCATCCCAAACCCATCACAACCGCGCCAAGGACTACGTCGTCGATCCGGCGCGGCCGTATCTCAAGCATCTCGGACTGACGCTGGAGGACGGTCGCGTCAAGCCATCGATGTATCCGAAGTTCAAGCAGATCTGCCATTTCATCGAGATCATCGACGATCTCGTGCGCCAGTCGGCTTTGCAAAATGCGAGCGCGATGTCGGTGACCGATGTCGGATCCGGCAAGGGCTATTTGACCTTCGCGCTCTATGATTATTTGACGGCGCATCTCGGCAAGCAGGCGCGCGTAACGGGCATCGAAGTGCGCCCGGAGCTGGTCCAGTTCTGCGCCGATTTGGCGGTCAAACTGAAGTTCAGGGATTTGGCGTTTGAAGCCGCGAGCGCGGGCGACGCGCGCGTCGCGCCGGTCGATCTGCTCATAGCCCTGCATGCGTGCGATACCGCGACCGACGACGCCATCCATCACGGCATCGCCGGCAACGCCGCATTGATCGTCACAGCGCCGTGCTGTCAGCACGAAATCGCGCCGCAGCTGACGAAACCTATGGAAGCTCTGCAGGGCATCACCAAATTCGGATTGTTCAAGCAGCGCCAGGCCGATCTGGTGACGGACGCCGCACGCTGTTTGTTGCTCGAAGCGTTCGGCTACAAGGTCAAGGTCATCGAGTTTGTATCAACCGAACACACCGCCAAGAATTTGATGATCGCCGGGATCCGCTCCGCCGATGTCGACCGCGACGCGGCGCGCCGCCAATACCAGGCCCTCAAAGCTGCGTTGGGGTTCACCACACAGCGGCTGGAGCATCGGCTGGCGCAACTGAAGAACGCGTAGGGCCGGCAACCGGCAGTCGCGGCAGGGCAGTAGTGGCGCACCCGGACCCCGAAATCGCAATTCCCCACTCCCTCCCAAAAAGTTATCCCCGCTCTCAAAACCTCCCGTATCCTCACGTCCATCCTCCCGTGGCGACAAGGGCTCCAAGCTCGAGCTGGGATCTTGAGGTCGGGGGGAGGTGTGTCGGACTGCCAGGACCCATCAGCTGGACCTGGGGACGTCTGCCGGCTGCGCGAAACCTCAGGGAGTAGCGTGGTTCAACTCGCGTTCGATGATAATCGTGATGCGCGCGAGGATGGTGGTGTCGACGGATCGCGCGAGGGACCCACCCTCGTAAGGTTAAGCCGCGCAAGTGGCCAAGCCTTTCACATCGCGGGGCGGCGAAGGCTGCATCCGAATAAAAAAATACAAAGAGATCGAGGCCCGCCGCCCCGTCCCTTGTCTTGCTTTGCGCAAAGCGCCGGTGGCTCGCCACGCGGCGGAGCGAAGCCGTAGCTACGTCAACTTTAATGGATCAACCGAGAAGCATCGCAACAGCGACGGCGGGCGCGCAGCGGGTGGCTTGATCGCTGAGTTGGGCAGGTGCGCCGATGAGTTCGCCGAACATTGCACACGGGTGACCAAGCCTCTTGGCAATGAGACTTGCGACGGACGCGCCGATTCCCGCTGCAACGACGCTCGTGATCTCGAGCCCGGGCCGCGACAGAACTTGCATCGCGCCATCGTGAATCGAGCGGACCTGCACGTCTTCGATATAAGCGGCGGCGGCACGCCAGGTTGCGAGATGGCGTTCCTCGCCGTCGCGGCCAAAGCCACGGGCAAGACGCGCCAAGCTTTCAGGCACCGACTTGCCGCGCCCGTCGGAAGTCGCGTGCTGGTCGACGCCATCCGCCAAGGTGCCGAGCACGCGCCGGACATCGGCCATGTTGGCGAAGTTGTCGCGCGCCAAGCCCTGCCACTGGCCGGCGAGAATGCCCCGCGTCGTTACGCTCGGCACCGGCGTGCGCGTGAACCCGGTGTAGACAAGTTCGCCGGTCTGCAGGCGCTCGGCATCGCTCAAGCCTTGCGGGCGATCACAGGCGACGATGTCGGTCGTCGTCGAGCCCAAGTCGATTAAAAGCGACTTCGGCTGGAGCTGTGCGATGACACGCGCCGTCGCCAAGAAGTTCGTGCTGGCGACCGCATCGGTGTTGGCCACGGCCGCGTCAACATTGCCAAAGCCCTTGAGGCCGAGAAAGAATTGCGTGTTGGGTCCAAGTCTGCCGGCTAGGTGACGGCTTAGAGCCACGACGCCGTCGTGCCGCGTTGGAAACAGTTCACACAGCTCCGCCGTCATCGTCACCGCATGAACGTCCGCGCCTTTGGTGATATCCGCCGCTTCAGCCAACGCGACGTCAAGCTGATCTAGCCCCTGCCACAACGGACAGGCGATCTCGATGACGCCGCAAATGCGCCCGTCCTCGATCCTCGCGACTTTGAGATTGGCGCCACCAACGTCGTATCCGATGACAACGCTCATGAAAATTCTCTCACGGCGAACAGTTGCCAAAGCGCTGGTGGATGTCATCGATGCGGGCGTTGATCTCGGGCGACAAGGTGACATCGCCAGCGGCGATGTTGGTGGCGAGTTGGCTCATGTTGGTCGCGCCGATCAGGTTTGAGGCCACGAATGGCTGTTGATTGACGAAGGCAATCGCCATTTGCGTGGGATCGAGCGAGAACTCGCGCGCCAGGGCGATATAGGCGCGGATAGCATCGTCCGTGGCAGGCAGCTCGTAGCGTTGGCCGCGATTGAACAGCTCACTGCGAGAGCCGGGAGGCCGTGCGCCGTCCAAATACTTGCCGGTCAGATAGCCCTGGGCCAACGGCGAATAGGCGATCAGGCTGATCTTCTGATGCTTGGAGATTTCAGCTAAGGCTGTGTCGTAGGTCCGGTTCAACAGATTGTAAGCGTTTTGGATCGATTGCATGCGCGGCAACCCTCGCTGAACCGACTCGGTGAGAAACCGCATCGTGCCCCAGGCGCTTTCGTTGGAAATGCCGATATGGCGAACCGTGCCCGCTTTGACGAAGCCGTCGAGGATGGCCAGCGTCTCGGCAAACGGTGCACCGTCGCCTTCGAATTCTTCCGACTTAAAGCGTGTTGGATTGGAGCCCCACGGCACCGCCCGGTCGGGCCAATGCAACTGATAGAGATCGATGTAATCGGTGTTGAGCCGCTGCAAGCTCTTGTCGACGGCTTCGCTCAATTGCGCTTTGGTGATGCGGCTCGGCGCGCCATTATCGCGAAACCACGTCATCGTCGATCGCCCTACGGCCTTGGTGGCGAGGATGACCTTGGCGCGCGTCCCGCGTGATTTAAACCACGAGCCGATGATACGCTCGGTTGCACCCTGGGTCTTCTCGCGCGGCGGAATCGGATAGAGTTCGGCGGTATCGAAAAAGTTGACGCCGTGGTCCAACGCATAATCCATCTGCGCATGACCTTCAGCCTCGGTGTTCTGCTGGCCCCAAGTCATGGTGCCAAGGCCAATGACGGAAACGTCGAGGCCGGTCTGTCCGAGTTTGCGCGTGTGCATGAGCGTCGTTCAATCCACGGCTGTTGGGCCAAAACTGGCGTGTTGAGGTCATAGCCGCTCTCAGCCAGCCCGCCAAGAGCGCCAGTTTGGCCGCATTGCGCGCAATGGTGTAAGTTGAGACGTTAACGTTGAACGTCTGAGCTTGTGTGCGTGTTTAAGTGTCGAGGATTGCCAAGGGCGCTGCGATGGAAATCATACCGGTTATCGACGTGGCGGCGGGTGAAGCGGTGCGGGCCGTGCGCGGCGAACGCGCCAACTATCAGCCGCTCGTGACGCCGCTCGCCCCGGGGAGCGATCCGGCACGCATCGCCCTAGGCTTCAAGTCGCTCTATCCGTTTCGGCGCATCTACCTCGCCGATCTCGATGGCATCGAGGGCAGGGGCCGCAATGTCCATCTTGTTCCCTCGGTCAGCAAAGTCTGTCCGGGCACGGAAATCTGGATCGATGCGGGGACGTCGTCGCGTGGTGCAGCGCGCGCGGTCTTGGCGGCGCCTGTCACGACGCTTGTCATCGGATCGGAAGCGCTGGAAAGCGTCGCGTGCCTGAAGGACATCGTGACCGAGGCGCCCACGCGCTCGGTGCTGTCACTGGACTTTCGCGGTGACGAGTTCATGGGACCCGATGCCTTACTCAAAGATGCCGCTCTCTGGCCTTCTCGTGTCATCGTCATGACTTTGGCGCGCGTTGGCAGCGATGAAGGTCCAGATCTCGTGCGCATTGCGGCAATCGTTGCGAAAGCCCAAGGGCGGCGGATCTACGCGGCCGGCGGCATCCGCGACCGGGCCGATCTCGAAGCCGTCCGCACAGCCGGCGCGGTCGGCGCGCTGACGGCAAGCGCGCTACATGCCCAAAAAATTTCGGCCGGAGACCTCAAAGAGATCGCCGGCCGGGAGAAGTAGTCCAGTCAGTTTGGGCCAACTCAAATCAGGTCGGGCAGGTTTCCCTGTAGTGCCGATCTGTCAGTGTCAGCCGCTATAACGGCCCGAAAGTAGTCTACCCAATCGCTGCAGCAGACCCACCTTCATAGGTGGGGACGTGTTGTGCTTATGGTTTTCCTGCTGTGGACGGTGTCCGCTTCAAGTCTTAGCAGCGAACGGATGTGAGACGGAGTTGCGCTGTGCAGTTGCTTCGGCAGCTGTCGGCTTGCCCGAGATGGCACGAGCCAACGCTTCCTTGGTGGCGCGATAGTTGTAGTCCTGGATCTTGGCATCGTCGGCCGCTTCCCAGTGGATGAATACGCCGACGCAGATATAGAGGTCGTCGGCTTCAGCGGCTGGGATCACGCCTTCGGCAACCGAGTCCTGCACGGCCTTGGCGACGCCGTACTGGGCAGGCCCGAACATCTGAACGGCCTGACGGGCGTCCTTGATGGTGACCTTGTTGTACAGAATCGTGTTCGGCTTGCAGGCCAGGTTCGGCGCGATGACGGCGAGGAGCGACGTGAAGCCGTCCTTGTTGTTCGTCAGCGAGTTGCAGAAAGCTGTTTCGGCAGCCGAGCCGCGCGGTCCGATGATGAGATCGATATGCGCAACTTCGTTGCCATCGCCGACGAGCGATTCGCCAAGCATGACTTTGTTGATTTTCGCCATAAGGGGGGTTCCTCCAAGAATTAAACAATACGAGCACCAACGTTCCCCCGTCGAAATGGCGGGACCCGGTGGTTCTGCTCCTGGGTTATCTATCCAACCATGCAGCACCCGGAGACGCTTCCCCCCGGTTAGGCCTGCTGGATAGGTGTGCGATCCTTGCGGGACACGGTCCTCTAATAGCCTTAGGTCGGCTGTCTCGACAAGTACTTAAGTAGAAACTTAAAAGCGCGCTGGCCGTGCGTTCACGGTTGTTTCTTATTCGTCAGCCGTTCTGCGAAAAGTGTCGCAACGACGAAATCCGCCGTGGTGCCGGGATTGAGGCCTTGGGCCTTCAAATCGCGATCAAATTTCGACAATTCGACGGAGCTATGCTGCTTGGCGGCAGGAAACCAGCTGGACCGTAAGTCGCGGGCCTGCTGTTGCACTGCGACAGCGGCGGCTCCGCCGTATTTGCGGGCAATGTGCGTATCGGGGTATTCAGCCAACAGCGTCATATGCAACGTGGTGATCGCAAGCTCGCCGGTCTCGGCCAGAGCGCGGGCGTCGTGAAGCGCTGGAAGGGCAAAATCGAAGACATCCGAAAATGCCGTCACGTAGGCGTTAGCGATGCGGTCGCGATGGGCCGCCAGGTTCATGGCTTCGATCAGCGTGACAGTCGGCGCTACGTGTACGTCGCTTGCCTCGGTTCTGCCAAGTCCGCCAGGATTGGCGACGCGAATGGCCGCGAAGGTATCGACGGCATCGCTGACATCGAGTTCTGACAAAATGAGCGCGAGGCGGCGGCGCAGGCCGGTCGCGATATCCGTCTCAGCGGCGGCCTTGGCAAGCGGCGCGCACAGCAGAATGATACCGAGATTGGTGTTGAGGCCGGTCGCGGCGAAGCTGGCCTCGGTTGCCTTCAGAATGCGCGCGCCAACAGCGAGCCGGGGGTCGGCGAGATAGGGCGCCGCCGCATTCGCGGCATCCTGAAAGTGCTTGACCTCCATGCCGTGACCGGATCCAAAAATATGGACATTGCCGGGCTTCAAGGCGCGCAGCTCGTCTTCGCACGCCTCGAGAAATGCGGTTTGGATGGCCGCGGGTTTAAGCGCCGTTGGCATTACACCGCACCAACGGCCGAGCGATGAGCGAGAACCGTCGCTAAGAAATCTTCAGCTATGGCCTCGGCAATGTTGACTTTAGTGACGCCTTGCAATCCGCGCCAGGCCGGGTTGGAATTAACTTCCAGCACTTGCAGGCGGCCGCCGGCGCCGCGGATCAAATCGATACCGGCATAGTCGGCATCGATCGCGCGCATCGCGGCCATGCTGATCGCGGCCATTTCCGCGTCCGGCTCGTGCGCGAGCGCCGTGCCGCCTTGATGGATGTTGGTGACCCAGGTTGTGCCTTGCCGCATCATGGCGGCGATGACGCGATGACGGGAGGCCAGCACCCGCCAGTCTTCATAGACGCCGTTGGTGGGGGCGACGAAGTCCTGCATGTAGTAGATATGATCGACGGTTTCGCCTGCTGGGAGTTCGGCTTGTGATGTGATCTGGCCAATGCCTTTGCCTTGACTGCCGAACAACGGTTTCATCACCAGTGTGCGGGCCAGATCAGCAGTGTATTCGCGGGCGTGGATTTCTGTTTCGCAAACCCGCGTGCGCGGCGTAGCTATGCCGGCCTTGTGCAGCAAGAACGTGGTTTGCGATTTGTCGACACAACGTTCGATAATGCGGGCGTCGTTCCAGACGCGCACACCGCTTTCGCGCAGCGCGTGCAGCAGTCCGAGGCGGAACGTGATTTGCTCAAGTGTTCCTGCCGAAATCGAGCGTACGAAAATACCGTCCGGCAGTTCGCCCTTAAAGCCCGGAATATCGATGCCGCTTTTGAGCGCCGTATCGAAAGCGCAATGCGGCAGTGAGGAGACCGTGACGCGGGCGCCTCTCGCTTCCAAAGCTCTGACGATCCGGCGGGCATGCCACTCGCCGCGCCCCTCTTCGATCAGGAGAGCGAGGTGCAGCCCGGTGCCGTATGGGCGCAATCCCCCTCCCCCTCGTGGGGAGGGGTTAGGGGTGGGGGGACCCCCAAATGTTGGCAGTTTGGTTTCCCCCCCTCCCGGCCACCCCCACCAGGGGGGGGGGGGTTATTCGCGATTTGAAACTGGCAACGACGATCTCGGGGGGTAGCTTTCCGGCACGGCAGGAGTGGCCAGTCTCG
>JANLYX010000050.1:0-1500 GCA_031365865.1 Hyphomicrobium sp. | reverse complement strand
GCCCGTCTCACCGCCTTGGAAGTGCATTTGAACATCGTCGAAATCCGCAAGCCGGAGATCGACGCCACGCTGATCGCCGAAAGTATCGCTCAGCAGCTGGAACGCCGCGTCGCGTTCCGCCGCGCCATGAAGCGTTCGGTTCAGTCGGCATTGCGTTTGGGCGCCGTCGGTATCCGTATCAACGTTGCAGGCCGTCTCGGTGGCGCTGAAATTGCACGTACCGAATGGTACCGTGAAGGCCGCGTGCCGCTGCATACGCTGCGCGCCGACATCGATTTGGGTATCGCGCGGGCCGTTACGGCTTACGGCATCATTGGCATCAAGGTCTGGGTCTTCAAGGGCGAGATCATGGAACATGATCCGATGGGCTCTGAGAAGAAAGCCGCCGAGATGCAAGAGGGCGGCAGCCCACGTCCACGCCGCGATGAAGGCGACCGTGGCGAGCGTCGCCCACCTCGTGGTGGACGTGGCGGACGCGGTGGTCGCGGCGGTGGCCCAGGCGGATCCAGCGGCGGTGGCGGCGACGTCACGGCGACCGAACCGGCCAGCGAGACTTAAGAGACATTCGAGGCAAATAGACCATGCTGCAACCGAAACGGACGAAGTTCCGCAAAGCCTTCAAGGGCCGCATCCACGGCAACGCCAAAGGTGGCACGACGCTGAATTTTGGCGAAGTGGGCCTGAAAGCTGTGCAACCTGAGCGCCTCACGGCGCGCCAGATCGAGGCAGCCCGCCGCGCCATCGCGCGTCATACGAAGCGCGCCGGCCGGTTGTGGACACGGGTGTTCCCGGACGTGCCGGTTTCCAAGAAGCCAGCCGAAGTGCGCATGGGCTCGGGCAAAGGTTCGCCTGAGTTGTGGGTGGCACGCGTCAAACCGGGCCGCATTATTTTCGAACTTGGTGGTCTCAACCATCAGATCGCTAAAGAAGCGCTGATTTTGGGCGCGGCCAAGTTGCCGATCAAAACAAGAATTGTGACGCGTCTGGGCTAATTGGCCAGGCAAGCAGCGCACGACGATACGAGTGAGGACGAACATGGCAAGCGAGTTTAGCGACAAGTCGCTCGATCAGCTCGACGATCAACTGGTGAAACTGAAGAAGGAGCAGTTCAATCTGCGCTTTCAACGGGCTTCAGGCCAGCTAGAGAACACAGCACGTATCCGGCACATCCGCCGCGATATTGCCCGGGTTAAAACCGCAGCGCGCGTCAAGCGCTCTGGCAGCGCCTCTAAGGGCGCGTAAAGGAGAGACTTAAATGCCCAAGCGCGTGCTGCAAGGCGTCGTGGTGTCAGACAAGAACAACAAGACCATTGTGGTCCAGGTTGAACGCCGCTACACCCACCCGCTACTGAAGAAGACTGTGCGCCGTACGAAGAAGTACCACGCGCACGACGAGAAGAACGTTCACAAGATTGGCGACAACGTCTCGATCGAAGAGACGGCGCCGATCTCGCGCAACAAACGCTGGATTGTGCTCGAAGCTAAGACTTAAATCTCTTG